>JAJEAH010000036.1 GCA_022824225.1 Chloroflexota bacterium
TGTCGGCTCGAATGGAGGGACCATTGATAGTTGCATTGTCCTTTGCCTCTTCACCCGCAAGATTCACTAGGTGACAGAATCCTATCCAATCAGCAAAGGACAGGCCGAATTTACTCTCAAATAAGGCCTCAGTTCTATTGAAGGAGCCTTCCAGGAAAATCTGTATACCGCCCGCAAGTCTATATCTACCCCACTTGCCCTGTACGACGAACTGCTGCCTCGCATGCATCAAGAAAAACAGATCTAAATCGACTTCTTTACCTTGATTGAGGATATGCAAAGCGACCGGATCGTCGAAACCCTTATAGACATTCATAATCCTGTCAAAGGTTCTTGCTTTGAATTGGGCATGATGGCCTTGACGATGGAATGCGCAGTTGGCCTCCATTGAGTGAAGTATGAAATGGGGAGGATATCTGCGCCAGGTAGCTTGGTTTTCCAGTACTTGCCTAAGCTTCAATGCAGCAAATGGCAAATAGTCCCATGGATGGAGATTCTTTAGTCGCCTCTCTAGATTCTCCGTGAACTCAGCAACTTTCCTTTCGGCAGCCTTTTTCGAAGGGTTGTCGGCCATTCTGGATACTCCTTTCGAGAGTGGCTAGTCGTTGCAGCGCAAGTCATAACTCATCGCGCGCCCGCATAGTATAGTGTACGAAATTGCCCGAGTGACTAGCATGACGAAGTTTTTAGTGTTATGGCACATGCCGAAGACCTGTTCGCTCAGAGGTGTTGGAGGATGAACAGCAAGCGACTATCAGAGTGCTCGCAGAAATGCGCCGGGAAAACAAGAAAAGGTGGATTTGACACTAACCCTAAATCGGGCGTACTTTCCAACGATCTACTTTACCGGTGAATCAAGCAAGTTTAGAAGGGGGGCAAGCCCCGACAGTCTTGCTAAGACAAACATTGGGATATGGCATTGCGAGAAGATTCGACAACCTTGATTGCAGAAATCAGGGATTTAGTTCTCCCTGTACTACTGCGGCACGGTGTAAAGCGCGCGGGCATCTTCGGGTCGGTCGCCCGTGGGGAGGCGACGCCGGAGAGCGACGTAGACATTCTCATCGAGCTCGACAAGCGGACCGGCCTGCTTGATTTTATCGGCATCAAGCTGGAACTTGAGGACGTGTTGGGTCGGCGTGTTGATCTTGGAGAGTATGCGGCGATTAAGCCACTCCTGCGGGATCGCATTCTTGGTGAAGAAATTCCGCTCCTATAGTGAAGTGTTGAAGTTTTTTTGGATTCCTAGATAGAGAGTTGATGGAAGTTTAGACTCAATGCTCGCTCCGCGCGCTCGCATTACGCCGCCGTTCTTAGCCGCCGCCGTTGTGGCTTTGGTGGCGGTGTGGGCGTTGGCGGCAGTGTTGCTGGGCAATCCCATCTTGCCGGCGCCGTGGGCGGTGGCGCAGGCGTTCGCGCGGGAGTGGTCCGGCGGCAATCTGTGGGAGCACGTGCTCTACAGCGCCTATCGGGTGGTGTTGAGCATCATCATTGCCGTCATCCTGGCCGCGCCCGCGGGCATGGCCGTGGGCCAGGCGCCCCTCATCGACCGCATTGCCAGCCCGCTCATCTACCTCGTCTATCCGGTGCCCAAGATCGTGCTGCTGCCCGTCATCATGCTCTTCCTGGGTGTGGGCGAAGCCTCGAAGATCTTCATCATCAGCCTGATTCTCTACTTTCAGATCCTCGTGCTCACCCGCGACGCCGCCTACGCCGTGCGGCCGGAACTCATCCTCTCGGTGCGTTCGCTGGGCGCGCGCCGCCGCCACCTGCTGCGCCACGTTTACTTTCCCGCCGTGCTGCCGTCCATCCTCAGCGCGCTGCGCATCACCAGCGGCACGGCCATCGCCGTTCTCTTCTTTACCGAGACTTTTGCCACCCACAACGGCCTGGGCTACTTCATCATCGTGCAGTCGTGGAGCCTGGTGGACTACCCTGCCATGTACGCCGGCATCGTCGCCATGGCCGCGCTGGGTCTGGCCCTGTACGCCTTCATCGAACTGCTCGACCGCCGCTTCTGCGCCTGGGTACAAGCCGGGATGTAACGTGAGGTCGGACGTTCGATCCGACGAGTAATCCAATCCGTCATTCCGGCGAAAGCCGGAATCCAGGCTCGTGAGCAGAGAAGCCTGCCCCCGTTAGCGTCACCGCACAACCAGTGAAGATTCGCATTGAATCGCAGGAATCGATAGTCGAAGACGGCGCAGGTTACAAACCTGCGCTACCAGAATAGGCGCCCATCTAGTATGGGGGGGGTCACTCGCCGCCGACTATTTCGCCACCGCGCACGGTGAGCACCGGCTCCCACACGCCGCCGGCGCGTTCATTGCCGGCGCCGTCGCGCAGCGTTTGCGGCTCATCCTGCCAGCGGAGAACGGCCAGGTCGGCGCACATGCCGGGCGATAGCGCTCCGATCTCGCGCTCCAGACCCAAGAGCGCGGCGGGACGCGATGTCACGCGCGGCCAGATGTCGGCCTCGTCCATGCCGGCGGCGCGGATTTTCGACATAACCAGCGGCATGTGGTGGCGGGGTGAGGCGCCCACGTGCCGGACGTACACGTCGCTCGAAATCGTATCGGGCAAGAAGCCTTCCCCAATCGCGGTCGCCGCAACCTCGTAGCTGAATGAGTCAAAGCCGTGACCCAGGTCGAACAGCACCCCGCGCTCGCGGGCGGCCCACACGCAGTCCCGCACCCGCCCGTCGGCAACCGGATTGCCGCCCCGCCTGTGGAAGCAATACGTTACCACGTCGCCGGGCCGCAGCAGGTCGAATTGCTCCGCCAACGACCAGTCGTCGTGGCGACGCTGCCCGATGAGCAGGGGCTTGCCGGTACGCTCGGCGGCGGCCAAGCCGCGGGACATGATCTCGCGGGGATCGTTCTCACCGCAGTTGGTGGGCCCGACGTTCATGGCGATGCCCCAGATGGCTTCGGGGTCCTGCATGACCGTGTCCACGCAGGCGTCAACGTCTGCGTCGGCCAGATTGGCAAAGCAGCCCGCTTCGTTGGACTCACCGGAGGCGGAGAGGTTGAGCGCCATGAGTATGCGGGTGCGGCTGCCGCCTATGGTCTCCGCTTTGTAACGCGCCCAGTTGTGCGCGCCGGCGTCGCCTTGGGAGAGCAACGTGGTGGAGCCATAGGGCAGCACGTGCGTATCGGGGTCAATGCCGTACTTGGAGCCCGACAGCGCCGGATGCGCGTGCAGGTCCACCAGACCGGGCAGCAGAATGCAGTCGGGCAGGGATAAGGTCTGCCGGGCGGCTCCCAGTTCGGGCGCGGCATGCGCCGGGGCAGACGCCGCAGGCGCCGTCACCGCCGCGATGCGGTCGCCGCGCACGCCCACTGCGCCGGGCCCGTCCCGTCCCGTAGCGGGACACAGCACGCGGCCGGCATGTATTACCAGATCGAACGGACGTTCGGACTGTGTGCTCATGAATCTTCCTCGGCAGGTGTGGGTGGATTCTCCTCCGCCGCAACCGTGCCATCACGGCGGCCGGTTGCGCGCGTACGGTCTCTCTCTCTAGTCTATATAAATCGCGGGCGGACGCGGCCCTTGGCTTACGGCATGCGCCAGGCGCTTGTGGCAACGCATGGCGCCCCTTGACGTGGGCGCGCCAGGGCGGGAGCACGTCAAGAGGGAGCCCACGCAAGCGAGGGAGCCCACGCAAGCGAGGGAGCCTACACGAGCGTGGGAATTCTCCCGGGGAATACGTAGCACCAGACTTGATGGTTTCGCGATTCTACATGCATGTCATTCCGAGTGCAGCGAGGAATCTAAGAAACCCCGAATGCGAGATTCCTCGTCGCGGAGTGTACCCTGAGCCCGTCGAAGGAGAAGATGACAGGGCGAAAAGTCAATCTGGGTGTGGCTCGTGCGACTAGCCGCATTTCTCCACAGGATTGGCCCAAGTCTACTCATTCCCTTCTCCCGGCGCTCCTGAGAGCGCGATTTGCCCCAGCGGAGCGAAACCCGCCGCCCGTCGCCGCAAATGGCCGCAGCCGCTGACCAATCTTAAGCTATAGTGAGCGCAAGCGATGGCGTGACGCTTGGGTCGCGACGGCTGACGCCCCCGGCGGGGACGGCAATGCTCGGCATACCGGCTGTCCTTGAGACCCTGCGTGACGTGCCCAGGCTCACCCGCGTGGAACAATGGGTGACACAGCACGAATTTGGCCCTGCGTGACATGCCCAGGCTCACCTCTGTCATTCCTAGCGGAGGTCAATGTCATTCCGAGCGCAGCGAGGAATCTCCAGGGCCCTGCGTCGTAACCCCCAGATTCACCCCTCATTCCCGTACAGGAGAAGTAGACCCATGCAGATCACGTCAGTCCAGACTTTCGCCGCGCCCATCGTATCCCGCGACGTGTTGATCGTGAAGATCGATACCTCTGAAGGCATCAGCGGCATCGGCGAAGCCTATCCGGTGGGACCGAACGCGGCGGTGGCCGCCGCCATCGACGACTTCGCCGACTGGATCGTGGGCAAAGACCCCTGCGACATCAACGCCATCTGGTACCACATGTACGTCCACTCGCGCTTTCCCGGCGGTTCGGTCATCAACGCCGCCATCAGCGGCATCGACCACGCTCTCTGGGACATCAGCGGCAAGGCGGCGGGACAGCCCGTGTACCGCATGCTCGGCGGCAAGTGCCGCGACCGCATTCGCGTCTACCAGAGCTGCGGCGGCGCCACGCCGGAAGATTGCGCGGCAAGCGCGAAAGCCCTCGTGGCGAAATACGGCTACACCGCCCTGAAGATGTCGCCGCATCCGCCTAATTCCAGCCAGATGTCGTGGAATGCGGTCGTTGCGGCGGCGGGTGAGCGCATCGCGGCGGTGCGTGAGGCCGTGGGCCCGGACGTGGACATCGGCCTCGATCCCCACGCGCGCATCTTCGAGCCGGCCCGCGCCCTGGAGATGGCGGCCGCGGTCGCGCCCTCCCAGCCGTTCTTCTTCGAGGAACCCCTGCGCCCGGAGAACATCGACGCCTTGGCCTGGTTCGCCCGCAAATCCCCGGTTCCCGTCGCCACCGGCGAAATGCTCTACACGTCGTTCGGCTTTCGCGAACTGCTGGAGAAGCAGGCGGCGACCATCATCCAGCCCGACATCTGCGTCTGCGGCGGCCTGACCGAGATGCGCAAGATCGCCGCGCTGGCCGAAGCCCACTACGTCAAGGTCGCGCCGCACAATCCGCTCGGGCCGGTCGCCACAGCCGTCAACGTCCACTTCGCCGCGGCCACCCACAACTTCATCATCCTGGAGTACCACGCCGACGACGCGCCGCCCCGCACGGACATCCTGCAGGAGCCGGTGAAGCTCGTGGACGGCTACCTGGAAATACCGGAAAAGCCCGGCTGGGGGATCGAATTGAACGAGGACTACGTGCGCGGCCAGCCGATCCGTTCGTGGCACCGGCCGTTCGACGTAGGACCCGACGGCGCGGCGGCGTTTATCTAGACGGGGATGCGCAAACGAAACCACGCCGGCGCCTTGCGCGCCCAGCGGGAGGGAAGCGCCTTGGAGCCTGTCTACGATCATCGGAGAGGGAGTCCTCAAAACTGATGGGAGCCGTTGGTGATGAACACTTCGACCCTTCGACGAAGCTCAGGGCGAACGTCTCTCGTCTAGGCGAAATGATCGCAAAAGGACCCTTAGCTGGAAACTGACGTGTGGGCGCGTGTGCGTGGATGTTCTGCAAGCCCCTCGCGGAGGGCGGCCCGTACTTCATCCTCCGCTAGCGCATCGTCACCGCACAGGGAAACGAGATTACACGCTCGTGCCCACAGTCTGGCAGCATAGGAATGGCTCGCGCCATGGCGCGAGCCATCGGCAAAGTACGCAGTCTTCGCCAATAGCCACGCAGAGAGCGCCTGCAAAGTAAGCGCCTCGTCGAGATACGCCTGCACTCTATCGCAAACTGCTTCGGCTGGCCCTGCTCCCATGCCTTCTACTCGCTTGGATGAACCGGACTACTACGTGTCAAAAGCGCAATTCCGACTTCACTTTTGTTTAAATGCGTTTGCATTAGAAGTCCGCAACTGGTGAGTTGGTCGCTGTAGTGCGAGATGAGTACGTTGCTCCAAGAGCCGCGCGTCAGCCCGCTGGCACCTTATCTCAAATCGTAATCTACTATGAAAAGCAATTGGATGGACTACTGCTTCCTCTTGCCCTTGTCCATCAGTATTTGCGACCGGATGGAAAAATCGGGGGTAGTGGGCGACCGGATCCAAAGTGGCTTCGACTTCCCGATAACGCAATCATCGCGGCAAGAGAGATTTCGTGAGGTGCTCGCATTCTCGCAAAGGTGAGTAGCGTGGGACCGTGTGACCCGCCCGTGCAAACCTGAACTTGCCGCATTCGCTCGCTCCCGTATCGAGCACGGGGCAAGCTCCAAGCCTGCCTGTCCTGAGCTGGCCGAAGGGTCGCAGGGCACTTCGACACGAAGCGATGTCTGGTTGCGGCAAACCCTAGTACGTTGCCCGGCCGCCGCTGATGTCGAACACCGCGCCGGTGCTGAACGAGCACTCAGCCGACGCCAGCCACGCCACCAGTGCCGCTACTTCCTCAATCTCGCCGCTGCGCCGCATGGGGATGCGGGCTAGCAGCATATCCATCTGCGCTTGCGTGGTCTGCTCCCAAATGGGGGTACGGACAACCGCGGGCGTGAGGCAGTTCACGCGGATGCCGGTCTCCGCCAGTTCTTTGCCCAGAGTCTTCGTCAGGCCGATGACGGCGGCCTTGGTGGCGGAATACGGCGTCATGTTCGGGTTGCCCTCTTTGCCCGCGATTGACGCCATATTCACGATGCGGCCGTAGTCGCGGGCGAGCATGTGGGGAACGGCCTTTTGGCAGAAGAGGTACGTGCCGCGCAGGTTCACCGCGTAGACGCGGTCGAGTTCGCTCACCGGCAGTTCCCACAGCGGCGCGGTGTTGCCGATGATGCCGGTGTTGTTAACCAAAACATCGAGACGCCCCCAGGTGTCCATGGCCTGCGCCGCGGCGCAGGCCGCCGTTGCTTCCTCCGCCGTGTCGCCTGCCACGGCCAGCGCGTCTACGCCCTGTTTCGCCAGTGCGACCGCGGCATGGTCGGCAACGGCTCCGTCAATATCGGTGATGAGCACCCGCGCGCCCTCGCTGCCAAGCCGCTCCGCGATGCCGAGGCCAATGCCGCTGCCCGCGCCGGTAACGATGGCTACCTGGTCTTCAAACCGCCGCACGGGACATACCTCCCAAACTCGTGTCTGCGGGTCCGTTCGCACAGATCACTTCCACAGGCGCAGTACAGGCTTGTCGCAGCCTACCCTAGCCAACATATCCGTTCGCGCTGAGCGCTGCGACAGGCTCAGTACCGGCTCACCGAAGCGCCCCAGCCTAGCCCTGAATACCGTGCGCACAGAACATTGCGACAAGCTCAGTACAGGCCCGCCGCAGCGCACCCGCAGCCTACCCCTCGCCCGCATCCGCCAGCAGGTCGTCGCGTAGTTCCCGCTTCAGCACCTTGCCCATGGTGTTGCGGGGGAGTTCGTCGGCAAAATACACGTCGCTGGGCACCTGGTAGTCCACGGCGCGTTCGCGGCAGAAGTCGCGGATGCTGCGGGGCGTGGCGTCTGTGTCGGCGTCGGGGTCTTTCACCACCACGGCCACCACTTTTTCGCCGCGCAGGTCGTCGGGCAGGCCGAACACGGCGGACTCTTTCACACCGGGACAGTCGTTGAGCACGCGCTCGACCATGGGCGGATAGACGTTGAAGCCCTTGGTGATGATGAGATCGACTTTGCGCCCGATAAGAGTCAGGTACCCCTGCGGGTCCACGAAACCGAGGTCGCCGGTGGCAAAGAAGCCCTGGTGGGCGAACGCCTCGGCGGTGGCTTCCGGCCGGTTCAGGTAGTGGTCGAAGATCACCGGGCCTTTCACCAGCACCTCGCCCACGGCATGCCCCTCCTTGGTGGTGGAGCCGTCCGCGAGCATCTTCATCTCGATGCCGTCCAGCGGCAGCCCCACGGAGCCCTGCACGCTCGGCGTGTCTATGGGCAAGCTGGCGATCACGTGGCTTTCGGTCATGCCGTACCGGTTGATGAGCGGATTCCTTAAAATACCCTCCAACTCTGGTAAGACCTCTGGACGAATTGGCGCGGAACCGCACGTGAAGAGCCGCACGTGCGACCACTGCTCAGCCCGCTCCCGAAACTCAGGCCGCCCCAGAAACTGGTAGTACATGGGCGGGATGGCCATGAAGACCGTAGCGCTGTCGATGAGGTCTAAGGTGCGGATGGGATGGAACTGGTCCGCCATGAGCATGTGCGCGCCGGTGAGGAAGTTCACGTGGCTGGCGAAAGACAAACCGTGGATGTGGAAGAACGGCAGCACGTTCACGAGCACGTCGTCCGGCGTAAACGCCCAGCAGTCCGCCAGCGAACGCACCGCCGCGCCGAGATTGGCGTGGGTGTGCACCACGCCCTTGGGCTGGCCGGTGGTGCCGGACGAATAGAGCAGCAGCGCCCAGTCCTCGGCGGTGGTATCCGGCAGAGAGGCCGTGGGCTGCGGCTCTAACGTCAGGAATTCGTCGGCGTGCAGCACGCCCCGCAGCGGTATCTCTTCATCCTCAACCAAGCCCTGCAGCACCGGCAGTTCTGCGTCGCCGCCTACCGCCAGCGCCGCGCCGCTATCCTGGGCGTAGAACTGCATTTCGCGGGGCGTAAACTTGGAGTTCAGCGGCAATGAGACCCCGCCGGCCCGTATCGCGCCCAGATGCGCCAGCAGCAGCGCGGGCTTGTCCGCCGTATACAGGATCACGCGCTCACCGGCCCGCAAGCCCTGTGCCCGCAAATGCGCCGCCGCCGCCCGCGTGCGGGCATCCAACTCGGCATACGTCCAGGTCGCGCCCCGATACGTCAGCGCCGGCCGCTGGGCGAATTCCACAAACGCCGCTTCAAGCTGTGTTCGGAAAGACTGGATTCCCATCTCCGCCAATCTTCCGTAAGGCTTTGAAAACTGGAGAACTCACACGAGACACGCGATTGCTATACTCTCTCAGTGATGATAGAGTGCACTGTAATATGATAAACTACTAAAGAGTAATATGTGCTCACTTAGGTAGGTCAGCGTGAAGGCGAACACGAGAAGGGTTACACCATGCGCTTCACCTCCCATGGTGGCGTATTCTTCTTGCCCATCTCTTAGTGCTTCCTTTGATCGCTTGCCCTAATCGCCTGTCTCAAATTAGTGCACCTTTGCACTTGAATATAGTGATGCGGAGGGGCGGGGAATTGAACCCACTCGCAGTGTACACGAGTTGCGGGCGTCTAAGGCCCGTTGCTCACCTGAGCGGCACCCCTCCGATATGGTACCCCAGAAGAACCTAAAATCCGACTTGGCTAAGGCGGTTTTCAGGCACACCTTCTTGGGCACGGTGGGCCGTGGGAGACTTGAACTCCTAACCAAGGGGGTGAGAACCCCCTGCTCTGTCCCTTTGAGCTAACGGCCCATCAACTAGGCGGGCAGCTAGGTGAAGCGGCAACTTCCCTGGCTGCCCGTTGATTTAAGGTGGTCGGTTGTAGCTAGAATGGTAAGTCATCGGGATCAACGGTTCCTTCGCCTCCGTTGGGCGCAATAACCACTTCCACAATCCACCGCCATGTACGAGGCCCAACGCGTTCAACGGGTTCACCCCGCCGCATGAGTTGATGCGCGGCCGCGTCAACAGTGGCAACTGGGTTTTCCGCCTTCATCCGAACGCGCATTTTGCGGATACGAAGTGCGATTTCTTGAGAACTAATAGGCGCGCCTTGCGCCTGCCTCAAGACTTCACGAATTGCGTCCCGGATCGTCATCTGCTCACTCTCGTCAGCATCAAACAGGGGCGCGTCTGGCACTTCCTCTTCCGGGACTCCTTTGGTAATGAAATTCAGCCAGGATTCGAGGCCTTGAATAAGCGCAGCCAATGCCTCACGTTCTTCATCAACGTGTCGCATTCGGTCGTATGCCCAAGATAGCTGACTCCGTGTAGCATCCACATCCATGTCTAAGTCCACTGGCAACCTCCACTCAGTTTGCATAAATCAATGGCGGTGGGAAAAGCGGGCCACTTAGCGCCTATGAGACTGTTGCTTTCAGATTAGGCTGGAGAGAACGGCCACGGTTTCCTTACTGTACCATTAAAAAGTCCATCCTGTCCATAGATAAACAAGCAGGCTATTTTCATGCCCCGTCTTGACTAACGCCAATGCTAATTGGATACGCAAGCAGGCGTTAGCTTCATGTTAGGAAACTATATGGATGGTGTCAAGCGACTGGCGGTTGTGGCTTATTCCTACTTCCTATTTTCTTAAACCGATCAAGACAATGGCTGATCCACTTGACGGAATGACCGCTCGCAACATAGGATGATTTCCAGCGATCTCATCCGTTGACTTGAGGGGGTGAGTGTATGCCTCTCACAGCGATTAGCTTATTTGCCGGCGCCGGTGGCATGGATATCGGTGTTGACGACGCTGGCTTCAATACGGTGTGCGCCATAGAGAGCGATCTCCATTGCGCCGCAACTCTGCGGCGTAATGGCCGAAGGAAACTCGTTTGCCAAACGGACATACGCGTTGTTGACCCTACTCGTTTGCTAGATGTCCTCGGGTTAGAGAAGGGATCAGTCGCGCTTCTTCACGCTGGACCGCCATGCCAGCCCTTTAGCCAAATAGGAAAAAAGGGGGGGTTGCGTGATCCGCGTGGCGCGTTGATCTTCGAGGTAGTTAGATTTGCCGAGGCTATTCGACCAACAACGATACTTATCGAGCAAGTTCCTACTTTTCTGCGAGCGAAAACGGCAGTTGGCCAGGGGTTGGTAGAGGATTTGCGAACTGAGTTTCGGCGCTTGAATTACGACTTGTACGTTAGTGTACTGGACGCAAGCGAATACGGCGTCCCTCAACGCAGACGCCGCGTGGCCATGGTCTGCGTGCCTGCCGGACAACCGTTCAGTTTTCCCGTCTTGGCAAAACGCACTCTTTCTACGGTCGGGGAAGCACTCAAGGGACTTCCCCCGCCATCCACAAACGGAGAAGAACCTCTAATCCCAAATCATATTGACGTTACCCCTGCTCGTGACCAGGAACGAATCGCTTACGTGCCAGAGGGATTGTGGCTTTCCAAAGTACCCAACGTCCCCCCCGACATACTTCAAAAACTGACGCGCAAAGATACCACCAAGTTCCGACGCCTGAGCAGAGCAGACCTCGCGCCAACTCTTCGCTGTGGCGAAGCCCCGTACCATCCTGTCGAAAACAGATACATCACTCCTCGAGAAGCCGCGCGCCTGCAAGGTTTTCCTGATAAGCATGTATTCGAGGGCCCCATACGGCGTCGAACGGGTAGTGTGCAGGACCTTGACCAGCACCGCCAAGTTGCTAATGCAGTGCCACCTCCCATGGCGCGTTCCGTAGCTGCGGACCTGCGGAGCAAACTGTGCCTTACGTAGAAGAGTTGTATGGTCAACGCCTTGCAGAAGATATGGATGGGGCATCGTGCAGACGCGCTTGGTGCCCATTCATGGATGCTATATGCGATGGCGGCGGCAATCGCGATATGGCTCGAGTGGACGCTTCCGATCCGGCCCTTGGCCCCTATTTCCACAAAGAGGTTGGGCAGGCGACTAACGGCTATATTCCATGTGGCGTTTGTTCAATTCGGCTACCGAAGGAAAGCACTGTGTGGGCGATTTGCCCCCGTCGTCTTCTGTCATTCAGAGGCAGCGGCGTCGCTGAACAGCAAGCTGACCTGGCCAATCGCATTTTCGCTTTAGCTGGATATCAACCGAATCAGGAGGTTTCCGTCTGGTCTGAGGTCTCACTTAGCGAAACTGGAGCGGGCGGCGCGAGATTCAAATACCGCCTAGATTATGTGCTGCGAAGCACTGAGGAGAAGTCTGCGCCTGTAATTGTTGAAGTCATGACTTGCTCAACGTCAGGGGGCAACCGATCAAGAGGGACAGACATACAAGGTGCGTTTAGGCGAGCAGTTCTGTTCGCGCACAGGGTTTCCAGTGATCCCGTTGAATCTCCTGGTGTAAATCTCAGGCAAGTTTGGGCAAGGATGGCATCGCAAATGATTGCAAAGTCTGAGGCAGCCAACAGTTGGGGCGGGCGAACAATCTGGGTTGTTCAAGATCACTTGGTGAATTACATACGCGCAAACACCGCTCTGCCGCTTGATGATCTCCACTCACCAGAGTGGGAACCAGGTGAGGTGAACCTTCTTGTGTCAGACTTGAGGCGCGCTATAGACCTTTACTCTGGGCCCATCAGGCCGTCCAATTCATCAAAAGCATGCTGGATGGAGTTGCTAGGCGCTCCCCACATTCCTACACTTGACAGCATCATGCAAAAGCTCGAAGCGACCAAACCGATCGCTACATTTCGCATTGCGTAATTGCTTGCTAAATGGCTCATATAAGTTGACACCCAAAGCGTTCCCCTTTTAGTGTGAGCGGATCATGGCCGACACCGTATCGCCTGAAGTGCGGAGTAGGGTGATGGCGCGGGTCAAATCCAAAGACATGAAGCCAGAAATTAAAGTTCGTCGACTGCTTCATGCTCTTGGGTACAGATATCGCCTCCACAGGGCCGACTTGCCTGGTCGTCCTGATCTTGTTTTTCCTTCAAGGCGCAAGATCGTGTTTGTGAACGGATGTTTTTGGCACAGTCATTCGAATTGCGTTCAGGTGCGCATTCCCGCCACCAATAGAGAATACTGGCTTTCTAAACTGGCGGGAAACAAAGCTAGAGACGAGCGCAACATAGTCTTGTTGAGAGAAAACGGTTGGGCGGTAATGACGGTTTGGGAATGCCAACTAGGAGATTTGGCAACGGTCACTGAACGACTTACTGCATTCCTTGATTAACGACCTCTCTGTTGTCAATGGTCAAGTTGTGCTATTACCTTATTCGGGTCAGTTGGCGGTCTCTGCTGTGGCGGCGCATCATAGCGTTCTACTTGATACCAACCCGAGGCGAAGATCAGGCCGTCATGCTTGATTACCCAGGCGTGCTTCGTTTCCAGGAACCCGCCTCTGGCCGGATTCTCAAAGACGTAGCTCACCCAGCGCCCCTCCTCGGTGGCAGCCAGCATGTCCGCGCCGAAATCGTAGCCGTTGGCGTCTACGCCCAAGGGTTTCTTGACAAACAAGCCGACGTTTTCCGGTATGGCGGCGTGCGCCAGCACCTCGGCGTCCTCACCGATGATGAAGATGTACCACTCGCCGTCCACGCTCTCCGGGGAGTTGTAGAAGGCGAGGGCGGCGTCGCGGCCTTCCGCGTCGTAACGACTGATCGCCGCGGCCACGAACGCCTTAGTATAGAGACCTGGTTCCGCCTCTCGGGAAACGGCATCCAAGCCTGGCAGCGCCGACGGCTGCGGGGGCTGGGGCACAGTCTGGCACGCCGCGAGCGCCACCACCCCAATGATGCACACCACAGCGGCAGCTATCCGACCGAACATGCGGCGACTCCTTGGTCTCGTTGGCGGCTGAAACGCGCGTTCCCGCGCTCATCTATTCCAGTATAGCACCGGCAAGCGCCCGTTCCATGCGGCGCGGGGCGGCGCGGGGCGGCGCGGCGGCGACATCTGGTGCGGCTGCGACATGCAGGGCCCGCTCCATGCGGCGCGGGGCGGCGCGCCTCACGCTTTGCCTGAGGCCCAGCCGTCGCAGCGCGCGCTCCGCGCCGACCGGGGGGCGTAGCCTACTACGGCATACCGTAGCCTGCTACGGCATACCGTAGCCTGCTACGGGACGTCGAGAACGAAGGTGAACTGGGCCGCTGTGCCGCCGGGCGCGTCTTGCAGCGACACGAGCAGCGCGGGATTGAAAATGCCGTCGCCCTGGTTGCCGGATTCGCCGGGGAAGTAGAGCTGGGTGGTGAGGATGGGTTGGCCCGGCGCCTGCACGCGCACGTGGATGTGGCGGGTGCGGCCGGGGTAGATGCCGGGCACGATGGTCTCCAACGTGAAGCGCCCTTCGTCGTCGGCAAACTGGTGGCCGCGAAAGGTGTAGCCCTCGTTGTCGTAATTGCCCGCGTTGTCGGTATGCCAGAAGTCCAGCAGCGCCCCCGCCACGGGCGCGCACTGGGTTGAGAGCACGTGACCCGTGAGCAGCAGCCGCGTGCCGCCGAGGCCCGGCGCCAACAGGGACGTGCGCAGGGGCGTGTCCGGCGTGTAGAACGGACCCGCGGTCTGCGGCGGCGTGGGGTCGTCACCGTCGTCGCAGGCCGGGGTGGGCGGCAGTTGCCCGGCGTCCCCTGACTGAGCCGGCGCCGGCTGCGCGGTGGCGGGTGCCGGCTGCCGCGTGGCCGGCGCGGCGGGCTGTGCCGCGTCAGACGTCTGCGCGCCAGGACCGGTCTGGGCGGTCGGCGCTGCCGATTGCCGGTTGTTGCGGGTCAGGCCGCCGCAGGCCGCCACGGCCGCGGTCACGGCCACCACCACGGCCTTGCGCCACAGTACGCGGCGCGATAGGCTCCAGAGCATTCGTGTATCCATGTATCTGCCCTTCCTGGCGCGTAAACGCGTTGCCTCAGCGGCGCCGGGCCGCACGGTGTGTCCGCAGTTCGGGCTGCCGGGGCGCGTGCCGCCGTATCCGCCCTGTGCGCTTGCCGAATCCCTTTGTTTTTATTCTACTGCGGTTTTGGGCCGCGTGCCGGTTACGCTTGACAAAAACCCACTACGCGGCACTGCGCTTGGCCCGCTGCGGCGCGTGGCCTGCCACGGCGCGTGGCCTGCCACGGCGAGGCTGCCGCCTTGACGTGGGTTTGATTCCGCCCGCGCGCTCCCGCTACGCTAGAGTTGCGCCTGGGGAACGGGCGCGCAAAACCGCAGGCAAGCACCGCCGCGAGCAGCGGCTGAGACGGAGCAATATGATGACCGAACAACGACCCCCGCAACGCATTCTGGTGGTTGGCGGCCCGAATCTCAACCTATTCGGCCGCCGCCAGCCGGAGATCTACGGCACGGTGACGCTGAATCAGATCCACGAACAGGTGACGAAAGAGGGCGCCAAGCTGGGCTACGAGGTGGCCTGCTTTCAATCCAACCACGAAGGCGCGGTGCTCGACTTCCTGCACGAGAACATCGATAGCGCCCAGGGCGCGCTGCTGAATCCTGCCGGCCTCACCCAGTACAGCCCGTCGCTCTTCGATGCGTTGAAGGCAATGCCGTTTCCCGTCATCGAGGTGCATCTTTCCAACCTGCACGCGCGGGAAGCCTGGCGGGGCCACTCCATCATCTCCGCGGCGGCCCGGGGCGTGGTGCAAGGCTTCGGCTGGTACGGCTACATCGTGGCCCTCTACGGCCTGGTGGGACTGATCAACGAGGTCCGGCCCGACGCGTAGCGCTACCGCCAAGGCCGCTGGTGCTGCCGCCGAGACCGCTGGCGTTGCCGCCGAGACCGCTGGCGCTGCCGCCGAGACTGCTGGCGCTGCCGCCGAGACCGCTGGCGCTGCCGCCGAGACCGCTGGCGTTGCCGCTGTGCGATTGTCCAACGCGTGGTTTCGACAGGTACCGGTCAAGCCCGCCACGCAGCAGACCGTAGACCGGGCTTGGCCCCGACGCGATAGGGCTGCCGGTGCACGGGCTCATCGACTGTACCGGCGGCGAGTCCCGTTCGCGCTGAGCCTGTCGCAGCGCCGCCGCAAGCCCACACCTATGCCGTTCGCACTGAGCCCGTCGAAGTGCCGCCCCCGGTCCGCACCCATCCCGTTCGCACTGAGCTTGTCGAAGTGCCGCCCCCGGTCCGCACCCATCCCGTTCGCACTGAGCTTGTCGAAGTGCCGCCCCCAGCCCGCACACCCACCGTTCGCACTGAGCACTTGGATCCTTCGAAAAGCTCAGGACAGACAAGCTCAGTTCAGGCTTGTCGAAGCGCTGGCCCAAGCCCACACTTATCCCGTTCGCACTGAGCCCGTCGAAGTGCCGCCCCCCGGCCCCAATAGTGTCGCATTAAAGTCGCAAGCCAGGATCAGATTGCCGCTACCCGGACTGTCAACTACGGCAGGGGCACGACAATTCGTACGCACTGGTGTTGGGGCACGACTTGTCGTGCCCCTACACCATTGCGACAACGTTGCCATTGCGTAA
This sequence comes from Chloroflexota bacterium, assembly GCA_022824225.1. Classification (GTDB taxonomy): domain Bacteria; phylum Chloroflexota; class UBA11872; order VXOZ01; family VXOZ01; genus VXOZ01. Next base: position 16,112 of record JAJEAH010000036.1, read on the forward strand.
GCAAGGCAGTTTCGCCCCACTTGACTCAGTGTCTGAGCTTAATGCGACAACATTGCCCCCGGCCCGCACCCACCGTTCGCGCTGAGCACTTCGACGGGCTCAGTGCAGGCTTGTCGAAGCGCCTTAACCGGCCCCTACCCCCACCGTTCGCGCTGAGCCTGTCGAAGCGCTGGCCCAAGCCCAGACCTATCCCGTTCGCGCTGAGCACTTCGACTGGCTCAGTACAGGCTTGTCAAAGCGCTGGCCCTAAAGCCCCGTGCGCGTCTCTTGTCTTATGAGCACGCGGAATAAGAGCACTGCGCTGGGGGTGGCCGCTCTTGTCCTGCACCCTAGATTCCTCGCTGCTCTCGGAATGACAGTATCCGTTCGCACTGAGCTTGTCGAAGTGCCAGCCCCCAGCCCGCACACCCACCGTTCGCACTGAGCTTGTCGAAGTGCCGCCCCCAGCCCGCACACGCACCGTTCGCACTGAGCTTGTCGAAGTGCCGCCCCCAGCCCGCACCCATCCCGTTCGCGCTGAGCTTGTCGCAGTGCCGCCGCAAGCCCGCACCCATCCCGTTCGCACTGAGCTTGTCGAAGTGCATACCGCCCGCCGCAAGCAACCGGTCAAGACTCCCGGTCCCAATAGTCCACCGCATCCTCATTGCGAAAGATCCGGCGCACGCGGCGCATATTCACCTTGTCGGAATTGGGATACTCGCTCACGTCCCCGTTGGCAATATCGCTCAGGAGCAGCAGCGTGCACGGCGCCGCGCCCTCATTGACATACTGGTGGTCGCCGTTCGGGCCCGGCGGATATGCGATGAAGTCCCCGGCCCGCAGCCCAAAGTCGCCCCGCGAAGTCCGCAGCGTGCACGTGCCTGCCAGCACCACGCCGAGTTCTTCCTCATAGTGATGGAAGTGGAGCGGAAAGCCCTGCTTGCCCGGGTCCAGGCGCACAACCTGGTAGCCCAGGCGCCGCGCGCCGATGAGGGGGTCGATGTCTTTGAAAACGTAGCCGAAGTCGCCGGGCGCTTCCCGCGTCTGCCACGCCATTTCGTCCAGGTTGATGCGGTTGCTGTAGATGTCGGTGCGCGCCTCCAACATGGCCAGCAGCGCGTCGCGGGCGCCGCGGCAGACCGAGTGGCCGTCGCCCAGCAGCAGCGCGTCGAGCCGCGGCAGCGCCAGCAGCTTGCGCACCTGCAGCGCGGCCCGGGCCGGGTCGGCCAGCGCATGCTCCGCGCCCAGCGTCAGCGCTCCCACGGGATGGCCCCAAATGAAGTCCCCGATGAAGGCCGCGCGTCCGCCGCGCCACAGCAGCGCGATCTCGCCCGGACTCTTGCCGTGCTCCAGGTGCAGCGCCCGCAAGTCGGGCACGATCTCCTCGCCGTCGGCTACCGTGCGGTCGACGGCCAGCGAGAAGAGCGGCGCGTCCGCCGCGTGGGCTGCGATGCGCGCGCCGGTGCGTTCTTGTAGAGCCGCCGCGTCCCGCTCATGGTCGCGATTGGTCAGCACGATGAGGGCCGCGCCGCCCAGAGCGTCGAGTTGCGCCGCGTCACCGGCGCTCATGGGCACCGGATCGATGAGGATGTTCCCCTCCGCCCGCACCCACAGGAAACCGTTGAAGTCGAATTGCTTTTCTTCATCGAAGACCGACCAAGTGTAGAGATCGTCGAACAGCGCCTGCTTCACCGCGTTGGCTCCTTTCCCCGGACTCTAGAGTGAGACTTGGCAGAATCGTGTGAAACTTCTCGCTTGTGGGCGCGTTGTGCCGCCGCGCGCCGCGTGAACTATGCGCGGAGCTCGCGCCGGGCGGCTTGCGGCCGGGGCGAAACCGTGCCTTGCCAACGGGGTTTCTTGCGGGATGTGGGTCGCACAAAACAGCGCAGTCGGTCTGGGAGCGGAGCTAGGCCGGCTTGCCTGCCGCCCGTGCGGCGGGTAACGCTGTGCGTGGTCATGCCGGTCGCGGCGGCTTCGGAGACCCAACGAGCGCAAGCGCAAAGCCCGTCCAGCCGCTCAGGAACGAGTGTGCGTAGGGGAACTGCATTGTCCCGCAGGCCGGGACCGACACTATTGCCACACGGGGCCTTTCTCGAACATGCCCGGCTGTTGCTGGGCGCCGTCCACCGCGATGTTCGTGCCGTTGATCCAACTGCCGGCGGGCGAAGCGACGAACACCACCGCCCGCGCCACCTCCTCGGCCGTGCCCAGGCGGCCCAGGGGATATTCCTCCACGGCGAACTTGCCGAAACCCGCCGGGTCCTCGTGCTGCCGCCGCGCCCAGCCGCCGCCGGGAAAGAGGATCGACCCGGGGCTGACGGTGTTTACGCGGATGTTGTCCGGCCCGAGTTCCATGGCCAGCGCGCCGCTCACGAAGACTTCCGCCGCCTTGGCCGCGCCGTACTGGCTGCCGGGCGCGGGTTTCAGTCCCGAAATCGACGAGATGATGACGATGGCGCCGCTGCGCCGCCGGCGCATGTGGGGCACCGCCGCCCGCGAGGTGCGCACGGCATGGAAGAGATTGAGATCGAACGTTTCAACCCATTCCTCGTCCGTCGAGCCCATCAACCCTTTGCCCACGGAGCCGCCAACGTTGTTGACCAGCACGTCGATGCCGCCCAGGGCGTCGGCGCTGCCGTCGATGAACGCTTCCACCTCGTCGCGCTTGGTCACGTCCACAGCCATGCCGTGGGCGTCCACGCCCAGGGCGCGGATTTCCGCCAGGGTGGCTTCCAGGGTCTCGCTGCCGCGCGCGCAGATAGCCACGGCGGCGCCTTCCGCGGCGAACGTGAGGGCGGTCGCCCGCCCGATACCCCGGCTGCCACCGGTGACGACGGCTACTTTGCCGGCTAGTCCTAAATCCATGGGATTGCCATCCTTTCCGTACGTGAAGAGGGGATGAGGGCCGCCTGGATCGTATCCGCCGGACTATGCGCTCCCTGTCCGGCCCCCTGGACTCCGGCCTGCGCCGGAGTGACGGTATTTGCGCCTAGCGGCGCCGGCGTGACCGTGCTTGCGCTTACTCACGCCGGGGTCACGGACACGCCGCCTGCTTTCGTCACAGTGACGGATTGGCCGGACTCTACCGTCGTCGTGAATGCCTTACCGCCGGCCTCTGTCCCAGCGCACGCCGCGCTGCGCGCGCGGAATGTCTTAGCCTATCCGTTCCAGCACGGCCTCGCCCATCTCCTGGGTGCCTACCGCGCGTTCGCCGGGGCCGCCGCGGGTCAGGTCCGGGGTGCGGTAGCCCGCTGCCAGCGTCCCTGCCACCGCGTCTTCCACGGCGGCCGCCTCCGCTTCCAGGCCCAAGGAGTGGCGCAACAGCATGGACACGGAGAGGATTGCCCCCAGGGGGTTCGCCTTATCCTGGCCGACGATGTCGGGGGCCGTGCCGTGCACCGGCTCGTAGAGCCCGCGCCGCCCTCGCCCCAGGCTCGCGCTGGGCAGCATGCCCAGGCTGCCCGCCAGCACCGAGGCTTCGTCCGACAATATGTCCCCAAACATGTTCTCCGTCACCATCACGTCGAAGCGCCCGGGATCGTTGATCAGGTGCATGGCGCAGGCGTCCACCAATATATGCTCCACGGTAACGTCGGGATAGTCCTGGGCCACCTGCTCAGCGATCTCCCGCCACAGGCCGCTGCTGGCCAGCACGTTCGCCTTGTCCACCGAGGCCAGTTGCTTGCGGCGCTGCCGGGCCAGGTCGAAGCCCAGCCGGATGATGCGTTCCATCTCGCCGCTGGTGTAGGTCAGCGTGTCCTTGACGCGAATGCCCTGCTTGTTGGTGGAGCGTCCGCGCGGGCGGCCGAAGTAGAGCCCGCCGGTGAGTTCCCGCAGCACCAGCAGGTCCGTGCCTTCCACGATTTCGCGCTTCAGCGGCGAGGAGTCCACCAACGCCGCGAAGAGCTTCACCGGGCGGAGGTTGGCGTAGAGGCGCAGTTCCTTGCGCAGGCGCAGCAGGCCGAATTCCGGCCGCGCTTCCGGCGGGCCCACGTCCCACTTGGGGCCGCCCACCGCGCCCAGGAGGATAGCGTCGGCCTGCTTGCACAACGCCAAGGTCGTGTCCGGCAGGGGTGTGCCGCTGCTATCGATGGCGTTGCCGCCAATGTTTCCGGACGCTGTCGTAAACGTGTGCCCGCGAGCAGTTGCGACGTGCTGTAGCACGCGCTCCCCCCAGGCGACTACTTCCACTCCGATCCCGTCTCCGGGCAAAACCGCAATCTGCGCCTTCATGTACGTCTCCAACACTGCACGTGTCTTTGCATGAGTTTCCCGCCCTGCCAGCCGCGATCTGCACCGGCAGACGGGTTCATCTCACGGGTCAGTTCTTGGGCGTTCCGCCGCCGCGAGGGGCTTTACCAGCGCGCCACGTTTCTCATAGTACCCAGCGCGGTGGAAGAACGCTAGGGCGGCGTGGTTGTCGTCCACCACGATAGTCGTGAGCGCCGCCATCCGGTTGCGCCGTGCCCAGCGTTCCGCCGCTTGGAGCAAGCGCGCGCCAACGCCCCGGCGGCGATGGTTGGCGGCAACAGCCAGGGCCCGGATGCGCGCCTGCCGCGGTCCGTCTTCTCGCGTCGTGCCAGCGGTGAGGGCAATCATGCCGATAGCGCGCTCTTGCACCTGCCCCGTCCCGGCCGTCACCGCCACCAGACGCAGCGCGTCGGCAACCGTGGCGCCGCCCGCGCCGCCGGGACTGGCGGCAAACAGGCGCCGCGCCAGCGGCAGCGACGCCGCGACGACCTCGCGCTCCAACATGCGGACCTCCGCCGCGTCTCCGGCGCGGGCCGCTCGGATCGTTATCTCCGCCATAGCTATGCCCATGCTGTTGCCGGCGCCGGTCGGTTGCCGGCCGGGAACGCCGGTTGCTTCTCTTGCGGCGAGGCGCGCGACGCTTCCGTCCCCCTCCACCAATGATAGAGCAACGGGGGATTCGGGCCCGGCGGCCCGCCTTCCTTGACGCCCCGCCCGTGGGCGTCCATGATGGATATAGCTATTCCGCAGCGTTGCTGCGGCCGTTCGTCGATATACTGTCCGCCCAATCGCCAACTGGATATATACCTTAATACCCTATGTCACCTGACAAGAACCTCCGCATCATCCCGCTGGGCGGTCTGGGTGAAATCGCCAAGAACTGCATGGTGCTGGAGTACGGCGACGATATCATCCTCATCGACGCCGGCGTGATGTTTCCCGAAGACGAGATGTTGGGCATCGACTTGGTCATCCCCGACATCTCCTATCTGGAAGACAAGCGAGACCGCATCCGGGCCATTATCATCACCCACGGGCACGAAGACCACACCGGCTCACTGCCCTACTTCCTGCGCACCATCAACGCGCCCATCTACGGCACCCGGCTCACGCTGGGCTTGCTGGAGGTCAAGCTCAAGGAGCATGGCCTGTTAGAGCAGGTTCAGATGCGGGAGATCGCCCCCGGCGACCAGATTGAGTTGGGCCCGTTCCGCTTCGAGTTCTTCCACATGTGCCACAGTATCCCCGACGGCGTGGGTATGGCAATCTATACACCCGTCGGCCTGGTGGTGCACTCCGGCGACTTCAAGTTCGACTATACGCCGGTGGATGGCGAGCTTTCCGACATCTGGCGGCTGGCGAAGTACGCCCAGGAGGGCGTGCGGTTGCTGCTCTCCGACAGCACCCGCGCCGACCGGCCCGGCTACACGCCCTCGGAGCGCGTCATCTACGATTGCTTTGCGGAGGTCTTTGCGGAAGCGCGGGGCCGCATCATCGTTACCACGTTCGCGTCGTTGATTTCCCGCGTGCAGCAGGTGGTGGATATTGCCGACGAGTTCGACCGCAGCATCTGCGTAACCGGGCGCAACATGGTGCAAAACGTGAATATGGCCATGCAGCTTGGGTACCTGGACGTGCCGGCCAACATGCTCGTGCGCCCGGACCGCCTCCACGAATTCGACACGCGTGAGGTGGTCGTCATCACCACGGGCAGCCAAGGGGAGCCGACCTCCGCCTTGGGCCGCATCGCCAACCGCGACCATCACCACGTCAACATCGAGGCGGACGATACGGTCATCATCTCCGCCAGTCCCATTCCGGGCAACGAGGCGTTGGTGGCCAAGACCATCGACAAGCTCTTCCGCCAGGGCGCCGACGTGCTCTACGACCGCGTGGCCAACGTGCACGTCTCCGGCCACGGCGCGCAGGAAGAGCTCAAGACCCTCATCAGCATCTTGCGGCCGGAAGCGTTCATACCCATTCACGGGGGCTATCAGCACCTGATGCACCACGCGCGCCTGGCGGGGGAGTTGGGCGTGGCCAGCGAAAACATCATCGTGGCCGAGGACGGCGACATCATCGAGTTGAGCGCCGACGAGATTCGCAAGGTGGACCGGGTGCAGGCCGGCTACGTGTTCGTGGACGGCCTCGGCGTGGGCGACGTGAGCCAGAGCGTCCTGCGCGACCGCCAGCACCTCTCTCAAGACGGCATTTTCATCATCGCCGTGACCATAGACCGGGAAACCGGGCACGTGCTCTCGGGCCCGGACATCATCTCGCGCGGGTTCATGCAGGTGGGCCTGGAGATGATGATTGAAAAAGCCCGGCAGCGTCTGTATAATAGCTTGGAAGACGACCTTGGCCCCCGGGTCGAGGTGCGCCAAGTGCAGGACCGCATCCGTGACGTGGTTTCCAAGTTCGTCTACGCTGAGACCCGCCGCAGACCGATGATACTCCCCGTTGTGACCGAAGTCTGATTCGCGCCGCTCCGGACCAATTTCGCGCCCGCCGTTTGCTTCGCCCCTGCGGCGCACTTCCACTTCCGCCGCTCTGCCGCATTGCACGTGCATCCACATCCGTAGTGCGTATTGGCTGCCGCTTCCCGCCGGTGTGCACCATTGATCCCGCGCCGTGAGGAGTCTTTCCCCCTATGGCATCCCGTCGTAGCACCACACAGGCCAAGAAGACCAAAGCTTCATCCGGTTCGTCGCTGCTGTCCGTGGCCGTGGTTGCGGCGCTCCGGCGCGAAGTATTCGGCGTACTCAGTATCGTCATCGGCGTGTTGTCGGCCATCGCCCTCATTTCGCCCAGCGGCACGGTGAGCGGCTGGTGGAACGACCTGCTGGCGGGCCTGTTTGGCTGGATGGCGCCCTTGCCCGCCTTGGCCTGCATCGCCCTCGGCGTGCAACTCATCCGCGACGGTTTCACCCAGCAACGCTACGTGCGCTGGGAGACTCTCACGGCGCTGACGGTGCTCGTGCTCGTCGCCACGGCGTTCGGTCAAGCGGTGGCGGGTCCGCCGGAAATGGCGGAACTCTATCCGGTGGGCGGCGCAATCGGGCTGCAAATCCTCTTGCCGCTCACCAACGCTCTGGGCTTTGTGGGCGCGGTGGTGCTGCTCTTCGCGCTGCTGTTGGTCACGATCATTATCACGTTTTCCATCTCGGTGGCGCGCCTGCGCAGCCTGGCGGGAGGCATCTGGTACCTGGCGCGCCTGGCGGGTAAAGGCGTAGTCGCGCTCTTTGGCGCCGCCGCCGGCGCGGCCCGCTACGTCGGCGAACGCGCGGCAGAGAGCAAACCGGAACCCGCTCCGCCGGCAGAAACCCCGCGCACCCGCCCGCTGGCCGTGCGCGTGGCCTCGAACGTCCAGCAGACCAACGGCAGCGCCGCGCCGGCCGCCACGCACGTGAACGGCGCTGCGCCGCCCGCAGCCGCCGCCCGGAGCCCGGACGCGGTGGACGACGACGAGGACACCGAACCGGCGGCGAACGCTGAGGACACGGCAGCCGCCCCGCGCTGGCAACTTCCGCCGGCCGATTTGCTCACGCCCGCTCCGGCGGCCGACGACGAGGCGGAAGCAACCCAGGAAATCGAGCAGCGGGCGCTCATCATCGAGGAAGCCCTGCGCAGCTTCAAGGTGGTAGCAGAAGTCGCCGAAGCTATTCGCGGCCCGGCCGTTACCCAATACCGCCTGACCCTGGGCCAGGGCGTTAAGGTGAGCCGGGTGGTGAACCTGGCCAACGACCTGGCCCTCGCCCTCGCCGCCACCAGCGTGCGCATCGAAGCGCCGGTGCCCGGTTTCCCCTTCGTCGGCATCGAGATACCCAACCAGCGCACGACCATCGTGACCATGCGGGAGTTCATGACCGATCCCGGCTTTGCCGAGCACGAGGGCATGCTGCCGCTGGCCTTGGGCCGCGACGTGGCCAACGACGTCCGTGTCACGGACCTGGCCACCATGCCGCACCTGCTCATCGCGGGGTCCACCGGCTCGGGCAAGTCGGCGTGCGTGAACGCCATCATCTGCTCGCTGCTCATGCAGCACACGCCGGAGACGCTGCGCTTCCTGGTGGTCGACCCCAAGATGGTGGAGATGATCGGCTACAGCGACATTCCCCACCTGCTGCGCCCGGTCATTACCGATCTGGACGAGGTGGTGCCCACCCTCATGTGGGCCGCCGACGAGATGACGCGCCGCTACAAAGTCCTGGCCCAGGAGGGGCACCGCAACATCCAGAGCTACAACACCGCCAAGCGCGCGGCGGGCGAAGAGCCCATGTACTTCCTCGTCATCCTCATCGACGAACTCGCCGACCTCATGATGACGGCGGCCGGCGACGTGGAAAGATACCTCTGCCGCCTGGCGCAGATGGCGCGGGCCGTGGGCATCCACCTGGTGGTCTCGACGCAGCGCCCCTCAGTGGACGTGCTGACGGGGCTCATCAAGGCAAACTTCCCGTGCCGCATCGCCTTTGCCGTGAGTTCGCAAGCGGATTCCCGCACGATTCTCGACGGCGGCGGCGCGGAAAAACTCATCGGCCAGGGCGACATGCTCTTTGCCCCAAAAGAGGCCACCCGCCTCACCCGCATCCAGGGCACGTATCTGGCCGACGACGAAATTGCCCGCATCGTCCAGTTCTGGCGCGAGCAAGGCCCGCCGGAGTACATCCCGGAGCAGTCGTTCGAGGAAGCGGCGGCCAACCACCAGGACAACAAGGACGACGACATGGTGCGCCAAGCTATCCGCTTGGTCTGCCAGTACGACAACGCCTCTGCCTCCTTCCTGCAACGCCAGCTCGGCATCGGCGCCACGAAGGCGAACCGCATCCTGGATACGCTGGAGGAACGCGGCATCGTGACCGCGCCGGAAGGCGTGGGCCGCGTGCGCCACGTGCTGGTCACCGCCGGCGACCTGATGGACGACGACGACGCAGACCCTCCCTTCGACCCGGATAATCCCGCCACCGCCGCCGACGAGGAAGACGAGGAGTTCTCCCGGTTTCCGGTGTAGGCTCCATAGCCGCACGGACATTGCGCTGGCGAGTGTAAATTAGGTAGCATTCAAAGAGCTAGTGGTTCAACTATTTTGCAGTGATGAGGAGAGACAACGGTAGCGTAGAGCCTGTGCCGGCGCAGGCCCGTATTTGCAACCCGCGCTCTCTCCAGCGATGGCGAGTAATTGCGCAATACAGACAGCCCGTCAAGATATAAAGCTGTTCGACCACTAGTTCTTCTCTATTGTCGTCACGCTTTGAATAGTCGCTGCCCAGAACGTTTGGCAATTCTCGACAGCGAAACTCATGAGTGAGAATTCGACAAGATACTCCCGCATTGCGGTGACAGGCATCGGCGCGGTGACCCCGCTGGGGACAAGCGTGGCGGAGTCGTGGGGGAATCTCTGCGCGGGCGTTTCCGGCGCCGGACGCACTGAGACCTACGATCCCACCGGCTTCCCGGTGCAGATTTCCTGTGAGATTGACGGCTTTGATCCAAACGTAGTCTTTAAGGGCTTGCCGCGCCGCATCTACAACGACGCGCGCCGGCAGGACCGCACGCATCAATACGCACTGGCCGCTTCCCTGGAAGCTCTGGGCCAGTCTGGATTTCCGCTGCCGCTGCCTGAGGAGTTGCAGTTCCGCTGCGGCGTGGTTTCCGGCAATTGCCTCGGCGGCGCTCGCGCCGTGGAGCAGGCTTCGCAGCGTACGGGCCGTCGCGAGTTTGCATCGTTTCTGCCCAGCGAAGTGCTGCGCATCATGCCCAATGCCGCCACCGCGCTGATTGCGGCGGCGTTTCGCGCGCGCGGCCCCAACTACACGCCTTCCGTCGCCTGCGCCACCGGCACCATTGCCGTGGGCGAAGCCATGTGGATGCTGCACACGGGACGCGCCGACGTAATGGTGGCCTGCGGTTCCGACGGGGTGGTTGTGCCCACTATTACGGCGGTTTTTGCGGCACGCGGCGGGCCCATGAGCCGCCGCAACGATGATCCCGAGCACGCCAGCCGCCCGGCCGACGTGGACCGCGACGGTTTCGTGATTGGCGAAGGGGGCGCCGCCATGATTCTGGAGCGTGAAGCCGACGCCAAGGCCCGGGGCGCGCCGATTCTGGCCTACCTGGTAGGCTACGGCTGCACCAACGGCACCGGCGGCCGCACCGAACCCGACGGCGACGCGCAGGTGCAGACCATGAAGATTGCGCTGGAAATGGCCGGCATCACCGCCGCCGACGTGGACGCCATCAATCCCCACATGACGTCTACGGTGGTCGGCGACCGCGTGGAAGCCGCGGCGCTGCGCGAAATGTTCGGCGATAGGCCGTTCGTCTCGGCTACCAAGTCGAGCACCGGCCACATGCTGGCGGCCGCCGGCTCGTTCGAGGCCGCGGCGTGCGTGAAGATGCTGGTGGAGCAGCGGGTGCCCGCGACTATCAACACCGAGACCATCGGCGACGACTGCGCCGGCATCAACTACGTGCTGGGCGAGACCATCAGCGCCCCCCAGGAATTCGTCCTCTCCAACTCCTTCGGCTTCGGCGACCACAACGCCACGCTCGTCTTCCAACGCGCGGATTGAGGCGCATCTAAGGTTTGCCTGCCATTCCGATTGCTCGTCAGTCCGATTGCCCGTCATTCCGAGCGGAGCGAGGAATCTAGCGTGCGTCGTCTTGCTATCCACAGGGCCATGCACTCTCACCGGACAACCAGCGCGCGGACAAAGGCGCCTCTAAGGTTTACCCGTCATTCCGAGTGGAGCGAGGAATCTAGTGTGCTTCGTCGTGCCACCCACAGTGCCTTGGTTTTCAAGTTGATAGATCAAGTAGTGCAACTCCACCCCACTGCTGACGTGCCAACCCCGCCAAATGGCCCCGGAACCCATGTTCCCAAGCAGGACGCCTCTTCCCTCCGGCGAATACCTGCCACGTTCGGCAACCACCCCCGCCAGACGCCATGAAAGTCGTCCAAGTCTCGCCGGCGTTCTTTGGGGCGGACGGCGTGGTGGGCGGGGGCGAGCGCTACCCGCTGGAGTTGGCCAAGGCGCTGGCGGCGCTGACGCCGACGACCCTGGTCTCGTTCGCCCGGCGGCCCCGGCGCTTTCGCGACGGCGACCTGGATGTGCAGCTCTACCGTCCCTGGCGCTACGTGCGCGGCAAGCAGACCAATCCCCTGAGCCTCGCGTGGCTGCCCGCCGTGCTGGGGGCGCAGGTGGTGCACGCGCACCAGTACCGGACCGCCGCGGCGAATCTCGCCATCGGCGCGGGCCGCCTGCTCGGCAAGCGCGTCTACGTCACCGATGAAGGCGGCGGCGGGCATCACTGGGGCAACCGTCTGCGCCTGGGCGGCTGGGTGGACGCCCACCTGGCAATCTCGGCGTTCGCGGCCACAACACTGCCCGAGGTGGGCAGGGAGAAGAGAGTCATCTACGGCGGCGTGGACATCGACCGCTACGTGCCCGCCGCCGCCACCGTGAAGAATCGGGTTCTTGCGGTGGGCCGCATTCTGCCGCACAAAGGCTTCGACGTGCTCCTGCGCGCCGCGCAGCCGCATTGGGATGTGCACATCGTCGGCACGGTCTACCACACCGGCTACTTCACTCACCTGCAGCGGCTTGCGGACGAACGCGGCCTCACGGTTACGTTCCACACGAGCGCCGATGACAACGCCCTGCTGGCGCTCTACCAGAGCGCAGCGGTAGCGGCGACGCCGTCGGTGTACACGGACATGTACGGCAAGGAACAGCCCTACACCGAGCTGCTCGGACTCACGACGTTGGAGGCCATGGCCTGCGCCGTGCCGGTTGTTGCGTCCCACGCCGGCAGCCTGCCGGAAATCGTTACGCCGGGCGAAAACGGCGACGTGGCGCCTTCCGGCGACCCGGAGGCGCTGCGGCAGGCCGTCGACCGCCTGCTGGCGGACGACACGGCGCGCAAGCGGCTGGGCGCAAACGCCCGCGCCATCGTGGCAGAACGCTTTACCTGGCACAAGACCGCTCTGCGTTGTCTGGCAGCCTATAGCGCCTAGCCGCGCCGCCGGACGCAGCATTCTCCCATGGCCTATTGAGAGTCCCAGAATGGGGGAAAGGCAGGTCGGGCGCGCGCAACTACGGCCCCAGGCGGCGGATAGACGTGGTGAGCGCCGCCACCGGTGGCGGCCCCGCCCAAGCGGCGACCGCGCGCAAGCGGCGACTACGCGCACGCGGCGATCACGCGCAAGGTGATGACGACGCCCCGGCTGCCGAGCCCACTGCCGCAAAACCGCGCGCGGCCTTGCCCGCACGTGCGGCCCCTGCCCGGACGCCCGCGCACGTGGGTTCCTGTCCGGTAGCGCAGGTTTGCAACCTGCATCCCGCGCCCCCGCACGCAAGAGGTGTGGGTACTTGGCCCTGCCGTGAAAGCACAGTCGGGTAGATCGCGCCCGTGTGCATGGGTTCCTTTCCGGTAGCGCAGGTTTGTAACCTGCGTCCCGAGCGCCCGCGCACGTGGTGCGCAAGAAACGGCGCAACAACCTGCTATGCCCGGCGCCTTCGGCTGGCGCCGCGCAAGGTCACGCGGAGCCAGCGCTCGCGCCTTCGGCGGAGGGTGCAACGCCTTCCACCCACACCTCGCCGTCGTCGTAGGCCTCTTTCTTCCAGATCGGCACGGTTTCCTTCAGCCGGTTTATGGCGAACTCGCAGGCCTCGAACGACTCCTTGCGGTGCGGGGTCGCCACGGCTATGGCCACCGAGACCTCGCCGATGTCCAGCTTGCCGATGCGGTGGAGCATGGCAACGCGGCAGTCCGGCCACTGGGCGTAGACTTCCGCCGCAATCTTGCGCATCTCGGCCTCCGCCATTTCCGGGTAGGCCTCGTAGGCCAGGCCGGTCACGTGCTTGCCTCGCGCATGGTTGCGCACCGTGCCGGAAAACGTCGCCACGGCGCCGTAGGCGTCCGTGAGCACATGGGGAATTAGCTCATCGGCCGTAATCGGGCGTTCGAGAATCCGAAAGACGCCCGCTGCGATTATGTCTGCTGTGGTCATGGGCTCACTGCTCCTGGGGGGAAGACGACCGCCGCTCACCGGCGGGATGACATCTGCCGCTCACCGTGAGAAAGCTGTCCCCCGCTCACCGGCGGTATGAATGCCACTTCGTCACCGGCCTGGAGGACCGTTTCCGCCGACGCGTACACACGGTTTACCGAGAATGAGACGGCCTTTTCCGCGCCGTCCAGCCCCGGATGTTCGGCGATAAGCTGGGCCAGCAGGCCGCCTACCGTGGTGCCGGGCGCGACCTCGCGGGTGAGCGCGCTCGCGCCCAGCGCTTCGCGAAAGACCGCGAAGAGCCGCACCGTAACGGAAAAAGTCTCGGCCATAGCGTGCTTTCCTCCAGCGCGTGTTGTTCTTCTACAGTATACCAAAGGCCTGTACCCTCCCTGCGCGGTGAGCGGCATCTTGCCGGCCGCCGGCAGCGCGCCCGGGAAGCGGCGTCGAGCCAGGCAACCTGGAGGCTAGTCTCGGCCCGAAATAGTACCGGTGTAGCGCGCACCGCGGTTCAGTGAGCGCTGCCGGCAGCCCGCCGCGCCCGGCCGCCAAGTTGCGCCCGCAGGCAAGACCGGGCAGCCGCTCGGCGGCGGCGTCCGGCCCGCCGCGCAGGCGGCGCCGCACTGGAATTGGTACCATGCCAATGACGACTCAGGAAATTGGCGCACGAGACTGCCGCGGGCGCGGCGGGGGCGCTACCGCACGCGCGCCGCGGCCACGAAAGGGTGTGAGGCAATGCAACAGGACATCGCCTTCGAGATGGCGGCTTCCAGCATCCGGTTCGGTTGGGGAGTCACCCGCGAAGTGGGCATGGATGTGGCAGACCGCGGCGCGCGGCGCGTCATGGTGGTTACGGACCCGGCGCTGCGGGAGTTGCCGCCGGTGGCAACCGTGCTCAACGCCCTATCAGACGCCGGCGTGCCCCACGTGCTCTTCGACCGTGTGCAAATCGAACCCACCGACGCCTCGTTTCAGGAGGCAATCGCGTTCGCGGTGGCGGAAGAGGTGGATGCGTTCGTGGCCGTGGGCGGCGGCTCCACCATCGACACGGCTAAGGCTGCCAACCTCTACGCCACGTACCCGGCCGACTTCCTCGATTACGTCAATGCGCCCATCGGCAAGGGCCTGCCTGTGCCCGGCCCGCTCAAGCCCCTCATCGCCATACCGACCACGGCCGGCACCGGCAGTGAGACCACCGGCACGGCGATCTTCGACCTCGTCGCCATGCACACCAAGACCGGCATCGCTCACCGTAACCTGAAACCCACGCTGGGCATTCTGGACCCGGAAAACACCGCCACGCTCTCACCGACGGCGGTGGCCTCAACCGGCTGCGACGTGTTGAGCCACGCGCTGGAATCCTATACCGCCATAGCCTACACCTTGCGGCCCTATCCGGAGCGGCCCCTGCTGCGGCCGGCGTACCAGGGGGCGAACCCGGTGAGCGACCTGTGGGCGCGGGAAACGCTGGCCATGGTGGCGGAATTTCTGCCGCGCGCCGTAGCGGACCCCCTTGATAGGGAAGCGCGTGAGAAGATGCTGCTGGCGGCGTCCTTTGCCGGTATCGGCTTCGGCAACGCGGGTGTGCACCTGCCCCACGGCATGTCGTATCCCGTGGCGGGCATGGTGCGTGAGTTCAGGCCGGACGGCTACCCGGGCGACCAGCCCATCGTGCCCCACGGCATGGCGGTGATTCTCAACGCGCCCGCGGTCTTTCGCTTTACGGCTGCGGCGGGGCCGACGCGGCATACCCAAGCGGCGGGCCTGCTGGGCGCGGACATCAGCCGGGCCAAGCCCGCCGATGCCGGTACGATCCTCGCCGACCGTCTCATCGAACTCATGCACGAGTTGCGCATTCCCAACGGCCTGAGCGCCGTGGGCTACACCACGGCGGACATTCCGGCCCTGGTGGAGGGCACGTTGCCCCAACACCGCGTCACCAAGCTCGCGCCCCGGCAGGCAACAGCCGACGACCTGGCGCGCCTGTTCGAAGACGCCATGCGCTACTGGTAGCGCCTCCGGCGAGTGCGGGCCAAGAGCACAGCCAGACGGTCTGCCCGTTCGTTGACAAGGCGCCCCCGGGCTTGAGCGGGCGAAGACGCAGGTTGCAAACCTGCGCTACCGGATGGGCGGCCGGCGCATTGTAGGGGCAGCCCTTGTGGCTGCCCTCCTCAGGCCATCTCTGCGCGAGCGCAGCACGAACACCGTTCACCCTGAGCCTGTCGAAGGGCGGCATCGCGGAGAGCCACCAGCACCGCTCACCCTGAGCCCGTCGAAGGGCGGCGTCGCGGCACGCGAAGAACGAGAAGACGCAGGCCGCCAACCTGCGCTACCGGACAGGTCTCGGCGCGGCGTGAGCTTGGTGACGCGGTGTTGAGAACGGAGCGGTCGGCATCCGCCACACCCCGGACCGGCGCGAACGCGGACCGCCAGCGGCTCCGGCAGTTGCCCTCAACATTCGGCATAAGACTGCCAAACAACCCCAATTCTCCCTTGACAGCAGTATATCTTGTGTTCTAGACTCACGCCTACACAATATATTGAATGCGGTGATTGTCGTGCAGGGAGTGTCCGGCTACGGCATAATGGGATAGGATACCCGCGTATGCCCTCGCCTTTCTCCCTGTAGCTCAGATGGATAGAGCAGCAGTTTCCTAAACTGCGTGTCGGGCGTTCGAGTCGCCCCAGGGAGGCCGGCAAGGCCCGGACCAGCGCCGCGCCGTCGGTCCGCGCCCGCCCCATAGCGTACGTATTCGCCTAGCGGGTTGCTGCCTGCCAGGGTGCGCCTCTGGCCCGATAGCGCACCCCCGTGGTGTCGTGCGCCCTGCGTGGGCATGCGGCTCCCTCACGGCGGCGGCGTCCGCGCGCGAGGCCGGTTCTCCCAGGCGGCAAGACTCGTGCCCGCCGGCTGCTCTTCCCCAGGCTGGGACAGCGCCGCTGTACTGCACCTCCCACTGGAAGGAAGACAGGCTATGGATTCACGCATGCGCACACGACGCTCGTTGCTCACCTTCGTACTGGCCTTGGCGACGCTCCTTGGGGGCTGCGCCGTGCAGCCGGCCGCCGCGCCGGAGGCAACCGCGCCGCCCGCCGCTACCGAGGCGCCCGCCGCCACGGCGGCATTCCCCCGGACCATCATCGACGGCCTGGGCAACGAAATTACCATTGCGGAGCGGCCGGAACGCATCGTCTCGCTTACCTTGGCAACGGATGAGGTTTTGCTCTCCCTCGTCGACACGTCCCGCGTGCGCGCCGTTACGTACTTGGCCGGGGACTCGCTCTGGACGAACGTGAGCGAGATGGCCCAACAGGTAGAGCACACCGTGGAGTCCGATCCGGAGCAGATCATCGCTCTGGAACCCGACCTCGTCCTGGCGGCGACATACAATAACCCCGACCACGTCAAGCTGCTGCAAGACGCCGGTATCACGGTGGTAGTGGTGTCGCTGTTCGATACGGTGGGCCGGATTGCGGAGAACATCCGCTTCGTGGCGCAGGTTACCGGTGACGAGGCACGGGCGGAGGAGATCATCGCCGCCATGGAGGCGCGGCTGGCGGCAATCGAGGCGCAGGTGGCGCAGGCGGAGTCAAAGCCCCGCGTCCTCTTCTACTCGTCCTTTGGCAGTTCCGCCGGTAAGGGCTCGACCTTTAGCGACATCGTGCAGCGGGCGGGCGGCGTCAACCTGGGCGATGAGGCGTTGGCCGGCCCCTTTGGGGAGATATCGCTGGAAAAGATCGTGGAACTCGACCCCGATGTCATCATCACCGACGAGTATGCCCCGGCCGACGATGCCAAGTGGCAGGAGAATTTCGCGAACCATCCGGCGCTGGCCAATGTGAGCGCAAAGCGGAACGGCCGCATCCACACCGTGCCCGCGCGTCATCTCTCTTCGGTGTCGCACTACATCGTCGAGGGCGTCTATGCTGTGGCGAAACTGCTACACCCCGATCTCGTTGAGTGAAGTCAGGCGCCGGGCAACGACACCATGGTGTAGGGGCAACCCTTGTGGTTGCCCGCGCCGGAGGACGAGAAGGGCAGCCGTGGGGTTTGCGCATAGGATAGGAATGGATAGCAACCCGTGTGGTTGCCCACATGGCGGGCAAAGAGGGCAGCCACAAGGGCTGCCCCTACGCGGGATGGGCGCGGGCGTAGGGGCGGTTCGCGAACCGCCCCTACGTGGTGAATGCCCCTACACGGCATGGGCGCCGGGCCAAAAAACCTGCGGTATCGGCGGGAGGCAGCGCTTGACTGCTCGCGCAGGTCCCGATGCGGCGGCCCTAATGCGCCTGCGTCGGCTACACTGTCCCAATGGACACGCGTAGCAACGGCAAGGGAACCCAACCCAGGGAGGTTCGCGTTTACGTGCAAATCACGTCGAAGATGCTGGCTCTTTCCAGAACTCTGGCTCTGTCGAAGTTATTGCGACGGACTTTGGACGTAGAGGCCCCCCTCGCGTTGCGGCTGGCCCTGGCCTTGGGCCTTTTGGCGGCGCTGCTCCTGCTCTCGTTCGTCGTGACCATGGCTATCGGCGCGGTGGACGTGCCGCTGGGCGTCACCGCGTCCATCGTCATGCAGCAATTGGGCATACCCGTGGGCGCGGCGGCCACCGACGTGCAGTGGAGCATCATCAGCCACGTGCGCTTGCCGCGCGTACTCACCGCGGCGTTGGTGGGCGGGGCCCTCGCCTTGGCGGGCGCCACCATGCAGGGCATCTTCCGCAATCCGTTGGCCGACCCCGGCATCATCGGCGTTTCCGCCGGCGGCGCGCTGGGCGCGGTGGTCGCCATACACTTCGGCCTCCGCAGCATTCACTATCTCGTCACGCCGGCCTTCGCCTTCGCAGGGGCGCTGGCCGCGGTCATGCTGGTCTACGCGCTCGCCGCCACGCGCGGCGTGGACCCCTTGACGACCATGATTCTCGCCGGGGTGGCGGTGCAGGCCTTCATCGGCGCCCTCATTTCGGCGGTGCTCACGCTCACGGCCAATGTCAACGCCATGCGCGAGATCGTCTTCTGGCTCACCGGCAGCCTGAGCGCGCGGAGCTGGACCCACGTGCAACTCATCCTGCCCTTCATCGTGGTGGGCAGCATTCTCCTGCTCTTCTTTGCCCGCGACGTCAACCTGATGGCGTTGGGAGAAGACTCAGCGCGCAGCATGGGGGTGGACGTGCGGCGGGTGCGGTTGATCATGCTGACGCTGGCGGCCCTGATCACGGCCGTTGCCGTGGCGGTGAGCGGCATCATCGGTTTTGTGGGGCTGGTCGTCCCGCACATGGTGCGCCTGGTGGTGGGCCCCGACCACCGGATCGTATTGCCCACCAGCCTGCTCACGGGGGCCGTGCTGTTGACGTGGGCGGACTTCGGCTCGCGGCTGCTGCTCCGGCCCCAGGAATTGCGGGTGGGCCTTATCACGGCCTTCTTCGGCGCGCCGTTCTTCATCTACCTCCTGTACCGCCGCCGGCAGGGCACGTCATTGTGAGCGCACTCCCGGCACCAGACCGCATCGCGGGCGCCGCGCTCGCGGTTGACGGCGTCTCCTACGCCGTGGGCGCGGCCAAATTGCTCCAGGCGGTTTCCCTGGAGGTACGGCGCGGGTCCTTACTCGGTCTCATCGGCCCCAACGGCGCCGGCAAGTCCACCTTGCTGCGTTGCATCAGCCAACTGCTGTCGCCCACCGCCGGTCAGGTGCATCTGGACGGCGGGGACCTGCGCGGACGTTCGCCCCGGGAAGTTGCGCGCCGGATCGCGCTCCTGCCCCAGAGCACCACCGTGAACTTTGCCTTTACGTGCCTGGAAGTCGTCCTCATGGGCCGCAACCCCCACCTGGGGCGGTTTCAGGCCGAAGGCGCCGGAGACCGCGCCCTGGCGCGGCAACACCTGGCGGACACCGGCGCGGCGGAATTCGTCACGCGCCTCATCACGGAAGTTTCAGCGGGTGAACGCCAGCGGGTGCTGCTGGCCAGAGCGCTCACCCAGCAACCCCGCCTGCTCTTGCTGGACGAACCGACCGCGGGCTTGGACGTCCAGCACCAGTTGCAGGTGTTCGGGCTCATCCGCGGCCTCGTGAGCCAGGGCCTCACGGCTGTGGCCGTGGTCCACGACCTCAATCTCGCCGCGCGCTACTGCGAACGACTCGTGCTGCTGCACCGCGGCCGGGTGGCGGCGCGGGGCACCGTGGCGGAGGTGCTCACGCCCCCCAATCTGGCGCGGGTCTTCAACGTAGAGGCCAGGGTGGAGCACGATCCGGCGCTGAACGCGCCGCGTGTAACGGTCATTGCTCCTCTCGCTGGCCGGCAGGGCCGCGGTGCGGCCGCGTCTGATCCTGAGGGTGAGCAAAGCAAGTGATACCCTTGCCGCGTCCGAGCGCGCGCAAACGGGCAAACCCGGAAGTGGCGCTGCCCGCGTTCGCGCGGCGTTTGTGCGCGGCGTTTGCGCGCGGCGTTTGCGCGCGGCGTTGCCGGGCGCCTCACCCGCGGTCTTTGCGCAAGTTAATGCCATGTTCACGCGTGGATAACGTGCCCCTAACATGGTAGGCGTACTATCGGAATTGCCACCTGAGGCCCACTGTTTTGTGGCCTTGCCCCTCGCCATAGGGTGGTATTCAAGACCGCCCTATGGCGAACCCCCCCTCCATCGAACGCGCAGCCACATCCCTAGCGGCGGCCTGCTGCAACGCCTGCGCCGCTAACGCGGACCCACCACGCCAGACGGCTGACCTCCAACATGCGCTCGGGCCCAGGCCGCCCTGCTCAGCGCGGCAAGCGTGTGACATAATAGAGCCGGAGCGGCCGCGGGAAAGACGAGGTCGGCCCAACCCGCCGAATGCCATACATGTCTGAGGAGCAGCCATTGCCACGCGAAAAAGTGCTCATCATCGAGGACGACGACAATCTGCAAGAGGCGCTGCGGTATCGCCTCGAGCAGGACGGCTATGAAGTGCACAGCGCGATGGATGGTGAACAGGGGCTGGACCTGGCGCGGGAGGCGCAACCGGACCTCATCGTGCTCGACATTATGATGCCGGTGCTGGACGGCTTCGAGGTCTGCCGCATTCTGCGCCAGGAGACTGCCGTGCCCATCATCATACTCACGGCAAAAGGCGAAGAGGTCGACCGCGTCGTCGGCCTGGAGTTGGGTGCGGACGATTACGTGGTCAAGCCGTTCCACACCCGCGAGTTGCTGGCCCGCATCCGCGCGGTGCGCCGCCGCTCGCGTCCCGGCGACAACGCGCTCCCCATCGGAGAGGCGGTAGACGTACTGAACGCCGGCGACCTGCAGCTCAATCTTACCCGTCACTCCGCCACCTTAGGCGAGTGCGCGCTGGCGCTGAAACCCAAGGAATTCAGTTTGCTGGCGCTGCTGATGTCCGGCCGCAACCGGGTATTTACCCGCGACCAGATTCTCGAGCGTATTTGGGGCTTTGACTGGGTGGGTGACAATCGTACTGTAGACGTGCACGTGCGGCGGCTGCGCGAGAAGATCGAGGCAGACCCCAGCGAACCAACTCGCATCGTAACCGTGCGTGGCGTTGGCTACCGGTTTGAGGGATGAGGCTACCCAAGTCGCTGCATTGGCGCATCACGCTGGCCTACACCGCGTTGATCATACTCACGCTGGGTGTCGCCAGCTTCTATCTCGTCACGTTCGTCCGTAGCACGTACCTGACGAATCTCGAAACGCGTCTGGAGCAAGAAGCGCGCCTGGTGGCCGAAGCGACCGCCCGCTACTTTCCCGCGCAAACGGACGCCGCTGCCCTGCAGGCCGCCAGCGAGCGCATGAGCGCCACCATCTCCGCCCGGGTTACCCTCATCGCGCCGGACGGCGCGGTGCTCGCCGATAGCTGGGAGGACCCGGCAAGCTTGGCGAACCAGGCGCAGCAGCCGGAGGTGCGGCGCGCACTGGCCGCCGCAGTGGGCAGCCATACTCGCAGCGACGCCGCGGACGAGGACCTGATCCACGTCGCGGTGCCCATAGTGGTGGACGAGCGCGTGCTGGGCGTCGCGCGGGTCGCGGAACCGGTGGCCCAGGTGCAAGAGATTGTGAACCGCAATATCGCCGTGGTCGGCCTGATCGGCATCGCCGGCGGCGTGCTGGCGGTGCTGATTGGCTTCGTCGTGGCCTCGCGCACGTCCCGGTCCATCGGCGCGCTCACCGAGGGCGCCCGCCAACTGGCCGCCGGGGAGCTGGACTACCGCGTGCCGGTTCCCGCGCGCGGCAGCCACGAGACCCAGGAGCTTGCCCAGGCGTTCAATCGCATGGCCGCTTCGCTGCGCGACCACGTGCGCGATCTTTCCGTGGAGCAGGGCAAACTGGCGGCGCTGCTCAACACTCTGGCGGACGGCGTGGTCGTCATCGACGGCAGCGGCCAAGTCGTGCTCCTAAACCGCGCCGCGGCACAGATTCTCACTATCGACGGCGACAGCGTCTTGGGCCGCCGCTTCGCGGAAGTCGTCCGCGACTACAGCCTCCAACAGCTCGTGACGCGCTGCGCTGAGCAGCGCGAGGTGCAGCACGGCGAGGTGGAAATACCCCAGTGGCGGCGGTACCTGAGCGCTATAGCAACCCCCCTGGCCGACCAAGATGAGTCGAGCGTGTTGCTCACCATGCATGACTTGACCCGCATCCGCCAGGTGGAGACGACGAGAAAAGAGTTCGTGAGCAATGTATCGCACGAATTGCGCGGCCCGCTGGCGGCGGTAAAAGTGCTCGTCGAATCCCTGGCCAGCGGCGCGCTGAAAGAGAAGAAGCGTTCCAAGGACTTCCTGAAACGCATCGACGGCGAGGTGGACCGCATGACGGCCATGGTGAACGAGTTGATGCGGCTGTCGCGCCTGGAAAGCGACCAGGCCGGCCTGCAACTCGAACCGCTGGACCTGGGTCCGTTCCTGGCCGCGTTACAAGAGGAACACCAGGCGCGCACGGCCAAGCGCGGCATCGCCCTCGACCTGGACGTGCCGGACCGCCTGGCCCGGGTACGCGGCGATGAGGACAAGCTGCGGCAGGTTTTCGATAACCTCTTGAGCAATGCCGTCAAGTTCACGCCCGCCGACGGCCGCATCGCCCTCTCGGCCCAACAGGAAAACGGTGTGGTCCGCCTGCGCGTGGCGGATTCCGGCGTCGGCATCCCGCGCAAGCACCTGCCCCACATCTTCGAACGCTTCTATAAGGTCGATCGGTCGCGCCACAGCGAGGGTTTCGGCCTGGGCCTGGCCATCGTCAAGCACATCGTGCAAGCCCACGGCGGCCGCATTCACGCGGAAAGCGTTGAAGGCCAGGGCACGACGTTCACGGTCTCCCTCCCGGTTGAGACCGACGAAAGTGGCTAGAGCCGCAGAGGTCGGCTGAAGGCCGGAGCCCCGGGCGACTGACCGGCCAACCGGCGCCGCGCTCGGTCCAGGCTTTGGCCGGGGTTCGCGCCGCCGGCCGGTGCGCCTTCCCCTCGCCCACTGCCCTCTTCCCCTTCTTGCGCCCGCATTCTTATGACCGCGCCGCCGCGCGTTTACCAAATGTTCACCGTGCGCTAACGCGCTCGACAAGCCGCCCGGCTATGCTCAACAGTGAAGCAGTGAACTAACGTGAGGCGTGCGCGGGTGGCGCACGGTGAGGAAGGCGGTGGCTGACGAGACAATGGCCAAAGCGACGGTAGCGGCGCCCAGGGAGAGCGCCAAAGCGCGCACGCGGCAAGCGCCGGACGCCGGGAGGCGCAGATGGCTGTGCCCCTACTGCGCGCTGGACGTGTACCTTATCCAGGACCGGGTGCGAGACTGCATCGTTCGACATCCCAAGATCATCGTGCGCGAAACCCAGTACTGGCGCTGCCCGGTGTGCCATGCGGTAGCCGATTGCGAGTTCGTGGACCACGCGGAACACATCGAGTACATTGCAAGCGACGGGTAGGCGACCCCGGCTCGGCCTTTGCAAGCCGGACACTGCAAGCTGATCGAGCGCGCTTGGCCCATCGAGCGGTTGCATTGTGGCTTGCCCCCGGCCTTGCGCAGGAAAGTGTGCGGCCCGGGCCGGCAACGCGCGCAGCAGGCCGGTGGACCGCTTTCAACGCGCCGCGCTGGCGCCAGACCCGCAAGTCCAGGTAGGCAAAGGCGCGTCAATAGTGCAAAATGAGTAGATGTGCGACGCGATGGCCCGGGCAAGCGCGGCCAAGGACCGTTGACGTTCCACGCCCGACAGCCGGTGGCCGCCGTGGGCCCGGCGCGTGACAGCGGCTCCGCTTGCGCCGGGTATCGTTTGCCGGCGCAACCGCTCGTTTGCCGCAGCAACCGCTCCGTCGCGTTCGTCGACCGCGCGACCGGGCAGCACGGGAAAAGAGGCACTGCCATGATACGCACCAACCTCGAGCAACAACTGGAAGAAGTCCAGGACTCTGTCCTCGCGCTGGCCAGTATGGTGGAAAAAGCCATTACCCACGCGGTGGAAGCCTTGCGGGACCGCGACTTGGAGGCTTCCCGGGCGGTCGTCGCATTCGACGACGTGATCGACAGGGGTCGCTTCGACATCGAGGAGCGGTGCGTAGACCTGCTCGCCACGCAGCAGCCGGCTGCCGTGGACCTGCGCTGGGTGATTGCCCTGCTGCACATCGCGGTTGAGCTGGAGCGCATGGGCGATTACGCCGAGGGGATCGGCAAGATCAGTCTCATGATGGGTGACGCGCCGCCTCTCAAGCCCCTCATCGACATTCCCCGCATGGCGGAGATGTCCATCGCCATGCTGCGCGAGAGCATAGACGCCCTGGTGACGCGGGACGTAGACCTGGCCCGGCGGGTCTGCGCAGCCGACGATGAGGTGGACGCCCTCCACGAGCAGACCTACCACGAGTTGCTCTTCTACATGATCAAGGACCCGAGAAGCATCCAGCGGGCGACCTACTTGCTGTGGGTCACCCACGACCTGGAACGCACCGCCGACCGCGCCACCAACATTGCCGAGCGGGTAATCTACCTGGTCACAGGCGAGATGCTGGACCTGAACCTATCGAAATAGCATCGTTGCCGGCTGCCAGCAGAGCGCGGCCAACGCGCCAACCGGCGTGCTTCACCCCGCGGCGGCGCGCTACACGCGAGAAAGATGAATAACATGGCACGAGTGCTGTTCGTTTGCGTGCACAATGCCGGCCGCAGCCAGATGGCGGAGGCGTTTTGCCAACACCTAGCCGACGGCCGCGCGGAAGCGCGTTCGGCCGGCACGGTTCCCGGCGAACGCGTGAATCCGGTGGCTGCGCAGGCCATGGCCGAGCGCGGCATCAGCTTGGACGGCCACCGGCCCAAGCTGCTCACGCCGGAACTCGCCGCGTGGGCGGACCGCGTCATCACCATGGGGTGCGGTATCGACGAGTCGTGCCCGGGGCTCACCGGCCCGGTGGAGGATTGGGGTCTGCCCGATCCCAGCGGACAGCCGCTGGGTTTCGTGCGGGGTGTCCGCGACCGGATCGAGGCTCAGGTCAACCTTCTTCTACGCGAACTGGACGGCCGGTAGCGACGGGGCTCAGGGCCGCGGTTTCTCGTTGCGCGCGTGACGGCTGCTGCACGATCCGCTCCAAGTAGCCGGAAACCAGCGCGCTAATCTCCCTGTGAATTACCTTCGGCTTGGGCGTGGCATCGACCATCGTAAAGCCGTATTCCTCGGCGAGGCGGTGAAAGTGCCCGCGCAGCGATTTCTGGTATTTCAGGAAACTCTCGTGCATGCTGTTCCCCGTGGCTAAGTCCATGCCGGATTCCCAGTAGTTGAGCTCCCCGTACTTTGCGAGCGTGCGGTAGAAGAGCACTTCCGGGTCCGCGTCCAGGAAGACGATGAGGTCCGGTTCCAGCGCGATGCCGAAGAGGCTCTTGAGCCATTTCAAGTCCGCTCCCCGTGCCAGGTCCCTGGCCATGAGGGTATAGATGTACCGGTCCGCCAGCACCACGAAGCCCGCCTGCATGGCCGGCACGATGCGGTTTTCCAATTGGTCGGCGAGGTCCGTGGCGTAGAGCAGGCTCAGCGTCGTCTTGCCGAGCAGGTTACCCTGCTTCGCTGAAGAAATGGCCTTGGCCAGCAGGTTCGACCGGCGGATGCCCATCTCCATCACGGCGTGCCCCGCAGCTTCCAGCGACTCCTTGAGCATCTGCGTCTGTGTGGAGCGGCCGGAGCAGTCCGATCCCTCGATGACGATCAACGGTCCGGTGAGATCCAGGTCGTGGAGGTAAGGCAGGCCGCACCCATAGAAGCGTGCGCGCGCCGGTAGTGTCGTTGAAATTTGCTCATCTCCCTTGTCTTCGTTCGTCCTGCGGCAGGTCTGGCAGAGGGTTGCAGCGCGCTAGCCTCTATGCCTGGGAATTTTGGGTGGCGGGCGGCTCATAGTCGGCCAGCTTTGCTTGCACCACCTTGCGCACCTCACTCCACGTCTCGTGTATCGAGCGGGTGGCGTCGATTACCTCGAACTTCTCGCGGCGCGCCATCCTGTCGTATTCGTCCTTGATGCGGCCCTGGAAGAGCTTGAAACTCTCCACCGGGTCTAGTGACAGGCCGATATCCATGCCGGCTTCGTAGTACTTCAGGGACGGACGCCCGAAGAGAATGCGCGAGATGGAGACTTCCAACGGGGCGTGGAAGTAGAACGCAATCGTCGGCTTCACGGCAAAGCTGTACGTGTTGCGCACCCAGCGCAAGTCGCACCCGCGGGCCACGTCTCTGGCGTAGGCCGTATAGACGTAGCGGTCGGCCAGCACAATGCAGCCGGCGTGGAGCGGGGGCAGAATCATCTTCTCGTAGCGGTCGGCAAAATCGCACGCGTGGATCATGCTAAACGTGGTGGGCGTCAGCAGTTCTTTGCGCTTTGCCCGCCGTGTCGCCCGCTTCACGATGGCGGATGAGTTCCACTCCGTATAGACCACCGGAAAGCCCTGCGACTGCAACCACACCCGCAACAGGTGCACCTGGGTGCTCTTGCCGGAGCCGTCGCAGCCCTCCACCACGATCAAGCGCCCAGGATACTTCTTATTCGCGCCCAGGCCGCGAATTCTCTTCATAGCCACTGTGGTTCTCCCTATCTTGGTCGGACGTCTGGTGAACATCCTCCACCGCGTAGACACATGCACGTCCGCCGGCGCTGCGGCAGGTCACAAGGCTTCGTGTGGTAGCTGCCGTTGGTCTGCGCGTAGCGCGCAGTCGGGGCCCGGCAGCGCCCGCGCCGCCAAGACGTGCTGGGCTAGCCGCTATACCAATGCGCCGGCATTCGGCCGCTCTAGGCGGCCGTTTGTGTCGTCAAGTCTAAATGGTACTCCAAATGCGTCTGTAATGTCAGTGAGCATAGCCTCGATTTCGCGAATCTCGCAGACCGCGTCCGGGTCGGCGGACAAACTGAGGTCTACGGTACGTCCGTCAGCCGCCACCGCGCACCGTACAGCCTCCACCAGGCACGACTCGCTGCGGTCCAGGGCCTCGCAGAGCTGCAGGATTGCGCCGAGCTTAATCATGGTAGCCACGTCGCGCTTTGACAGAAGGGCCCGAAATTCCGACCGCCGCTTCGTCAGACTGCCGTTGCCATTGTGCGCAGCCACCAAGCTGGCAACTATGAGCAACTCCCGGTGGTTCAGGCCGTCTATGCCCGTGCGGGTGAGCAGATAGAAGCCGTGTTCGTCATGGTTGTAGTAGTTCACCGCGATGCCCACGTCGTGCAGGAGCGCCGCGATGTGCAGCAGACGACTTTCCTCCGGTCCCAGCCCATGGATCGGGGCGAGTTGCGTGAAGAGCGACTGGGCCAGTTCTGCCACGTGAGCGCCGTGGGTTTCGTCCACGTTGTAGTAGCGCATGAGGTTCGTGGCGGCAAAGAGCGCCGGGTCCGGCACGCGGGGTTCCACCATTTCACCGCCGAGCACGTGGTTCAGGAACAAGCCTTCGCGCAACCCCCGTCCGCTGACGCTCAGCGCCGCCGCGCCGATGGTGTCGGCCAAGCCGCAAACCACCGCAGCGCCGGCCACGATGATGTCTGCCCGCTTGGTGGACAGTCCCGGCACTTTGCGCCGCTGGTCGAGGCTCATCTTGCTGAGCATGGCGTAGATCTCTTTCACGGCGTCAATCGGCAACACCATACCGTGCAGCAGGCCCAATGGATAGTCCGTCTGCCGCCGGTAGATCTTGGCAAGGTTGCGCACGGTGCCGCCGATGCCGACCAACGTAGGCACGCCTGTGGTGTCGCCTGCCCCATCCCACTTGCAGTCGCCCAGCCAGGCAAGCGACTGCAAATTGGCCGCGATGTGTTCTTCCAGCGTGTGCAATTGCTTGTTGGAGGGCTTGTCTCGGTCTAGGAAGGCGCCGGTGAGGGTGATTGCGCCCAGCGGCAGGCTCGTCTTGTGGGTGGCGGCGCGCTCGCGGGCGCGCACGATTTGCGCGCTGCCGCCGCCGACGTCTACCACCACGCCATCGGACACGGCGACACTGTTCACCGCCGCCACGTAGTCGAAGTAGGCCTCCTCAGCGCCGGATATGATGTTGACGCGCAGGCCGGTCTCGGCCCTGATGCGGTCTACCACCTCCGGCCCGTTCAGGGCGCGCCGCAGGGCGCTGGTGGCAACGCCGATGACGTGGGTGACGCGATGCGCCCGGCAGAAGCGCGCCAGCACGCGGGCGATGGCCAGCGTCCGCTGGACCGAATCTCCCGCCAAACAGCCGTCTGCCCCAAGCTGCTCGCCCAGCCGCAGCGTCTCTCGAAACTCGTCAACCAGCTTGAACGCGCGGTCTTCATAGACCTCCAGCAGCGCCAGCCGCGCCGAATTGGAGCCGAGGTCTATGACGGCCACCCGCTCTCCGGTCATGAATACTCCCTATCGCGTGTTTCCGCGGCTGTGCAACGTGACCTAGGCCGGCGCCGTGATGTCCTGCAGGCGCTGGCGAAACTCATAGCCGGTGAGCCGTTCCCACATCACGGGAAAGGTATGGGCTTTCGTCCGCACGCAGTCGTCGCAATACGCCAGGTAGACCGCCAGCGCATTCCGCGATGCCGCAGAATTCCGGCTATCGTCCTTGGCGCGCCGCCACTGCTTGACGAGTTGGCGCAACACGCCTCCGGCCACGTAGGCGTCATTGATTTCGCCCAGGTGGTCTTGGGCTTGCGTTACGTCTTCGATGGCCTCGGCGGCTTGCGCCGGCAAGACCTCGCGCAGAAACTCCAGGGCATAGCGCAGGCGCTTGCAGTCGATGCGCAGCGCGTGCAGCGTCTCGATGGACGCGCTGTGCAGCGAAGGGCCATAGGCCAGCAGCCGGTCGTAGCGGTTGGCAATGAGCGCCGGGACCACTGCGGAAATCAGCGGGTCCTGCGGTACCGCCGCGCGGCCGTCGGCGGTATCCGCGGCTACCTCGGGCGGGCGCGGCGCCTCCAAGTACTCGCCCATGCGTCGTTTCAGCCGGCGGTAGCGCTTGCTCTCCAGGTACTCGATCATGGCTTTGCGCGCCCGCTTGCGTTGTTTTCGCCACCGCCGCACGAGGGGCGCGAGCGCGTCCTCCGCGGTTGCCGGGGCTGCCGCGCGGTACGCGTCCAGATTGGCGAGCATCACGTCGTAGTCCCGCGCCGGGCCCAGCGCGCGCCCAAGGCGGCGCAGGTCTTTGCGCAGGCGGGCAACCTGCTTTTTGGGCAGGTACGGGCGAAACAACTGCACTGCGGCGCGCAGCCGCCGCACGGCGACGCGCATGTCGTGGAGATCTTCGCTATCGCGCCCATCGATAGCGCCTGCTTCGTACTTGAGCATACGGCGGAAGTGAAAGCGCATGGCCTTGCGCGCGGCGTCGGCCGCGGAATCCTGCCCGGTTATGCCCAGACGCTTGGACGATGGCTTGGGGGCGGCTAGCGTGGTAACGGTGTTCTCCGATGGTGGGTAACGAATGGTGGCGCGCCGCGCCATGCGCGCGAGCGG
The DNA here is from genome assembly GCA_022824225.1 of Chloroflexota bacterium. Taxonomy (GTDB): domain Bacteria; phylum Chloroflexota; class UBA11872; order VXOZ01; family VXOZ01; genus VXOZ01. The sequence continues at coordinate 45,251 of JAJEAH010000036.1, forward strand.
GAGGGATCAGCGGCCGCTCGCTTCCGACGAACGCGGAGTACTTGCTCACACGGCGGCGCGCTCAATGGGCGGCAATTCCACACCAGGGCGCAGCAATCTCGCCTCTTGGGGCGGCCTCTTAGCCGAGCAGGCGGCTCTTCCGCCCGATGGGCCGGGGGCTTGGCCGTGCCGACGGCGCCAGCGACCGACCGGAAACACCCTTCCTGCGCTGTCAACTGCCCTGCGCGCGTAACTTTGGCACAACAATAACGTACCAATGTTAGCAGGAGATTGCCAGCGCGTTGTGGCGGCTTTGCCGCCGGGCCGGGCAGTGGTGGCCGGTGGATCAGGCGCTCTCCCGCGTAGCCGGCGCACTTCGCTTCTGTGGAGGCTGCAGGCCGGCGCGCAACCGGGGAACGGTGTCGTTGGGGCCGGTCTCAGTTCCCGCCGGCGCCGGTTGCCTACCGGCTAGGCTTCCACGGCGGCGCACGCCGCCGCCAGCGCCGCTTCACAGTCGGCCACGTCCGCTTCCGTATTGTAGAAGTGAGGCGAGATGCGCACCCGGCCCTCCTTGTACCAGACGTGAACGTTGGCGGCGGCGAGCGCGTCGCCGATGCGTTGGTAGTGGGGAGTTTCGAACGACACGATGCCGGCTCGCTGGCTGGAGTCGGCGGGCGTGAGCGGCGTGATTCCCAAGCGCGCCAGCCCAGCGCGCACGCGCCCCGACAGTTTCAGCACGCGCGCCGCGATGTAGTCCATGCCCACGCCGCCCAGGAAGCCCAAGGCCGCGTGCAGCGTGTAGACTGCCGTATAGTCCAGCAAGCCGGTCTCGAAGCGCCGGGCATCGTCGTGTAGGGCGTAGTCGAGGGTATCGACAACTGCCGGCGGGTCCACCGTGCCCCGCCAACCGGCGTAGATGGGCTGCACCGCGTCCAAGCGGTCCCGGCGGCAGTAGAGCACGGCCAGCCCATGGGTGGCGAGCAGCCACTTGCGGGTGCAGGCGGCGATGAAGTCAACCGCGCCCACCGCAAGCGGCGCCGCGCCCACCGATTGGGAGGCGTCCACCAGCACCAGCGCGCCGTGGGCGTGGGCGCAGTCCGCCGCGGCCTCCAGGTTCGCCCGATAGCCGGACCGGTAGCTGACGTGGCTGAGGACGACCAGCCGGGTGCGGTCGTCGACGTGGGCGGAGAGCGCGTCCGGCGTTACCACGCCGCCCTCATGCCGCACCAGCCGCACGTCCACACCAAAGCGCCGGCCAAGATGCAGGCACGCGATGATGGAACTGGGAAACTCCAGGTCCGTGACCACAATGTTGTCGCCCGCCGTCCAGGGCAGGCCGAATAAGACGGCGTTTACGCACTCGGTGGTGCTGGAAAGCAGGGCGATTTCCGAGGCGCTGCAGCCGATGAAGCCGGCCATGCGCCGGCGGCAGTCGGCTTCCACCGCCTGCATCTCGGTAGGTGTGATCGCTCCCTGCAGTTTCTCCTCAGTGTAGCGCTGCAACGCCCCCGCCACCGTGCGCCCCAGGCACGATCCCGCCGCCGTATTGAGATACGCCCGGCCCCGCAAGCCGGGGAATTCATCGCGCCAGTCAGTCATAGTGTGCATCTCCTTGGCCGCTCTGCTTTATATGTAGCGCTCGCAAGACTCAAGCGCCAACGAAATTCAATTGACGTGAACGTACAGCTCACGAGCCTCGCATCCCGTGATCGGGTCTATACCAAGCCTGCGGTCCATTTGTCTGCTACCATAGTGCTGCATTCCACCTTTGACGCTACTCAATCTCTCTCGACCCGGAGACTGTCGAGTGTGCGACCGTGTGCCGCCCTCCCTGCCTACGTCTTTCAAGCTAAGCTTGTGTACCTAGCATAGCAGTCCGCCAAACGAGAACCATGCTGTCTGTCACTGCAAGAACTGGCCGGCCGATGCCGACTGCTGCGGGCCTGTGTGACTGGCCCTTGGGTCCCGTGCAGTGGCGCGACCAGTGCGATCCAGCTTAGGAGCAAAACGCTTGACCCGTGAGCAGCGGCTGAGTTCAATTGGCATCAGTCTGGCGCTTTTCTTGGGGGCGCTCGATCAGACCATTGTCACCACGGCCCTGCCGCGCATTGCCGAAGAACTGGGCGGCCTGAACTACTACGCCTGGGTAGTCACGGCCTATCTGCTGGCCTCGGTGTTGGGCTTGCCGCTCTTTGGGCGTTTGGTCGAGCTCTTCCCCGCCAAGTGGGTGCTGCTGGGCGCCGTAAGCGTCTTCCTGGCGGGCTCGGTGCTCTCCGGTCTGGCCCCGGGCATCGAGGCGCTCATCGCGTTTCGCGCTCTGCAGGGCATTGGCGGCGGCGGCATCTTCGCCCTGGCGTTTACGCTGATCGGCCTGCTCTTTTCCCCGCGTGATCGGGGCAAGATGCAGGGCATGTTAGGCGGCGTGTTCGGAATCTCCAGCGTTGCCGGCCCGTGGCTCGGCGGCTTGCTGACCGACTTGCTCTCCTGGCGCTGGATCTTCTACATCAACGTGCCGTTGGGCATCATCGCCGTCATCTTCCTGGTGGGCTTCATGCCCCGGTTCGCCGACGAGGAAAAGGGACGTTTCGACCTGCTCGGCGTCGTCATGCTGGCGTTCTGGGTGGTGCCGCTGGTGCTGGCGCTATCGTTAGGCGGCTCGACCTACCCGTGGCTCTCCGCTCAGGTTCTCGGCCTTGCCGTCTTTGCCCTGGTTGGCCTGGCAGTGTTCGTGTGGTGGCAGCGGCGCAGCGTGGACCCCCTCATCGACTTGACGCTCTTCCAGAGCAAGGTCTTCCGCTGGTCCATGGTGGGCGGCTTCTTCTTTGGCGGCGCGTTTCTCGGCTCCGTCGTCTTCCTGCCGCTGTACTTGGTGCACGTGAAGGGCTTTTCGGCCACGAATTCAGGCCTCTCCATCACGCCTCTCATCTTGGGCGTGGTGGTGGGCAGCACGGCGGGCGGCCAGTTGGCCAGCCGCATAGGCCGCTTCAAGCGGCCGCTCATATTCTCCCAGTGCATTGGCTGCGTCGCTTTTGCCGCTTTTGCCTTCAACCTGCGAATCGACACACCGCTCTGGCAGGTAATCCCGCTCATGGTAGTGATCGGCCTCAGCCTGGGGCCGTCGCTGCCGCTCTTCACGCTGGCCGTGCAGAATGCCGTGCCCCGCAACCGCCTGGGCACCGCGACCAGCGCCTTGCAGTTCGTGCGGCAGGTGGGTTCCACGGCCACCGTCGCCCTGATGGGCACGGTGCTCGCGGCGACCATCACCGCCACTGCCGCGGACCAGGTGCCTCCGGCAATGCGAGCGCAGATGGGTGACCTGAGTTTCAGCGAGGGAAACAGCAGCGTGAGCGGCCTGACCGCGGCCGTCCAGGCACGATTTGCCGCTCTGGAGCAGAAATTTGCTGCCGCCATGGACGGCGATGAGCGCGCCCGGCGCGCGCTGCTCGCCAATCCGGGCCTGCCGCCGGAGCTTGCGTCACGGCTACAAGCCGGCGACGCGCGGAGCGAACTGGCGGACGCGCTGGCGCAGATCGAGGCGGCGCTGGCCGGTGACGCCGCCGCCCGCGACGCGGCTTTGCGGAATCCGTTCATTCCCACGGACGTTAAAGCCGCGTTGGCGGACCTGCCGGCCACTGAGGCGGCGCGCCGGGCGTACTTCCGCACCGTCACCCAACGTTTCCAAACCCAGGAAGCGGAGCTCGTCAGCCAAGGGCTGGCGCAGGTGGCGGCCGAAATCCAGGCGCTGCTGCGCGCGCGGTCGGCAGAAGCCGTCCGGACGCTCACCGTTGCTCTCCACGCCGGCATTACGGCGGCTGTGCAACGGGTCTACACGTTTGCCACCGCCCTGATCTTCTTCAGTCTCATCGCGGTCCTGCTGCTGCCCGACGTGGAATTGGCCGCCGGGCCTCAGCCAGTGAGGGATGCGGAATCCCTGCCTGCCGAAGCGCCGTAAGCGATGGCCCGTCCTGCTCTTGCCCACGCCCGCCGCGGCCCGCGAATGGGCCGGAACCGCCTGCTGGGGAGGCCCGGCGGCTTGCTGCAACGAGGGCGCTTGCGCCGTTGCCGCTCGGCCGTTCGCTGCCACGGGCGGGAGCAACCCGCGCAGCGGAACGCGATGTGGGCGCAGCGCGCGGGCTTAGGCGCACGGCGGCCAATACGCGCCGAATCTCTACCGGCGTATGCTACAATTGGGGAGGAAGTTTCCGGCCGACGTAGCTCAGTGGTAGAGCAATGGTTTCGTAAACCATAGGCCGCCGGTTCAAATCCGGCCGTCGGCTCCGCACCTGTCCGCCTACCGCCTGTGCCGGACGGAACCGGCGTCAGGACGCCGCCCGGCACATTGGCAACCCCGGCCACGTTCTTTCTGCCCAAGCCCGCGCACGTCCGGCTCCGCTTCTCCCACGGGGAGAGTGAACTGGCGGCATTTGTGCCCGTGCCGAAGCCCAGCGCCGCCGCACGGCATGGGCAACGCGCGTGCCGCAATGGCAGGACGCCGCGCCGCGCGAACATCCCAGAGCACCAGCACCGAACTAGAAAGCGCCATGGCGTAACGCGTGGACCCCACCTTGTATGTGCGGCGGGAAACGGCTCGTTCCCGCCTGCTGCCGGCCGGCTAAGCCGCCGCAATGGCAGCGACTCCGGCAGCCGCCCGCAATCCCGATGCCAGAATCTTTGCGCTCGTTGTGTTCCTGGCGTTGCTGTGGGGCGGCAACTCCGTCGCCATCAAGATCGGTCTGGAGGACATGCCGCCGCTGGCGCTGGCCGGCGTTCGCTTCATCATCGGCCTGGCGGCGGTGACGGGCTGGGCGTGGTGGCAGCGTGTGCCCATCAAGCTGAAACCCGGCGAAGCGGCGCCCCTCGTCTCGCTTTCGCTCCTCTTCCTGCTGCAAATCATCGCCCTGAACGTCGGCACCCACTACACCACCGCTTCGCGCTCCATCGTGCTCAATAGCACGTATCCGCTCTTCACCACGCTCTTCGCCCACTTTCTCATCGCGGGCGACCGGCTGACGGTCTGGAAGTCGCTGGGGATCCTGCTGGCCTTTGCCGGCGTGGCCGTCACCTTTGCCGAGAGCCTGAATCTGGAATCCGGCGCGTACCTGCTCGGCGACGCCGTCGTGTTGGCCAGCGGCGCGCTGCTGGGGCTGCGCGTCACCGCCACCCAGCGCATGGTGCAGAACATCCATCCTTACCGCCTCCTAATCTGGTCCATGCTCTTCAGCCTGCCGTTCTTCTTCATCCTGAGCGCAATCTTCGAGCGGGGCTGGGAATACCAGGTGTCCGTTGCCGGTGTGCTGGCAATCCTCTACCAGGGCCTGGTGGTGGCGGGTTTCTGCTTCGTGGCGTGGACCTCGGTGCTGCGGCACTACCGGGCGAGCCGGCTGGTGGTGCTCTTCTTCGCCACACCCCTCTTCGGCGTGGTGTTGAGTTACCTGCTCTTGGCCGAACCCCTGGGCTGGGAGTTGGTCGCGGGGGCCGGGTTGGTGGCCGCGGGGATCTATCTCGTCAATCGCGTCAAGGACTGAGCGCGGGAGCGGCCCGTCCGGCGCCCCGCTGCCCCTCCCACTTCCGCTCCGCTCCCACAGGCCGCGCCACGTGGCTATAGCCGACCACGAGGGGCGGGCAGGGCGCTTGCGCGGCCCGCGGCGGGACGGCGGGAGGAGTATTGGCGGTAACGCGCGGCAGGTTGCCCCAAGCGCGTCGCGCTCATCCGGCAGCCGTGCGGCCTGGGGGTGGGCTAGTGGGCGCGACACGGGCCGGAACCGTCCGCCCGGGCCGCGCGCCGTGATCCCGCGCGGACTGACGCCCACTATGGGATGGGCGGCGCGCCCGCAATCAGGGCGGCAAATGCATGGCTGCGGTGGTGACAAAGAGTGCGCGCGCTGCTATACTTAATTCCGTAGGAGCGTATACCTGCTTGCTGCCTGATTTATGGGTCGGTGGGCGAGCGGTCAAAACCACCAGACTGTAAATCTGGCGCCGTAACGGCTACGGAGGTTCGAATCCTCCCCGGCCCACCGCGATTGTTCTCCGCGCTAAAGAGAACACCCTGGTCCCGTGGTGTAGTTGGCCTAACACACGGCCCTGTCAAGGCTGAGATCGCCGGTTCGAATCCGGTCGGGACCGCCCCCTTCAGAAGCTGCCCGGGCAACCGGTCTTTCTGACGAGATACGCGAGAGGATCGTGCATGCGCGGTCCTCCTCTTTTTTTCCTGACGGCCCAAAGACCGAGGGCGCGCAAGCCAGTCTGAACCCTCTCTCCGCCGCCCAATCGATAGGCGTCCGGCCTATTCGTTCCGTAATGCGCGCAGAGGTTACTTTGGTTGAGCGCTGCGGCATGCCGGCTACGGCGGCAGACGGGCTTCCCCACCGCAAGTCACCGCCACCATCGAGCTATGGACATCACCCCGTACGCAGACGTAAACGACCTGTTGCATGCCTTGCGCACCCAGATGCAGCGCTGCCTCGGTGAAAACCTGAGCGGCCTGTATCTCTACGGGTCACTGGTGACCGGGGACTATACGCCCGGCATCAGCGATGTCGATCTCCTGGCAGCTACCGCAAACGACCTCACTGCAGCGGAATTCGCCGCCCTGCGCCGCATGCACACGGACCTGCCCCGCGCGCGGCCGGAGTGGCGCGACCGTATCGACGTGGCGTACGCCTCCGTTGCCGCACTGCGTTCATTCCGCACCGGGCGGCATCGCTTCGCGATCGTCAGTCCGGGCGAGCCGTTCCATAGGAAGACCATGGATAGCGGCTACCTGATGGACTGGTACATTGTCCGCGAGCGAGGCGCAGCGCTCATGGGGCCGCCGCCGGAAGCGGTCATCCCGCCCATCGCAAAGGCAGAATTCACGCGGACCGTCAAGAGCTATGTCTCGTGGCTGGCCGAGCGGCTGCCGGAGGCGACCGGCCCGCGGTACCGGTCCTACGCCGTCCTGTCGGCGTGCCGGGCGCTCTTTCTGCACCGGACGGGCGAACTCGCCGCAAAGGAACAAGCCGCGGTCTGGGCGCGGGAAGAGTTGTCGGAGTGGGCGGGACTAGTGGCGAGCGCCCTGGCCGCGCGCCGGACGTCGCGGGATGAGCGGGCCGAACACGTCGTCAACCACACCGACGCGGTCCGTTTCCTTGCTGTCGTGAAAGCGATCGTCCACGCCTGACGCGCCGGCCGGACCATGGCCCGCCGGTCGTGCCGCGCCAAGAGGCTTGAAAGCAGAGAAGCGGGGCGCCCAGTGGGGGGGGGCGGGTGGATTTTGTCGTTCGGGGGGGGGTGCGGCGGTGGGGGGGGGGG
>JAJEAH010000022.1 GCA_022824225.1 Chloroflexota bacterium
GACAGGCCTCGATGAGCAGCTTTTCCATGAAAGGATCGCCCACCTGCACCACGCCCCGATGCGAGAGATCGGGATCATCCAACGAGGCGAATGAGGCGCCGTGCATGCCGTCGCGTCCGGTAGCCGCGCCTACGAGCATCAAGGTGTTGCCGGCGCCGCGCGCCCGGGCGCGAATGAGCTTTTCATGCGGTATCAAGCCCACGCACATGGCGTTTACCAGGGGATTGCCGGCATAGCAGTCAGCAAAGTTCACTTCGCCGCCTACGTCCGGGATGCCAACGCAATTGCCGTAGTGGCTGATGCCGCCCACGACGCCATTGAAGAGGTAGCGGTTGCGAGCATCGTCCGGCGGACCGAACCGGAGTGAATTGAGCAGTGCGATTGGGCGGGCGCCCATGGTGAAAATGTCGCGCACAATGCCGCCCACTCCCGTGGCCGCGCCCTGAAACGGCTCCACGGCGCTGGGGTGGTTGTGACTCTCTACCTTGAAGACCACGGCGAGACCGTGGCCGACGTCAACGGCGCCGGCGTTTTCCTCGCCCGCGCCAATCAAAACGTGCTTGCCGGACGTGGGCAGCAGCTTGAGCAGCGGACGCGAGTTCTTGTAGCCGCAGTGCTCGCTCCACATGGCGCCAAACATACCGAGTTCTACCCGGTTGGGCGGCCGGCCGAGCAATTCGCACACGCGTTCGTATTCGTCGCGGGTGAGTGAGACTTCCCGTAGATCGGCGTCAGTTAAGGCGGTATCGGTCTGAGTCACAGATTCCCTCACTCATGCGCATTCTATTAGAAGGGCACGGTTAGATGGGCACGGTCGTAGAAGGAGCGCGCTTGCACGGAACTGGCACGCGCATGAATCAAGCGAAAGTCGCACAGGAGGCAGGGCCGCGTAGATGATGCGCAAGGCTCACACCCGCGTCGAGGCAGCCGGCAAGATGCCGGCCGACACGGCTGCCGTCATCGCGCGCCAGATTCCCAAGCCGTCCGCGCTGCCCAATACACGTTCCGCGCAACGTTCCGGATGGGGCATGAGTCCGAAGACATTGCCAGCCTCATTGCAGATACCGGCAATGCTGTCTGTGGAGCCGTTGGGATTTGCCGCCGGCGTGGTGTTGCCCGCGCTATCGCAATAGCGCAGCAGGACTTGCCCGTTGTCACGCATGCGGTCCAGCACGTCCGGAGCCGCGACGTAGTTACCCTCGCCATGGGCGATGGGCATGTGCAACACCTGGCCCAGATGGTAAGACGACGTGAATGGGGACCCGGCGCTTTCCACCCGCACGTGCACCCACTCACAGCGAAAGTCGACCACACGATTGCGGATGAGGGCGCCCGGCAAGTGACCGGCCTCGGTGAGAATTTGAAAGCCGTTGCAAATGCCCAGGACGATACCGCCGGCCGCCGCAAATTCCGAAACGGCGTCCATAACCGGAGAAAAACGCGCGATGGAACCTGCGCGCAGGTAGTCACCGTAGGAAAAGCCGCCGGGCAAGACCACGGCATCGTAGCCGGTCAAGCTGGCGGTCTGATGCCAAACGAGGTCTGCATCTGCCTGCAATACTTCGCGGGCAACGTGAAGACAGTCGTAGTCGCAGTTTGACCCCGGAAACTGCACGATGCCAATTCTCACGGCACCGTCTCCAGGTCGAAGCGGTAGCTCTCGATGACCGGATTCGCCAAGAGTTGGCGGCACATCGCCTCTACTTCCGCATTGGCGTGCGCGGCGTCATCTGTCCCGAGTTCCACTTCCAAGTACTTGCCCATGCGCACCGCGTCAACGTCTGCAAAGCCTAGACTATGCAGGGCATCGCGGATGGTGTTGCCCTGGGGATCGAGCACGGTCGGCTTATAGGTAACGTAGATGCGGGCCTTCGTCATAGCTCGTAGCATGCTCCATATGCTCGACGCTGGGCAAGTGTCACGGTTTGCGCCCGGCAGCCACGCCAGACTAACCCTCAGGCCAGTTCTCACCGTGCGGCGACGGCAAGATCTATTCAATCCAACTGAACGGAGCGCAGGCGCCTGTCCTTGCAATCGCCCGGGGCCGGCGCCGCGCCCATCGCGCGTCCGCCAACCTCCCGGGCCTTCCCAGCTCTGCCGGCTGCTACTCCTCCAACTGCTCTTCCAACTCATCCAAGAGCTGCTGGTTTAGTTCAAGCTGCTCTTCTATGAGATCGTTCTGGCGCCGGAGCGCATCCAACAGTTGCTGCACGGTATCGCCGGCGCCCGGCGTCGCCGTACTTGGCGGCGCAAGCTGGCTGGGCGTCGGTGAAGTCCCGGCCTGCGGCGTTACCTGGGGTTGCGCCGTCGGCTGCGGCGACGGCTGCACGGCCGTCGTCGGCGTCGGCAAGATTACAGGTGGGGGTGTCGCCGTTGGCTGGGGCGACGCGGTTGAGCCCGTCGAAGTACTAGAGCCGGACTGCGTGCCGCCGCTCGCCGTCTGCATCAACCCGCTAAAAATACTGTTCACCTCTGCGCCAAACAGTTGCTCTAACCCTTGCTGGACACCTTCGGCCATGACGATATTGGAGCCATTGGCAATGATGACCCGCTTCAACTCGGGCAACTGGCCCTGCTCGGACTGGAGATAGATCGGCTCCACGTACAGGTTCGATTGGCCGATTGGCACAACAAGCAGATTGCCGCGTATCACCCGCGAGCCGCCCTGTCCCCAGAGCGTAAACTGCTGGGAAATCGTGGTGTCCTGGTCGGCGCGGGCTTCGATCTGCATCGGCCCAAACACCAGCTTGTCTTTCGGATACTTGAAGGCAAAGAGCGAGCCATAGCCCTCCGGATCGGACCGCGCCGCCAGCCAGGCTACCATATTATCCTTTTGTATAGGCGTATACGGCATGATGAGGATAAACTCCTCGCGCGGAAATTCGGGCAAGCGCATGATGACGTAATAGGGCCGCACCGGCACCTGGCCGCCGCCGTAGAGTTCGCGTGGCCGCGAGAGCGCGTCTTCGCGGTTGTAGAAGATATCCGGCTTCTGCATGTGGTAGAGCGAATAGAGTTCCACCTGAACTTGGAAGAGGAACGCCGGATACCGGATGTGCTGGAGCAGCGACGGCGGCATTTCGCTCAAGGGATGGAAGAGGTCCGGAAACGCCTGTGAATAGGCCTGCAGGACCGGCTCGTCTTCCTCCACCGCGTACAAGCGTACTGAGCCGTCGTAGGCATTCACCGTTGCCTTCACGCTGTTGCGGATGTAGTTAAACGCGCCGGCCAACGGCTGTGAATAGGGATAGCGATTGGAAAACGTGTAAGCGTCCACAATCCAGAATAGCTGTCCGTCCGCGACGACAATATACGGGTCCTGGTCGACCACCAGGAACGGCGCCACCGTGGCAACCCGCTCGCGCACGTGGCGGCGGTAGAGGATTTGACTCTCCGGAATGAGTTCATCGGAGAGCAGGATGTTCACGTCTTTGAGGTACCAGGCGTAGAGCAGCTTGCGCAGATACGTGCCGAGCCCGACGCCGGTGCGCGACTGGTACGTAGAACGAGCGTTATCCTCGCCGCGCGGATAGTCAATCTCCTGGATGCGCGCGTTTACGATTACATAGTCGGTCGTGTTTTCACCGTAGTATATCTCCGGTCGATTGATCTCCATGATACCGGTGGGCGGCACGTCCTTGAGGAAGAATGCCGGCAACCCCTCCGGTGAGACCTCATTGACCGGACTCATGACCACGCCATAGCCGTGGGTGAACTGCAGCCTGCGATTGACCCACGTCTGCGCGGAGCCCGGCAACTTATCCGGCGAGAGTTCCCGCGCGCCAATCATCACCTGGCGATACTCGCCATCCACGAAATAGCGGTCAACGTCCGCGTCCAGGATGTCGTAATAGAGGCGAATGCTCTGCACCTGGTTATACGTGATGAGCAGCGGTTCCGGGTCCCAGAGGCGGAAGTTACGCACGGTTAGCGGATTGCCAACCAGCTCATCTTCAGTAACGGCAGGCTCACCGGGATGCTCCATTTCCACGATGCGATTCAGGCCGTAGGCCTCACGAGTAAACTCAATGTTGTTCTCGATGAAGGGCCGTTCCCGCTCCAACTCGTTTGGCTGCACTTCCAACCGGTGCGCCAAGCCCGGATACGCCCAGCCGCCGACAACTAAGACCAGCAGCCACAGCCCGATTCCGCCAACGGGCACCCACCGCAAATTTAGGACTGCCCCCACAACCAAGCAGATGCCGGCCACCACGGCCAGGACCATGAGCACCTGCAAGACGGGTTGCATGATGTTTACGTCAATGTAGCTGGCGCCGTAGGCCGCGCCGCGCGTGGAGAATTCCAGCGTGTGCACACCCAGCCAGTGGGCCCAGCCAACCGTCACCATCACGAGGAGACCAAGCACCGAAAGGTGAATCCGAATTGGCGGCCCAGCCACCAGGCTGCTTGGTATCTGCCGCCGTTCCCCCTCATCGTCCTCAGGCGAGATCATGTAGGGCAGCACCAACCGGAAGCCGTAGGAAAACACGGCCACTATCAGCACCAAGACCGTTGCGCGGAACAGCCAGGCCTGCAAGAATTCCAACAGCGGCAACGTGAAGACGAAGAACGAAAGATCCCGCTCGAAGAGCGGGTCGTTTATGCCAAATTCCACGACATTCTGCGCGCGGAGCACCGTATTCCACTGACCTGACGCCAGCAGACCGAAGATTACCGCGCCGATCACGCCCACGATTCCGGAAATGATGCGCGACGCCTGTTCCGTGCGCTGCGCGGAGTTCGAGAGAAAGTCCTCTCCGGTCCGGTAGGCCTGCCGGGCCACGATGCGGCGCACAAGGGCCATATTGCCGAAGTACAGCACGCCGAATACGATCAAACCGGCGCTGAACAGGACAATCTGAAGCGTGATGATGCGGGAAAAGACATCGGTGCGGTCAACGCTCGCATACCACAGCCAGTCGGCAAGGATATTTGGCACGACCAGCACAAGCGCAATGAATACGACGATAGCGACGAATACGGCGCCAACAATGGTGTTGCGCTGCATGGACATCCTCACAGTGTCTGTCGGGAGACGGCGTTTCTGCGTTTACAGAGCGTAAGAATGAGCAAGAATAAGGCGCACTACCCTCATGCCAGCCTCAGCACGTTGATAGTGCGCCATGAGCCAAGAGCAAACAGCCACGTCTAGCGGGCTGCTACGGGGAATCAGTTTGCTTATCCGCTTCCTCGCTTGAATCCGCTTGGTTTTCGGGTGGCGAAACGGGATCGCCATTGGTGGTGGGCTCTGGGCTATCCGACGGCCCGTTGGCGCCCTGGCCCAACGCCAGCGCTCCCGCATAGCCGGTCAGCGCTGCCACGCCCGCACCCACGGGATCTCGTTGGCCGCCCCTGGTTTCCAGTATGTCCTTAACGTCCTCACCGTGCAGTTCCAGTTCCTCCAGCAACCGCTCGGCAATGACGTGCACCTCGTCGGCGCGTTCGGCCAGGAGTTGCTTGACCTCACGGTATTGCTCGTCCAGCAACGCCTCTATGCGGCGTTTGGTGTCGGGGTCGATGCCGCCCAGGCCGCTGGGCATGGCCAGGTACGAATAGAAGCTGTTGCCCATGCCGTAGAAGCCGAAATAGCCCATTGCCAGTCGTGTTGCCTGCTGCAAGTCGGATGTCACGCCCGTGAGACCCGTGCCCAGGAAGAGTTCCTCCGCGGCGCGGCTGGCCAAGGCAACTTTGATTTCCGACAGCACCTCTTCGCGCGTCTGCGTATAGCGCTCTTCCAGGGGCGTGCTGGCGGCCAGACCCAACGCGCGTCCGTAGCGAATAATTGTGACCTTATAGAGCTGGTTCTCCGGTTGCAGTAGGGCCATGGCGATCGCGTGGCCGGTCTCGTGATAGGCCAGCCGCCGCCGTTCCTTTTCGCTCATACTCCGAATTGGCTGGCGCAAGCCCCATTCGTTGGTCTCCCGCGCCTCGCTGAAGTCGGTGTAGGAGATGTAGTCCCGCCCCTCGAAGTGGGCCACAACGGCAGCCTCGTTGATGAGGTACTTGATGCTGACCGGCGTGTATCCCACGGTGTCGGCCGCAATCTTGTCGATGTCGATGTCGGGGTCGTGGCGCACTTTGTCCATGTAGTACTGGATGACGTCTTTGCGGCCGTCGAAGTCCGGCGCATCGATCGTAATCTTGCGGTCGAAACGTCCGGGCCGGAGCAACGCCTGGTCCAAGACCTCGGCGATATTCGTAGCGCCAATTGTCAGCACCACGGGTTGGACGGCCTTGCCTCTGCGGAGGCCGAGGCGGCGCAGGATGCGCGCCTTCATACTCGTGTCGACGTTGGGGGGGTCCATTTCGAGCAGCAGAGTGTTGAGCATACCCATGCCGCCGCCAAACATGCCGCCCATCGCGCCCATGCCGCCGCCCATCTGCGACGTGCGGGCGGTGCCAACGGCGTCGATCTCATCGATGAAGATAATGGCGGAGCCATACTTGCGGGCGAGCCGCCGGGCCTTGCTAAAGAGCATCATGATGCGCAAGTTGCCGACACCCATGAACATGTTCTGGAAGCCGGGCGCGGAGGCGTAGGCAAAGGGCACACCGGCTTCCGTCGCAATGGCTTGCGCCAGATACGTCTTGCCAGTGCCGGGCGGGCCGATGAGCAGCAAGCCGCGGGAAACTTCGCCGCCCATGCGCTTGAAGTCGCGCACGCCGCGCAGCAGTGTCACGATGCGGGCCGCAACTTCCAGCACCTGCTCGTTACCCCGATAGTCCTTGAAGGAAATGCCGGTCTCTCCGCCGGGCATAATCCAGTACACTCGGCCACGGCCGAGGAACCAGAAAAGCGCAACAAACTGGATTAAGACGAAGAGAATTGCGAAGGCAAGCTGGAAGAGGGTGGCGAAGATGAGAAAGAGGATTTGCAGGACATTGCCTGCGCCAAAGGTGGCAACCGACCACCAAAACCCGATGGCGACCAGCACCCAGAGGAGAATACCCCGCCAGTGCCGACCGATGAACCCCAAGACCCCGCCTATCATAGCTTCACCGTGCCTTCCATTTTAACGGAGGATAGGTTATTGATACTGTATCACGTTTGGTGCGGAGAGTCCCTCGTCGCCGTCCATACAACGGTACCCAGTCCCGGTCTCAACTGGTACCCATTATAGCATGGGGCATTATGGTAATAGCTCCAGGGCTCTAGACAACATTAAGAATTGGATAAGAACCTGCGGAATGCGGTAAGGAATATTACATTGGCGCAACACTTGCGCGCCCACCGAGGCGCCGCACCCAGAACTTGGGGCGCAGAGACCACGCTTGGCAACCAACCGCTGCGCCCACCCAACGCGAGACTCTTCAGGAGAAGAAGCAAGCGAATGCCAAGCACTGCAACAGGCAGCCTGTCCGCCCAGCCGTTCGCCACCAAACGCCGCAGGGCCAGTCCGGACACGCGTAGATGAAACCCACCGTAGCGCGGGGGCTTGTCCCTCGCTCCCGGTCGGTCCGGTCACGCGTAGTTGAACCCTACCGTAGCGCGGGGGCTTGTCCCCCGCTCCCGGTCGGTCCGGTCACGCGTAGTTGAACCCCCTAGCAGCCCGGCCACGCCGCTGGCCGCAAGATCGAGGAAGAGCGCATGAACGTTGACAAAGCCACGATCCGTGCCGGGCTGGAAGAGCTTGGCATCGTGCCCGGCGACGTGCTGTTGGTCCATAGCTCACTGCGCAGTTTTGGCTATGTGACCGGCGGCGCGAGCACCGTGATCGACGCCCTGCTCGAAACGGTTGGCGACAGTGGCACGATTCTCGTGCCCACGCTCACCTTCAGCGTGCTCAAGTCCAGCCCGCGCTACTTCTCCGTCACCCGGACTCCCTCGTCGTCGGGCAAGATTACGGAGGCATTCCGCCGGCGGCCTGGGGCGCATCGCAGCCGCCATCCCGTATCATCCGCCGCCGCCATCGGACCCCAAGCCGGCTTTCTCACGTCCGACCACCGGGATACGCCCTGCGGCCCGGACTCGCCCTATCACCGTCTCTACGCGCTGGGCGGAAAAGTCGTCTTCTTTGGCGCGTCGCTCGGGTCGAATACGCTCTTCCACTGCGCGGAGGAGATTACGGCGCCGGCGTATTTGGGCTACGCGACAATCGCAAGCGCCATTGTGGAAGATGCCGGCGGCCGCCGACACACGGTCTCAGCCCGGCGCTACGACTGCTTCGACCGCGGCGTAATCCGGTACCTGGCAAACATGGAGCCGGTATTCCGCGCGCGCGGCCTCCTGCGGTGCGTCACTATTGGGCAGAGCCGGACCTGCCTCATCCCCGCCCAGGACAATGTGGGCGTCTCTTGCGAGATTCTGGCCGAGGACCCGGACTACATCCTCTCTCCCCTACAATAGCAGCATGTTGTGGCGGGATAGCTTTGCGATATCTACATAATGTGGTAATATGTTGCGTGTGCGTTCGCGGAGCGTGTACGGCCCGCTGGGAGTGAGACTGCGCCTACTATCTGCTAGCGATTGCAGCCAACGGAGGTAAGTCCATGCGTTGCCCGCAATGCAATAGGCACGAGACCCGGGTAGTCGACAGCCGACCGGAGGAAATGAGCATTCGGCGGCGCCGCGAGTGCGCAAATTGCGGCCACCGCTACACCACGTACGAACGGCTGGAAAACCTCGCGTGTCCGCACTGTGAGGCGGTCGAATCACGCGTGGCATCGTATCAGTTGCTCAAGGCCGGTTCCCGCCGCTTTCGGGAGTGCCTGCGCTGCGGCAGAGCGTTCAGCACCACCGAGCGGGTCGATCCGGTGCCGCTAACCGTCATCAAGCGCGACGGCCGGCGCGAGGAGTTCAACCGGGGCAAGCTGCGGGACAAGATTAGTACGGCGTGCTGGAAGCGACCGGTAAGCTCCGAGCAAATTGGGGAAATCGTCGATGCCATCGAGGGGGACATGCTCGCTCTGGGCGAACCGGAAGTCGATTCCACGGTTATTGGCGATCAGGTCATGCAACGGTTGCGCATCCTTGATGAAGTAGCGTACGTGCGCTTCGCCTCGGTGTACCGGCACTTTGAGGATATCGACAGCATCGCCGAAGAGATCGAGGAGTACCAGCAGTGGAAACGCCGCCGGGCCCAGCCCGACCAGATTTCTCTCTTGCCTAAAGAAGCGCCTGTGCCTTGACCTGAACGCCGCTGCCGGGACGGCGCACCGCGAATCCTCCCACGGCATGCGGCCCCACGTCATGCTGCCTTAGCGGCTAGCCACGCTGCCAAACCGATAGGCCTCCCAACGCATCTGCCTGATGAATGCCTGACCAATTGCGTACTCTCCTGCTCTACTGGGCCCCGCCCCTGCTCTGGATGGCCCTGATCTTCTACGGCTCCGCGCAACCCACGCTGCCTTCACTATCGGATAGCATGCTGGACTCGCTGGTGAAGTATGGCGCCCACTTTGTGGAGTACGCGGTGCTCGCTCTGCTCTGGTATCGGGCCCTCTACTCGCGTTTTCCGCATCCCAAGATTCTGCCTCTCGCATTTCTCATCACCGCCGGCTACGCCCTGAGCGACGAATTTCACCAGTCGTTCGTGCCTGGACGCAGCGCCACCTGGCAGGACATTGCGGTGGACGTGATCGGCGGGGCAAGCGCGCTGCTGGTGTGGAACACGCTGCATCAGCATTGGGGCCGCCGCTAGGCCCGGCCTCACCGTAGCGGCTTGGGATCCCAAACGGGAGCGCAGCTACTTGCCGATGCAAAAGTCGCCGAAGATGCGGTCCAGCAGGTCTTCGGGGGCGCTCTCGCCGGTGAGTTCGCCCAGCGCTGTGAGCGCCGCCCGCAGACCGATGCACACGAAGTCCTCCGGCAGCCCCGCGGCGACCGCCTGCTGTGCCTCCGTCAGTGCCGCTTCCGCCTCCCGCAGCGCCGCTTGATGGCGCAGTGAGGTCACGACCGCGCCATCCGCCGGCAGCGCAGCGCCCAGGAGCACCCGTTCGATAGCAGACCGCAAGGCCTGCAAGCCGTCCGGCGCAATCGCCGACGTTAGCGCTACCGGGCATCCCGCCAGCACTGCCGACACCCCGTCAGCAGTGAGCGTCACGGGCAGGTCTGCCTTGTTTAGTGCCACGACGACGTGCCGGTCGCCGTCACTCTCGCGCAGTCGCCGGACTTCGCCGATTACATCGTCGTCTTCCGGTTGCAACGGCATGCTGCCGTCCAAGACCAACACGATCAGGCGAGCGGCGGCCAACGACGCCCGGCTGCGCTCCACGCCAAGGCGTTCCACCGCGTCGTCGGTTGTCACGATGCCGGCGGTGTCGGCCAGCGCCAGCGGGACACCCGCCACGTCCACAGTCTCTTCCAACACGTCCCTAGTGGTCCCCGGTATATCCGTGACGATGGCGCGGTCGGCGGCCAAGAACGCATTGAGCAGGCTCGACTTGCCTACGTTCGGACGACCGACCAACACCGCCGGTAAGCCGTCGCGCACCATGGCGCCGGCATGTGCCGTAGCCAAGAGCTGTGATAGCACGGAAAGCGCGCCCTCCAGCGCGGCGGTTACTTCTCGAGCAGGCGCCGGCGGCACGTCGTCTTCGCTGAAGTCTATATTGGCTTCCAAACGCGCCAAAAGGGCAAGCACCTGTCCGCGGAGCGCCTGGATGCGGCGCGAAAGGCGGCCTTCGAGTTGCGCCTGGGCAAACGACAGCCCCTTGCCCGTGCGCGCGCGCACCACGTCCATCACGGCTTCGGCCTGGGCGAGATCGAGCTTGCCGTTGCAGAAGGCGCGCAACGTGAATTCACCCGGCTGGGCCGGACGCGCTCCCCGGCGCACCACTAGCTCTACCGTGCGGCGCAGCACTGCCGGGCTGCCGTGGCACGATAGCTCGACCACGTCTTCGCCGGTGTAAGAGTGCGGTCCTTGCATGTACGTGCACAAGGCCTGGTCGATGTGCTCGCCCGATTCATCAACAACTTGCCCCAAGTAAGCGCGGTGGCTTTGCCAGGCGCCGGGCTTCTGCCGCCGAAAGCTGCGCGTGGCGATGGCCAACGCCTGGCTGCCACTCAGGCGCACGATGCCAATGGCCCCTTCACCGGGCGGCGTAGCCACGGCGGCGATGGTATCTGAGGGGTTAATGGGAAGCATAATTCAGCGAAGTCTCGTTGCGTGCGCCGGATTCCGTCAACTTTCACTTCGGGTTCCTACGGCGCGGGCGCGACTGCGTGCGCCAGGCAAGACCGGAGCGCACGCCGCTCCCGTCCGGCCCGAACGCCATCGCCCGCCGTGAGAATCTCTGTGCGTCTCCAAGTGCAGCAAACTGCCTTAGTGGCAGTCCGCTCGTGGTAGGGGGCGATTCGCTCTCTCAACCAGGAAACAGCTTCTCGGCGACGCTCCTTTCGAAGCGGGAGCTCTCTGCGCGAGCACCCGTGCGAGCATGGCCGTCACAGTGTGCTAGTGGACGGCGGTGGCGACGACGCCTGTAGATTCAGGTTTTATGTCGATTTCCCTGCGGGGCGCTCGAGATAGCCGTTCCGCCGTCGCGGCGCTCCCGCCAATCACCCACGCCGGCGCAGCGCGCCCGTTCAGCAGTCGCCATCGGGCCGGATGCCCAGATCCTCGATAGTGAAGACGCTCTGGTAGGCGTAACCGGCGCGCGCAATCGCGGCGGCGGCGCCTTGCAAGCGATCCACCAGCGTCCATATTCCGGTCACCTGCCCGCCGGCTGCCGTAACCGCTGCCGCCGCGCGCAATACCGAGCCGCCGGTCGTAACCGTGTCCTCCACGATCGCCACGTGCATGCCCGGTTGCAGCGGTCCCTCCACCTGCCTACCCGTGCCGTGTTCCTTGGCTTGGCTGCGTACGATGAGGGCGTGAACGGGACTGCCTGCGCTGAAACTGGCAATCGCCACGGCGGTCACCACCGGATCGGCGGCAACCGACATGCCGGCAACCGCGTTGGGCAGCGGCGACCCCAACGCCTGGAACATCACGCGGCCCGTGAGAAAAGCC
The DNA here is from genome assembly GCA_022824225.1 of Chloroflexota bacterium. Taxonomy (GTDB): domain Bacteria; phylum Chloroflexota; class UBA11872; order VXOZ01; family VXOZ01; genus VXOZ01. Next base: position 11,952 of record JAJEAH010000022.1, read on the forward strand.
CCCTCAGCGGAAAGCGTCACGAGGCGGCAGTCAATGTAGTAGCTGGCCCGTTTGCCGGAACTAAGGATGAAGTCTCCCGTTCTTACGGCATCATTTCGTAATAATTCACGCAGCCGCTCCCGCTCTGATGGCACGTTGCGTCCCTTTCTACAGCCCGCCCACACGACCTCCCCGATTCTACCGGCCTGTGCCCGGTCTGGCTAGCGCCTCGGCGCAGACCGGCGTACACGCCAGACCCCGGCGCAACGCGCGCCACCCACCGATGCGGCCGCCCCGCGCGGATTACGGCATTCAGCACAACACAACTGCCCCTGCGTGAGACCGCCGCCCTGGCAGACTGTCCTCGTGTTTGACTCCCGTTAGGGCGCACACCGACAATACAGGTGTCCCGCAGTTCGGAAGCACCAAACGAGAGCTATGCCAACAGATTCGCGCAAAGGCGTCTTCTTCGATCTCGGCGGAACCCTGGTCTCGGCCTATCCTTCCGTCGCCGAGCACATCTCTCAAAGTCTCGCGGGATTTGGCTACCCCACGCCGCACCGAAAGGTGACCGCCGCCCTGGCGGCAGTCCCTTTGGTATTCGATAGTCCCGAAAATCGCGGCTGGTCGTTGACTAGGGAGCGCTCGTTCGCATTCTGGAATGGGTACTATGCGCGTGTCCTGGCGCATCTCCATCTGCCGCAGAGCCGGCACACCGCCATCGCCCGACACATTTATGACAAGCTAAGCCAACCGCAAGGCTATGCGCTCTATCCCGACGTCCTACCAACGCTCGAGCGGTTGCGATGCGAGGGCTACGTGCTGGGTCTCATCTCGAACTGGGAAGCTTGGGGCCTGGACCTCATCGACCAACACGGCATCGGCCAATACTTCCCTACGCAGGTGCTTTCCGGCTGCGCCGGCGTGGAAAAGCCGGACACGGCTATCTACACCCTCGCCCTCGCGGAAGCCGGCATTGCCCCCGCGCAGACGCTTTTCGTAGGCGACAGTCCGCAATTCGACGTCGCCCCGTCGCTGGCGGTGGGCATGGCAGCCGTATTGATCGACCGGCACGCCGAACGGCAGCAGGCGACGCCTCAGCGCATCCGCTCGCTCCGCGAGTTACACGACCATCCCTTCCTGCAGCCCTAGGCCCTGCGCCCACGCTCGCCGCCCCAAGGAAGCCAATGCTATGAGTGAAAGGCCGCAGCAGACCGCCGCAGCCGGCGACATCGACGCCGTCTTGCAGTCTTCGTTCGGCCACCGCACGTTCTTGCCGCTGCAGCGCGAAGTCATTGGCACGGTCCTGAACGGCGCGAACGCGCTCGTCATCATGCCCACAGGCAGCGGCAAGTCTCTCTGTTACCAGTTGCCCGCCCTGTGCCTGGAAGGCGTGACCTTGGTGATTTCGCCCCTGATCGCGCTCATGAAAGACCAGGTTGACGCTCTGCGAGCCCGGGGCATCGCCGCCGCCTTTATCAATAGCGCCATGAGCCGGGCGGAAGCGGAGCGCGTGCAGATGGCGGCCTATCGAGGCAACGTGGACCTTCTCTACGTTGCGCCCGAACGGGTCGTGATGCCGCAGTTTCGCGACTTCCTGCACGCGCTGAATCTCAGCCTGATCGCCATCGATGAGGCGCACTGCATTTCCGAATGGGGCCACGACTTCCGGCCCGATTACCGGGAGCTTCAGGTGTTGCGGGAGAACTTTCCCGGGGTGCCCGTCATCGCACTGACGGCTACGGCCACGGAGCGGGTGCGACGTGACATTACCGAGCAACTCCAAATGCCGGACGCGGCCCGTTTCGTGGCCAGTTTCAACCGGCCGAATCTGGATTATCGCGTCCGGCCCAAGCGTGACAGCTTCGCGGCGCTCGTCGACCTGTTGCATACTCACCGCGACGGATCGGCCATCATCTACCGTTTCTCCCGGCAGAGCACCGAGCAACTCGCCGGAGAACTGCAAGCACACGGCTTCAATGCCCTGGCCTACCATGCGGGACTGGCGGACGAGGAACGCCGCCTGACCCAAGAGCGATTTCAGCGCGATGAGGCGCCCATCATTGTGGCCACGATCGCGTTTGGCATGGGCGTGGACAAACCCAACGTGCGTCTGGTTGTGCACTACGACTTGCCGAAGACCATTGAGGGCTACTATCAGGAAACGGGCCGGGCAGGCCGAGACGGCAGGCCGAGCACGTGCGCGCTCTTCTTTTCCTACGGCGATAGGATCAGTCAGCAGTACTTCATCGATCAAATCGAGGACGAGATCGAACGCGACCAAGCCAAAGCAAAGCTCGCCAAGATGGTCGCGTATTGCGAAGCGACCACGTGCCGCCGGGCATTCCTGCTGGAGTACTTTGGCGAGGCATGGGAGGAAGCGAACTGCGGCGCGTGCGACGTGTGTCTCGCGGAGTCCACACGCGGCGAAGCGGAAAACACGTATGACGGCACCGAGATTTCCCAGATGATAATGTCTGCGGTCATTCGCACCGGCGAGCGGTTCGGGGTCAACCACGTCATTGGTGTGTTGCGCGGCAGCCGCGCCCAGAGAATCCTACAACTCCGCCACGACGAACTACCCGTCTACGGCATCGCCCGTACCCATGCCCAGGGGGAACTACAGGATGTCTGCGACCAACTCATTGCTATGGGCTTGCTGGCGCGGCGGGATTCAGGTTCCTTCCCTACACTGTACGTAACCGGCAAGGGCCGCCACGCGCTCAAGCAACGGGAGTCCGTGACGCTGGTCGGCTCTGGGCCGGCGCCGGAGCCGGTGCAGGCCGAGCCCGATTGGGAACTCTTTGTAAAACTGCGCACCTTGCGGCGGGAAGTGGCCGAGGAGTTGGCCGCGCCCGCCTTCGTCGTCTTCGGTGACGCGACGCTGCGTGACATGGCCGCCAAAATGCCAACGAGTGAGGCGGCCTTGCTTGAAGTCAAAGGCGTGGGGCCAACGAAATCGCAGCAGTTTGGGGAGCGGTTTCTAGGCGTGATCCGCGAACACGCGGCCGCAAGCGGGCGGGCCAACGACAGCGAGTTCTCAGGCCCGAATGCCGAGACGACAGCCATGCCCTCAGTGGAGAAAGCACGAGCTGTCCATTCTCGCGGAGACGAGAGGTGGCCGCCCGACGAGGAGAGTACCCTCGCCGCCATGTACGAAGCGGGCCACAAGCCGCCCGAAATCGCCCAAGCGCTGGACCGGCCTCCGTCTGCGGTGATTTCCCGCCTGCGCAAGCTGGGGCTTGCGCCCGACGGTCGGCCGGCGCTGAGCGCCACCCTTAGCCAAACTCGCGATCTCATCAGTCAGGGACTGAGCATCGAGGACGTAGCCAGCGAACGCGGCCTAGCGCCCACTACGGTAGTAGCGCACGTGGAGCGCATCATCGAGGCGGCAGAAGAGGTAGACATCCAACATTTGCTGCCGCCGGCAGACCGTTGCGCGCACATCGTCGAGGCCTTTCGCTCGGCCGGCGGCAATACGCTCCTCGCGCCGGTCAAGGAACTCCTGGGTGATGACTACAGCTACGAGGAGTTGCGCCTGGTACGCTTGCGCCTGCGCCAACGAGAGCGCGCGGCAGCAGTGAGCGCCGCCCGTGATGCGGCCGGAAAGCACATCCAGCGGAAGGAACAAGCAAGCCGATGAACGAAGACGCCCGGGATGACGCCCACCCAAAACTGGGTTGGAAGACCGTCGATTCGAAAGTCGCGTACAGCGGCAGATTCCCCGTGCGGGTAGACGTGCTCGAAGCGGATGCGGACGGCCGGCGCATGCCCTATACCTATTTGGACATCCAGCGGGACGCCGTCGCGGTGTTGGCGCTCACGGACGCGCAAGAAGCCGTGCTCGTCCGGCAGTACCGCCACCCCTTGCGCCGCACGACGTTGGAAGTGCCCGCGGGCGCGCTCAACCGCGGCGAAGACCCCGAGACCGGCGCGCTGCGCGAATTGGAGGAAGAGACCGGCTATCGCGCCGGCGCAATCCGGCCCTTGGGAGTCTATCACCCCAGCACCCCGCTCTTGCCCCTGCTGATGCGCCTTTACTTTGCCACCAATCTTGACTATCATGCTCCCAGCCCTGACGAGTTCGAAATCATCCAGGTAGAATTGGTGCCGGTCGCGGACCTGCTGGCACAGGTGCTAGCGGGAGAGCGGCCGGAAGCGGCATTGACGGTGAGTGTATTGCTTGCCGCGCAGCGGGGCTGGCTGCCGGAGTAGCTTGCGGGGGCTGCATGGCAGCCGTCGCATCGCACGCACAGAGCGCTAGAGCAAACAGAGAAGCAAAGTATGCGTAACAGAACCGTACTCCTCGTTGGTGAGGACAACCTTGCCGAACGTGTCGAAGCCTATAAGCGCATCCTCTCGCCGGAGGCCATCACCATCCTCCGTCCCAGCGGCGGCGGCGAGGGACGCAACACGTTCCTCGGCGTGCCGGTTGCCCACGAGTGGCCGGGACCCGGCGACGGCATCGCGGACATTGCCGGTGAGGTTTCCGCCCGGCCCGCTGCCCTGCGCCGCGCCCTGGACAGCGGTCGCCAAGTCGTCATCCATCCGCCGTTCGGCGACTCTCTGGCTAATGAAGCCGAGGTCTTGGCTGCCTCGGGCGGAGCCGCGCGCGTAGCCCTGCCCGTGCACTTCACGCACAAGTACGAATCCGCGGCGCAGTCGGCGCGATCCGGAATTGGCGAGATCATCACCGTGCGCGCCATCCGCGTCATGCCCCCCGCACAAGCATGGCAGCAGAGCCTTTTCTCATTGATGGAAGCGCTTGTGTTGCTGGGCGGGCCGCTCCAGCGGGTCTACGCAAAGGCCGCGGCGCTCACGTCGTCAGACACCGACACGGTGTTCTGTAACGGGCGCTACGCCAACCGGGCAATACTGTACGGCGAAATGAGTGGCGCGTACCCCGGACACTATCGCAAGGAAGTCATCGAAGTCACGGGACGCGACGGCATGGTGGAATATGATTCCAATGCCCGCAGTGTCTGGATGGCCTCCGAGAGCGGGCTAACGTTGACCGAGGCCTATCACCGTTCGCCCTACGAGAAGATGGTTGCCGCTTACATCCAGGCATGGGACGCGGGCGACGATACGAGCCCCACACTGCCTGACGCCGCGCCCATCATGGGCGCATACTGGGCGGCAATGAGCAGCATCGCACAGAATGAGGTGGTAGCGATATGAGCGCGCCCCGGGCACTGAACATTGGCGCTGTTTCCTTCGACCACGGGCACCAGAACGGATACGTGTCGGCCATACTGGAACTGCCGTCGGCCAACCTCGTCGCCGCGTCGGACACCGTGCCCGAACAGCTCGACGCCATGCGCGGCATGTTGGCGGCGCATCCGGAAGCCCCGGAGGTCAAGGTCTTTTCGGACTACCGCGAGCTTTTGGAACTTGACGAGGTCGAGGCGGTCTCGATTTGCTCGGCCAACGCCGACCATGCCCAAATGACCATCGACGCCGCAAGGGCCGGGAAGCACGTGCTGTGCGAAAAGCCGCTCTGCATCACGCTGGAAGAAGCGGACGCCATGATTGCCGCGTGCCGGGAGGCGGGCGTGTACTTGGCGACGGCCTATCCGTGCCGGTTTGGGCCGGTGGCATGGCAGGCTAAGCAGCGCGTAGACGCCGGCGAGATTGGCGACATCCTCGCCATGCAAGGCACCAACCACCTCCGCCCCTTTACCGAAGGGTGGTTCATCGACCCGGAGCGCTCCGGCGGCGGCACGATTCGCGACCACATCGTCCACGTGACCGACTTGATGCGCTGGTTCACCGGCAAGGAGATCGTCGAGGTCTACGCGGAAGGCGACACGCTCAAGCGGCCGCACATTGCCGTGGACGACGTTGCCATTCTCGTGGAGACGTTCGAGGGCGGCATCCTTGCTTCCACCGATCCCTCGTGGAACCGGCCGGAAAACTGGACCAAGTGGGGCAACGTCTATCTGCGCGTGCTCGGCACGCGGGGCATGATCGAATTCGAGCTGACGGGGCAGGCCGTCGTGCGCACCGAGAGCACGAGCAGCTCTGTTACGTCGATTGATACATCGGAGTCGATGAATTACTATTTGCTAAAGGACTTCTGCGAGGCCATTATCGCTGGACGCTCGCCGTTGGTCACAGGGAAAGACGGTCGCGCCGGGGTGGAAGCAATCCTGGCAGCCTATCAGTCCATCGAGGAAGGGCGGCCGGTTCGTATCGGCGCTCGCCGGTAACGTCGGCGCTCGCCGGAGATGTCGGCGCTCGCCGGAGATGTCGGCTGCGCCGGAGATGTCGGCTGCGCGACGGTAAAGCGTTCTGTGTACTTGTGATTGAGCGCCGGTATGTAACGCTCCAGGAGGCGGAGGAAAGCAATGCGAAGGCGAATGTTCTTATTGGTGGCGGGCGCCAGCGCGCTGAGCGCGTGTCAGCTCGGTCTGGGGGAAGCGCCTCCGGAAGAAGCGCAGTTCATCCCGCTGCGCATACTCGAGTATTCGGAAATCGTGCATCGCGGTCAAGTCGCCGTGTTGCTGGCGGGATCGAAGCCCGAGAGCGAAGTAACCCCCGTGCTCATGCGCGGCGAGGAGACTATCGCCATCGAGGAGTTCACACCCAAGCAGCCGGAGGAAAACGGCTTTGTACGCTGGACGTGGACGGTGCCTGAGAGTCTCGAACCCGGCATGTACATCGTCGAAGTTACGGCAGTGGCGGAAGAAGGCCAAATCTCCTGGTCTGAGGAATTCGAAATCCGTTAACGGGACAGCGAGGAGCGAAAGATGGCGGGTGATCGTCTGGGCACGGCCGTTATAGGCGTGGGTCTCATCGGCGAACAACACGCCGACGTCTACGCGGCGTACCATCGTGCGAACCTGGCCCTGGTCTACGACGCCAACCCACAACGCGCTCAAGCCGTGGCCGAACGCCTGGATTGCCGGGCCGCCCCGGACCTGGCAGCAATCGCGGACTCAGACGTAGCGCTGGTGAGCGTGGCCACCCCCGATTTTGCCCATCGCGACGCCGTCGTTGCCATGCTTGACGCCGGCAAGCACGTGCTGGTGGAAAAACCGCTGGCCACCACCGTGGCAGACGCGGTCGCTATGGTCCGGGCCGCCGAGCGCAACAACCGCCACCTGAGCATTAGCTTAGGCAACCGCTGGAGCGAGGACATACAGGACTTGCGCGACTGCGTGCAGAGCGGTGAAATTGGCGATCCCATCTTTGGCTTTTCGCGCCTTTCCGATACGGTGTGGGTTCCCACCCAAATGCTTTCCTGGGGCAGCGAATCCGGCCCGCACTGGTTCCTCTATCCCCACACCATGGACTACATGCGCTGGATCATCGGCCAGGAGGCCAAGCGCGTATACGCCCGGGGCGAGAAACGCCTGCTGCCGCAAAAGGGCGTGGACGCCTACGACTACGTGCAAGCTATGGTGGAGTTCGAAAACTGCACCATCACGTTCGAGACGTCGTGGATCGTGCCCGAAGGCTACCCGGCCATCGTCGAACAGTACCTCTCACTCTACGGCACGAAAGGCAAAGTGACGCTGGACCGCTCCAACCGCGGCTTTGCACTGGATACGGAAGAACGGCAACTGACCATCAGACCCAAGATGTGGTCGTATTTCAAGACCCCGGATTCGTGGGGCAACTCCATGCGGAATGTGGTGGACTGCATCTTGGACGGCGGCGAACCGGCCATTCCCGGCAGCGACGGCCTGGCGGTGGTTGCGATGATCGAGGCCGCAGAGCGGTCCATCGAAACCGGCCAGCCCGTGGAGCCGGCGCGTTTGATCCAAGAGCACGCATAGCGTGATGCGCAGCATGCGCTAGCGGCGTAGCGCATGTACAGGTGGCAGCCGCCGGCTGAGCGTGCGAGGGCTTTAGGGCGGCGCATAGCAGAGCAGGACGTGGAGCGTGTGCACACGCTCCATCTTCGTTTACGGGAGGAGCATTGGGGACATGGAACAGATTGGCATAGGTGTAATCGCCGCCGGTCAGATGGGCCAGCGGCACGCAAATGTCTACCGGCAGCTTCCCGACGCGCAACTGTGGGCCGTAGCTGACGTGAATGCCCAGGCCGCCCACGCCGCCGCCGATCCGGCCGGCGCAACCGTATACGCCGACTGGCGCGATCTGCTCGATCGCGAGGACATTCAGGCCGTAAGCATCTGCCTGCCGGACTGGCTGCACCGGGACGCGGTGATCGCGGCGGCGGAGGCCGGCAAGCACATCCTGCTCGAGAAACCCCTGGCCATCGACGTGGCCGACGCTGACGACATGGTGGCTGCCGTGACACGGGCCGGCGTCACGCTGCTCGTGGGCCAGACCCTTCACTTCGACCCCCGCTACTCAATGCCGCTTGAAGCCTACCGGCGCGGCGATATTGGCGAGGTCATCCACGTTTACGCCCGGCGCAACAACCCCATTACCAGCGCCGAGAAGTTCGAGGGCAACACCACGGTGCTGCAATTCCTCGGCATCCACGACATCGAATACGTGATCTCACTGGTGGACGAACCCGTAGTGCGGGTAACGGCCGAGTCGCATCGCGCGCTGGCTAGCGACCTCGGCATCGATGACGCCGTTTTCACGCTGGTGAGATTCGCGTCCGGCGCAATTGCCAGCTTCGAGCACGCCTGGACGTTGCCGGTGCAAGACTTCCGCGCGCTGGACGCGCGACTCGACGCCGTGGGGACGAAAGGCATGATCCGCATCGATTGCGCGCCGGCTACGAGCATGACGGTTTCGCCGGCGGGCGTGGACACCCACGACACGTGGTACGGGCCGACTTTTGGCGACGACTACGCCGGCGCGATCTACCACGAGGTGCGGCACTTCGTGCATTGCGTCCGCACCGGCGCTGAACCGGCAGTGAGACTCGAGCACGCCTATCAAGCCGTCCGGGTGGTAGCCGCGGCGCAAGAGTCGGCCGCCACCGGCATGCCCGTTAGCCTAGCGGAGAATCGCTAAGTACCGCCCATAGTCCGTTCGTGCTGAGCTTGTCGCGGAGAATCGCTAAGTACCGCCCTTATTCCGTTCGTGCTGAGCTTGTCGAAGCACATCTATGAGGACGCGCGAAGGGTAGACTCATCCTCAAGTCACCACCCGCTCAAGCTGGCCGAACACCTTTTTGATCGCCCGCACGTATGCCGCCATCAGGGTTTCATTATTGGGTGGCGTCAGCCCCATCAGGGGGATGACCCGGTCCACCGCCTTGGCCGCATGCGGGTAGTCCTCCGGCCGGTACGTTATATCACCGCCATAGCGGCATTCCCACGGGCAGCCGCGGCCGTAGCCCTGTTTCTCCTGGAAGAGCGTCATGCGGGGCAGCAAGAATTCCGCCCGTCCCAGACCGACGCCTTCCGCCCGCAGCGCCTCGCGCACCTGTTCGCTCGCGGCGGCGGGCTCTACGTCCAAACCCACCTCTTCCGGCGCAAACTCGGCGACAAACCGGAAGTACACGTGCGTCCGATCAGTGGGCACGTGGGGCAAGCGCAGGCCGGGAATCCCCGCCAGGTGCTCGTGCAGGTACGCGGCGTTCGCCTGAATGTGCGCCGTCGTCTCAGCCAAGCGCGTGAACTGCGAGCGGACGAAGGCGTTGGACATCTCCGTTGCCCGGTACATCCAGCCCATGCCGTAGACGTTGTACTCGCGCTCGCCGTCGGAGCGGCGCCGCTCGCCAAACTGCTGCACCCGCGCGGCCATGTCCCAGGCCTCGTCATCGTCGGTCACCAGCGCGCCGCCTTCGCCGCCGGGCAGGTTCTTATTGCCGTTGAAGCTGTACGCGCCCACGTGACCGATAGCGCCAACCGCGCGGCCCTTGTACGTAGCGGCATGGGCCTGGCAGCAGTCCTCGATCACGTTCAGCCCATGCTTTGCCGCCACCGCCATGATGCCGTCCATGTCAGCCGGCAGGCCGTAGAGGTGCACCGGCAGGATCGCGCGCGTGCGCGGCGTGATTTTCTTCTCTACCTCTTCGGGGTCCAGCGTGTAAGTCGTGGGATCGATGTCGGCAAAGGCCGGAATCGCGTTGTGGTGCAAGATGCTGGTCGCCGTAGACGACCACGACATGGGCGTGGTGATAACCTCATCGCCCGGCTGCACGCCCGCCGCGGCCACGGCCATGTGCAGGGCCGCCGTACCGCTGTTCGTCACCAGGCAGTGCTTTGCCCCCACATAGTCTTTCCACTCATCTTGCAGAGCGGCCCCCTCCGGCGCCGCCGCGCCCCACAGCACACCGCGTTCCAGCACACCCATCACCGCTTCTTTGTCTGCTGTCGTGATACGGGGCCACCCTGACACGGAGCCCGCCGTCACCGCCGGCGGCCCGCCCAATACGGCGAGTTCTTCCTGGACTTTCAGCATTGCTTCCTCCTTGCGTGCGGTCCCGTTAGCCGGTTGCTGGCGCCGGTGGTCAGAGCCTGCCCGTGCCAGATTCGACTACTCTTCGCTAAAGACCACGTACCCGAACCGGTTCGGCATGTGAAACTGGATTTCGCCGGTGGGCGACCAGGCGCTGTATTCGTCGGCATCGCGGGCGCGGTCGATGCGGTAGAAGTTGGCGCGCCAGCGGTCCCCGTGGCGGGGCGGAATGTGCGGCGCGGTCATGCACTGATCGAACGGAATGGCGATTTCGGTCGACCACGAGCGGTCCGTGCCCGTGCGGGAGTTCACGACTCCATCCACCTGCACCGCGGTCTGCAAGTCGGGGCAGTCCCAACAGAAGAGTTCGTGGCTCTTGCCGCCGCGCCGGTAGACTGCTAGGTCGACGATGACGTTGTTGGGGCTGACCTCGAATTCGAGAAACGACCACTCGTCGCAATTGTCATCCAGAAACACCTCCACCACTTCCTCATCCCACAGCGGCTCATCCCGTTTGGTATACGTGCCCCAGATGTCGGGGTCCGTAGCGTGAAAGCCCACGTAAAGATTGGTATCGTCCCACAAGGCGCGCACAACCGTTGGGTAGCGCGGCTCGTCACCGGAGACGGTTTCTACGAGGTGCATTTGCTCGGCCTGTGCCCACGCCGGTTCGTCGAGCGCGCCGTCTACGGTGATCGGAGACGTGGCGCGGCGGCAGGTGTAGGTAGGAAGTGGGGGGAGGTCGGAATTTGCCATTGATCTTGGTCCTTTTCACATCTAGTGGGGGCCAGTTCCAGCTAGTGGGGGCCAGTTCCAGCCGGATTGGCCAAGACCGCACTATTGCTCGTAATTGCCCGAAACGACAAGGCCTCTAGTGAGTCCTCAAGCGTCTCAAACGAAATCGCTGGAATACAGGTATGGCAGCGCCGCATGCATCCGGACTCACTCTATCACCGGTCTGGATTCCGGCTTTCGCCGGAATGACAGATGTATGTAGCCTACAAATCCAGAAGGGCCGGCGTCCTCTGCGGTCAGGCCCATCTGCGGTCAGTGTCATCTGCATAGTCCAGAGCAGCCGCTGCTCTAGGGGTGTGGCCGCAATCTCAAACGAGCCGGTTACGTCACATCTAACCACACCGGGCTCGACCACGCCATTTCTTCATCCTCTTGGGTTACGCGCACGTAGTAGAAGTCGCCGGTGGATGCCTCTGAGTCGTCTTCCCACACCAGGTCAACCCCGGATTCTGGATTCTGCCACGTGTGCACGTTCTCATTGTTCTTGACTATGTCGATTGTGCTGAGCGGCGCGGTGCCGATGACGTTCACCACGAGCCGACGCGTATCTGACGCTCCCAGCGCAATATCCTCTCCCATCCAATGGCCGTTTACCTTGAATGACAGCAGAATACGCTGGCCGGACGTGCCATAGGTGCGCCGCGCCCGCCACGCCTCGAAGACCTCTTTACGCGTGAGGCCGGTCGCCCACACCACTGCCAGACCCGACGGCTTCCAGATCGCGTCGGCCACCGACTTGCTGAACTGGTCGCCGATGCCCGCGTAGCCGGGACGCGCGTCGTGGTTGTCGCTGCCGGCGATTACGCCCACCCGCGAGCCGGTTGCGAGCACTTCCTGCAACGAGAGGCCGCCCTGCGACCGCCACGGCTGGCGCGGGTTGCCGCGTATTTCCGAGTTGCCCCAGCCGGAGTACATCTCCAGCAATCGCTCGTACTTTGGGTTGTGCTGGTGCCACTTGATTCCCGCCAAAGGATGGTGGCCGAACGCCAGCACGTCCTCACGCCCTTCGAAATGCTGCCACATGCGCTCCAGATTCCCTGTGGCAACCGTGCTGCCGCGCAGGATTTGGTGGTAGTCGTTTTCGCTGTACACATTACGGTGGCCCAGGCCGTGGTTCTCGCCGTCCGCACCCGTGTATGCCCATTCGAAGCCGCTGATGGGCATGAATTCCCCCGGTTTGTGATAGCGCTGAACCAATATCTGATTGGCCGTCCACTGGTTGTCGGTCTCGTATTCGGCATGCTCCGAGGCGCACATGAAGTCGAGGTTGGCTATGTGGCGGCCGTGCTCGTATTGGGCCTCAATTTCGCCCACCGCGTCACCGGAGTACAGGGAGTGCGAATGGATGTCGCCAAAGTAGACCCGGTGTTCCGGCAGTTCCGCAGAGCCTACGACCGGGTTGGACACGCCCGCGAGCCCGTCATCCGTCTCAGCCGTAATCACGTACGTGCCCTCGCCCTTTGGCACCCAACTAACGCGGCAATGGCCCCCGTCACCCTCACGCAAGTAAATCGGGGCGGGGAGTTCTATATCGTCGCGGTCGCACGCAAAGCGCACGCGTCCGGTGTACGCCGGCTGGGCGAGCGCCTGGAATTGGTCCACCACCGCGACGTTGAGATCATGCGGCGCGCCGACCTGGGCATGGGCCTTGGCCGTGACGACGAGCTTGGCGGGCTTGTCTGTAACCACCGTAAACGAGTGGGCGTGGTCGCGCGCCAGCGGCAGAAACGTCTCGTTGGCGTTGGCGTCCACCCAGACCGTGAGCACCGGCATACGGTGCCACCACGCGCGCTTGTAATTGTGAGTATAGGTCCAACAGACGACGTTGGCCTGCGCGCCGGGACCGCCCCCGCTGCGGTCGCCGAAAACGAGAGTGATGGTATCGCCGGGCTGCAACGGCGCTTCGGACACGGTCACGCGAATGCCGTACTCCCGGTCGTGCAGGCCGGTGACCGGCTCGACGATTTCGGTTATGTTTACACGGCCGCTGCCTTCATGGGATACCGTCACGTAGCCTTTACCAGTCGGGTCTGCGGTCTGTGGCGTGTGGTCTTCCCGCCACAGGGAACCTTCCACGAACGCCAGAATGCCGCCGCCCACGGCGATGCCTTCTTTGCCCACGGTATAGGTCATGCGAAACTCGTGACGGGAGCAGGCAACAACCCTATCCGGGGTCAATTCGCTAAAGCCGCTGGGATCGCTGAACAGCGCGTGCAAATCGGACTCCGTGCTTACGCCCGCCGGGACGTCCAGTTCCAGATCGTCGCTGAGAATAACACCTTCAAAGCCCCGCAGCGTCGCCTCCGGTGTGGAGACGCGCATCTGCAGGAAGTTCTCGCGCAGTGCTACGGTCGCCACCCGCGTCCACACGGTTTCGGGCCGCACTTGAGGGTCCAAGCGCACGCGCCCGCTGGCGCCGTCCAGTTCGACTTCCACATAGCGTTCTTCCGACGAATGCGGCGACACGCCCAGCCAGAGGCCGTACGGGCGGTCCGTAGGCCAGCCGCGGGTCTGGAGCGTCAGGTCGGCATTGGTGCGCTGGTAGTGCTGGCCGCGAAACGCGACCTTCTGCTCGCTATAGGCAAATTCCGTCGGCTCGAATAGCAGATAGCGGCGGTCGTTCATGCGCGCTTCCTTTCCTATCCTATGAATCGCGAACGCCGGACCCGCGTTTCGTTCAGATCCGGCGTTCACGGTGTATTCGGCGTATCGTTTCACTTCTTCGCGCTCGGTCAGTCCGGCCGCGGCTAGCCCCAAGGGGACAAGCCGGGCGGCCATATGTCAGCACAGGCGGCGCCCGCCATGGCGCCTGCCGCTTACGCTTGCCCCTGGCCGCACCGTCGGCGCAATGCCCTACTGGCCGACGCCCAGCCGGGCCAGTTCTTCTTGTTCTTTTTCTAGCACCAAGTCACCGGCTTTCACCGCAGTCGCCACCGCTTCATCGATGCCGACCTCGTTCAGCCAGCCCTTGTTGAGTTCGTCCCGCACGGCCGCTACCCATTCATTCGTAAAGAACGAATACGGATACGGGTAGCCGATTTCCATGGAGTCCACGAAAATCTTGGCCGGTTCGGGGTAGTCGCTGAGTTTCGCCCAGTTGGCCGCGCCGCGCCACGTGGCGGGCAAATTCCACACCGCCGTCGACTGCTCGCCCGCTTCGGAAGTAGTGGAGTGCTTGATGAATTCCCAGGCCTCATCAGGATGCTCGATGGGATTGAGCACCGCCATGGCGCCGGCGTGGATGACGCTGGCCGACTGCATGCTCACGGGCAGCACCTGGGCGTGCCAGCGGAATTCGGCCATTTGCGGGCGGCCAAAGAGGAACGAGCCGCTGGGCATGAGCGCCAGTGAACCCGTGGTGAACATTTGGAAAGCGCCGCCCAGCGCCGACGCTTCCTCGTTCGTGGGCGCCACCCGGTACTTGTAGACCAGATCGTGTACCCACTTGATGGCATCCAGGCCGGGCGCTTCGCCAAACCGAAACGCGGTTTTGTCCTCGCTGAGAATCTCACCGCCGTTAATGACGATCCAGTTGTAGCCCTGGGTCTGCCCCCACGGGCCCACCTGCGTGCCCCAACGCTCCACCTTGTCGCCCTGGCGCACGGTGAGCTGCTCGGCCAGACTGAGCCAGTCCTCCCAGTTCCAGTTGTCCTGGGGCACGTCTATGCCGGCCTGCTCGAAATGGTCCACATTGTAGAACATGCCGACGGTCGCTTGGTTCTTCGGCATACCCCAGAAGTTGCCGAACAGCGTGTAGATATTGAGGGCGTACGGTGCGAATAGGTCCGCCATGTCAATGCCGTCGCGGGCGACGTATGGGTCCAATTCGGTCAGCATGCCCAGCGCGGCGAAAGACATGATGCCGTGGGCGTTGATCCACATGAGGTCGTAGGGGATCGAGCCGGCGGCCGCCGCAATCTTGAGGTTG
This sequence comes from Chloroflexota bacterium, assembly GCA_022824225.1. GTDB lineage: Bacteria > Chloroflexota > UBA11872 > VXOZ01 > VXOZ01 > VXOZ01. Next base: position 26,992 of record JAJEAH010000022.1, read on the forward strand.
TTCTGCATCTCGGTCTGATTGGGCGTAATGTCGGTGGTCACGTTGATGCGATCGCCGAACTCCGCGCGATACGCCTCATTGACCCGGTTGTTGTCGTCAGCGACCACCTGGGCGTGGGTGATGCCCTTGAGTTCGACGGTCTCAGGCTCGGGAGCGGCTTCGGCGGCCGGCTTGGCTTCAGCCTGTTCCGCCTCCGGGGCGGGGGCGACGGCGGCTGCGCCGCAGGCAGCCAGCGGAACGGCAAGACCGGATGCGCCCAGCAGCGCCAACAGCTTGCGTCGCGTCGTAACAACCATGGATCGCCTCCCGGCAGTGTGCCTGATTGACTCTCACTTCTGCGCAACGGATACGGGAGCAGCATACTGGGCTACCGCCCTGTTTGTCAACCGTGACCACGCATCCAGTTCTTGCAGCGACCGGTCATCCACCAACGCCGCCGGCTGGCGCACAGTGGCATGGTCGATTGCTCCCGCCCGGAGGAGAAGGTGTTTCGCGGATTGAATGAACGACTGCAGATTGCCCCCCTTAGCCACAAGGACGGGCAGCATAGCGGCATAGATAGCGCGCGCGCCGTCAGTGTCGCCCGCCACATAGCGTTCGTACACCTGCCCCATCGGGCCGATAGCATCCGCGCCGGGCATGCAGCCGACCGCGCCGCGCTCCAACGCCTCGATGAAGCCGATGCCGCCCCAGCCCACGAGCATCTTCAGCCGGTCGCCAACCTGCTCCTTCAGCGCTTCCATGAGCGGCCACGCGGGCTGCGCTTCCAGTTTCACGTATTGGATGCTCGGACACTGTTCCGCCATCTGCGCGATCACATTGGCGGTAAGCCCATACCCCACCACTTGCGGGCAGTCTTGCACCATGATGGGCACGTCTACGTTCTCGGCGATCGCGGCATAGAATTGCTGGACTCCCAGTGTATCCACGGGGCCCGGCGGCGGCAGGACCATGAGGCCGGCCACACCGGCTCCCACCAACCACCGCGCCATGCGTACGGCCTCCACAGTGGAGGCCGCCTGCAGCCCGGAAATCACCGGCACTCGTCCAGCGACTCTGCTGCCGACGGTGTCAATGATCCGCTGCTTTTCCTCTTCACTCAAGCGATTTGTCTCACTGGCGAGACCCAGGCACACCACCGCATGCGTCCCCTCGGACACGACGTAGTCGGCCAGCCGCCGGAGACTGTCGTAGTCCACCGATTCATCCGGGTAGAACGGCGTGCAAAGCACCGCCAGCACACCATGAAAGTTGCTCATGCTTTCCCTTTCATTCTGCTGACTTTCCAGTCATCGTGACATAGCTGGCGCTAAAGCCCAGAGTTTGCGGACTCAAACCCGGTAGCCATCCAGGACTGTATTTCATGCCATTCCCTGAGAGTGTTGAGTACTTCGTTGACAGAATCCTCTCCCCAATTGGCAGTGTTGACCGTTCATGTCAATCTGAGCGCAGCGAGGATTCTAGAGTCCGTGTCTCAACCCGCCCAAATTGGCTCGGAATCTTAGATTCCGCGAACCCTATTCGTGGAATCTAGGAATTCCCGCACCCCAGGTTCTTCGTCGCTTCGCTCCTCAGAATGACAGATACGCTCCTCAGATTGGCAGATGCGCTCCTCAGATTGACAGATCGGGAACCGCCTTGAGCGCGAGTGCGTAAGATGATGCGCATATCTGCACGGTGTATGCGCAACACTATTAATTCCGCTGTAGCCTGCGATAGTCTTGCTTGACACACTCCCAAACCCATGCCGGGTGGGACCTGACGTATTGACTGCCGGAGTGCACGGAGCAGAGGAGTGCTCTATTCCTGCGCAGGCGCTGCAATAGGGACTACTTCCACTTCCTCGATCCGCTCGTCCGCCGTGAAGCGCCAGACGCCGATGTGACCGCGCCGCAGGTCGCCGTTTTCGTCCCAGTCCAGCGTCGTTGCCGCACCCTCGTAGTTGACCTCTCCGCCTTCCGCCAAAACCTGCAGTCCGGCGGCGATACTCTCCACTCCGGCAGTCACAACCACGCCCGGCTCGCTGCCGATGGCGCGCAACTCGTCGCGTATGGCGGCGCCTTCTACGCTTTCTGCCGCCTGGGCAGCAAGCGCCAGGGCGATGGTTGCGTCATATGTTTCCCTAACGTAGGCGTATTCCGGCAGCGACCCATATTCGGCGGCATAGGCCGCTTCCCAAGCGGCGGCCGAAGCGCTCTTGGGATCGGATGTCCCCGCCGTGCCGTACATGCCGCCCAGGCGGTTGCCGCCAATTGCGCGCACTAACGCCGGGCTCTTCGCGGCGTCGCCAAATAAGAACTGGTCGTATATTCCCTGCGCCAACGCTTCACTCACAATAGTCTCTGCCGCCTGCTCGAAGGTAATGACGACGAGCGCCTGCGCGCCTTTGCCCGCGCTCTGCTGCAGCGCAGCGCGTACGGCGGTCTGGTCGGGATCGAACACTACCATTGCGATTTCGCCTTCCCAAGCAGCGGCAAAGGCGTCTGCCAGGCCCTGCCCCCACGCGTCATCTATGTAGATGACGCCAACATTGGTGAAGCCGAGCTCTCGCGTGATGCGCGCCAGTACGGGGCCTTGGGCGCTATCGGCAAGGGCGGTGCGAAAGAAGAAGTCGTTGTCCGCTGCCGTAGTCAGCAGCGGTGAGGTAGCAGAGGGACTGATAAGCGGTATGCCCGCAGGCCCGGCTACACGCTCCGCCACCTGCAGCGAGTTGGCGCTGGAACTGGGGCCGACGAGCGCGTGGACCCCCTCCTCCTCGATCAGGCGCCGCGCCGCTTCCACCGCCACCGTTGGGTCGCGGGTAGTGTCGCCCACCGCGACTTCCACCGGGAAGCCAAACACGCCGCCGCCGGCGTTGATGTGCTTGATAGCCATATTGAAAGCACGCTGCCGTTCTGTCGCTCGCTCTGTTGCGCCCTCGCTAAAATTCAGCAGCAGACCGATCTTCAAAGGAGTGTCGGCCGCCGCGGCCGGCGCAATTGGAGTCTGGGAGCGAAGCTCCGTCCTGCCGCAGCCTGCGGCCCCAAGAAGTAAGACGAGGCAGAATGCCGTGCAGAATACGTGGCTGATTCGCCGTCGGAGAAACACCAGTGTCACTCTCCCAACATAGATTCAACTTGAGACGCTACCCTACTCCCAAGCACTGCGGCGCGCAATTGAAATGGCCGTGCCTACCGGGCCTCTGTACCTGCGGATTCTGCCGTCAACGACTCGCTCACCCCCCACAGCCGCCGCGCCGCCTCCGCGTCATACGAAACCGGCGACGATTCCACCGCCTCGCGCCGTTCGAAGAAGCGCCCACTCACTTCAGCAACTTCGGGCGCGGCGGCAAGGTAGACCACGGTATCTGCTCCCTGCGCCGGTGTCAGTAGGAGCGGGCGGGCAAGCTTCACGGCAAACCCAAGCAACGGCGGCAAGTGTCTGAAGAGCGCTGTTGACACCACGCCGGGGTGGAGGCAATTCGCGGTGACACCGGTACCCACCAAGCGGCGGGCCAACTCATACGTGAAATAGACGTTCGCAAGTTTCGACTGGCTGTAGACGTCAAACGGCACATAGCGCTGCTCATTCTGCAAATCGTCGAAGTTGAGCGGGACCCGCCGGTGCGCCCCGGAGCTGACGGTTACGATGCGGGCGGGCGCGCCGGCCTTGAGCCGGTCGAGCAGGAGATTGGTGAGCAGAAACGGCGCGAGGTGGTTTACGGCAAATATCAGCTCCAGACCGTTTTCGTCTGTCACCCGCCGCTCCCACGGCGTCACGCCCGCATTGTTGACAAGCACGTCGAGCCGGTCGCATTGCGCCAGAATTGCCGCCGCCTCGCGTACCTGCTGCTGGGAACTGAAATCGGCTAGCACGAGCGAAACGGCATCGTTGCCCGTTTGCGCCTTTATGTCGTCCAGAGCCTCAGTCCCGCGCGCCTCGCTCCGGCACACCAGCACCACCGTCGCGCCCATACGCGCCAATGCCAGCGCCGTTTCCTTACCGATGCCGGAGTTCGCGCCGGTGACCACGCAGACCTTGCCCCGCAAATCGACGTCGATAGGGTCGAGCGTCGCCTTGCGGGTCCGGCTGATGGCCTTAAGGCCCACACCCAGGTTGGACGTTGCGGTCTGAACTCTTCTTAGCATTGGTGACATGGCAAACGTCTATGTGCCCGCAATAGGCGACAAGTAAAGCTCTGCGCGCTGGATCATCCGCTGCAAGACCTACCACTTACCTACTGACACGAGTGACAGCGAACGCACTTTCCGCCATTCACCGCAAGTGTTGGCCAGTTCGTTTACAGAATCTTCTCTCTACTAAGCAGCATTGACAGTTCGTGTCATTCCGCGCGGAGCGTCGAACAAGGTTCGCGGAATCGAGAGTCCATGCCCCAACCCCCCTCTAGGCTCCGCGTCATAGATTCCTCACTCCGCTGCGCTCCGTTCGGAATGACATGTGAACGAGCTATGCACGGTACTGAGTTTCCCTGCTTGGACTGCCAAGTCTGTCAAGGAATTACCTGGCATTTACAATTCCCGGCGAAGGACGGAAACCACTTTCTCCGCACTCCTGGAATCCGGCTTTCGCCGGAGTGACAAAACACCTAATGCCGTACATCCACCTGCCAGTACTCCGTGTGTGCGCCGGGCTGATTCTGGTTGCGCATGTCCTCGTCCGGCACGTGCACCTCGTCCCGCACCGGCAAGTCGTCGTCTTCCAGGTACTTCCCGCCGCGCTCGCGCTGCCGGCGCAAGAGTTCGTCGCGCAACTCCTCTTTCTTGGCCGCGGCGCTGCGCTCGTAGGCCAGGTTGTGCGCCTCCCGGGCATCGGTCTCCAGGTCGAAGAGCAGTTCCGCGGGGCCTTCCGGGTACCACATGTACTTCCAACGGCCGTCCGTAATTCCCAGGTAGACGCAGTCCAGACGCAGGTCTTTGCCGGTGGGCCCGGGGCCGTTCACCCCTTCAAGGTACCGGCGCGGCGATTCAAGCTCGCCCCGCGCCAGGGCTACCAGGTCCTGGCCGTCGGTTTCGGCGGGCGGCTCGCCGCCGGCCGCCTTGACCAACGTCGGCAGGATGTCGGCATGGGTCACCGGGGTTGCGACTTGCGTGCCGTGGCAGCGGTTGTCCCAGCTACTCGGCATGCGCATGGCAAATGGGACATGCGCCGACGGCTCGTGGAAGTGACTCTTGGCGCCGGCGCGGTGGTCGCCCAGGAACTCACCGTGGTCTGAAGTATAGATGATCATCGTGTCGTGATAGAGCCCCAGGTCTTCCAACGCGCTGTACACCCGCGCCATGTTGTAGTCGATCTGCGTGATCAGTCCGTAGTAGGCCGATCGCGCCTCACGGATTATCTTCGGGGGCATGAGGTCGTAGGTCCGGCGCTTCTGCTGCTTGGCGAACGCCGGCGGACACTGGTCGCTGTCCCGCCAGTCGCCGATGACGGGGGCCGGAATCTCTTCCTGGCGATACATCGAGTAGTAGGGCTCCGGCGGATCGAACGGCGGGTGGGGTTTCGTGAATGAGCACCAGAGAAAGAACGGCACGGTTGGGTCCCGGCGAAAGTGTATGTACGCCACGCACTGTTCAGCAATCCACGAGGTAAGTGTCAAGGCTTCGGGCACCGTGGCCATGCCGGGGTAGAGCTCGTTCTGGCCCAGGCCGTGCCGCATGGGCTGCAACGCGTTGCCTGAGTGGCGCATCTGGCGGTAGTAGTCATCGGGCAGGATCATTTCTTCGAAGCCGTGCCGCGCCCGCTCCGGCCCGAAATGCATCTTGCCGATGGCAATCGTCTGGTAGCCCAGTTCCCGCAAGTGCGCCGGCAACGTGCCTTCCCGGCCCAGGATCTTAGACGTGATGCCGTTGCCGGTCATGCCGTGACTGAATACCTGTTGGCCCGTCATGACGCCCATGCGCGAGGGCACACACACCGGATCATCCGAGTAGCCGCTCGTGAACGTGACACCCTCGTGGCGCAGGCGGTCATAGTGCGGCGTGCGCAGGAAAGACGGCCCCGCGCCGCCGGAGGCGTCGTAGCGTTGCTGGTCGGTTGTAATGAGCAGGATGTTCGGCTGGGTTTGAGCCATGGAGTCTACCCTCCAGTGAGTGTCCAAATCAATGCTCTCACGCTCTCATCCGTTCGCGCTGAGCTTGTCGAAGGGTGAACGGATGAGAGCGCTCCCTTATCCTGAGCCAAATGTGTTTCGATGAGCCTGTGCTGAGTTTTTCGAAGTGCTCAGCACGAACGTACGTCAACGCCTACATAGCACGGCTGCCTCAGCACGAGCGGTTCAGAATGACGTATGCGCACAGGCCTACAGTTCCTGATACGCCTCGACCACATTCTGCCAGGCCAACGCCGGATCGCCGCCCCAGTCATAGAGCGTGCCGCCCGGTTCGCCCAAGAACGACCACACGGCCAGCATGTCCGCGCCCATTTCTGCTGCGGTCAAAATAGTGCGCTTCACGTCCGGCTCGCGCTTCGGCGGAATCCAAATCGACTGCACCCAAATCTGGCAGGGCTTGTCGTATTTGTGCGCAAGTTCGATTGCCTTGCGCGTATTGTGCTCGAAGTACTCCCAGTCCCCGCCGTGGCGGTGGATCCAGTACGGGTCGGTGGAGAATACATCCACTTCAGGCACCGCGACAAAAGGCTCCCAGTCGTCAACGCCGTACCAGCCGGGACCCGAAGCCGGATGGTTCCCACTCTCATCCAGCGGCATCAGGCAGAGCACGTTCTCACCGCCGCCGACTTCCTTGCTGGCGCGAAGCAGTCGTGTCAAGAATATCAGAAGTGAGTCCTGGCGAAACTGGCGTACGTCGGCATCGAGCTGCGTCGGCATGGCGCGCTTGAAGCGTCGGGAAAAACCCTCCTGGCACGACGCGCAGCGGCACGCCCACACGTTGGGAAAGTTGCTGTCGCTGGAGAAATGCGGCTCATCCCAGAAGACGCCGTCCGGCGCAAAGTGCGGCGTGATCTCCCGCACCCGCTCCTCCATCCATGCGGCAAACTCCGGGTTGTTCGGACACGCCATGGCTTCCGTGGAGCGAACGCCGTTGGAGAAATACTGCGCGGCCGCCGGATTTTCCAGGAGATAACGGGTCGATTGGATGTAGGAAGCGAACGCCCCAAAGCCGTGCCAATTCAGATACACCTTGAGTCCGAGCTCGCGCGCTTTCTCCACGATGCGTTCCCGGGCCGCCCTGAAGACGTACCAGTCACTCTCGTTCAGCGTCATGTTGATGGACGTGCACCCGGCGGCCTTGATTTCCTCCAGGTCCTGATCGTTGTGGTGCGGATACCAACCACCCGCGTAGGCGACGTTCTTGTCTGCGACCATACGGCGTCACTTCCCTTCCTTCCCAAAGCGCTGTTTGCGTTCCACGCAGATCGTGTCCGCAACTCGTCTATCGGATCCGTCACTGCCATGAAAACAGCGCGACGGGTCTCGTCATTCCCGCGAAAGCGGGAAGGTGGATTCACATTTCAAGTGCAACACCTGGTTTATGAATACTTCGGCTGGCGTTTGGTACCCGAGGCACTTGCGCGGGGTATGGTTGTAG
>JAJEAH010000043.1 GCA_022824225.1 Chloroflexota bacterium
CCACGTCTTCCTCACCATGCCTGAGGTCCGCCAACTCTGGGAAACCGGAGTCTCGTCCCGCCGCTACGGCAATACGGTTATCTATCGCAACTGGACAGCCACAGAGCAGACCGTCACTTGCCCGGCGGCAGCCAATGAGACTGTCGACGAGCTCGTCTTTGGTGAAACGGCACAGCCGCTCTCGCTCACCACAGGGGGCGACAAGCATATCTTGGTGGCGCCTCCCGGCAACTACACCGTCACCATAGCGGCCCGGTAACCGCGCGCCGCGCGCCGGGGTGGCAAGAGACGACCTCAATTCAGCCCTTGCACAATCTCAGGAGGTACCTGCCCAGTGCCTGACATTTCCCGTTCCCAAGCGCTTTGGGAACGTGCCCGCAAACACCTTGCCGGGGGCGTCAGCAGCAACATTCGCCTGCAAGAACAACCGGCGCCGCTCTATTTCAGCCACGGCCAGGGCTCGCGCTTGTTCGACGTGGACGGCAACGAGTACATCGACTATGTCGCCGCCTACGGCCCGCTCATCCTCGGCCACAGCCATCCGGAGTTGGTGGCTGCCGTGCAGCGGCAGGTAGAACTGGGACAAACCTACGGCGGCCAACACGCCATCGAAGTGGAAGTCGCCGAAAAGCTCTGCAAGCTGGTGCCTGCCATGGACGTGGTCCGCTTCTGCGGCAGCGGTTCGGAAGCCAACCACGCGCTCTTCCGCCTGGCCCGCGCTTTCACGGGGCGCACGAAGATCATCCGCTTCGAGGGGCATTACCACGGCTGGCTGGACGACCAACTGGTGAGCGACCATCCTACGTCCGTGGAAGAAGCGGGTGCGCTGCCCTTCCCGCGGCCGGTGCTCGGCAGCAAGGGCCAACTGCCCCACGCGGCAGGCGAAACGCTGGTGCTGCCATGGAACGATCTGGTTGCATTTCAGCAACTCATCGCCCGTGAAGGCGCTACCGTGGCCGCCGTCATCACCGAACCCATCATGTGCAACGGCGGCTTCATCTTGCCCAAGCCGGGCTTCCTGGAGGGCCTGCGCGAGATCTGCACCCGCGAGGGCATTTTGCTCATCTTCGATGAAGTCATCACCGGTTTTCGCGCGGACTTGCACGGCGCGCAAGGGCTGCTGGGCGTGACGCCCGATCTTACAACTCTCGGCAAAGCCGTCGCCAACGGCTTCCCCCTCAGCGTGTTTGGCGGCCGCCGTGACGCTATGGAATTGGTCGGGAACGGCGTCATGCATGGCGGCACGTATAACGGCAATCCCATCACGCTTGCCGCCGCCAATGCCACCCTGGACGTGCTCTCGCGAAACGACGGCGCGGTATACGCGCACATTCGCGCGGTCGGTCTCAACCTCATGCAGGGCATCAGCGAGGCCGCGCGCGAGGCCGGGCAAGCGGTGTTGACGCAAGGCATCGGCCCGGTGTTCTTCGCCTGGTTTACGGACCGGCAATCACTCTCGTCGTTCCGCGACAACTGGGACTGCGACGAAGATAAGTACGCGGCGTTTCAGGGCAAACTCATCGGTCACGGCGTGCGGACCATTCCGTCCGGCCGGTGGTACGTTTCAGCGGCGCACACCGACGAAGACGTGCAACAAACTGTGGCGGCAGTGGCGCGGGCTCTCCGCGAAACGTAACGTTGCGCGGCGTCTTCCCCAACGCTGGGACAATGCGGCGCCTCGTGCCCCGGTTCAGCATTCGAATTCTTGGGGTCTAGGTCCCACAGGGCCGACCTGATGGGCGGCCCGACTGCCTGACCCCTGCCGGTGTCAATAGTCTATGCAATTTCAGACGGAGAGGAGCACAGTGCTATGCCTGACCTACTTGTGGGCAAGAATGCCATCGTAACCGGCGCTGCCAGCGGCATCGGACAAGCCATCGCCCTGGCATTCTTGCGCGAGGGCGCTAAGGTGCTCGGCGCAGACCGCAATGCAACGGGGCTGGCAGAGACGGCCAAGCAAGCTGACGAAAGGCACGCCGGATCGACTTTTGTTTCTCACACGTGCGACGTTACAAAACGAACCGACGTAGAGGCCATGGTGGCACGCGCGGTGGCGGAGCTTGGGCAACTCGACGTCATGGCCGCCATCGCCGGTGTCGCCTTGGAGCACGACTTCGTTGACATCGAGGACGCCGACTGGCGCCACGTCATCGACGTCAATTTGCACGGCGTCTATCTCTGCGACCAGGCCGCCGCGCGCCAGATGGTCAAGCAAGGAGCCGGCGGCCGCATCATCAACATGTCCTCGGTTAACGGCCTGATGGGTGAAGAGGAACTGGCCGCCTACAATACGTCAAAGGGCGGTGTGACCTTGCTTACGAAGAGCGCGGCCATCGACCTGGCCAAGCACGAAATCACGGTGAATTGCCTGGCGCCGGGCTACATCCGCACGCCGCTCAATGCGGAGGGCATCGCCGATGAAGAGTGGATCAACGAGTACCTCAAGCGGGTGCCGTTCCGCAGAGTGGGCGAGGCGGAAGAAGTAGCGGACTGCGCCGTCTTCCTGGCCAGCGACCTCAGCCGCTACGTGACCGGGCATCCCTTGGTCGTAGACGGCGGGCAAATTGCCGTGATCTAGGTTCGTGTGTGACCGCGGACACAGATGTCCCCAGCTCGTTCGCGCCACGAGCCGGGGACAAGCTTGGCCGCACCGCATTACCGTATGGGCGATGCTACTGCTGCGCGCTGTTTTGGTTGCGTTGCGGTGCTCGAAAGGCGCGGGACTGCTGGAGCTTCGGCTGGTCGCAAGTTGACTGGACTTGCCGCAAGGCCCTGCCCTTCGACGCGCTCAGGGCGAACGGAACGAGCCTATGCCGCAAGCCCCTTGCCCTGCGACGCGCTCTGGGCGAACGGAACGAGCCTATCCCGCAAGTCCCTTGCCCTGCGACGCGCTCAGGGTGAACGGAACGGACCCTTGCCGCCAGTCCCTTGCCCTGCGACGCGCTCTGGGCGAACGGAACAAGCCTATGCCGCAAGCCCCATGCCCTGCGACGCGCTCTGGGCGAACGGTCTAGACTCGTGTGACCGCGCTCTCAGACCCTATCGAATTGTGAGCGTCGCTCAAGAGTGGCGTGCGCACGCCTGGAAAGGCCCGCAGACTGGACGCTTGCATCCAGGGGAAATGCGCTTACTCCTCGCGGTTGGGATGAAAGTCCCGGCGGGGTCGGATTTCGCGGGCGCGGAATTCCTCGAAGAAGGCTGTCGCGCCCTTTACCGCGGAGTTGAAGAGGACTTCCCCCTTCGCCGCCGAAGCGCCGGTGGGATCGCCCTGGATACCCGTTGACGTATTGCGGCTGAAGAACTCCTGGAAGTGGATGCGCGTATTTGCGGGCCACGTGCCCCAGATGTTCTCGCTGCGCTGCACTTCCTCCACGCTCCGCACGGCCTTGTCCATGTCTACAAGCTGCGGGCAGAGGTAGAGCATGAGCGAGGTCTCATCTTCATCCGCGTGGTGGCTCACCCCAAACGACTCTCGCTCCCAGGGCACGTCCTCGCGTTGGATAAGCGCCCAATAGTTGGCCAGGACGGAAATCGCCGGGCTTTCGTTGTTGATGCGCCGCATGGCAAGGTCCATCACCGGCACGTTACTGCCGTGGCCGTTCAACAGCACGATGTGCCGAAAGCCGTGGTGCGCCAGGCTAAAGCCGATCTGCGCGACGTAATCGATGATCGTGTACATGTTGATGGCAATCGTGCCCGGAAAATCCATATGGTGCTCGTTGAACGAGTACACAACCGGCGGCATCACGATGACGTTGGGCGCCAATGATTCGGCGACCTTCTCGGCGATCCGTTGCGGAATGATGTAGTCCACCATGAGCGGCAGGTGCGGCCCATGCTGTTCCATGGTACCCACCGGCAGGACGACGACCGGGTCCCGGCCCGCAGCCTGCCCCACTTCCGGCCACTGGAGTTCTTCGTAGCGATAGTTCTTCATCGTTCTGGTAGTCCTCTCTTCAGTGCGCCGGGAGCATGTAAAACAGCCAGCCGCCCGCGTCTTGCCGCCGCCCGCCAACTACCCCACGCGCTCAACCGCCACCCAAGACCGTGACTTGGAAGACTCGACTACGGCGTGGAGCACCTCTTGCGTCTTCAGGCCTTCGGTGAATGTGGGCGTAATCTCACGGTTTTCCCGCACGGAGTCGACGAATGTCTGCATTTGCCTGGTCGCCCCCGCCAGCAACTGGCCGCCGTGGCCTTTGTCCACGGTAGGCGCTTCGCCTTCGATCGGCTCGCTCTCCCCGTCAGTCCTGAAGAGCAAGCCCACGCCGTTCTCGAAGAGGATGCCGCCTTTGCGGCCGTTGATCATGACGTGGCGGCGGCCCACCGGATAGTTTGAATGCACCGAACCGAGCCTGCTTAGACCCATGGTGCCGTGGGCGCCGTTCTCCAGTTGCATGAGCACGATGGTATCGTCATCCAATTCGTGGGCATGAGGCGTGCCGGCGTCGTCGTAAACCTGCGGCGTAAAGGTCTTCAAGTCCGCGCAAACGTCCGTGATGTCGCCCACGAGGAAGTGCAGCAGGTCGATGTGGTGCGAGCCCAAATCACCCAAGATGCCCGTGCCCGAACGCTTCGCGTCGGTCCGCCACGTGAAGCTCGGCTGCGGCGAGCGCACCAGACCCGTATTCAGGCTTTGGGTGTGCACGTGCACGACTTCACCGATTACGTCATCTTCGATCAGCTTGCGGATGTTATTGACCTGCGTGCTCCAGCGGCTGGAAAAGCCCACGACCGTGCGCAAATCTGCTTGCCGCGCGGCTTCATACATTGCCCGGGCTTCTGCCACGTTGACAGCGAGGGGTTTTTCGCAAAAGATGTGCTTCCCGGCCTGCGCCGACCGCATCACCAAGTCGTGGTGGAACGAGTCCGGCGAGTCGACAAGAACGCCGTCGATTTCATCCAACGCCAGCAAATGATCGGGGTCCGTGAAGACGTGCTCGATGCCGAACTTGCCGGCAAACTCCCGCGCGCCCGCCTCTCGCGGCCCACAGACCGCAATGAGTTCTGCGCCGTCGATGTGCGCCAGTCCTTCGGCATGCACGTCCGCGATCATACCGTAGCCGAAAACGCCAAACTTGAGCATAGTGTTCCTCTTCCTATTCTTTTGTAGTAAAAAATGAAAGAACGCAACGGGAATCAGCAGTACAATGGCGGCCTACCCAATGGGCCGCCAGTCCGGCGCTGCTCGGTACGTCGGCCAGTGTCTGCGAATCCCGCCGCCGGATTCAACGATCTCCGCTCGTGTGCGCCGCCCGGCCAGCGCCCTTAGGCACTCCCATGCTGGGGCGACTGCCCCGCCTTGCCAAACCTGCCACACGCGCTGGCAGGATTCCTCGTCTTAGTGAAACAGACCGCCGGGAAAGACGCAACCGCACGACCGCGCGCAGTGCGGCGCCCGCGAGTGAACGCTGCCGCCGGGCGCATAGACGCAGCGGCCGTGGGGCGCGGGCCCGCGTCCGCCGCACCTGAGCTTCGAACGCTCAATCCGCGCGAACGTCAAGCGACCTAAAACAGACCGCGATGGCTGGACGCCGGGCTCCTCACGCCACTGGCGCGACGGCAAAACCTGCCTGCATGAGGGCCTGCCGCAAACTCCCCAGGGCGGCCGCCACCTCTTGGCAGGGCGCAAAGACTGATGACCCCGCTACCAGCACGTCGGCACCGGCCGCGGCGGCCGCAACCGCGGTATCGGCATTTATACCGCCGTCTACCTGTAGCCGCACGTCCAAACCGGCCTCATCGATTGCCCGCCGCAGTAACCTGACTTTTTCCAGCATTTCTGGCATGAACGCCTGTCCGCCCCAGCCCGGCTCGACCGTCATGACAAGGGCGAGATCGAGGCGCGGCAGGTGCGGCACTATCGTTGCCGCCGGCGTGCCCGGCTTGATGGCCAGGCCGACCCGCTTTTTGGCGCTGCGTAGGGCCTCGACGGTCTTACCCACGTCCGCGCAGGCTTCCGCATGGATGGTGAAGAGATCGCCGCCGCTGGTCAGGAAGAGGTCAAGATGGCGCACCGGCTCGGTCACCATCAGGTGCACGTCGAACGGGCGCGCCGAGGCCGACCGCACACTCCGGATCACCGCTGGGCCAAAGCTGAGGTTGGGCACGAAGTGCCCGTCCATCACGTCAAAGTGCAGGTAGTGCGCGCCGGCGGCGTCGGCGGCCGCCACGTCGTCCGTCAAGCGCCCGAAGTTGGCTGCCAGGACAGAAGGGGCAATACGAACGGGGTGAGAAGCCATTGTGGTGTGTCGCTACAGTGCAGTGCGGAGGAAAGCAGTATGTGCGAAGAAGCAGAAACAGCCGGGCCGTGGTAACGAATCAGTCCGATTGGGCCATCACGGATCGGCCGGCTCTGCTGGGCCGTCAACGCCCGGCAAATCTCCATCCTGCGACCGGCTCGCCTTGCGCCGAACCGACTGGCGGCTCAACCGCCTAGTTCAGCAATGGCAGCGGGTCCCGGAATCGGTTATGGTAAAGCAACTCGAAATGCAGGTGCGGCCCGGTAGAGTAACCGGTGTTACCCATGGCGCCAATCACCTCGCCGGCTTTAACGAAGTCACCAACTGAGACTGAAAACGTGCTGAGGTGATTGTACGTGGAAACCCAGCCATTGCCATGATTGATGACGATGCGGTTGCCGTATCCGATCGGGCTCCAGCCCGCAATGACAACCTGCCCGGCGTCGGCAGCCACAATCGCGGTGCCGGTATAGTTGCCCACATCCAAGCCATAGTGTCTCGAATGAAAGTACTGGGTGATGACGCCTTGGGTAGGCCAGCGGAACTCGCCAAATGCCGCTACCGGCTGGTCGCGTTGTGAAAGTCCTGTAGCGCCGCCGGACTTGCGCAGGGATTCCGGCAACACACCGTACGGGATGATCAGGTCCATACCCGCCACAAGCGTCGTAGACAGACCGATGCGGTTGTACTCCGCTATGGCGACGGGATTGCTCTGGTACAACTCGGCAATCTCGGGCAGCGCATCGCCCTCCCGAACACGGTGTATCACACCGTCAATCGGCGGGATGCGCAGTTGGTCGCCCAATTGGATGAAATGGTCCGGCGCAATGTCATTTGCCCAGAGGAGCGTATCCAGGTCAATGCCATAACGAAAAGCAATATCGGACAGGGTGTCGTTGCCACGCACCTCGTAGGCGAGCACGTCGTCCGGCGGCCGGATGATGACCGTCGTTTCAAGCAGCGTTGGACGATGGATTACTTCCGGATATACGGAATTCACCGAACCGGATCGAACAACGGAAAAAGCGGTGTAGTAACCGTGCTCATCGGTTGCAGCGTCAGCCGGTATCAATTGAGCGGCAAACGGCGCCGCCCACAGCGCAATCAGTCCCAACGACAGTACGATGGCATGGCCGACGGCCCGATCGGCGAGTACCTTGACCCACTGCCACAGCACGTCGCTGCGGCATGCCGCCACCAAGAAACCCGGCAACCGCAGGATACCGAATACACAGTAGAGAATTAGCCCGAGCAGTTGCAGGGGCAGGGAAGCGCGGCGCCCGCCCCCAGGCCATCCCGACCGAGACCTATCCTCCACGGTATGACGGGGCAGGCGTTCTTCGCCGGCGGCCCTAACCGCCATAGGAGTCTCTCCCTCACAGCCGGAACATGGTTGGGAATCGTCAGGCCGCAACCGCAGGACCTGCGCTTTCAGGTCCCCGCCGGAGCTGGCGTTTGCGGCTTTCGTGTTTGTACATTAACCGTCGCGATAGCCACTGTTAACATTAGCAGAATGCGGTGTCAGTTGGCTTGACGCCTGGTCGCCGCGACGTGAATACACAATGGCGCAAAGGCGACGTGAATACACGGTCTGGCAGAAATTTCCATTCCGCCATTCTAAATGGTGGCATGCGGCAAGTCTGGCTTGAATCTGCCGATGGGCTCATGCCGGCATTCGCGACGAAACCTCTCGATTGGCGGGAACGCTAGATTCCTCGCTGCGCTCGGAATGACATTGATTGCCGTTCGGAATGACATAGGGGGTGCAGCGTTCGGCGTGGGCGCGTGCTGCGTTCGGCGTGGTGTGGGCGCGTACAGCGTTCGGCGTGGCGTGGGCGCGTACAGCGTTCGGCGTGGCGTGGGCGCGTACAGCGTTCGGCGTGGCATGGATGTGCGTTCCCTGTCTTTTGTCATTCCGAGCCCTGCGAGGAATCTAGCGCCCGCGCAACGTGCCGCCCACTTGGCGCGGCTCCTCAGATTCCTCTCTGCGCTGGGCTCCGTTCGGAATGACATTCGATACACCCTTCGCGCTACCTCTCACCCTCCCCCGTCTCCCCGCCTTCTACAACATACAAATGACATTCTATACACCCCTCGCGCTTACTCTTCACTCCCCCCGGTCTCCCCCGCCTCTTTTCAACAAATGGACAACGAAGAACGTGGCCCTGTGACAGTGTCAAGTCTATATCTACTGATTCACCTTCTCGGATTTGTGGCGCAGAACGCGGCCACTAAGCTATTATATAGGCTTGCGTACCACTCTCAACGGATCACTCGTTGCTGTTGGAGTCCGATTGACTGCCGATGGTCATATTCGACGAACTACCGCCTGAAATCGCGGCCCAGTGGGGCAGGCTCAAGCATTCCCAGGAAGAGACGCTGCTGGTCGCCATGTCGGACATCCGGCATGACGGCCGTTTCGGCGCGCGCTGGATCGTGTTGACCGACAAGCGGGTAGTAGTCCTGTCCGATCTCGCGCCGGGCGAAGATGGAGAAGTAAGCCTGGACGTATCGGAAATCACCGACGCGCGCGCCGAGCCCCTCGTCGGCGGCGGCCGGCTGGAGGTTAAGCAAGGCGGCTACTTCACGCCCATTCTCGAGTACTCCAGCTCTCTCGGCGACAAATTCACGGAAGTCGCCCGAGGCATCCAACAGTTGGCAAAAGACGAACCGTTCGGTGTCACTACCGATATTCCCCGCGCGCGGTGCCAACGGTGCGGCTCGCTGCTGCCGGATAGGCACCGCAACTGCCCCCGCTGCGTGCGCAAGATGGCTGTCATTCTGCGCATCCTCAGCTATCTCAAGCCTTACAGGGCTCTGGCGGCGGTGCTCATTGTCGCCACGTTGGGCCGCGCGTTGGTGCAACTCACGCCCCCGCTCCTGACGAGAAGGATGATCGATGACGTTCTGATCCCCCAAGAGAACTTCATGCTCCTCGTTTGGCTGGTGGGCGGCCTGATTGCGGCGAACCTGGCAACGGGCGGACTTGAAATCGCAGGGGGATGGGTCGGCTCGTGGCTCAGCACCCGGGTCATTGCCAACATGCGCGCCCAACTCTACCAGGTGCTGGAACGCATGTCGCTGACATTCCATAACCGCAAAGGGCAGGGCACACTCCTTTCCCTAGTCACGCGTGACACGGAGAGCCTCAACTACTTCATGATCGACGGCGTGCCGTACCTGGTTGTCAACAGCGCTATGCTCATTGGCGTGTTGAGTATCATGGTGCTGATGGACTGGCAGTTGACACTCGTCATCATGCTGCCCGTGCCTTTTGTCGTGATGGGTGGGGCCATCCTCGTGAGACGTATGCGCGTGCTCTGGTCGCGCGTGTCCCAGAACTGGGCCATGTTGCACGGCCAACTCAACGAATCGCTTTCCGGTATTCGTGTAGCCAAGGCCTTCGCCCAGGAGGACGCCGAAATCGAACGTTTCGACCGGCGCAACGAAGCGGTCGCGCGGGCAACCGTGCACGAGTCGCGCTTTTGGGACACGTCGTTCGCGTCGCTCAACTTCCTGACCGGCACCGGCGTGTTTATAGCCTGGCTCATGGGCGGCAGCAGTGTCATCGACGGCTCGCTGACCTTGGGCGAACTCACGGCCTTCGTGCAGTACCTGTGGATGCTCTACGGCCCGCTGCAGTGGTTCAACCGCATTTACAGTTGGATGTCCCGGGCGTTGGTGGGCGCGGACCGTGTCTTCGACGTCATCGACACGCCTACCGAGCCGTACGCCGAGCCCGACAAGCTCAACGTGCGTCCGCTGCGGGGCGAGGTGGAGTTTCGCGAAGTGACGTTCGGCTATGACAAGACGAAGCCGGTCTTGAAGAAGGTCGATCTGCACGTGAACCCGGGCGAGATGATTGGCCTTGTCGGCAAGTCCGGCGCGGGCAAGAGCACGCTGGCGCACCTGGTCTGCCGCTTCTACGAGGCCGACCACGGCACGGTGCTTATCGACGGCCATGATATTCGCGATATCGAGCTCACGTGCCTGCGGGACCAGATAGGCGTTGTGCTGCAGGAGCCGTTTCTCTTTAGTGGTACCATTCTGGAGAACATCCGGTATGCGAAGCCCGACGCGGAGGTGCCGGACGTGATTGCCGCCGCTCGCGCGGCAAACGCCCACGACTTCATCGTCGGCAAGCCGGAAGGCTATGACACACTGGTTGGCGAAAGCGGCAATCGCTTGTCGGTGGGTGAGAAGCAGCGCGTGTCAATTGCCCGCGCCGTGCTCAAAGACCCGGGCATCTTGATCCTGGACGAAGCCACCGCGTCGGTAGACACGGAAACGGAGTTTGCGATTCAGCAGGCGATCAGCCGCTTGATCAAAGGGCGTACGACGTTCGCTATCGCTCATCGGCTCTCCACACTGCGCAACGCCGATCGCCTGGTGGTTTTGGCCGAAGGCGCGGTGGCGGAAATCGGCACCCACGACGAACTGTTGGCAAAACGAGGAATCTATCACAACTTGGTGGAGATGCAACGCACGGTTTCGCGGCTGCGGGCGGTTGAAAGGTAGTTGCGGGGCGGCCGACGGCGTTACCGCCCACGTTGCGAGTGTCAGGCGCCTCCCGGTCCGGCGCGGCGAGCAAAATCCGGGACGAGTCCCAACTGTCTGCCGCGCACGACAGCCAACCGCAAATTGGAAAAAGAAATGTGAAAACTCGCGCCTATCGCCGGGTCAGCAGCGCTGTAGACACAGCAAGGAGAAACGCAACAATCAATGGCGACTGACGTAGCTCTAGACGAAGAAGAACTGGTACTGATTGGCGACATCGGCCCCGGCACGACGGATGCCGCTACCATCAGCTTGTCCCGGGGGTCCAGCGGACAGATGCGGGTGGAGATCGACGGCGACCGCTGCCTCTTGGAAGGCAAGGCCGTGTGGGCGTTCCCGCTGACCCTGAAAAACTATGTATCCATTCTTGACACCAAGAACAAGGAATTCTGCCTCATCGAGGACCCGGAGGCGCTGGATGAAGAGTCGCGTCAAATCCTCTATGCTTCCCTGGAATCCTACTATCGCGTCTATCGTATCCGGACCATACGCGCCTATCGCAACGACTGGCGGACGTCCTTCTGGATCGTCGAGACGGACCACGGCCTGCGCGAGTTTGTCATGCGGTGGGAGCTTGACTCCGTGCTGCAACCGTCGGAACATGAAGTCCTCATCATCGATATTGACGGTAATCGCTTCCATATTCCCGACTTTCGCGAGTTGGACGAGAGCAGCAAGCGGGTATTCGACCTCATACTCTAGGAAGCGCCTATGAAGCACCTCACACTTATCCGGCACGCGAAATCCAGTTGGAAGCCTCTGGGCGGCGGCGATGCGGCGCGTCCGCTCAACAAACGGGGCAAGCGCGACGCCAAGGACATGGGGCGTAGACTGGCAGCGGCAGAATACATGCCGGACGCAATCCTCTCCAGCCCCGCCAAACGCGCGCGCGGCACGGCGAGGCGCCTGGCGAAGGCCATTGGCTACGGGAAGTCTCGGATCGAGTACGACGAGAGCATCTATCACGCGTCGGTGGAGCGGTTGTTTCACGTAGTCGCGAGTCTGGACGACAGCCTCGACCACGTTGCAATGGTGGGACACAATCCGGGCTTCAGCGAATTAAGCAATCTGCTGTCCCAGGAGCGCGTGGGCGAATTGCCGACGTGCGCCGTGGTACGCCTGCAACTTTCGGTGGCTTCGTGGCAGGACGTCCGCAGCGGTTGCGGCACGTTGCTGGACTTCGACTATCCCAAACGGACCGCAGAGGATGACAGCACCGGTGAGGATTAGGGCGGCGCAGCCGGAAGCAGGGCAGGACTCGCCGCGTGGTCAAACGGAATCCCGCCGCTCCGGCTGAACACGCTTCTGACGTGCCAGCAAACCGTAGGGGTTGAGCACGACTCGGCTGAGGCGGCACGTCCGCCGTCTACCGGGCCAGATTCGCGGCAGAGGTCGGCGCACATCGCGAGGTCTGTGCGGCCCCGGTGCTAGACCGTATCCCATGGCAAAACTCCATTCAGCAGCGCAATTCCTGTCGGGCGAGGGACTGCCGGGCGCAGAGTGACGTTCAGGCAAGGAACCGAGGAGGCGAATTGTGGCGGTGACAATCACGGACGTAGAACAAATCCTGCTGCTGGTGCCATTCACCGAGCGCCATGACGTGCACATGGCGCGCTTGAGCGGCGATTGGCGCCTCATCGAGGTCTGCCGCATCCATGCCGACAACGGCCTGAGCGGCGTGGGCGAGACGGTGGTGGAATACACCTGGGGAAAGACCCCGGCCGACTTGAAAGAACGCTTGGTCGGCACAGACCCGCTCGTCCACCTGTGGGACGGAACACTCGGCTGCGGCGCTCAAATGGCGCTCTGGGACCTGGCGGGCAAAGCCGCCGGCGTCCCGGCGCACCGGCTCCTGGGCGAGCAGGTCAAGTCGAAGGTGCCGATTTCGTGGTGGTGCCTGGACATGGCGCCTGAGGAATGGGCGGCAGAAGCGCAGAAAGCAATCGAGCGCGGCTACGTCTCCATGAAGCTCAAAGGCCGGCCCTGGCGGGACATTCACGCGCAGCTACAGGCGTTGGCAGCGGTCATTCCCGCCTCCATGCACCTGGACATAGACTTCAACAGCATGCTGGTGGACGCAGGCACGGCCATTCCGTTGCTGAACGAACTGCTCGATTACGTGAATGTGTCGATCTACGAAACGCCGATACCCCAAGGCGACGTAGCCGGCAATCAGCAGATCCGCCGGCATGTGCCCCGTCCCCTGGCCATGCACTACGGTTCGCCGCCCATCATGACCGCGCTGCAAGATGACGTGTGCGACGGATTTGTGGTTGGCGGCAGTGTGACAAAGGTCATGGAGTCCGGAGTCGTCGCCGCCGTCGCCAACAAGCCGTTCTGGCTGCAACTCGTTGGCTTGGGATTGACCACGGCCTGGGCCGCGCAACTGGGTGCGGTGCTAACCCACGCGCTGTGGCCGGCGATTACGTGCCTGCATATCTGGGAGCACGATTTGCTCACGGAGTCGCTGCCGGTGGAGCGGGGCTACATGCCGGTGCCTGAAGGCCCCGGCCTGGGTGTGAGCGTGGATGAAGACGCGCTTGCCAGGTATCGGATCGACGCGAAACCCGACCGCCCCCGGCAAGTCTTCCGCATCGCGTGGCCGCCGGAGTACGGCTCAGGCGCGACGAGCGTGTATTCGGGCTACGAACATGACCTGCAGCGCGGGTTCGATCTAGGCAAAGACCCCCGCTTCGTGCGAGGGTCTGACATGCAGATCGAGAGTGACGACGGCTCAGCGGCCTTCGCGGCAGCATTCGCCGCGGGGCAAGCAGACTAGCCGCAGACCCGCCACGCTATTGGTCGGCAAAGAAGTCGGCATTGAGCTGAATGTAGCTGCGCCACTCGTCAGGCAGGTCGTCTTCAAAGAAGATTGCCGTCACAGGGCACACAGGCTCGCAAGCGCCGCACTCGATACACTCTTCCGGGTCGATGTAGAACTGCGGTGAGTCATCGTCGGAGTGGATGCAGTCTACCGGGCAGACATCCACGCACGAGTTGTCTTTAATGTCGATACAAGGTTCTGCAATCACGTACGTCATTGCGGTTAGTTCACTCCTTCATGACTGCCGCAGACCCATCGTTACTTTGCAAGACCGGCTCCGAGCATGCGCCCGATCTGAAGCCGCCGTTTGGGCTCTGTTACTTGGGGCCCCATTGCCCCCGAGCGCATTCCACATCTCTTCCTCGTCTTAATTCTAGAAAGTACCGGGTGGGTCGTCAAGGTACGTAGATGGCTGTCTGGCCGAATGAACGCCGGCGGTGTCGCATGCCAGTGGCGCTGTCCTCGGGCCGCAATCCGGCTTACCGGTAGCGGGACTCGCGGGACTTTGCCGCACCCATCGCGCCATGCGCAGGTCTTGAGAACCTGCTACAATACGGCGCGATAACACAGCGCGAGGACGCCGCCGTGCGGCGAGCGGAAGGCTGATTCAATCACCGGCAGGCGGGTAGAGGTAGACCACATGCAGGCATCTCGGATGGGCGGCGCCTATGGATAGGCAGGCGAGGAACCTGGCGGATTTGCGCCGGCAGATAGACGACTTGGATGAGGAGATCGTCGCCAGCCTTCAACGGCGCGCCGCTCTTGCCATGCGGGTGGGCGAGGTAAAGGGCAAAAACCTGCCCTTCTACGTGCCGGAGCGAGAACGGCAAGTGCTGAGCAACGTGGCGGCGGTCGCGCAGGCGGGTCCGCTCCAAGCGCCGGCAGTCCAGGCAGTCTTTCGCGAAGTGCTGTCCGCGTGCCGCGCGTTGGAAAAAGCGCTTGTCGTTGCGTACCTGGGACCGGAAAACACGTTCACGCATCAGGCCGCGCTCCAGGCGTTTGGCACCGCGGCCACGTTGCAGCCGGCAAGTTCCGTGGACCACGTCTTTCAACACGTGGAAAAAGGCGTGACGGACTACGGGGTTGTGCCGCTTGAGAATTCGACGGAAGGCGGTGTTACGCCGACCCTGGACTATTTCGTGCAGTATCTGGACAGCGCGCTCCAGATCTGCGGTGAAATCGTCCTCCCGATTGCGCACCACCTCATTTCGTCATCCCCTCGCGAGTCCATCCGCGTCGTGTATTCACATCCCCAGGCGCTGGCCCAGTGCCGGGGCTGGCTGGCGGAGGAGATGCCTCACGCGGACACGGTGGAAATGGTGAGCACCGCTGCCGCAGTGGCCAAGGTCAAGGACGATCCCTCAGCCGCCGCCGTCGCGAGTGAATTGGCTGCGCAAGCGGAGAACGTGCCCATCGTCGCGCGCAGCATTCAAGACCGCGTGGATAACGTGACGCGGTTCGCGATTCTGGGCAAGCAGTTGCCCTCGCCAACAAACGATGACCGCACCGCTCTGCTCTTCAGCATCATGGACCGTCCGGGTTCCCTGTATGAAGCGCTGGGGGTCTTCGCCAAGCACGACGTAAACCTGACTTTCATCCTGTCGCGGCCATCCCGCCGGCGAACGTGGGACTACTACTTCTTCGCCATCCTCATCGGGCACCCGGCGAGAGATCCCGTGCTTACGGCGCTTGAGGAACTTGAGCAGGCGTGCGTGCTGGTGCGCGTGCTTGGCGCGTGGCCGGCTGTAAACGGGATGTAGTTGCACCGGTCGCCGCCCAAACTAACGCCTCGCGGTACGCTCAGGCGACGCGCACTGCGTGAGCGAAACGCGCTCTGCGCATGATACACCCGACCGGCTTGCCCCTGCGCGCTGAATTGGTAGCACGCCGTGCCCGCCCAACGCCAAGCGGCGGCTATGCCTCGTAGTCTACTACGAGTACGTCGTCGACGATGGGGAGAATGAAGTCGTTGCGCGCGGCTTCGTGGGCGGGATGGGGAATGTACGTGTCCAGGGCGGCGCGGTCCTGAAAGCGGACCAGGAGGCCGTGGGTGAAACCCTGGCTGCGCTCGCTGAAGTTGGCACCGACAGTGATTTCCAAAATGCCGGGAATGGCATCCTTCAGGCTGCGCAGGGCGTCTTCCATGGCCTGCACGGCTTCTGCGCTTGCGTTGCTCTTCACCTTGAAGAGCACCAGGTGTTCGACCATGGCGGCATGCTCCTTGGCTGGAATTCGTTGGCTCGAGACGATTCGCACTGCCTGTGCATTATGCCTGCCGCCCAAATGGTGAGCAAGACGCAGGTTGCCCGCCCGTAGCCACGTGCCGGAGCGGCCTGCGGCTACTGCTGATACCTGCGCACGTTTGCGTTGTGTTCATCCAGCGTACGGCTAAAGACGTGGGAGCCGTCGCCGGTGGCGACGAAATAGTAGTAGTCGGTCGCAGCAGGCGCAGCGACGGCTTGCAGGGAGGCGAAGCCGGGATTGCAGATCGGTCCCGGCGGCAAGCCCGCGTTGGTGTACGTATTGTAGGGGGAATCGATGCGGAGGTCATCGAGAGTCAAGGCCTTCTTCCACCAACGCCCCTCAGACTCCTGGTAACCCAACGCGTACTGCACAGTAGGGTCCGCGCCCAGCGTCATGCCAATGGCCAGGCGGTTATAGAAGACGCCCGCGATCAGGGGCCGTTCCGCCGGCACCTGGGCTTCCCGCTCCACGATTGCTGCCAGAGTCACGGCCTCGTGAACGCTCAGGCCGTTAGCGGTGAAGCCATTCGCCACCGCGCCGCCGATCTTGCGCCTAAACTGGTTTAGCAACCGCTCGACAAACTGGTCAGTTGTGGTATCTTCCTCAATTCGGTACGTATCCGGGAAGAGATAGCCTTCCAGATTAGTCTGCTCCGGACGTTCGCCGATCACGTCACGCGCGAAGTCAGTCTGTGCGGTCAAGACTAGAAAGTCACTTGCGTTCAAGGCATTCTGCGCCTGGAGATAGGCTGCCATTTCCTCTCGCCGCCAGCCCTCGATGAGGGTAAGGACCGTCTCGTGCACATCAGCGGTCTGAAGGGCCTGGATTGCTTCATCCACGCTCATGTTGCGCCGCAGCACGTGCTGACCGGCCTGGAACAAGCCATCCACGCCGCTCTGCCGCGCGCGCAGGCGAAACGCGAGGGCACTGCGGATAACGCCGGCGTCCCGCAACTGATTTGCGATTTGCTCGGTGGTACTGCCCGGCGGGATGGTCAGGACAACCTCACCTCGGTCTACGGCGGAGTCCCCGAGGCCGGCTCCCTCATCATCAGCGTCCGAGCCGCAGCCAAGCGCCGACGGCGCCAGCACTGCCGCCGCCAGCATACCCAGCACCGCGCGCTTGGTATGCCGGGCTACCATGGAGTTAGCATCACGTTCATGCGCCGTTCTCGCCGGCCCTGGACCGCCGCGTTTCGCCTCCGGCGGCAAAGTACGATTCCAGAATCACCGCGGCCGCAGCGGCATCCAGCGGCGTCTTGCGTCGCGCGCCGGTCGGGCTCTGTTCCAAGCGTTCCGCGGCGATGACGGTCGAAAACCGCTCATCCCAAAAGACCACGGTTAGACCCAAGGCCTTGCCAAGTCGTTCGCCCTCAGCTTTGATGCGTTCGCCCTGCTGATGGAGTGCGCCGTCCAGACTTACCGGCAGGCCCACAACCAACTGCTCTGCTTGCTCCACGGTCATCAGCCGTCGCACGGCTGCGCAGTCTTGCTCCCACGTGCGCCTGCGGAGGGTCTCAAGCGGAGTTGCAAGGCCCGTCGCTGATTCACCGCAGGCTACGCCGATCCGTCGTTCGCCGAGATCCAAACAGAGAATGCGCACTAGTGCGTCCCCCTAGCCTGTGCGCCCTGGAGCGCTGCCGCGGCCTGCGTGGGTTCGGCGATATCTATGGAGATTCGAAACCACAAGCGCGGCATGCGGTCGTACCAGTTCGGTCTCTTTTCCAGGACGTAGTTTTCGACACCCGCCAGGCCCTGCAGCTGTGCCTCCGCTTCCTCCCGCGTACTATTCGCCAGGTTGCGCCGCAGTTCCCCCAGGTCCCACGTCGAAACCAGTTCGCCTTGGGCGGGAAGAGTGAAGAGCACCACGCCTTCCTCAATGTCGTAGACCTTGGGCGCGCCCAGGGCCAGTGATCCCTCCACCAGCACATAGGTCCCCACCTGGTTTGACACCATGCGCTCGATGATGAGCGGCGCTGCTTCCGCCAACGCTTCGCTGGAGAAAGCCGTGCCCCGCCACTTGATCTTCATGCGCAGGGATACGCTCTCGGCCTCCGCGCCAACCTCGCTGTCATACACCGCTTCCTCTACGATCACGTCCATGTCCCAGGGCACGTAGATGGTGTCGGAAACGTCAGTCTTGTCCCGCAGGCCTTCCCAAACTTTATTCTCGAGCCCTTGACGCAGGTTCTCGAAAACGCGGGCGCGGTCGGCTTCCGTAACAAACGTGGCCACGCGCACGTCGCCGCCCTCGATCGGCACATCGTTTTCCACGATGAGACTCTGGTTCAGCAACTGGTCCTCGATGTGGGTGACCGCCCCCGCCTCGACATTTCCGATGGGCCCCAGTTCCTCGGCGACGACCGCTACGCGACGCCAGCCAAAACTGCTGTCGATGGCCGACGTGGGCGGCACGGTGACCTGCATGGCAGTGACGAACCTGCGATTGTCGCTGGTCAGAACTACCGTGCCGCGCGGGATGCCGACCGGTTGCGATATTTGGTTGCGGAAGATCACCGAACCTTCCGCCTTGCCGATGGGCACGTCCCGCACGCCTGTGGCCTCTACTGATAGCTCATCGGTTTCCTCGATAATTACCATCTGGGCGGGAATCGTGCCGGAGGCGACATCCAGCCGGCCGTTCTGCGGGTCTGCCCGCAACTGCAACTCGGCGCTGTACGGCTGCTGCTCCGGCGTGAGCTGAACGCTGGCGCTTGGCAGAATCAGGTACACGGCCGCCCACGCCAAGAAGAGCAGCACGACGATGAGGGTGACCGACGCGAGAATCGTGGACAGGGTGCGGTCCATAGAAAGCGCGGCGCCGACCCTCCTTGTGGTGCGTTTTTTACCCGCACTGCCCGGAGACAGTGTACTGAGCGGCTCGTTGTCCCCACCACCGCGCGAAGGCCGGCGCCGAGGCGCGGAGGATGCGGCGCTCGACCTCTCCCCGCCGCGCCGCAGCGACCGCAGGCCGCCCGTAGCATTGGCCGCGCTTTCCCAATCCGTGTCCGCACCCGTGTCCGCGTGGCGGTCGGCGTGAATAGCAGCCAGGGAGCTTACCGAGCGGATACCAATGGCCACGGCTGTGGCCCGCACACTGCGATCGCCGCAGACGAAAGTCAGGTCAATCGCCAGGTCGGTGACGTGGCGCAGCAACTGTGCCAGGCTATCCCTGCTGTGCAAGGCCGCGCAGTTGTTGGCCACGAGCACAGCGGAATTCCCGCGCCGACGATGGAGCTTCAGGAGCACAGCCTCAATTGAGTCGTCTTGGCCGGCATAGACGATCCGGCTGCTGGAAAAGGAGCTTGCCATAGCCTCTAGCGGGTACAGACAAAATCGAAGCGAGCACGTCAGCGTACGGACGCACCCCATTGCGCCTAGGTATACTATACCCGAATGCACCGTGTTCGTTTGACCGTCCGTGGGCCGCAACCGCCTACCGTTGGGTGTTTTGCGGCGACTGCCAAATCACCGTCCAGGGACCCGAACAAGCAGCTCTAGACTTGATCAGCTTGTTGGGCTAGATCTCATGTCATTTGTATGTTGTGGAAGGAGGGGAGACGGTGGAGGGTGAAGAGGTAGCGCGAAGGGTGTATCGAATGTCATTCCGAACGGAGCGCAGCGCAGTGAGGAATCTAAGCAGCCGCGCCAAGCGGGCGGCACGTTGCGGGGGCGCTAGATTCCTCGCAGGGATCGGAATGACAAAAGATAGGGAAC
>JAJEAH010000029.1 GCA_022824225.1 Chloroflexota bacterium
ATCCTGAGCCAGGATCAAACTCTCCATAACAAAACGATTGCAAAAAGCAATTCCGCCTCGTCCCAGAACGTCACAGACCCCGCTCTCCAACGAAGAACACTCTTACCTTCATCACTCTTTACCTGTTAATGTGCCGCCTGCTAAAAAACAGGCAAAAGCCATCTTACCATCTACGTGGGCAGCGAGTCAATAGACGCGAGTGAGGAATTGGGCAGAATCGGACTTGGCCTGTGGGCAAGCGGATAGCCGCACCCAGCCACACCCGGAGCGACTTCTCGCCCTGTCATTGTCTCCTTCGACGAACTCAACGTACACTCCGCGACGTAGGATCTCGCGTTGGGGGCCGTCTTAGATTCCTCGCTCCACTCGGAATGACAGAGTGGTAAAGAGGATCAAGGTGGTGCGCTCAACCGGCCGCACATGCAGCAGGGGATGAGTGGCTCCACTCGGAATATCGAAGCTGCACGCGGAATGACACAAGTGGGTGCACGCGGAGTGAGGAAGCTGCACTCGGGATGAGAATGCTGCACTCAGATTGGCAATGCTGCACTCGGATTGACACAGCCACACTCGCAATGACAAGACTGCACTTGGAATGACATACATGCGGAATCGCACAGCCATCGAGTTTGGGGCTGCAAAATCCCGCGAGTGTATCACGCGACTATTGCCGCCGTGCCACTCCCCTTGCGAGTGCCTCCCGCACTTCGCAATTGTGGGCCCCGGGGGCACTGGGGATGCGCCACCATCGGCTGGCGGCCGTGCAGTCTTGCCGCCGACGCACGCCCAGCGCCGGACCATCGTGCCCGGCGCAGCGCACGGGTTGCCCCCACAGGGAGCTTGCGAGGCAGGTGTATTGACCCATACGACCACGCAAGGCGCATGATACAATGGGCGCGCATCGAGCGGGCATCCGACAGAAATTGCGCCAAGGAGCCGTATTCGGCATTGCCGTGGCACATCTGGCGGTGATCGGCAGCTCGGTTACATTGCATCACGGGGAGTTGGTCGTCACATTGAGGGTTTTGGTTGCGGGCGGCGCCGGCTTCATCGGCTCCCATCTCTGCGATTACTTAGTCGCCGAGGGGAACGAAGTCGTGGCCGTAGACAACTATATTACGGGCCGGGCGCAGAATGTCGCGCACCTGGCCGGGCACGAGCGGTTCACGTTGCGAGAGCACGACGTCACGCAACCGTTTGCCTGGCGCGGCGACGCAGTCTTTCACCTGGCAAGCCCCGCCAGTCCGGAGGGCTACCTGCGCCACCCATTTGAGACTCTCTGGGTAAACGCTGCCGGCACCGACGTCCTCTTGGACTTGGCGCGAGAAAGCAACGCGAAGTTCCTGTTTGCGTCTACTTCCGAAGTATACGGCGATCCCTTGGTGCACCCGCAAACGGAGGCCTATTGGGGCAACGTAAACCCGGTGGGTGTGCGGGCGTGCTATGACGAGGGCAAACGCTTCGGCGAAGCCTTGACGATGGAATACGTGCGGCAATACGACGTGGACGCCCGCATCATTCGCATCTTCAACACTTACGGCCCGCGCAATGACCCCGGCGATGGCCGCGTGGTGCCGAACTTCATTGCGCAGGCGCTGTCGGGGCAACCCATTACCATCTACGGCGACGGTTCCCAGACCCGCTCGTTCTGCTACGTCAGAGACCTCGTACGCGGCATGGCGGCGGCCATGTTTACGCCCGGCACCCAGGGTGAAGTCCTCAATCTAGGGAATCCTGACGAACGCTCCATACGCGATTTTGCCGCAACTATCATGCGTCTCACGGGGGCCGAGGCGCCCATCGTGCACCGGCCGCTCCCGGCTGATGACCCTAAACGGCGGCGTCCCGACATCACGAAGGCGCAAGAACGGTTGGGGTGGCGGCCCACGGTCTCACTGGAAGAGGGGCTGGGCGAGACGATCGCGTACTTCAGACAAGAGCTTGGTAAGCAGACTCTTCCCTGATCCCGGCTTGTGGACTGAAATAGAGTTTCGCAGTCATGTTCGCTGGCTGCGCCTTATTTGCTGTGAGCTTTCGTGTTCCTTCCGCGAGAGACGTGCGCCTCGTGCACGCACGGCCCTGCGGGCTACCTTCGGGATTCTCGTTAGCGGGCGCTTAGATTGGGCGGAACCTGCTGGACGAAACGTGCCGGCGTAATTGTATGCCGCGACCGGAAGCTACCCGATGCGCGCGTGTGCTGCCTGGGCGCGGTGCTTTGCATCTCGGTGACGGAATGACTATGCTGGTTGGGGGAAAGTAGCACGTAAAGGAGAGTGGTAGGTGAAATTCGTTCGCTACCAGGAAGGCTCGCGCGCGGCCTGGGGAATCGTCGAAGGTGACAGCGTCACACCGGTTAACGGCGATCCGATCACGGGTTGGACGAGGACCAATCGGACGCTCGCGCCGTGGGACCTGCACGTTCTTCCGCCTGCAACGCCATCGAAGGTTATTTGCGTCGGCCTCAACTATAAGCTCCACGCCGAAGAGAGCGGGATGGAGATTCCCAAGGAGCCGATGCTGTTTCTCAAGCCGCCAACGGCCGTTATCGGCCACGAGGAGGACGTGGTCTATTCGCACCTGACGTCACGGCTTGACTACGAGTGTGAATTGGCCATCATCATCGGGCAGACGGCGCATCGCGTCTCGGTGGAAGACGCGTTGAGCGTTGTGGCCGGCTATTCCTGCGCAAACGATGTCAGCGCGCGTGACCTGCAAAGTCAGGATGGACAGTGGGCCCGCGCCAAGGGGATGAACACGTTCTGCCCCCTGGGGCCGGTGCTCGTGAACGAAATCGACCCGGTGGGACTGCGCATTCAGACCAAACTCAACGGCGAAACCAAGCAGGACAGCAACACCGCCGATATGGTGTTCAAGCCCGACTTCATCGTGCACTACGTTTCGCAGGCGTTCACGCTGCTGCCGGGCGACGTGATCATTACCGGCACGCCGAGTGGCATCGGCCCGATGCAGGTCGGCGATCGCGTGGAAGTGCTCATCGATAACATCGGCACGCTTGCCAACCCCATCGTGGCGCCGGACTAGGCCTCGCGCTCCGCACACAGGAGAGAACGCCGTTCGCGCTGAGCTCCGCCGCAGCGCCGCTGCGTAGCCCATGGCGCAAATGGGGACTTACCGTTCGCGCTGAGCTCAGTCGAAGCGCAACCGCTAGGCCCTGTGGAACAACAACCGCCGTTCGCGCTGCGCCTAGTCGAAGCGCTACCGCTAGTCCCCACTAGAATAGGATCCGCCGTTCGCGCTGAGCCTAGTCGAAGCGCCGCTACGGAACCCATGGCGCAAATGGGGAGTTACCGTTCGCGCTGAGCTCAGTCGAAGCGCTACCGCAAGGGCAAAGAAGAAAAAGGGGAACCGCCGTTCGCGCTGAGCCTAGTCAAAGCGCTACCGCTCTAGGCTGCGATACCAGCAGCAGTCGTATTGCGCCGGTGCACAATTCTCGGCCCGGGCCTCGCAACTGCCATGGATTCCTGCTGAGGACAAAGGCGCGTACCCCGATATGTTCCGCCCTACTGAGACCACTGTCGACCATGCCGCCGCGGCGCAGACTGCGGCGGCGTTAGTCTTTCCGCAGCCCGCCGTCGCTAATCGACGACGACCGGAATGCGCCGGTCCAGTGTAATCTCCGCAGGCGACACCACGCATGTATATGCCAACAACTCTACCCCACAATCGTGAGCCTTGCGCAAGGCTGCGGCGAATTCCGGGTCGGTCCGTTGATTGGCGGCAACGCTGTGGGCATCGGCGCGCTGGACGACGAAGCAGACGACGGCCTGCGCGCCGCACTCTCGCACCCGCATAAGTTCGCAGAGGTGGCGGCGGCCTCGGGCCGTCGGCGCGTCGGGAAAGAGCGCGTGTCCCGCCTCCACCAATGTGACGGACTTCGTTTCCAGCCAGCACTGACCGGTCTCCCCGCTCAGCAGGAAGTCAAGGCGGCTTGCGCCAATCTTCCGCTCTTGTTCCCAGGAAGCATATTGGCTGAATTCCGGCAGCGCCCCCTGATCTAGGGCCTCGCGCACAAGTTGGTTCGGCAGCCGGGTATCGAGCGAGACCAACTCCTGCCCTTGCGCTACGAGCCAGAGCTGGTAGCCTGTCTTGCGGTGCTGGCCGGGCTTGGGTTCCAGCCAAACACGGGCGCCGGGCCGCAGGAGTTCCCGCAGGCGGCCGGGATCGGGCAGATGTGCGCGGATGGGAGCGCCGGCGCCGGGAATCCGCACGAGACAGGTAAAGCGGTTGGGACGAGCGACGAAGCGCCCGTGGACAAGAGGGTGCGGGAGTTTCAAGAATCAGATTCGGCGAGCGCGCAGATCCGGTCGGCTAGCTCGACAAACGCGTCAACGTCTTCCAGGCGTTGCCACCACCGGTCGGGTATGTGGGAAAGGCCGTAGGCCGCGCCGGCCAACGCGCCGCAGACTGCCCCCGTGGCGCGGCTCGCGCCGCCCAAGTTCACGGCCTCGACCAGCGCTGATTCCGCGGACTCCGTGCGCAACAGGCAGACGATGGCGGCTTCCAGGGCGTTGAATGCCAGCGTGGACGAATGGATGTAGGCAGTCGCTTCGAGCTGCGACAGGCGCTCCAAGACCGGCATGGGCGCATCGTAGTCTTCCAAGTGGTCGATGATAAGTTTGAGGGATTCCTCGATGTTGTTGCCGGCGATCAACGCGGCAATGACGAGATTCAGCGTAACGGCCGCCCAACTCCACACGCGGTCGTAGTGTGTGAGCCGCGCGCTGCTATAGGTGGCGGCGATGTTGTGTTCAGGGTTGCCAGCGAACATGAGGCCCAGCGGCGCACAGCGGCCAACCACGTGGATGCCGGTTGTCTTGCCGCCGGACTCCCAAAACGTCAACGACGAGGCGTGTTCCCACATCATGCCGGTCGCGACTTTCGCGAGCGCGCGGTTGGTGACGTCTTGCGAGAGGACGCCTTGTGAACTGAACGACCACGCGACGAGGCGTTGCAGCGCATCTTCCGGATCGTACTCGCCGCACGCTACCAGACTCTCC
Organism: Chloroflexota bacterium; assembly: GCA_022824225.1. GTDB lineage: Bacteria > Chloroflexota > UBA11872 > VXOZ01 > VXOZ01 > VXOZ01. Next base: position 5,019 of record JAJEAH010000029.1, read on the forward strand.
GCCAAACACCGCGCCTGATTGGCGATCTCGCCGGCCCGAATGGGATCTGGCCCCCGCACGTCGCGCAGAACGCCGTAGCGAGCGCGAATGTCCCCGCGCTGCATATTCTCCGTGGCCGCGCCGAGACACTCGCCGACGGCAAGCCCCGCCAGTGTGCCTCGGTAGCGGTCGAGTTGCTCAAGCATTTGTGTGTATTCTCAGGTGTAGTCTCTTGAGACGGTGAAAACTGACCGGCACATCAAGTCTAATTTACGGAGAAGTGCAAGCTGAATACGACCGAACGCAACTCGTGCCGGCACTTCGAGCACAACGCCAGACCTGGATTTGCCGCGGCGGCAACCGACATCAAGTCATCGATGGACTGGGCCTCATACATGGTGCACTTCGCGTCGCAAGGGCGCGCCCGATCGCCGGATGCCGTTCCCGGCGCATGTGCTGACAGATCGGCAGGTGGCAGTCGTTCGGGCAAGCCGACCAGGTGGCCGAAATTGTGCATTACCAAGCTGCGCAAGCACTTGAGGCGCAACTCACGGTCGGCGATATGACCCAGGTGGCGGACGGAAATCGCGGTGATGAGTTGGGGCTCGGTGCACGCGAATACCGAAGGGCAGGCGCCGTTTGATTCCTGGGTGTCGTTGCAGAGATCTGTATGCAGGAGGGCGAGCACGAGATGCGGTTCCGCATGTTGCCACGGCTCGTAGCGTACGATCTCGAACAGCGTCGCCGCAGAGACTTGCCCCGTTTCCTGGTCCAAGCTTGATTCCCAGTACCAGCGAAATGAATGATACGCATCCCAGCCAGCCTTGTCGTTCAGTACCCAGTTGCCGTACGGTCGCAGCAGAATGGGCGCAAGACCGATGTTTTGCTCCAACGCGACGCCTTGCAGAAACCGCAGGAACTCACGCATCGCGCTGATGGTCTCCTTGGCGTCCGCTTCGCTGACGCCCTCCGACCACACGATGGAAATCGGCTTCATGTCTACGCATTCTGTGCCAGAGAGTCGATTGCGCGGGCGCCGTCCGCCACGCCGAACTCCAGATGAAACGTCTGCGTCTCCCCCGGAGCCAGAAAGCGCAACCGGCCTTCGCTGCGCTCGACGGCGCGCCCCAGCGGCAGGCAATTGCCCGGCTCCAAGCCAACGACGTATTCGTCGCTGTTCATCATCTTCCACTCCGTGAAGCAAGGGAGTTCCAGCGGGTCATAGCGGACGTAGAGGCCGATGCCGTCTCCCAGGCGCGGGTTGACGATGGCAGCCTGCACGCGGCCGTCAGCCCCCGGCTTCATTGCATGGAAATAGACCCGCTCGGCGTAGGTGGGGTCGGGATCTTCGAAGGAGTCGTAGCTCTCGCAACCCTCCCGGGCCGCGTCATCTCGCGGCGTCACGTTTTCCGTAGGCAGCACGAGGCGCGCATCGGGATGAACCAAGGGAAAACCGACATTTACATGGTAGAGCAGCATGAATGGGCTTGGGTTGCGCCCAATGTTCTCCACGCTGTCTTCGACGTAAAACCGCGCTTCGCCGAGTCGCGCCCAAATGCAGCGCGTGAGCGCCAGGGTGTCGCCAAAGACTGTGCTCTCCGTCATCTTGCCTTGCACGCGCATCACGTACTCGTCGCCTTGCCATTCATTGTCCACCAGGACATTGCGCGCGGCGGTATAGGAGATGCGGCCGTGTATGCCGAGGTCCTCGTCACCGTCGGGACCGGGAGCACCCAGGTACGTGAGCCCGCAGGTGGTGATGAGACCGCCAAAGAAACCGCGCAACCAGCCCACGCCCGGCGCCTCGAAATACGCACTGTGCACGTCGCCGGTGCGGGACCGCCAGGCGAGAGGGATGCCCTTGTACTCCGCGTGCGTAATGTCCAGCCCGCGCGTTGGCGAAATCCACAGATTGAGCCCCGTACCCGTGCGCATTTCGGCGGCCAGCATGGCGTCTTCCGGGCCCTCCTCCCAGCGCAAGCGACGCGCGCCGCCCAGTTGGTCCATGTTGCCAACGCGGCTGAGGAGTTCGTCTCGCGTATAGGTTGTATCCCAGAGGGTTGGCATTCAGTTCGCTTCCACAGCGCTGCGGATCAGGGTAATGTCGGGCTTCACTTTGGGATTGCCAAAGACGGCCACCACGTCAATGCGCCAATCGCCGGATTCGCGCGCGGTATCCAAGAGATAGTGTTGCGCGGCCGCGATGATGTGGGCGGCTTTGGTGGGCGTGACAGCCGCTTGCGGCGGGCCAAAGGCGGAGGAACGCCGCGTCTTTACCTCTACGAACACGATGGCGTCGCCTTCCCGGGCGACGATGTCTAACTCTCCGGCCGGCGTGCGATAGTTCCGGTCCAATATTTCATAGCCGTGGCGGGCAAGGTAACGGGCGGCGATGTCTTCGCCCCAGCGACCGATTGCCAACCGTTGCTTGCCCGAAGTCACAGTGTACTCTCCCTGGCCTTCATTCGGCAGCTTGGGCAGCGCCCGCCGCCACTGCGGGGTACGCTGGGCCTTGCGATACGGTCCCCGGTGCCGGGCCGGGCATTGTCGCGGGGCCCGCCCGGTCGGACTCAGGCGGCACGAGTTGAGCGGAGGCGCGCATGACCGGCTTGAATGAGGCGCGATGGATAGCGCACGGGCCGTTGTCCAGCAAGGCCTGCTGGTGCCGCCTCGTGCCGTAGCCCTTGTTGCTGGCGAAGTCATAGTGCGGATAGACCGTGTCGAAGCGCCGCATGAGCCGGTCGCGATGCACTTTGGCCAACACTGACGCCATAGCCACGGCGAGGCAGCGTTGGTCCGCTTTGTCGTGGGATTCGATTGGGATGGGCGCGTCCTGCAGCTTCACCGCGTCAGTAAGCAGAATGTCCGGCGCGCGTTGCAACGAGGCGGCCAGAATGGCATAGGCGCGCAGAATCGCCACCCGGACGGCGGAGCCAAAGCCAATCTCCGCAATTTCGCGCGACGACGCCGCGCCAACGCTCCAAGCAGCCGCATGGACTTTGATGCTGGGCGCCAGTAGCGCGCGTTGCTTGGGGGTAAGGAGTTTCGAATCGTCGATGCCGTGGAGCGCCGCAGGCAGCGAACGATAGAGCGGGGGGTGGACAGCGACCATGCCGGCGACCACGGGGCCCGCCCAAGCGCCGCGCCCGACCTCATCCGTGCCGGCAATCAAGGTAGCGCCCCGGCCAAGCCAGCTATCTTCAATCGCGAGGTTGTTCATGCGAACGGATGTGCGCATTACACACTAATGCCCGCTGGACGAGACGCAAGCGGGCATTCCTTCCGTATGAGTTGTCGTTTACCGGCGCTCCTTGATGCGCGCGGCTTTGCCGACGCGGTCGCGGAGGTAATAGAGCTTGGCGCGCCGGACTTTGCCGCGCCGCACGACCGTGAGGCTCTCGATGCGCGGAGAATGCAGCAAGAACGTGCGCTCCACGCCAATGCCATGGGTGGTGCGCCGCACGGTGAAGTTCTCGTTTATGCCGGCAGACCGCCGGCCCAGCACCACACCTTCGAACGCTTGGACCCGCTCTCGGCCGCTCTCCACCACCTTGACGTTGACGCGCACTGTGTCGCCCGGAGCAAATTCAGGCACGTCAGACTTCAATTGATCCTGCAGAATCTCATCGATTATCATCGTCATCTCTATGTTTCATGGCGCTGCCGCACGATTGTCACTCTAGCTACAGTAGCACATTGTTCCGCTCATTCGCAATGCGCCTTGTCGCCAAGTATAGCCTTGTCCGCTACGCTCAACTCGACGCGTGCGATCAGGTCGGGTCGACGCGCCTGCGTGCGCAGCAGCGACTGTCGTCGGCGCCAGTCGGCGATCCGCTGGTGGTCGCCGGAGAGCAAGACAGCGGGCACGTCCATGCCCCGGTAGGAGGCGGGACGCGTGAACTGCGGGTATTCCAGTAGTCCGGCGGCATGGGATTCTTCCTGGAGCGCCGCAGGCCCGCCGCCGAGGACCGCCGGAACGAGGCGCACGGCGGCATCCAGCGCCACGAGCGCAGGCAATTCGCCCCCGCTCACCACGTAATCGCCAATGCTCAACTCTTCGTCTACCAGGTGGGTCGCCACGCGTTCGTCCACGCCTTCATAGCGGCCGCAGAGGAGAATCAAGTGTCCCTTGCCGGCCAACTCTTCAGCGCGCTGTTGCGTAAAGAGGCGGCCGGCGGGGCTCAGCAGTACCACGTGGGCCTGGGGCGTTGCGAGGTCGTCCACCGCGCGAAAGAACGGCTCCGGTTTCATCACCATGCCGCTGCCGCCACCGAAGGTATAGTCGTCGGTGACCCGGTGCTTGCCTGCCGCCCAGTTCCGCAGTTGGTGCACCGCGACCGTCAACTGACCTCCTCGCACTGCCCGGCATAGCGTGCCGTGGGCCAGGGGTCCGCGAAAGTAATCTGGAAAGAGCGTGAGGATGTCAACGCGCAGTGGCTGCATGAGCGCCTCTACCAAGGCTTGCTAGAGTTTCTGCGGTCAGCGCGGCCCGCACGCGCAGATTCGTAAGGGGGGCAGGAACGAGAGCACGACCTCAGGCCATTATTGGACCGACGGAGCCGCGCCAGACGGCGTTGTGGGCAAGGCCGCCACCATTTGAGGGCGATTTAAGGACTTAGGGACTGCACGCGGCCCACGGCAGTCTCACTCTCACGGCGATAGACGCTGGCGGCGCCGCGGCAGCGAACGAGAAAGCTGGCGGCGCGCGGCCAAGGTTGGGCATGCGAGTGGTGGCACGACCCTAGTCGGGCAGCAGCCCCGGGAGCAGCCGCGCCGTAATCTGCCGTGCATCCAAATCGACAGCGCGAATCACATCGGCGATGGCGGGCAATAGCACCTCCCCGTGTTGCTCGCCGCGCACGAGGTAGACATCGTTGCTGCCGGTGGTGATAATCTCGGCGACGACGCCCAGGTGTATACCGTCTTCAGTGTAGACGTCTAGTCCCTTGATTTGGTGGTGATGATAGTTGCCTTCCGGGAGTGGCGGCAATTCGGCTTCGGGGAGGGCAATGTACGCGCGGGCCAACTGGGCCGCGGTGTCCCGTGAATCGATGCCGGTCAGCTTGAGGAGCACGCCCTTAGGCGTGAAGCGGACCTTCTCTACGACGTGTCGTGTGTGCGCATCCCCAAAGTACAGGGACTTGACGGCGCGGAACCGATCGGGAAAGTCCGTAAGCGGCTCCACGCGCACCTCACCGCGGATACCGTGGGCCGATCTGACTCTGCCGATGATGAGCCAACCGCTGTACGCGCCCTCTTGCCGCACACGCGCGGCTGTCTGATCGCCGGGATGCCTGGTAGCCAAGCTAGATGATGTCCAGCGCCACGCGGCGGCTCGATTCACCCGCGGCGGCGCGCATAACCGTCCGGAGCGCCTGCGCAATGCGGCCGTCTCTTCCGATCACGCGTCCCTTGTCCTCGTCGGCCACGCGCAACTCGTAGACCACCGCCTGAGAGCGCACGATTTCGCGCACCTGCACGGCCTCCACGTCGCGTACGAGACCATAGGCAACGAACTCGATAAGGCCGGTGAGCGCGGGTATGGCGCCGCTGTCTTCCCGGTAGTCGCGACCGCCCCTACCCCACTGGCGAGGTCCGCGGCGTCCGCCGTCACGCGGCGGCCTGCCGGAGCGTCTATCGTACATCCCTAGGCCTCCAGTCCGGCGCCTTGCAGCAGCTTGCGTACGCGGTCTGTGGGTTGCGCGCCCTTCTGCAGCCACGCCTGCGCCCGCTCTGTGTCGATTTCTACCGTCGACGGTTCGGTGCGCGGGTTGTAGTGCCCCAGAATCTCTAGGTGACGGCCGTTGCGCGCCGTCGCGGCGTCGGCAACGACGACCCGATAGTGCGGCTGCTTGCGCTTGCCGATGCGGGCAAGTCGAATTCTAACCAAAGCGTTCTTCCTCCTGGACTACGTCCGATGGTCTAACGTACATACAGACTGCTATCGTTCGTTTGTCGTTCCCGTGTGACAGGCCCGGTTTCGTCTGCAGCGAGCGCCGATCTACAGGGCAGTCAGCTTGCCGCAGACCTGCGGCGGTTCATACGCCTCTTCGCTAACCGGCCTCCCAGCGCGGGACTTGCGGTTAGGGAAAGCGCGCTGTGGGCACCCCGCCGCGCAGCCACTCGGCCCAAACGCGCGTTGCCTAGTCGTCCTTGTATTCCTCTCGCGGCGGCGAGAAAATGTCGAGGACGACTGTGGGCTCGTCCGCCGCGGCCGCATGTGGCGTGTTGCCGGGAATCACGTAGGTTTCTCCCGGCTTGAGCGAGAGCAACTCCGTGCCTATGGTGAGCTTCAACGTGCCTTCCAGAACGTACCCCGATTGTTCATGGGGATGGTGATGCAGGGGCACATCGCCGCCGGGAGCGAAGATGATCTGGCAGATCATCGTACGCTCGCCATACGCCAGCGTCTTGCGGTGCACGCCGGCAAACATTTCAACCGGGTCTACGTGAGCGGCATTTGCGCGCATGGGTAAGCTAGGTGTTCACTTTCTCACTATAGTTCAGTCTTCCGAATGGGCGCATGCTCCGGAGTTTCGGGCGCACGGGCACCCAAGCCCAAGCGCGGGTGCACCGCTCTATCGTAGCAAATGCGCCGTCTGCCAACAAGCGCGATTAGTAGGTAGTGACGTGGGCTGCACAGGTATGAGTCTGAGCGCAAACGACTGTCCCTCGAAAAGTCATTCTGAGGAGCGCCGCCAAAAGGCCAATCTGAGGAGCGCGGCTAATAGGCCATTCTGAGGAGCGCAGCCGGACTGTCATTCTGAGGAGCGCAGCGACGAAGAATCTATCGCCGGGAGCGCTCTAGACTCCTCGCTGCACTCGGAATGACATGTGGCCTAGCCTGGCAAGAAGTTCAAGGCAACAACAACTACTTCCCCCAACATGCGCGATTGTCAGGTATTGACTTGGGCTGCACTGGCATGAGTTTAGGCGCGAACTGCACCTCCTCGAAGTGTCATTCTGAGGAGCGCAGCCGGACTGTCATTCTGAGGAGTGCAGCGACGAAGAATCTAGAGTCGGGAGCGCTCTAGATTCCTCGCTGCACTCGGAATGACATGCGGCCTAGCCCAACAGAGAGTTCAAGTCAACAACCACTACTTCCCCCAACAAGCGGCATTGAGATTTGACAAGGCCGGTGCTACGATGGGAGGGAGCAATCGTCACCATCCCAGCCCAATCGACGCGAGGTAAGGCTTGCTTTCCCAGCTTGGAAACCCTGAAGTCTTCCTTGGTCTGCTTCTCGCACTTGTTGTTGGAATCTCCGTGCATGAATTCAGCCACGCGTGGATGGCGAATCGGCTTGGCGATCCCACCGCTCGCTCCCAGGGCAGGCTGACCCTCAACCCCCTGTCGCATCTCGACCTCTTGGGCGCCTTGATGATCTTCCTTATCGGCTTTGGCTGGGGCAAGCCGGTGCCGTACAATCCCGGCAACCTGCGCAACGGTCCGATTAGTGGCGGCGCCATGGTGGCGGCGGCAGGTCCCGCCGCAAATGTCATAACGGCCGCAGTGCTCGGTTTGGTGGTCCGTAACCTGATCACGTCCTCCGACCTGGCATCGAATACGACCGCGGCGTACATCGTAACGATTCTCATCATCATAGTTCAGATCAATATCGCGTTGGCCGTCTTCAACGTCATCCCCATTCCGCCCCTGGATGGCTACCGCATTCTGTTGCGCATCCTGCCGCCGCACGTCGTCCCGACCCTGGCACGGTTCGAGGTGCAGGGCCCTTTCCTGCTGCTCTTGATCGTGCTGGTGGACCAGTGGTTTCTGCGCATTGGGATCTTCCAAGCGATTCTTGGTCCGCCGGTAACCTTCTTCCTGCGCCTCATTCTCGGCACGTAGCATGAGTTCGCCTTTGCCAATCGTCCGCCTGGCCATCTTCGAGGGCCCGCTGGATGTGCTCTACGGGCTCATCCGCGAGCAGAAACTGGACATAACGGAGCTCTCCCTTGTTGCCGTGACCCAGCAATTCTTGGCGCACGTGGCACGTCTGGAGGAGCAGGACGGGCCCGTATTGGCGCGCTTCCTGCGGGTGGCCGCGCAGTTGATGTACGGCAAGTCACAGGCGCTGCTGCACGAGCCGCAGGACGCGGATGAAGAGGCGGAAGAATCTCTGGAAGAGCAACTGAGGGGCTATGAGCGGTTTCGGCGTTTGATGGAAACGGTGGCGGCTTGGCAGGATGAGCGCGACGTGGCGTTCCAACGCAGCGCGCCTGTGGCCGTGCCGGCGCCGCTCCCTGCCCCGGAACTCGTGAATTATGCGCCGGAAGACCTGGTCAGCGCGCTGGCGGCGGTACTGGAAGAGAAGGAAGAGGATCTACCGGCAGTGGCACGGCGCACCGTGCACGTCGAGACCTACCTCGAGCGTATCGAGATGCAGCTTGCAACGCGCGGCCAGGCCGGTTTTCGCGATCTGATTGGGTCGGCAGAGTCTCTGGAGGAGATTGTGGTGGCGTTCCTGGCGGTGCTGGAATTCTTGCGTTTGCGCAAGGCAATCGTGCGCCAGGCCAAGCTCTACGCTGACATTCTCATACTGCCAACTGACGGCAACCGGCCTGAAGCCGAGTCTCGCAGCGGGATTGCCGGGACGGCGGCCGGAGCCGCCCAAGAGACGGCGTGAAAGGCGGGTAGTCTGGGTGCCGTTACCGCTCACCGCACGTATCGAGGGTCTCCTGTTCGTGGCCGAGCGGCCGCTCACGGCGGAGGAGATTGCGCGGGTAGCGGGTGAATCGACCCACGCGGTGGCAGCAGCCCTGGCTGAGCTTCAGAGCGCCTGGCGCGACCGGGGCATCATGCTGCAGGAGCAGGGCGGCGCCTATCTGCTGGTGTCTCACCCGGACGTGGCGCCGGACATCCGCAGGCTGCTGGGACTGCACCGGGGGGAGCGTTTGACCAAGGCCGTGCTCGAGACTCTTGCCATTGTCGCCTATTACCAGCCGGTTACGCGCGCCGAAATCGAGCGCATGCGCGGCGTAAATGCAGACCACACGTTGGCAGTCTTGGTCGGCCGCGAACTGGTTGCGGCGGGTGAACGCCGCCAGACTCCTGGGCGACCGATAGAGTACGGCACGACCTTTGAGTTTCTCAAGCGCTTTGGTCTCACGAGCTTGGCCGACCTGCCGGATCGGGAGCGTTTCCTGGCCGCGGCGGCAGAAAACGACGCGAGCAGAGAAGAATCCGAGGCCGGCGACAGTATTTCAGGCAGCGGCTGAGGCCGGGAAATAGGCGCCGGAGACAGGCCGGAGGCCGGGCGTAGGGCGACTGGGTACGCCTCTAGTTCTGTGCCGTAACCACGCAGCATCGCGGCGCGGCAGGAGTAGGAGTGGGGGGCTTGCCTACTGTGCAGACAAGTGTCTCTTGTGAGACGCACCGCCTCCCGCGTACGCGCTGTAGAATCTACAGTCGGGTCACAGGCAGGCGGCATATACGCCCAGAAGGCGGGAAGCCGCAAACAGCGGCATGCGCGTTCCGGGCGAGACGAACTGATCGATGGGCAGAACGCGTAGTCTAGCGCTTTGTGTACTGGGACGCCTTGCGGGCCCGCTTCAGGCCGTACTTCTTTCGTTCCTTAACGCGGGCGTCACGGGTCAGCATGCCGGCCTTGCGCAGGGAGGGCCGGTACTGTTCATCGGCGTTCACCAGCGCCCGCGCGACGCCATGGCGTATGGCATCGGCTTGCCCGCTCATACCGCCGCCGACTACTTTCGCTGACACGCGGAAGCTGGCGCCAATTAAGTCGAGCGGCTCCTGAACAACATTCTGGTGCAAGGCCCGGGGGAAATAGTCTTCGACGGGCTTGCCATTGACAATGATGCCGCGTTCGCCGCCATAGAGGCGAATTCGCGCCACGGCCTCTTTGCGCCGTCCCACGCCCACGTAGTACGGGGCGCTGCTTTCACTGCTCATCGTTGTTCGCTCCTATCGTATTGTCGTGGAATGGCTCCGGCTGCTGGGCTTCATGGGGATGGTCGGGGCCGGCGTAGACCTTCAGCTTCTTCAGCATAGCGCGCCCCAGCCGGTTGTGGGGCAGCATGCCCCGCACCGCATGTTCGATCACGCGGTTTGGCTTTCGCTCCATTTGGTCGCCCAATTGGACGGCGGAAAGGCCACCGGGGTAGCCGGAGTGCCGGTAGTACGTCTTCTGTTCTCGCTTGCGACCGGTGACGACAATGTTGGCGGAGTTGACGACAATGACGTAGTCGCCGGTGTCGATATTGGGAGCGTAGTGCGGCTTGTGCTTGCCGCGCAGCACGTGGGCAATGCGGGAGGCAAGTCGGCCAAGCGTCTGTCCGGTTGCATCGACCACATACCAGCGACGTTCAACGTCGGCGGTGCGTGTCGCCAGTGTTACGGCGGTCTTCATACTTCTTGGTCCTCTTTATTCCTTAACTGGGCCGGCCGATGCCGGATATTCTACCCGGACCAAACATAGCCCTTTGGCCGGGGCGGTCGGCCCCGCTAACGCCTTATTCGCGGAGGCCAGTACGCGCTTCATGTGGTCAGCGGGCTTGCGTCCTTCGCCAATTTCCAGCGCCGTTCCAACAATCCGGCGCACCATGTGGCGCAGAAACGCATTTGCGCCAATACAGATGCGCACCATGTCTCCATCCCGACGGCACGACGTTCGTATCACTTCTCGCACAGTTATCGCGTCCTCGGGTTCGCCAGCGGCAAAGGCCCGGAAGTCGTGACTTCCCACCAAGGCTTGCAGCGCCTCATTTATTGCAGGCGCGTGCAGAGGGTGGCTCCGGTGCAGCGCGAACCGCTCCAGTAGCGGTGATCGCGTCGCAGTATTCAAGATGTCGTACCGGTACCACCGGCTAGCCGCGCTGTAGCGGGCATGGAAGCCCGCTTCCGCTCGTGCTACCTCCACAACGGCCACCGACTTTGGCAACATCGCGTTCAGCGCTCGCCGCAGGTCGCCGGGCGTGTGCCGCCATGGTGCACTAAAGTGGACAACCTGCCCGCTTGCGTGCACACCGGCATCTGTTCTGCCGGCAGCCACCACCCGTGCCGCGCGCTGCGTGATGCGCTCGACTGCTCTTTCCAGTTCTGCTTGGACCGTGGGCTCACCGATTTGTATCTGAAAGCCACGATAGGGAGTGCCGTCGTATGCTACCACACAGCGGTACGTGGGGATGTCGTCTCCCCCGCCGGGATCCTCAATGTTGGTTTCCTTCTGCAGCACCTTTCATTCGTATCCGGCCCACCGTACCGGTCATCGTGACCCGCGGTTGTGGTCTTGGGGAGGGCCTCAGAAAGCCTATTCGACCAACTGAACCATCATCATCTGGGCGCCGTCGCCCCGGCGCGTAGCCAAACGCAACGTGCGCGTATACCCGCCCGGCCGATCGGCGTACCGCGGTCCGAGCTCAGTAAAGAGATGGTGAATGGCATCCTGGTGCGGCAGCCGCGAGAGCGCGGTGCGCCGGGCATGCAAGTCGCCGCGTTTGGCCAGCGTAATTAGCCGGTCCATGCGTGAGCGCACTTCTTTTGCCCGCGCCACCGTGGTATGCACTTCGCCGTTGAGCACGAGTGTGCCAAGCAGGTTGCGGCACAGCGCCTCACGCTTGCCCTTGTCCCGGTTGAGCCTGCGCACGGCATTTCTCTTCTTCATACCGGCACCTCCTCAACTTCCTCGGCGTCGCCAGCGCCATTGGATTCCGTCAGAATCAGGTCGCTCTGCGCCAGCTTCTCTTTCACCTCAGACAGCGTCTTGGCGCCCAGGCCTTGGATATTCAGCAGGCTCTCCTCATCCATGGCCAGCAGTTGCTCGACGGTGCTGATGCCGCCGCGCCGCAGGGCGTTGTAGGCGCGATTCTGGAGTTGCAGCGATTCCAAGGGGGTTGACGTAACAGGGTTCTGCCGCGCGATACCCACTTCGATGCGTTGCGCCAGGGGGTGAAAGTCTCGAATCAGAGAAAAGTAATCGCACAGAATCTGCCCGCTCTGGCCCAGTGCGGTCTCCGGCGTCAGCGTGCCGTCGGTCCACACCCGCAGGATCAGAGCGTCCAAGTCCGTGACTTGCCCCACGCGAGCGTGCTCCACGCGGTACTCTACGCGCCTAATGGGCGTGAAGATCGCGTCCACGGGCACAACACCAATCGGGGTGTCCTCCTGGGAATCGGAAAGCGTAAAGCCAATGCCCTGTTCCACCGTCAAGTACATTTCCAATTCCGCGTCGTCGCTATCGAGCGTCGCGATGATCTGATCGGGATTCACGATCGAGATCTCCGGCGGGCATTGGATGTCCGCCGCGGTCACGTTGCCTTCCCGTTTCACGGAGAGGAAGAGCTCGATGGGATTTGTGGCCGTGGAGGTCAGGCGAATGCGTTTGATGTTCAGGATGATCTGTGTGACGTCTTCGGTAACGCCGGGAATATCGGCAAACTCGTGCAAGACGCCGGTAATCCGGATAGACGATATAGCTGCGCCGGGCAGGGAGGATAGGAGCACCCGTCGCATTGCGTTTCCCAGCGTATGACCATAGCCGCGTTTCAGCGGTTCGATGCGAAAATGTCCGTAGTTGTCCTCTGTTTCAATTATTCTTACTTCGGGTTGTACTTCCTGCAGTTCCAATGGGAATTACCTCCCAATACACGATGCGTTCAGGTCTTCGCGGCGTGCGGCAAGACGCCGCCGGCCGCGGATGCCGGGCAGCCGGCCTACCGCCGGGAGTAGTACTCGACGATGAGTTGCTCGTTTAGGTCTGCGTCGATCTCCTGGCGTGTGGGCAAGGATAGAATCTTGCCTTCGAGTTTTTCCTGATCCAAGGAGAGCCAAGCCGGCACAGCCACAGAACTCAGCCGTTCCGCGGCCGTCTTGAAGTACTCATTGTTGCGACTCTTCGCAAGGACGCCCAACACGTCCCCTTCGCCCACGAGTGCCGAAGGAATGTCGCACTTGCGGCCGTTAACTGCAAAGTGGCCGTGGCGCACGATCTGCCTGGCTGCCGCGCGTGAAGACGCAAACCCAAGCCGGTACACGACGTTGTCGAGGCGTGTTTCCAGGAGTTGGAGCAGCGTTGTGCCCGTAACGCCGGGCCGAGACGTTGCCAACGTAAAATACTTGCGAAACTGGCGCTCGAAAATGCCGTACATGCGCCGCGCCTTCTGCTTCTCGCGCAAGCGCAAGCCATAGTCCGAAATCCGGCGCCGCATATTGGTGTGCATGCCGGGAGGTCTATTGCGGTTTTCAACCGGACATTTGGGTGTGAAGCACTTGTCCCCCTTTAGAAAGAGCTTCTGCTCTTCCCGGCGGCACAGTCGACACACTGGGCCAACATATCGTGCCATGAACTCTCCTCAAAACTCCTGAACTATGCCTAGACGCGCCGGCGCCGGGGCGGTCGGGGACCGTTGTGCGGCACTGGCGTCACGTCGGTGATGCTGATAACTTGTATGCCGCCCGCTTGTAGTGAGCGAATGGCGGATTCTCGCCCTGAGCCCGGGCCATTCACGGAAACTTCCACTTGTCCCATGCCGAAGTCTGCGGCCTTGCGGGCTACGGTTTCCGCGGCAACCTGCGCCGCGTAGGGCGTACCCTTGCGAGAGCCGCTAAATCCCGCCGAACCGGAGCTTGCCCAGCAGAGCGTGTTTCCATTCATATCGGTGATGGTGATCAGGGTATTGTTGAAGGTCGAACGAATGAAAGCCTTGCCGCGGGCAACGGTGCGGCGTTCGCGTCGGCGTGGGCGTGAGCGTGTTTCCGGCATTGACTACTTTCCTCGGTACGGTTACTTCTTCAACACAGCCCGTTTGCGGCCGGCAACAGTCTTGGGCCGGCCCTTACGGGTACGTGCATTCGTGCGTGTGCGTTGGCCGTTCGTCGGCAGGCCGCGCCGGTGCCGCAATCCGCGATAGCAGCCGATTTCGATCAGCCGCCCGATATTCTGTTGCACTTCGCGCCGCAAGTCGCCTTCCACAAGGTGGTTGCCGCCGATGACGTCACGGATCCGGGTTACCTCGTCTTCCGTGAGGTCTTGGACTTTCGTATCCGGCATCACCTGGGCCTTCTCCAGGATCTTGTACGACGTCGAGCGCCCAATGCCGTAGATATAGGTCAGGCCTACCCACACGTGCTTATCGCGCGGCAGGTCTACGCCAACTATTCGTGCCATGCTCCACCTCCTATGGACGCCAGCCGTTCTACCGGGGCGAACGGATGCCCCTTAGCCTTGTCGCTGCTTGTGGCGGGGGTTCGTGCAAATGATACGCACGACTCTGCGGCGGCGTATCACCTTGCACTGCTCACAGCGCCGCCGCACTGATGATTGCACTTTCATAGTCTCTATCTCCTCCCTCGCCAGGTAATCCTGCCCCGGGTAAGGTCGTAGGGCGAAAGTTCTACTGTTACCCGGTCGCCTGCCCCTACTCGAATGAAATTGAGGCGCAGCTTGCCGGAGAGGTGGGCCATGACCTCGTGGCCGTTGTCCAACTCCACGCGAAACTCCGCGTTTGGCAGAACGTCCTGCACCACTCCTTCGATTTCGATTGTGTCTTTCTTCTTTGGCACCGCTGTCTCCACGCGCTCCCTAGTTACGCAACTTTGGTCAGGATCTCCGGACCTGCTTCCGTAATCACGATCGAGTGTTCGTAGTGTGCTGAAAGGCTACCGTCGGCGGTAACTGCCGTCCAGCCGTCGTCAAGGACTTTAACCCGCCAGTCGCCGAGCGCTACCATAGGCTCGATGGCGATTGTCATTCCCGCGCGCAATTCCAAACCCTCGCCGGCGTCACCGAAGTTAGGCACTTGCGGGGCTTCATGCATTACTTTGCCGATACCGTGTCCGACGAAATCCCGTATGACGGCAAGCCCTTGGGCTTCCACCCACGACTGAATAGCGAAGCCGATGTCGCCCAGGTGGTTGCCCGGCACGGCCGCCGCGATGCCACGGCGCAACGCTTCGCGGGTGGCGTGCATCACCCGTTCCGCTTCAGCGCTTGCGCTGCCAATCGCATAGGTTACTGCCGCATCGCCGTGCCACCCGCTATAGATGGCGCCGACGTCAACGCTTAATATATCCCCTTCCCGCAAACGGTACTTGCTCGGTATGCCGTGCACCACTTGCTCATTCACCGATGCGCAGATCGTGCACGGGAACCCATGGTACCCCTTGAAAGACGGCACAGCCTTGCGCTTCTTTATCTCGGCTTCTGCCAGCGCATCCAGTTCTGCCGTTGTCGCGCCAGGCACTGTATGCTCGCCGAGTAGCGCAAGGACTTCAGCTACTATCTTACCCGCTGAACGCATGTGGCGCAACTGTCGCGGTGTTTTGAGTTGTATCGATCGTGTCATTTTCACGTCACGTGCTCGCCGGTGGGCCATTTCACTCCGCGTCGAGCGCGCTCAGAATGCCTTGGATACTCCCGGTGACGTCTTCTATCGATTGCGAGCCGTCCACTTTGCGGAGCAGGTGTTTCTTCCCGTAGTAGTTGAGGAGAGGCTGGGTTTGCTCGCGGTAGACTGAGATTCGTTTGCGGATGGTCTCCGGTTGGTCGTCTACTCGCTGCTGCAAGGGAAGGCCGTCCAAATTGCACTGGCCGGCTACGCGCGGCGGGTTCTTGGACAGGTGGTACGAGTGACCGCGGGGGCATACGCGCCGGCCTTCGGTCCGTTGTACGATCTCTTCCGTGTCACTGCGGATCTCGATCACCGCGTCAACCTGTTGACAGAATTCCGCCAGTGTTTGGTCCAGCGCCTCGGCTTGCGCAACGGTGCGTGGAAAGCCATCCAGCACCACTCCTTTCTCGAGTTCCCGGGCACAGAGCTCTTCCTTTACCATCGCTACCACCAGGTGGTCCGGCGCATACTCGCCTCTGGTGTAGAACTCCTTAGCTTGCCGGCCCAGTGGAGTCTGGGCCTGGATATTGTGCCGGATGAGATTCCCGGTGGATAGGTGCCGGAGCCCAAAGCTCGCGGCGATGGCCAGCGCTTGTGTACCCTTGCCGGCGCCAGGCGGACCCAAGAGTATGACGTTGAGCGTCTTCGTGAAGGTCAGCTTTGCCACTAGCGCAGGAATCCTTCGTACTGGCGCATGAGCAACTGGGCTTCAAGGTTCTTCATGGTATCTTGCACGACACCGACGACGATGAGCATGCCCGTGCTGCTCAGCATGAGGGCCTGCACGCCGGTTATCCCCTGAATTATGAACGGAGATACCGCGATGAGTCCCAAAAAGAGGGCGCCGGCGAGCGTGATGCGGAAGATCACACTGTTCAGGTACTGCGACGTGGGCCTGCCGGGTCGAATCCCGGGTATGAACCCGCCGTTCTTCTGCAGGACTTCAGGGATATTCTGCTGCTGGAAAATGATGGCGGTGTAGAAGTACGTAAACGCCACGACCAGCAAGAAATAGAGAGTCCAGTAGAGCGGCGCTTGAGGATCGAACGCGCTGATGACGAAAGATGCGACGCTCCTTATCCATCCCGCATTCGCTGCCTGGAAGTAACTGGCTACCGTGCTGGGGAAGATCAGGAACGATATCGCGAAGATCAGGGGAATCATGCCCGCGGAGTTGATCTTGAGCGGTATATGGGTGGTCTGGCCGCCATACTGCCGCCGGCCGTGCATGCGCTTGGCGTAGTGCACGGGAATGCGCCGCTGGGCCTCGTACATCACCACGATGCCGACCACAATGAGAATGGCAAGCGCGCCAATGATGAAGAGCGTGAGCGTGGCGGTGCCGCCGGTCTGACCCAGCACGGCCTGGCCGATGGTGGTTGGCAGCCGGGCGACAATGCCGGCGAAGATGATGAGCGAAATGCCCTGACCGATGCCGTTCTCCGTGATGAGTTCGCCTATCCACACCAGGAACATGGTGCCCGCCGTCATGCTGATGATGAGGGACAGGCTGCTCAGAAACGTCGCGCTATCGAAGAGGTTGAAGCCGCGAATCACCCCCATCTGGGTGAAGATCGTGGCCTGGCCGAAGGCCGAAAGCACGGCCAGCGGCACGGT
Organism: Chloroflexota bacterium; assembly: GCA_022824225.1. Classification (GTDB taxonomy): domain Bacteria; phylum Chloroflexota; class UBA11872; order VXOZ01; family VXOZ01; genus VXOZ01. The sequence goes on from JAJEAH010000029.1 coordinate 21,965, forward strand.
GCCAATGCGCATGTACTGGTTCATGCGGGCCCTGGCGCTCTCGCCGCCTTCCCGCGACATGGCTTGCAGTGCGGGAATTACCGGCGTCATCAATTGCACGATGATCGTCGCCGTAATGTACGGGTAGACGCCCATGGCAACGATTGAGAAGTTGGCCAGCGCGCCGCCAGAGAACATATCCAGCAAGCCCAGGAACTGCTGTTGCTGAAAGAGCTCCTGCAGGGCTTGCCGGTCTACGCCGGGCACGGGTATGTGCGCCGCGAATCGAAAGACCGTAAGCAAGCCTAACGTAAAGATGAGCTTGCGCCGGATGTCGGGCAGCTTGAAGGCGTTATAGGCGGCTTGAATGAGCGACGGGGACTTCTGTGAAGGGGTGGATACGGCCACGCGGCGCTAGCCTTCCCTTACACTGCCGCCGGCCGCCTCGATCTTAGCGCGTGCGGCTTGGGAAAACTTGGGCGCTTGCACGGTAAGCTGGTGGGTGAGTTCGCCGTCGCCAAGCACTTTTACCTGCGTGGACCGGGCGAGACCCCGCGCAACCATATCCGCGGCGGTTACCGTGTCACCAGCGGCGAACGTGCGCTGAAGATCGCTTACGTTCACCGGATCGTAGACGACCCGGAAGCGAGCATTGCTGAAGCCGCGCCGGTGGGGCAAGCGCCGCACAAATGGCGTCTGGCCGCCCTCAAACCACGCGGGGACGCCACCACCGGACCGGGACTTCTGGCCTTTCGTGCCACGTCCCGCCGTCTTATGGCCTCTGCCGCCGTGTCCGCGTGCGACGCGCTTGCGCCGCCGTCTGGCGCCAACCGCTGCGCGGAGCGCGTGTCGTTCCATTGCATTCTGTCCTGTTCTACTGGCTCGACGATTGCGAGGCTTTTTCAGCAGACGGCGAAGTCTCTTCGACGGGCTGCGGAGCTGCTTCGACGGACTGCGAAGTTGCTTCGACGGACTGCGAAGCTGCTTCGACGTCTACTAGATGCGAGACCTTGCGTATCATGCCCCGCACGGCCGGCGTGTCGTCATGCTCGACGACTTGCTGGCGTTTTCTTAGTCCCAGCGCCGTAACCGTTTGCTTCTGGTCTTTGGAAAAACCGATTGGGCTCTTGCGCAATCTTACCGATAGCTTAGCCGCCATTTGCTTCATTCTCTTTCTCAGTCTGGGCAGCAGCGTCGGCCGGGGCCGCGGCAGCCGGGGCTTCCTCGGCGGCCTGCGCGGGCTGGCGGCGTCTGCGGCCCAACCGGGCATACGCGGAGTCCGGGCTTTGGAGCAAGCCGAGAGCCACCATAGTTGCCTTGACGACGTTGATGGCGTTGTTCGAGCCAAGGGACTTGGTGAGGATGTCGTGCACTCCCGCCGACTCAACCACCGCGCGCACCGGGCCGCCGGCGATCACACCCGTGCCGGGCGCCGCGGGCTTGAGCATAACCCGTGAGGCGCCATACTTCGCCGTGATGTCATGGGGTATGGTGGTGCCCGCCAGAGGGACGCGCACCACTGCCTTGCGCGCTTTCTCGCCGCCCTTGCGTATGGCTTCCGAAACTTCACGCGCTTTGCCAATGCCGATGCCGACGTGACCGTCGCCATCGCCAACCACTACCACCGCGTTGAAACTGAACGTGCGTCCCCCGCGCACCACCTTAGCCACGCGGTTGACGTTGACCAGCCGTTCTTCGAGATTCAGCGAAGCCGGATCGATAGACACGCTCTCTGGCATAGTTTCCCTTGCCTTGCTCACTTAGAATTTCAGGCCGGCTTCCCGCGCCGCTTCGGCGAGGGCCTGCACGCGGCCGTGATACTGGTAACCGGCTCGATCGAAGACCACCGTCTCAATTCCTTGCTCCCGCGCGCGCTCGGCGACCGTCTTGCCTACTATAGCAGCCTGCGCCCGCTTGGATTGGCCGGGCTCGATCTGCCCGCGAACCGCAGACTCAATGCTGGATGCCGAGGCCAACGTATGGTGCGCTGAATCGTCGATGACTTGGGCGTAGATGTGCCGGCTGCTGCGAAACACATTCAGGCGCGGCCGTTCCGGCGCCCCGTTGACCTTGGCTCGCACGCGCCGTTGGCGCCTGGCACGAGCGCTCAGAGCTTTTCTTCCTGGTATCAACCGCATTGCCCATTCCTGGTTCATTCAACGCCTAGGCCTGTGAACCCAGGCAGTAGTGATAGGTTCCTTCGATTCCACTCTGGCTTTCAGGCTATTCGCCAGTGCCCACCTTGCCGGCCTTGCCGGCCTTGCGGCGCACGTATTCGCCGCGGTAGCGAATACCTTTTCCGAGATACACTTCCACTTCACGCTTGGCGCGGATATTCGCGGCAACTTGCCCAACCAGCCGCTTGTCCGTGCCTAGCACATGTATCGTGGTAGGGTTCTCGACCTCAAGGGTGATGCCTGCCGGCGGCGCAAACTCCACCGGATGCGAGTAGCCGAGTTGCATCACGAGCTTGCCGCCGGTGAGCTGGGCCCGGTAGCCGGTGCCCTGCAGTTCCAGAGTCTTGCGAAAGCCCTCCGTAACGCCTTGTACCATATTGGCAATCAAGGCGCGGGTGAGGCCGTGCAGCGCCCGGACTTCGCGTTCTTCCGACGTGCGTCCCACGGCCACCGAACCGTTTTCCAGGGCAACGCTAATGCCGGGCTGGGCCTCCAACGACAACTCGCCCTTCGGTCCTTTTACACTTACGGTGGACGCCAGCACATTTACTTCCACGCCGTTTGGCAGTGGGATAGGTTGTTCTCCGATTCGAGACATTGCTTCCTGCCTTACCAGACGTAACAGAGAACTTCGCCGCCGATTTTGCGTTGCCAGGCTTCCCTGCCCGTCATCACGCCGGAAGAGGTCGAGAGAATCACAGTGCCGATACCCCCCATGACGCGGGGTATCTCACTCTTGCCTGCATACACGCGCAATCCCGGCTTGCTCACCCGTTGCAGGCCGAGCAGGACGGGCGCACGTTCGTCGGTGTACTTCAGGCTGACCCGCAGCATTGCCTGCACTGACTGTTGATCTACCAATTCAAAAGCGCCGATATAGCCTTCTCGCTGGAGAATGTTGAGAATGGCCGTCTTCATCTTCGAAGCCGGAATAGTCACGTGGGTATGGCGCGCTTGGATGGCGTTGCGTATCCGCGTCAGCATATCGGCGATGGGATCGGTCATGGTCATGGGTGGTATTCTCTTATCTGCGTACTACCAGCTTGACTTCGTGACGCCCGGCAAGAGTCCCTGCAACGCGGCCCCGCGGAAGCAGATACGGCACAGACCGAACTTGCGCATGTAGGCGCGTGGGCGGCCGCACTGTGAGCATCGGTTGCGAAAGCGCACAGGATACTTCATGCGGCCCTCTGCCAACAACTTGCGTTGCTTGCGCCATTTGGCAATTTTTGACTGCTTTGCCACGGGGTTGCGTCTCCTAGCTCGCTATTTGGTTGGCTTCCTGAGCCAGCGGCATGCCCAACTCTCGCAGAAGGAAGCGCGATTCCTCATCGGTCTGGGCAGAAGTGACGATCGTTACTTCCAAGCCCCGTACCCGGTCCACTTTGTCGTAGATTATCTCCGGAAAGACGAGCTGTTCGCGCAGCCCCACCGAGTAGTTGCCGCGGCCGTCGAAGGCATTGGGCGACACGCCCCGAAAGTCGCGAATTCGGGGAAAGACTACGTTGAAGAGTTTCTCCAAGAAGTAGTACATGCGCGTCCGGCGCAGGGTGACTTTCGCGCCAATCGCCTGGCCCTCGCGCAGCTTGAAATTCGCTACGCTCTTCTTGGAGCGAGTGACGATGGGCTTCTGACCCGTAATCGTCGTGAGGTCGCCCACCGCGTTGTCCAGGGCGCGCGCGTCATCCAGCGCCTCGCCCAGGCCGATGTTCACCACGACTTTCGTGACCTTCGGCGCTTGCATAACGGACGTGTAGCCGAATTCCTTGATTAAGGCAGGCCGTACGTCATTCTCATAGAGCTGCAGCATGTGAGGTCGTTCTACCATTTCACACCCCTAGTCCTGGCCGATGATTTCTTGGCAGTGCTTGCAGACGCGCCCCTTGCTGCCGTCGTCCAAGATGCGATAACCGATTCGCGCGGCCTGATCGCAGTGCGGGCAGACGAGCATCACGTTTGACGTTGCCAATGGCGCCGGCATTTCGATGATGCCGCCGGGCTGCATGGGCGGCATGGGCCGCTGGTGGCGCTTGACGACGTTGATGCTATCCACCACCACCTTGCCGTCAGCTTTGATCACTCGCATGACCCGGCCGCGCTTGCCCTGGTCCTTGCCCGTGAGCACTTCCACTTGGTCGCCCGACTGTATGCGTTGCATAGTATTACAGCACCTCCGGCGCTTGGGAGATGATGCGCATGAACCCCATCTCTCGCAATTCCCTGGCCACCGGGCCAAAGATCCGGGTACCCCGGGGCATATTCTGCGGGCCCAACAGCACAGCGGCGTTGTCATCGAAACGGATGCTGGAGCCATCTGCCCGACCGTACTCTTTTGCCGTCCGGACGATAAGGGCTCGCACAACTTCCCCTTCGCGCACCTGGCCGATGGGAACTGCCTCTTTTACGGACGCGACGATGATGCTGCCCACGCCGCCGTATTTGCGCCGGGAGCCGCCCAAGACGCGTATGCACATGATCTCGCGCGCGCCCGAATTGTCGGCAACCTTGACTCGAGACGTATCTCCGATCATTCCACCAATTCTCCCACTTCTTCCTCGAGAGAACGCGCCTCTTGCATCGATTGCTCGCTTCTCTGCAGCACTTCCACGACCCGCCAGTGCTTGCGCTTGGAAAGAGGCCGGGTTTCTTCGATGAGCACCCAATCGCCTGCGTGGATGTCGTTATCCGGGCTGTGCGCCAGGTATTTCTTCGTGCTGCGCACGGACTTCTTATACAACGGATGCCGGCGCACACGGGTCACGGCGACCACGACGGACTTGTCCATCTTGTCGCTTACCACGGTCCCTTTTCGCTGTTTCCGGCGGCCGGTCACACTCGTTGCGTCAGTCATGTTGAGACTCTTATCCTCATTCACCCGGCAATGCCGAGGTCTTCTCATGCAGTATTGTCTTGATCCGCGCGATTTCGCTGTACAGGATTCCGAAACGAGCGGGGTTTTCCATTTGCACGGTTGCTTGCTGGGACCGCAGGCTAAACAACTCGGCCTGGGCTTCGTCCAGCCGTTGTTGCAGGGCTTCCATGCTCAGCCCACGTAATTCCGCCGGTTTCGTCATTCCCGTTCTTCCTAGCAGTCCTCTAGATGATTTCCGGTGTTTCCCGCGAGATGAAACGCGTCTTCACGGACAACTTGTGCGCGGCGCGAAGCATTGCTTCCTGCGCCACCTCTTGCGGCACGCCCGTCAGTTCGAAGATGATGCGGCCGGGTTTGACGATGGCCACCCACTCTTCCGGCGGCCCCTTGCCGCCGCCCATCCGGACTTCCACGGGTTTCTTGCTCAGGCCTTTATCCGGGAAGATGCGGATCCACATTTGTCCGCCTCGCCGGATGTGGTGGGTGATGGCGCGACGGGCAGCCTCGATTTGCCGGTTGTCCACCCAGCCGCCTTCGAGAGACTGCAGGGCGTAATCGCCGAATGCGATAGTGGCTCCGCGCTGGGCCTTACCCCGGCGGTGGCCGCGATGCATCTTCCGGTGCTTCGTCCGTCTTGGCATCATCATGGCTACGATCGCTCACTCTCTGGCGTGCGGCTACGGCCGTCTCTGGGCGGTGGCCGCCGGCCACGCCGTTCGCCTGACCGTTCCGAAACCCGCCGGGGGCGTCGTCTCCGGCGCCTGGGAGGCGGGGCCGGGGTCTCTTCTCGTGCCGCGGTCTGTTGCTGGGCGTAGAACTCTTCGGGAGTTACGTCCCCGGTATAGATCCACACTTTCACGCCCAGGATGCCATAAGTCGTCCTGGCTTCCGTAAAGCCGTAGTCTATGTTTGCCCGCAGGGTCTGCAAGGGTACCGTGCCGCGGATTTCCTTTTCGCTGCGGGACATTTCCGCGCCGCCGAGCCGGCCGCCAACCATGAGCTTTACGCCGATTGCGCCGGACCGCACCACCCGGTCCGCGGCCATCTTGATGGCGCGCCGGGGCGATACGCGCCGCTCCAATTGCTCTGCCACCGCCCGTGCCACCAGATAGGCATTCGTTTCGGGCTGCTTGATCTCAATGATGTTCGTGCGCACGATCTTGCCGGTCAAGTCCCGCAGGTCTTTGCGCAACTGGGCTTGGGCGGAACCGCCGCGCCCAATGACGATACCGGGGCGCGCGGTATGGATGTCCACCTTGATCGTGGTGCCCGCGCGTTCGATGTCCACCTGTGAGATGCCGGCGCCCATGCTGCCGCGTCGACCTCCCCTGCCGCTCGGCGCTCCCAATTGGGGTTGCTCGAACTGCGCGATGACGGCCTTGCGTATCCGGCTGTCTTCTTCCGCCAGTGCTGCGTAATCCTTATCGGCATACCACCGGCTGCTCCACGTGCGATTGAAGCCAAGGCGGAATCCCACTGGGTGAACTTTACGCCCCACTACGCTAGCTCTCCTTGATTCTCAACGATCACCGTCACGTGACTGGTCCGTCGTTTCAGTAGCCCCCACTGGCCCCGGGACTTTGGGTCGATCCGCTTGAAGGCCGGACCCTTATCCACCAAGACGTTTGTCACCGTCAGGCTGGCCGGGTCCAGACTATACGTGTTTTCCGCATTCGCCACGGCGGAGCGCACCACCTTGGCCAGCGTGCGGGCGGTGGGGCTGGGCAAGAACCGCAGGATCGCCAATGCCTCGCCCGCGGACCTACCGACTACGGTCGCCGCCACCCGCCGCGCCTTGCGCGGGGAAACGCGGAGAAACTTTGCTGTTGCTTGTACTTGCATAAACGTCGTCCTCAGCGACTAGCGTACCTGTGTCGCCCGGTCTTCACGTGAGTGGCCGCGAAACTGGCGCGTCGGCGCGAATTCACCCAATTTGTGACCAACCATATTCTCCGTAACGTATACGGGTACGTGCCGCCTGCCGTCGTGGACGGCAATTGTATGTCCGACCATATCCGGAAAGATCGTAGACGCCCGCGACCACGTGCGCAAGACGCGCTTCTGGCCGCTATCATTCATTGTCTGAATGCGCTTTAGGAGCTTCTCGTCGACGAAAGGTCCCTTCTTTAGCGACCGCGACATACTTGTATTCTCTCCCTAGCGCCCGTACCGGCGCCGCAAAATGAACTTGTCAGACGGCTTGCGCTTGCGCGTACGCAGTCCCAACGTCGGTTTGCCCCAAGGCGTCTTCGGGCTCGCCATGCCGATAGGCGCTTTTCCTTCACCCCCGCCATGCGGATGGTCGCTGGGATTCATAGCGGAGCCGCGTACCGTGGGCCGTTTGCCTCGCCAGCGCGCGCGCCCGGCTTTGCCGGTGGATATGCCGAAGTGATCGACATTGCTCGCCCGACCGACGGTCGCCGTGCAATTCAAGTGCACCCGGCGGAGCTCACCCGACGGCAGCCGGATGACGGCAAAGTCAGTCTCCTTGGTCATGAGTTGCACCGATGAACCGGCGCTGCGCGCCAACTGCCCGCCGTGGCCGGCCTGTAACTCAACGTTGTGTACCGCCGTGCCGGCGGGAATGTTCGCCAGCGGCAAACTGTTGCCGGGGCGAATTGGCGCATCCGGGCCCGCGAGCACCGTATCGCCGACGCTCATCCGCGCTGCGGCCAAAATGTACCGCTTCTCCCCGTCCCGGTAAGCGATCAGCGCTATGCGGGCGCTCCGGTTCGGGTCGTATTCGATCGTCTTTACCGTACCGGGAATCCCTATCTTATCACGTTTGAAGTCTATCGTTCTATAGCGGCGCTTGTGGCCACCGCCGCGATGCCGCACCGTCAGTTTGCCGGAGACGTTGCGACCGGCGTTCTGCTTCTTGCCCTTGGTGAGGCGGCGCTCAGGCTTCTTACGCGTAATGTCATCATTCTCGACCGCGCTCATGCCGCGCCGGCCGGGAGATGTAGGTTTGTACGTCTTGATAGGCATTTGCCGGTTCTTTCCCCTAGACGCCGCTAAACAAGTCGATCGTCTGGCCCTGCTGCAGGGTCACGATCGCTTTCCGCCAGCGCGCCGTGCGATAGCGGTGCCTGCCCCAGCGCTTTTCCTTACCGGGCACGTTTACAACATTCACTGCCAACACGGTCACGCCGAACGTCTCTTCTACCGCCCGCCGCACGTCGATCTTATTCGCGTCCAGCGCCACGGCAAACAGGAATTTGCTCTGCTCGGCGAGCAGCGTGCCTTTCTCTGTGATGAGCGGTCTGATCAGAACTTCGTGTGCTTGTTTCATGACTGCCCCCAGAGCTGTTCGCACGCGGCGACGGCCTCGGCGTCGAAGATTACGTGCTCGAAGACGACCACCTCGCGCACGCTCAGCGTGCTCGGCCGCGAGAGCGCGACGTCGGGCAGGTTGCGGATGGAGAGGATGAGCTCTTCTGTCGGCCTGTCTGTCACGTAGAGCACGCTGCCGGACACGCCCAGCGTATCGAGGAACACCACCTGTTCCTTGGTGCGTATCGTCGTGTCCGCAAACTTATCGACCACGAGCAGCCGCTGTGCCTGGGCCTTTGCCGACAGTGCCGAGAACATTGCCCTGCGCCACATTTTCCGGGGCATGGCAACGTGGTAATCACGGGGATGCGGGCCGAATGTCACGCCGCCGGTCCGCCAGATGGGCGAGCGTCGGCTGCCGTGCCGGGCGCGGCCCGTGTGCTTCTGGCGCCACGGCTTGCGGCCGCCGCCCCGCACGTCGCTGCGCGTCTTGGTGCTCGCGGTGCCCAACCGCTGTCCGGCTTCATCCCGGATGACGGCTTGGTGCACCAGATCCTCGTGGGGCTCGATGCCGAAGATCCCTTCAGGCAGGTCGGCGCTGCCCGAAGGATTGCCTTGCGAATTGTATGCTCTTACTTCCATTGCCTGTTACCCACTCGCCTGCGTAGAACCAGGTGCTTTCTTTGCCGGGCGGACTTTCAGCAACGTGCCCGGACCGCCGGGTACGCCGCCTTTTATCAGCAGAATGTTCCGGTCGCCTAGGACTCCCATGACGCGCAAGTTCTGCACCGTTACGACATCCTGGCCCATGCGACCGGCCATTTTCTTCCCCTTCCACACGCGGCCCGGCGTTGTGCCCATGCCAACCGCGCCGGGTGCGCGCCAGCGGTCGGACTGACCATGGGTCTTCTGTTGACCGCTAAAATTGTGCCGCCGCATGACGCCGGCAAAGCCCTTGCCCTTGGATACGCCGGTCACGTCCACCATTTGTCCCGTGGCGAAGAGGGCAACGTCCAGTGTTTGGCCGGTCTCGTACTCACTTGAATCTGCCACGCTGAACTCTCGCAACTCCGTCGGAACGGTGGCGTCGTCGCCGAGGTGCTTCTCCGTATGACCCCGCGCGGGGCGTGATACGCCTTTCCGCCGTTCGCCGAAGCCGAGTTGCACGGCACTGTAGCCGTCCGCGCCTGCGGCGCTCTTGACCTGAACGACAGTGCATGGCCCGGCTTGCACCACCGTAACGGGCACGGCGGCGCCGTCCTCATCGAAGACTTGGGTCATTCCGATTTTTCTGCCGATCAAGCCAACTGACATACCGCGGGAACCTTTACATTGACTTCATTTCGATATCTACACCGGCTGGCAATTCCAACCGCAGGAGCGCGTCCATGGTCTTCGCATTGGGTTCGAGCACGTCGATGAGCCGCTTGTGCGTGCGCACCTCGAACTGCTCGCGCGAATCCTTATCGATGAATGCCGACCGGATCACCGTGTATTTGTTGATCTCGGTGGGAAGCGGGATTGGGCCCGCGATGCGGGCGCCGGTTCCCTGAGCGGCGCTGACGATTTGCCCCGCCGACTGGTCCAGGACCCGGTGGTCGAACGCCTTGAGTCTGATGCGGATGGTCTGCTGCGCCATGGCTACTCCAGGATTTTAGTAACGACGCCGGCGCCGACGGTGCGGCCGCCTTCGCGGATAGCGAAGCGGACGCCTTCTTCGAGGGCGACGGGGTTGATGAGGTGGATAGTCATGGTGA
>JAJEAH010000049.1 GCA_022824225.1 Chloroflexota bacterium
GCCGGCATCGAAGTGCCTGAACGCGCCCAATGGCTCCGCTGCATCGTGGGAGAGCTGGGCCGGCTGGCAGGCCATCTGGTCTGGCTTGGCACCCACGCGCTGGATATTGGCGCGATGTCCGTTTTTCTCTACGCATTTCGCGCCCGCGAACGGGTGCTCGAGTTATTCGAGGAGCTCTGCGGCGCCCGCATGACCCACAGCGTAATGCGGCCGGGCGGCTTCTTGGAAGAACCCCGTGAGCCGTTTTTTACAAAGCTCGAAGACAGCCTGGACTACTTCATCCGCGAGATCGATCAATTCGACAAGCTCTTAACCAGAAACGATCTCTGGTTGGGACGCACGGTGGACGTGGGCGTGATTTCCGGTGACGATGCCATTGCCATGGGCCTGTCGGGCCCGTGCTTGCGCGCATCCGGTGTGGCGTGGGATATTCGCAAAGCCGAGCCGTACGCCGCCTACGATAGGGTCGAGTTCGACGTGCCGGTGGGCACCGGCCAGGGAGATGTCTTCAGCCGCTACGTGCAACGCCTGGACGAAATGCGCGAGAGTGTGCGTATCATCCGCCAGGTCATCGAGCACGTGCCGCCGGGTCCCGTCATGACTTCCGACTCCCGCGTCGCCCGCCCGGACACGCCGCGCCTCTATACCGACATGGAGGCCATGATCAACCATTTCTGGATGTATATTCACGGATTTCCCGTACCCCGCGGCGAGACCTACGCCGCCATTGAGGCTCCCAAGGGCGAACTAGGCTTCTACGTGGTGAGCGACGGCAGCGGCAAACCGTACCGTATGCACGTCCGTTCGCCGTCGTTCGTCAATTTGCAGGCCCTGCCGTATCTCGTGGAGGGCAGACTGTTGGCGGACGTCGTGTCCGTGATTGGGAGTATCGATATCATTCTTGGAGAGATAGATCGGTAGGCGCAACCGCCAGGTTTGCCGGCTGCGCCGGCGCGCTTGGGGTGGCTGAGAAGAGGGAACCATGCCCGTAACGCTGACGGTTGACGGTCAAGAAGTTACAGTGCCAGACGGCGCTACGATTCTCGATGCGGCGCGCAAGGCTGGCGTGTACATCCCTACCCTGTGCTTCGATACGTTTCTCAAGCCTTACGGCGCGTGCCGCATGTGCGTGGTGGAGGTAGAGCGGGCGCCCAAACCGCTTTCATCCTGCAACACCGCCGCCATGGACGGCATGGTGGTTAGCACGAAGACGGAACCCGTGGTGCACGCGCAGCAGGGCATTATGGAAATGACGCTGCAGCACCATCCACTGGACTGCCCCTACTGCGACAAATCCGGTGTCTGCGATCTGCAACACACGGCCTATGAGGTCGGCGTCTACCGCAGCAAACTGGGCAGCGATAACCCAAACGAACCCGACCATGTCTTTAGTCCGCTCATAGAATGGGACCCGAACCGGTGCATCTATTGCGGCAAGTGCGTGCGCATATGCGATGAGCGCGTCGGTGACAGCGCGCTTACCTTCAACCTGCGCGGGTTCAATAGCTATATCGGCACCCAATTCGATGAACCTCTGGATTGCGTCGAGTGCGGCGAGTGCGTCGAGGTCTGCCCAGTGGGTGCGCTGTTGAGCCGCCCCTTCATGCACAGCGGGCGCTCCTGGCAAGTCAACCAGAGCGAGTCGGTGTGCAATCATTGCAGCGTCGGTTGCCAAATGCACGTCGAGACGCGCATGGGCGAAGTCCTGCGGGCTAAAGCGAATCCGGCCTTGCGCGACCAGACCCCGGTGAACACCCGCGACCGCGGCCCCGGCGACGGCATGCTCTGCACGCGCGGCCGTTTCGGCTACGACTATATTCACCACGAAGACCGCGTGACCCAGCCTTTGATTCGGCGCGACGGCCAACTGGAACCCGCGAGTTGGGATGAGGCGCTGGCGTTGGTCGCGGACAGGATTGTCGCGGCCAAGAGTCAAGATGGCGCCGATGCGGTGGCCGCCATCACGTCCGGCCGCCTTTCCGATGAAGAAAACTACCTGATTTCGCGCCTCATGCGCGACGTGATTGGCACGAACAACGTCGATAGCAGCGAGCGGTGGACTCTGATTCCCACACTGCAAACGCTTGGTCCCGCTGCGTTCAGCTTCACCATCGACCAAATGGAACAGGCGGATGCGCTGCTGGTGGTTGGCGGCGACATCATGGAAAGCCACGACGTGCTCGGCATGCGAATGCGCCAGTGGGTGCGCGACCAAGGAAAAGTGCTGATCCAGGCCGGCAGTCTGCCCAGCCGGCAGGACGATCGCTTTGCCCAGCGCGTTTTGCGGGTGCGTCCCGGCGCGGAGGAACACCTCCTGCAGGGCCTCGCGGCAGAACTCTTGCGCCAGACGGATGACCGTGCCGCACCGGCAGCGCTGCGGGACTACGACCTGGAACTGGCCGCCGCTGACACCGGCATTGCCGTCGCAGACCTGCGGGAGACCGCCAGCCAACTGGCGCGGGCCGGCAGCGTCGGCATCGTGTGGTCATTGGGTAGCTGGCTGGTCGGCAATGCGCATGGCGTTGCCCAGGCCGCGGCCAATCTCGCGCTTGCCCTGCCGGATGCGCGCGTCTTCCCCGTGGCGGACAAAGCGAATTCTCGCGGCCTCGCGCAAGTGGGGGCCGGAGCCGACATTCTACCCAACTTCCGCGACAGCGACGACACCCAAGCACGCAGCGCCTTGGGCAGAATTTGGGACTGCGTGTTGCCCGACAACCGGGGCCTTACCCTCGACGACTTGTGCACGGGAGCAGAACTCGGGGTGCTCTATGTTGTTGGCGAGGACGTGGCAGCCAGCGCGCGCAATCGACATCAGGCCCACGCGCTGCTCGACCGGGCGGGATTTGTGGTCGTGCAAGACCTCTTCGTGAATTCCACGGCGGCGCAATACGCCGACGTGCTGCTGCCCGCCGTGAGCTTTGCCGAAAAGACGGGGACCTATACGAATCTGGAGGGCCGCTCCCAACGGGCCCAGGCGGCCATCCCGCCTGTGGGTGAAGCCAAGCCCGACTGGCAGATCTTCATCGAACTTGCGCTCAGGTTGGGCGCCCAGTGGACATACCGAAACTCCGACGCCGTGGCGCAGGAACTCGCGGAAGTGCTGGCCGACATTCCCGTGACCCATAGCCTGCCGCGATTCGGCTGGCAGGATTTGCCGGCGCTGCCGTCGGTAAATGGCGACGGCACGTTGCTCCTCGTGACGCAAGACCACTTGTTTGTGCCCGGCGTAACCGGTCGCTACAGTGACAATCTCCGCCGCCTGGTCGCGGAACCCGCCGCCGAGCTTCATCCGGTGCAGATGGCGCGGTTAGGCGTCAGCGATGGTGAGAAAGTAGGGATTCAAGCGAATGGCGCGGACCTCACCGTGGCGGTGAAGGCCAACGAAAAGCTGGCGGAAAACGTCGTGTACTTGCCCGACGGTTTCCCCGATGCTCCGGTCGGCGCGCTGCTGGGCGCGGAAGCAACGGTAGCGGTCGCGGTACGGCCCGCCGTCGCCGCAACGGCTGAATCGGATTCGGCGCAGGCGTGAACTAGGAACTCTCAATGACCGAGCTTGTCATCACCATACTGATAAAGTCTGCCATCGCGTTTGTGGTGCCGCTCCTCGTCGTGCCGCCGCTGATCTGGGGCGAACGACGACTGTTGGGTCGCATTCAGTCCCGGGTCGGGCCGAATCGCGTGGGCCCAATGGGGGTCTTGCAGACCTTGGCCGATGCGGTCAAGCTCCTCGGCAAGGAAGATATCGTGCCTGCGGGCGCGGACCGGTCGCTGTTCATCCTGGCGCCGTTCCTCCTGCTCGTTCCCTCGTTCATGGCATGGTCGGTGGTGCCGATTGGGACGGAACTAACGATCCTTGGCCGGACCATCGGCCTATACCCAACAGACGTGAACGTGGGCGTCCTGTATATCTTGGCCCTGACCTCGGTGGCCGTCTACGGCATCGTCATGGCGGGCTGGGCGTCCAACAGCAAGTACGCGCTCTTGGGCAGCTTGCGTTCCAGCGCCCAGATGATCAGCTATGAAATCATGCTCGGCTTGTCGCTGGTTGGCGTCGTTGTGCTGGCCGGATCGCTGTCATTGCCCGAAATCGTGCGCCAGCAGCAGGTACCGTATGCCATCCCACTCTTCGTTGGCGCGTTCGTTTTCGTCTGCGCCGCGTTGGCGGAGACCAATCGCGCGCCATTCGACCTGCCCGAAGCCGAAACCGAGCTCGTTTCCGGCTACCACGTGGAATATACCGGCTGGCGATTCGCGTTCTTCTTTCTATCGGAATACGCCAACATGCTGCTGGCGTCTTTCTTGGTGAGCGCGGTCTTTCTTGGCGGCGGCTGGCCGGCGCCCTTGTTGGAACCGATGATCGGCCATCTGCCGGCCATGTTCCTCGCCTTGGTGTTCATGGTCACAAAGGTCTTTCTCTTCCTGTTCTTCTACATTTGGCTGCGCGCCACATTGCCGCGCTTTCGCTACGACCAATTGATGAACTTCTGCTGGAAAGTGCTCTTACCGCTGGGGCTGCTGAACGTCGCCATAGCCACGGTGCTGAAACTGACCATCTACGCCTGAAGATACGTGTGAGAGGGGACATACTATGGGTTTCCGGTTCGATTCGCTGCTGCCGATCGCGCGGGGCCTGAGCGTTACGCTGCGCGAGTTCTTCCGCCGCCCGGTAACCATCCGGTATCCGGAGCAGAAGAGACCCCTATCCGATATCTACCGGGGCGCCGTGGGCATGCGCCGCAGACCGGACGGCCGGCCGAAGTGCGTGGGCTGCGGGCTGTGCGAGACCGCCTGCCCCAACGAGTGCATTACCATCACTACAGAGTCTAATCCCGCCCAGCCCACGGAGAAAGTCGTAACGTCCTACACGCTAGATGTGGGACGCTGTCTATTCTGCAGCCTGTGCGTGGAAGCGTGTCCGGTGGAGGCGCTGGAGATGACAAACGCGTATAATTTCTCTACAAACGACAGAAGCACACTCATCTACGACGTGGACCGGCTCATGGATCTCGTGGACAAGCAGGGCAAGGAGGCTGCTACGCTTGAATAGCGAGACCTTGCTTACCTTGATCTTTGCCTATCTCGCGGTCGCGAGCGTGGTGTTCGCCATGCTTGTGGTCATGATGCGCAATCCGGTGCACTGCGCGCTCGCCCTGGTGGGCGTAGTATTCCATCTGGCGGGGATATTAATTTTGCTGCGGGCCGAGTTTCTCGCCGCGGCCCACATCATCATCTATGCCGGCGCCATCATCGTGCTCTTCCTCTTTACGATGATGCTCTTGAATGTCGGTGTAGCAGAACGGGCGCGGCAGTTTCACGTGCAAGCGCCTTTGGCCGTTGTCATTGGCGTCGTGCTCCTCTTCGAATTTATCGTGCTGACGGGCGCTTCGATCGTGGTGGGCGCGCCGGGCCTGCACACGCCGGCGTGGGTCGCGGAACAAGGCGGCAACGTGCAGGCCTTGGGACAAGTGCTGTTCCGTGACTACCTGTTGCCGTTTGAGGTCGCTTCCGTGCTGCTGACGGCGGCGGTGGTCGGCGCAATCGTCTTGGCCAGACAGAAGCCCAAACGGCCGCGCTCGTCTTCCGAAATGGGCGTATCGGAGTGGATGGCAGCGCGGGTCGAGAAGGCGCGCAAGCGGGAAGCGGAATCCGCGCCTCGCCGAGGAGTGACACGTAACCCATGATCATTCCGGCGTTGGAATACTACCTGTTGCTGGGAGCGGCGCTCTTCGTTATCGGACTGCTCGGCGTGCTCGTGCGTCGTAATCTCTTGATTGTGTTTATGTCGATTGAGCTCATTTTGCTTGGCGCGAACGTGACATTTGTTGGCTTTGCCGTAGCGTTGAACAATATGCTGGGTCAGGCGTTTGTCATCTTCTCGCTCACGGTCGCAGCCGCTGAAGCGGCGGTGGGGCTTGCCATCATCGTGGCTCTGGCGCGGCATCGAGAAACGCTCAACGTTGACGAAATCGACACACTGAGAGGGTAGGACTCAAGTAAAACGATGATCAACGTTGCCTGGCTCGTACCACTGTTGCCATTCATCGCGTTCGCGATCAACGGCCTCTTTGGCCGCGCGTACCTGAAGAAGACCACAGGCCTCGTAGCCAACGCGGGTGTGCTCGGCGCGCTGGTCGTTACCGTGCTCTTGTTCCTTGCCCAGGGCGGCCATCCGGAACCGGAGACCGTAACCCTGTGGACCTGGGCGGCTTCCGGCGATCTCACGGTGAACTTGGACCTGCGCGTAGATGCCCTCACCCTGGTCATGCTCTTGGTGGTCACCAGCGTCTCGTTCATGGTCCACGTGTACTCTATCGGTTATATGGCCCACGACCCGGGCTTTTGGCGCTTCTTTACCTACCTGCCCCTGTTCGTCTTTGCCATGATCATGTTGGTGATGGCGAACAACCTGCTCGTGCTCTTCGTCTTCTGGGAAGCCGTGGGACTATGCTCCTACTTGCTCATCGGCTTTTGGTTCGAGCGCCGTTCCGCCTCGGCCGCTGCCGTAAAGGCCTTCTTGACCAATAGGATTGGCGACGTTGGTTTTCTCATCGGCCTCATTTTGGTCTGGCACGTATTCGGCACGTTGGACTATGACGAAATCTTCGCGCAAGCGCCGGCCGTGGCCTCGGCAATGCCGGGTATGCTCACCATCATCTGCTTAACGCTATTCGTGGGGGCCATGGGCAAGTCGGCACAGTTTCCGTTGCACGTGTGGCTGCCCGACGCTATGGAAGGCCCTACGCCGGTCAGCGCACTTATCCACGCCGCAACCATGGTGACCGCAGGCGTCTACATGGTCGCCCGGTTCAATCCGTTGTATGTCTTTTCCGCGGACGCCATGATCGTGGTGGCTCTGGTTGGCGCATTTACGGCCCTGTTCGCGGCAACTATCGGTCTGGCCCAGAACGACATCAAGCGCGTACTCGCTTATTCAACCGTAAGCCAGCTCGGCCTGATGTTCATGGCGCTGGGCGTGGGCGCGTTTACGGCGGCCATCTTCCATTTGGCGACGCATGCGTTTTTCAAGGGCTTGCTCTTCCTTGGCTCCGGCTCGGTCATACACGGTACCGATGAAGAGCAAGACATGCAGCGCATGGGCGGCCTTTTCGGCAAGATGCGCGTAACGGGCACGACGTACATCATCGGCGGCTTGGCGCTCTCCGGCATCATCCCGTTGGCGGGCTTCTGGAGCAAGGACGAATTGCTTGGGGCCACGCTGCTCGCAGGCGGCGCCGGATATCTGCTGTTCGCCATGGGCGCGTTGGCGTCACTCCTGACAGCCGTTTACACCTTCCGTATGATCTTTCTCACATTCTTCGGCTCGACGAGGATGGAAGCTGACCGGTTCTCCCACGTGCATGAATCACCGGCAGTGATGACAATTCCGCTCCTCATCTTGGCGGTGGGCGCGCTCTTTGCCGGCTTCGTGGGCGTGCCGCCGGAACACGGGCTGATACACGACTACTTGCACGATACCTTCCTGGCGGCGGAAGCCGCGGGCTTGATGCACGCGCCCTCAACGGCATTTGTGGTGACGCTCATGGCTATTTCCACCGTCATTGCCGTCTTCGGCATTCTCATCGCATTTAGCATTTACCTGCGCAAGAGACCCGCGCCGGAAACCATCGGCGGCGCAGCGCCGTTTATCCATGCCTTACTGGTCAACAAGTACTACCTGGACGATCTCTACGACTTGGTTGTCGCCGGGGGTACGCGCAGCATCGGCTGGCTGCTGGCGTGGTTCGACCTTAACGTGGTGGACGGTCTGGTGAATCTCGTGGGTGTGGTCGTTAGCCTTGCCGGCAACGGACTGCGCCGCTTCCAGACTGGCCGCTTAGAGAACTACGCGTTCAGCGTGGCACTGGGCACAGCCCTCGTGCTTGCGTTCTACATTTTCATGGTGCGGTGAGGCGATAGTCGTGGAATCACTCCCAATTCTCTCACTTGTCCTTTGGTTGCCGCTCGCCGCAGCCGTCATCGTGATCCTCCTGCAAGACCGGCGCGCCATGTTTGGGGTGGCTGTGCTCGGCGCAGCGCTATCCCTGCTGCTCAGCGTGGCGGTGTGGGCCGCGTTTGAGCCAGGCGCCGGTATGCAATTCCAGGAGTCATTCGCCTGGCTGCCCGCGCTTGGCATCCAGTACGCCCTGGGTGTAGATGGCATTAGCCTCTTGATGGTGTTGCTCAATACGTTCTTGTTCTTCCTGTGCATCATCTACGCATGGGCCACGGTGAACGACCGGGTCAAGGAATACCTGGTCACCATGCTGCTCTTGGAAGTGGGTATTACGGGCGTTTTCCTGGCGCTGGACTTTGTGCTCTTCTACGTGTTTTGGGAGCTCATGCTCATCCCCATGTACGTGCTCATCGGTGTGTGGGGTGGTGAACGCCGGGTCTATGCCACCATCAAGTTCGTGCTCTACACGCTGTTTGGCAGCTTGCTCATGCTCGTTGCGATCCTGGCGCTCTATTTCGTGCATGGCAATTCTACGGGCACCTACACTTTTGACATACTTCAGCTCACCCAAGGCACGTACGGCGAGGTCTTCCAACTCTGGGCATTCGTGGCCTTCTTCCTCGCCTTTGCCATCAAAGTGCCTATGGTGCCGTTCCATACCTGGCTGCCGGATGCCCACGTGGAAGCCCCCACTACAGGCAGCGTGATTTTAGCGGGCATCTTGCTCAAGATGGGCGGGTACGGCTTCATCCGGTTTAGCCTGCCCCTGTTCCCGGATGCCAGCCAACTCGCGCAGACTGCCGTGCTCACCCTGTCGGTAATTGCCATCATCTATGGCGCGCTGGTTGCCTTGATGCAGACCGATTTGAAAAAACTCATCGCCTATTCGTCAGTGAGCCACATGGGGTTCGTGACCCTCGGCATATTCTCGTTTACCCAGCAGGGCCTAGACGGCGCCATGATGCAGATGTTCAGCCACGGGTTGGTGACAGGCGCGCTCTTCCTGTGTGTCGGACAGCTCTATGAGCGCACCCACGACCGGCTGATTGCCAATCTCGGCGGCCTGGCCCACCGCTGGCCGGTGTTCGCCGCCTTGTTCCTGTACTTTTCGCTCGCGTCTATTGGTCTGCCGGGGCTATCGGGGTTCGTCGGGGAGTTCATGGCCTTGGTCGGCGCATTCGCTACCGGCGTGCGCGTCTTTGGCGTGCTGGCGGTATTCGGCATCATTCTCTCCGCAGCCTACATGCTCTGGATGTACTGGCGGGTGATGCTCGGTTCGCTGAAAGAAGCCCACCGGCGGCTGGAGGACCTAAGCGTGCTGGAAACGGCCGTGCTCGTTGCGCTGGCGCTGGTGGTCATTTGGGCGGGTGTACAGCCGCAAGCGTTTATTCAGATCTTCACTGCTGACACCAGTGGGGTCATGCAAGCCGTAAACGCGGCCCAAGTTGCAGGCCTTGTGCCAAAGTAGCCTACTGCGCGGTGTTCCGCTGAATGGGAATGATCATCCTGAAGCACACCGCATGAGGATCGAGTGAGGACGTAGACCTGTGCAAATCGAAGACCTCATCAGCATACTGCCTGAAATCATCATCACCGTAGTTGCCGCGTGTGTGCTCATGATTGACGCGTTCGGCGGCCGGCGCACACACCGCGCGCTGATGCTCATGGTGGTTGCCGGCAGTATCGCCGCCATTCTCGTGAGCGTGCTGGCGCGCACGGACGGTGGAAGCGCGTTTGGGGGCATGTTGCTGACCGATGGCTACTCGGTCTTCTTCAAGGCGCTCTTCATCGCCATTGCCGCTCTGAGCATCGTGCTTGCGTTCGCGCAGTCCAAAGACGTGCCCTTCGCCGAGCTTGCGGCCCTTGTGCTCTTTGCCACCGTGGGCATGCTGCTGCTGGGCGGGACTGGCGACTTGATCACGCTCTATCTGGGTGTGGAACTTACGTCGATACCCGTCTATGTGCTGGTTGCCATCAAACGCGATCGGTTCCGCGCCACGGAAGGAGCCTTGAAGTACTTCTTGCTTGGCGCCTTTGCTTCCGGCGTGCTGCTCTATGGCATCGCGTGGCTGTTTGGCCTCACCGGTACGACGAATCTCAAGGATATGAGTCTCTACGTGCAGAGCCAGGGCGCGGACAATCCGTGGTTTATGCTTGGTCTCGGCTTGTTGCTGGTCGGCTTGGCGTTCAAGGTTGCTGCCGTGCCATTCCATATGTGGACGCCGGACGCGTACCAGGGCGCGCCCACACCCTCTACTGCCTTTCTCGCCGCCGGCGCCAAGATTGGCGCTATGGCGGGCCTCTTGCGGGTCGTCATGCACGGGCTCGAACCCTGGCAAGACATGGTGCTTCCGATTGTCATTGCCGTGGCCGTGGGCAGCATGGTCCTCGGCAACTTCGTCGCCATATGGCAACAGGACGTAAAGCGCCTGCTCGCCTACTCATCCATCGCCCACACCGGCTACATGCTGGTCGGCATCGCGGCAGTCCACGCCCAGGCGGAGTCCGGCAGCCTCATGCAAGACGCCGTGGCGGCAGTCATGTTCTATGCGGCGGTGTATGCGCTCATGACGTTGGGCGCTTTTGCCGTGACCTTTGCCGTGGAGCGGCGCACCGGCGGCACGGATATGGAGAACTTTCAAAACCTCGGCCGGTCGTCACCTCTTCTGGCGTTAGCCATGTTGATCTTCATGATCTCGCTCACGGGTATACCACCCGCGGCCGGATTCCTCGGTAAGCTCTACCTGTTGCAAGTAGCCGTGAATGCCGGCCTCACGTGGGTAGCGGTGGTGTTGGTGTTGACGAGCACGGTGTCAGCCTATTACTACCTGCGCGTCGTCGTGAATATGTACATGGTAGAGGGAAAGCCTCGAGCTCTGCCGGTTGCGCCGTCAACTGCCGTGGGCGCAGTGGTGGCGCTGGGTGTCCTTGGCACGCTCGTCCTTGGCATCTATCCTACAGGCGTGCTGGACTGGGCGCAGACCGCCTTTGAAGAGGTCGGCAGGTTGGCGGCGTCCCCGTAGCCGTCCTGCCGCACCGAGGCCGGGCAGGGCATTTACCCCGCGATTTCTACGGCTAGGCGCATCGCCTATGCGGGTTGCTGAGACCCATGCCGGCGAAGCTGCAAGAGCCATCCGCGTGAGCGAGCGTTTCTCTCGCCAGCCTGCCACTTCCGCCTTAGTCCACCAACCGCCCTCTGCCGCGCCATTTGAGTACCATGTCTGTCGCTGGGCGCTGGTAACTGCTCCGCTGTGCATCGGAATGTGAGCCTTGGCGCATAGCTTGAGATTCCGCCAGTCAATTTGCGGCGCCGCCCGTACGAAAGGCGAGCAATGCAGGCCGCCAAACTTCGCCGCAGCCTGCTGTGATGGCTGCGAGCAGCCTTGCGGCCCGCAAAACGCCGCCGAACCAAGCTCCCCAAGTGGAGACTGACCATGCTGTACGTCGTGCCTTGGTGTGAGCGGCACCGGCCACGTCAAGTCTTCTGCCTTCGGGAAACAGTAGCTCTTGACTTCATCACCTTGTTGGGGTAGATCTCATGTCATTTGTATGTTGTAGAAGACGGGGAGACGGGGTGGTGAAGAGGTAGCGCGAAGGGTGTATCGAATGTCATTCCGAACGGAGCGCAGCGCAGTGAGGAATCTAAGGAGCCGCGCCAAGCGGCCGGCTCGTTGCGCGGGCGCTAGATTCCTCGCAGGGCTCGGAATGACAAAAGACAGGGAACGCACATCCATGCCACGCCAAACGCAGTACGCGCCCACGCCAAACCGAGCGCAGCACCCTCTATGTCATTCCGAGCGTCAGTCAATGTCATTCCGAGCGCAGCGAGGAATCTAGCGTTCCCCGGTCACTAGATTCTTCGTCGCTGCACTCCTCAGAATGACAATCTGACTGCACTCCTCAGAAAGACATTTCGGGGAGCAGCCGTTCACGTTGATACCCATACCCGTGATGACTAAGTCAATACCTACTAGGCGCGCTGCCTTCCGCGGCTTGCCGAGTGCGGGTCTGACGAGCGAGTGAAGTCCGTTGCTCGAGCTTTGTCGTCTGGTATCATAGAAGAAGACATGCCCCCATAGCTCAGTGGATAGAGCACTGGCCTCCGGAGCCAGGAGCGGGCGTTCGAGTCGCCCTGGGGGTACCACACTGGCCGCCGCGAAGTCTCAACTGGAGTCTTCCGGCCGGTTACGGCTCAGCGAAATTTCCCTTAACCTCTCCGGCGGCGGCGCACACCCAGCAGCGGCCGACTATCGCACTCGTGAATACAAGACATCTGGGACAGATCATCATCCTCAACGGCGAGCCGCGAGCGGGGAAGTCGAGCATCGCTCAGGCGATCATGGAGACGTATGCCGGTCTCTGGATCAATCTCGGCGTGGACGGATTCAAGCAACTGACGTCGCCACGCTATAGTCCGGGCATCGGCCTCCGACCGGGCGGCGAGTCGCCAGACACCATCGAACCTTTCGTCCCGACGCTCTACTTTGGCCTCTACGATTCGATTGCCGCGCACAGCCGGTTGGGCGTGAATGTGGTGGCCGACGTCGGCCATCACGACGCCTACTCGGTGCCGCGAGGCATCCTCTACGACTGCGCGCGGCGTCTTGCCGGACTGCCAGCCCTATTCGTGGGCGTGCGCTGTCCCTTGGACGTCATCGTGGCGCGGCGCCAGGCGACGTGGGACCCGCATCGCGGCCCGGACGCCCACATACGCCGCTGGCAGCGAGAAGTGCACACTCCCGGCATCTACGACCTCGAGGTGGACACGTCCAAGAGCACACCCGATGCGTGTGCGGAGCAGATCCGGCGCAGGCTCGATCAGGGACCGCCGCCCACCGCGTTTGCGCAACTCGCCGCTATGCAGGTGGCGTCCGTAGCGACCCCCGGCGCTGGGACGTAAGTGACCCCAACCATACCGCGGACCACACAATCTTGGAGGCCCAGCAGGGCCGCCCAGCATTGAGCAAACTACGCCCATGGCCAAGCAGCAAGACCCATTCCTGACGCTGCGCTCGGTTACCAAGACGTTCATAGACCATGGCGAGCAGCGTGTTGTGCTTGACGGCGTCAACCTGGACGTTGAGCGCGGGGCATTCGTCACCATCCTGGGCAGCAGCGGCAGCGGCAAGACCACTTTGCTGCACATTGTTGGCGGCATCGATACGCCCGATAGCGGGGACGTGTTGATCGACGGCAGCGATCTCACCGGGCTCAGCGATACGGACCGCACCCGCTTCCGACGCCGACATGTCGGCATGGTTTTTCAGCTATTCAATCTTATACCCACGCTGACTGTACAGGAGAACATCCTCCTGCCGGCAGAACTCGAGGGTACGGTGGACGCCAGGTTGCGGCGCCACGCGGAAGTTCTGCTAGACCGAGTGGGACTAAGCGATCGCAGCGAAACGTATCCGGAAAGGCTCAGCGGCGGGGAACAGCAGCGGATTGCCATAGTTCGGGCCCTGGCCCACGAGCCGCTGTTCGTATTGGCCGACGAACCGACCGGCAACCTGGACGCCGAGAATAGCGCCCGGGTGCTGTCGCTGCTCTTGCAGCTCACACGCGAGGCGGGTCGCACGCTCCTCATGGCCACCCACGACCACGACATCGCCCGCCAGGCCACCCTAGTCTGCCGATTGCAGGGCGGGGAGTTGACCACCCATTCCGCCGCGCACGCGCTCGAGACCCGGTGATGCCCATCGTCTTGGCCCGTCTGGCTTTCCGCGCGCTGCAACGCCGGGCGCTACAGAGTGCGCTGTTCGTGTTTAGCATCGTAGCGGGGGTTGCCCTGGTGGTGGGCGTGGACGTGGCCGCAGATTCGGCCCGCCGGGCGTTTGCGCTCACGGTCAGCAGCCTCCAGGGCAACGCCACTCACGAAATCGTAGGCGGCCCCAACGGCGTCCCCTCGTCGTTCTACCGGACAGTGCGCGTCGATCTCGGCGTGGGCGCCGCCGCTCCCGTGGTACAGGGGACGGTACGGGCCGGCGCGGACGGCGCCGCGCTCACGCTGCTCGGCATCGATCCATTTGCCGACTTGCAGGTTCGCCAATTCCTGGGCGAATCCCCGGTGGCGGAAGCTCCGGCGGCGCCGGTCCAGGCCCTGCTGCGGCTCCTCGCTGAACCTAACACGGTCGTAACCACGGAGAACGTGGCGGCGCTTCTCGGCATACAGCCCGGCGACCGGTTCACCCTCGCCACGGCGCGGAACCGCCAGTCGTTTACGCTCGTTGGGATCATTCGACCGCGCAACGACGTGAGCGCACAGGCCCTTGCCAATCTGGTGGTGGCAGACATTGCCACGGCTCAGGAGTTTCTGGGCACGCCCGGCTACGTGACACGCATCGAGCTCGTTACGAGTGATGAACCCACTCTGACTCGCATCCGCGCTGCCCTGCCTCCCGGCTTGGCTCTCCGGCTGGTGGAGAGCAACCGGGAGTCTCTGGCGCAACTGAGCGGGAGCTTTACGCTCAACTTGCAGGCACTCAGCCTGCTTGCGCTGGTGGTCGGCATCTTCCTCGTATACAACATTATGTCATTTAGCGTAGTGCAGCGGCGGGTGCACATCGGCATGTTGCGTGCGCTTGGGGCCACCCGCCGGCAGATCTTTGCAACGATTGTGCTTGAAGCACTAGTGTTTGGCAGCGCGGGTACGGTCTTGGGCGTGGCGGCCGGCTACGCGCTGGGCGGCGGCTTGGTAGACGCCGTCACGCGCACCATCTCCGATCTCTACTACCGCGTCGAAGTGCAGGCGCTCACGCTCACGCCCCTCACCGTTGCCAAGGGCGTGCTCACAGGCCTAATGGCCAGCCTCGGAGCGGCGCTCATACCCGCCTATAGTGCCACCCGCATCACACCGGCCAGCGCACTGCGCAGCGCCGACGCCGAGCGAGCGTCGCGTTCGCGGGTAGACCTGGCGGCGGCAGCCGGGCTCGTGGCGTTGGTTGCCGGCCTCCTGCTCACACAGGTGCAAGCGCGCAGCCTGATCTTTGGCTTTGGCGCGCTCTTCCTGGTCCTCATCGGCAGCATTCTCTTCACTCCGGCGGCGCTGCTGATCGCCATGCGGCTGCTGCAGCCCCTCACCGGTCGCCTCTTCGGCCCGCTGGGCGCCATGGCGCCGCGCGCTATCACCCGTTCGCTGAGCCGGACCGGTGTCGCGGTGGCGGCGCTGGCCCTGGCCGTGAGCGTCATTGTGGGCGTGAGCGTGATGATTACAAGCTTCCGGGATACGGTGACGGTCTGGCTCGACGGCGCGCTGACCGCGGACATCTTCATCTCCGCGCCGAGCAGCGGGCTCTTGGAAACGGTCAACCTCGATCCGAGCTTGGCTGACTCCCTCCGGGCCGTGCCGGGGGTGGCGGAAGTGCTCACGGCCCGCGACGTGCCCATACTTGCTCCCGACTATCCCGATTTGCCGCCGGTAAACCTCGTCGCGGTCAGCCAGGACTTAGCCGAAACCTCTCGCCGTTACATGTGGCAGGCCGTACCCCGCGACGAGGTCTGGCAGGCCCTTGAAGGCGGCGGCGTCATCGTGACGGAATCATTCGCCTACCGCCGCCGGATTTCCCCTGAAACACAAACGCTGACGCTGCTCACCGACCGCGGGCCCCGCGCCTTTCCAGTGATCGGCGTCTACCAACACTACGGCTCGGACCAGGGCATCGTGCTGATGGCGGATACCGTCTACCGCAGCCACTTTGCCGATCCCTGGGTCTCTTCGTTTGCGCTGTTCTTGGCGCCGGACGCTGAGACCGCCGCCGTGCTGGCGGCCACGCGGCAACTGGTCGCAGACCAGGGCTTGAGTGTGCAGAGCACCGGCGAATTGCGGGCCGAGGTCTTTGCCGTCTTCGACCGCGCCTTTGCCATCACGTCCGTTCTGCGCAGCCTTGCCGCTCTCGTTGCCTTCATTGGCATCCTGAGCGCGCTCATGGCGCAGCAGCTCGACCAGCGGCGCATGTTCGGCACGATGCGGGCGCTTGGCCTGACTGCCGGACAGCTCTGGCGCTTGACCCTGTTCGAAACGGGACTGATGGGTCTTGCCGCCGGCATCTTTGCCCTGCCCATCGGATTACTGTTGGCAAAGATGCTCATCGACGTCATCAACGCGCGTGCGTTCGGTTGGACCTTTGACTTTCTTGTGTCCGCGGAAGCGTTGTACCAGTCATTGCTCATCGCCCTGGCTGCGGCCTTGCTCGCCGGCATCTATCCGGCCTGGCGTGTGGCAAGGCTCGCGCCGGCAGAGGCGATTCGCAATGACTAGCGGGTCAAGAAAGATAAAGCCATTCTTGTTGTTCCTCTTCACCGCTTTGGGCGTTCTGTCAGCACTTGCCGGTGTGTGGGCAGCGCAACGCGCTGGTGACAACGTGGAAGCAGAAACAGTCGTATCGCCGCCCCAACTCGCTGCCGAGGGCTTTGCCCGCGCCGTCGATCCGTGGGCTTGGGAATTCCCACGCGATCACGGGCCGCATGAAGCTTACGAAACCGAGTGGTGGTACTTCACGGGTAATCTATCGACCGACGACGGCCGCCGGTTCGGGTTTCAATTCACCATCTTTCGCCGGGCCCTATCACCGGCATTGATCGACTCTTCATCCGAGTGGCAGGCAAACCAGGTCTACATGGCTCACTTTACGGTCAGCGACATCGAGAGCGGCGCATTTTTTCAGGCCGAGCGGTTTGGCCGCGGCGCCGTCGGCCTCGCCGGGGCTGAAGTCCTCCCGCGCCTGCGCGTCTGGGTTGGCGATTGGTCCGTGCAGGCTGACGATGGCGCGGTCTCCGCCCTTACCATCCGGGCCGTTGGGGAAGGATTCGCCATCGATCTCGCGCTTACCCCGCTCAAGTCGCCGAGCTTTCACGGTGAGAATGGGCTCAGCCGCAAAGGCCCGGAGACCGCCAACGCCAGCTACTATTACTCACTCACCCGCTTGGCAACAACCGGGACGGTGACAATCAATGAGGTGGACTACAGCGTGGCGGGCTCAAGCTGGATGGACCATGAGTTCGGCACCAGCGCGCTGAGCGCGGGCGCCGTCGGCTGGGACTGGTTTGGCCTGCATCTAGACGACGGGCGCGACCTGATGGTAGGGCAAATCCGACGGCAGGACGGCAGCGTGGAGCCGCAATTTGGCGGGTTGTTGGTAGAGGCAGACGGCGCAACGCACAATCTGCCGGCGTCAGCGTTTTCCATCACACCGCGTGACACCTGGCCAAGCCAAAAAAGCGGCGCTACGTATCCGGCGGGCTGGGAGCTCGTGATTGACCTAGAAGGCGGGCCGCTACGCTTGGCGCTGGAGCCGCTGCTGGCCAATCAGGAGGTCCTGGGGAGTGTCATCTATTGGGAGGGAGCGGTGCGCGTGACCGGAGATGCCACGGGGATGGGCTATGCGGAACTCACGGGCTATGCCCAGCCCCTAAGGGGTCTATTCTAGCCGCAAAGTCCGGCTACGGTTTGACCCCGGTCCGCAGATTCCAAACGGACGGCACTCTCTAGATGCCACAACCCCGCGCGATAAGTAGGTATTGGCTTAGGCTGCACAGGTATGGGTGTCAACGTGAACGGCTGCTGCCCAAAATGTCATTCTGAGAAATACAGCCGAAATGTCATTCCGAGGAGTGCAGCGACGAAGAATCTAGTGTCGGGAGCACACTAGATTCCGCGTCTTTGACGAAGTCAGCGAACCCTGTTCGACGCTGCGCTCGGAATGACACTGATTGCCGTTCGGAATGACATAGGGGGTGCAGCGTTCGGTTTGGCGTGGGCGTGTACCGCGTTCGGTTCGGCGTGGGCGCGTGTAGCGCTCGGTTTGGCGTGGGCGCGTGCAGCGCTCGGTTTGGCGTGGGCGCGTGCAGCGCTCGGTTTGGCGTGGGCGCGTGCAGCGTTCGGCGTGGCATGGATGTGCGTTCCCTGTCTCTTGTCATTCCGAGCCCTGCGAGGAATCTAGCGCCCCCGCAACGTGCCGCCCGCTTGGCGCGGCTCCTTAGATTCCTCACTGCGCTCCGTTCGGAATGACATTGGATTAGTCGCTCCGTTCGGAATGACATTCGATACACCCTTCGCGCTACCTCTTCACCCCCTCCCCCGTCTCCCCGCCTTCTACAACATACAAATGACATGAGATCTAGCCCAACAAGGCGATCAAGTCAAAAGCTACTGATACCCCAACGCCGGTCATTTGCAAACTCTTGGCCACAGAGCGAGCACCGGTCGCACTGGACGCCGGGTCGTGAGTGCGCTGACTACGTTTCAGATGACTCTGGCGGCTCGTCAGTCTCCGGTGAGGCATCTTGCCCTTTCGCGGCCTGACCCGTTGCGCGCCGCTCAAGGCGCTCAGCCAACTCGCGCTCAAAGCCCTGGGTGCCCGGCTCGTAGAACCGCCTGCCCTGCAGTTCTTGAGGCATGTAGGTTTCCTCTACCCAGTTGCCTTCGAACGAATGGGGATACTGGTAGTCTTTCCCGTGCCCAAACGCCGCCATCAGGCCAGTGGGCGCGTTGCGCAGATGCAGGGGCACGCTGCGATTGCCCGTTTCCTGCACTGCATCCTTGGCGGCGGCATAGGCGCGCAACGCCGAATTGCTCTTTGGCGCCGCGGCGAGGTAGAGAGCCGCCTGGGTCAATGGAAAGAGGCCCTCGGGCATGCCGATGAAGTGCACGGCCTGTTGCGCCGCCACGGCAACGCTGAGCGCCTGCGGGTCGGCCAGGCCAATATCCTCAGAAGCGAGGATAACCATACGCCGCACCACAAACAAAGGGTCCTCGCCGCCCTCTAACATCCGCGCGAGCCAATAGACCGCGGCATCGGGATCGCTGCCGCGCACGCTCTTGATGAAGGCCGAAATGAGATCGTAGTGAAAGTCGCCGTGCTTGTCGTGGGGCAGCACGCGCCGTTGCAGCGCCTTGACCATGTCGTCCTGGGTGACGCAGCGACGGCCGGAGTCGTCAGGCGCGACAAGCGTCGCGGCGAGTTCTAGCGCGTTCAACGCAACCCGGGCATCGCCGTCGGCCATGCGCGCCAGGAACGAGAGCGCCTCCGGCTGCACTGTCACCCGTTGCTCGCCAAGACCGCGGGCCGTGTCACCCAAACTGCGCTCGACGAGAGTCAGCACTTCGGCGTTGGTGAGGGGCTCCAGCTTGTAGACTCGCGTGCGCGACAGCAGGGGCGCATTGACTTCGAAGGACGGGTTTTCCGTAGTGGCGCCAATGAGCGTCACCGTGCCGTCCTCTACGAAGGGCAGGATGGCGTCTTGCTGGCTCTTGGAGAACCGGTGTATCTCATCGATGAAGAGAATTGTGCGCTGGCCCGTGAGGTCCAGCCGCGTCTGGGCTTCCTCGACTACCTTGCGCAAGTCGGCCACACCGGCGCTCACAGCGCTCAGACCGGCAATCTTCGCTTTGGCGGTCCGGCCGATGATGGCGGCCAAGGAGGTCTTGCCGGAGCCGGGAGGCCCCCAGAGCACCATGGACGGGATACGGTCCAGAGCGATTGCCTGACGTAGCACGCCCTTTGCTCCCAGCAAATGGGCTTGTCCCACATACTCATCCAGCGTGCGGGGACGCATGCGCGTCGCCAACGGCGCGGCATCCTCGGGAGTGGATGCGGGAGGATGGGGAGTACGGCCAGCGGACGCGGCAGGCTCAGGCAGAAGCGAGGGAGGCGAGTCATGTGGAGGCGATTTCCGCCGCATCGCTTCACCCGCCTTTCTGTGCGCCACGGACGACGCGCCGCCAAGAGCGCCAGCATGACCGCCGCCCATTCCGGCGGCGAATGGACGTCTAGCCGACGAAACGCTTCAGAACTGTCTGCACGGCGTTTTCTTTTTCGGAGGGAATGTAGAGCTTCTGCTTGGTCGGCCGCTCGCCCTTGCCTTCCAGGGTAGCGACGCCGTTTGCCACTTCGTAGCGGCGAAAGCTCTCCCACTTGTGCGTCTGGCCGTTGCTGAGCGTATACCCTTCTGTGGTGAAGATGTACGAAATCGGGATAAAGGCCGCAGCAAGCACGGCGATCATGATCATCAACTCAGTGCCCGGCAACATGAAAGAGAATTGGATACCCTCTACCGGGATTTGGTTGACGAAGAGCAGCAACAGCAGGGGAATGAGCGTGGGCCGAAAGACGAGGACCTTCTCGCGGAGGCCAAGCCTAACTCTGCCAATGGTCTGCCCGGGCCGCTTGGGCGCAAACGGCAGGTAGATGCGCAAGAAGAGCAGCGCCAGCAGAAAGCTCGCCAGTGACGTGCCGATGATTTGCGAGAATGTGGTGCCTTGCTCAAACATGATTCCACCACGAGGCTACCTGCGAATGAGTCTCGGGCGGCTCTGCCACTGGACGTACCGCGTGAGGGGCAGGGGCGGCAATTGGACGGCAGACTCTCATTGCAGCACGAAGGTAAGCACTACCAGCACGATCAACATGCCCAGCGAGAGCAGGCCGATGCGGGCCAGATCGCCGCGCACGTGGTCGAGTTCCTGGACGGGAAGTTCCACCAGATGCGAGCGTTTGCGGCGCGTTGGCCATGCCATCTTGGCCGGGGTCGACGCCACCGGCGCTAAAGCCACGGCAGGCGCGCTGTCTGGGGCCGGAGGGGATTCGGCAGGGGCTGAGGGACGAGATTCAGGTGTATCCGTCGTCGCGGGTGCGGATGCTGCCTCCCGAACGTCCGCGGCGCTGCCAGCCTGGTTTGGCCGCCGGACGGACTTGCGGGAACGCGATTGCCTACTCCGTCGGCTGTTTGACTTTCGCCTCTTCCTCGCCATGGATTCCTCGCAAACGTAGACGTCTTGTTTCGTACGACGCGCCGCCTTGCTGGGTCGAACAAAGTCGACTTCACTGCTGGTCGGCAGTGCGACTCCAGCCAGACGCCAGTCGGCCGCTACTGGCAATCAGACCGCACCAAAATAGGCGACACCACAACCAATTATACCGCTTTCACGGCCCGGCGGCACAGTGCCCTAACGCGGAAACCAGCACGGAATCCGCAGCTACGCTTGCAGCGCATCGACGAGCGCGCCGTAGTACCGCAGCAATTCTACAGGATCGGAAGACTCCTGAATCTCAGCGCAGAGCCATCCCGCATAGCCGTCCTCGGCGAGCAGGCCGAACAACTCGCGATAGGGATAGCCGCTGTGAAGCCGGTTTATGTGAATGTGGCGAATGCGGTCGCGCACCAACGCGTAGCTCGCGGCGACTGAGCCGTCTGTCACGTCCTGCGGGTTCGAGTTCCAGCAGAGGAGGGCATTGGGGTGTTCGGCGTTGTCCATGATCTCCCGCACATTGGGCGGTTCGGCCGTGTCTCGCCCGTGCATTTCCAGCCAGACTTCCACGTTGAGATCGCCGGCCGCCTTGCCGACCTCGCTCAACGCCCTGCCGATTTGCGCCAAGGTCTGCTCTCTTGCCACGCCGGCCTCCACTTGCAAGCCGTTGGGACGTACTTTGATGCCCGCGGCGCCCACGTCGTGGGCAAGTTGGGCGAACTCTCTTGCGGTCTCGATGTTCTCCCGCACCGTGCCCTGATCAACCGCATGAAACTCACACGTGGTACCCAGCCCAATGATGCTGACAGGCGAGTCCGCGAAACGCTGCCGTACCTCACGCCGTTGCTGGGCAGAAAGCGTGGGTTCCACACCGTGGGCGTGGGTGGTGCGCAACTCCACCCCGCCAATGCCCGCGGCCTCGCAGTTGGCAAGAATTGCCGGTATGTCCCAATCAGCCGCGATGTTGTACGTCACGATACCAAGACGCATGGTGCATTCGCTCCTCACAGAATGGCGCATGAAATGTGTGCCCACATGCTAGCACGAAGCCGGGGCGCAATTCATGTTGGCGCGACCGTCCTGCCAAGAGCCCCGATGATGCGGTCAAAATAGTGGAAGGAGTCCCTCCGGTCGCACGGCAGGAGTGGCGCGGGCTGCGCGCTGGCGTTGCCTCGTGGGAACGTGGGGCCGTGTTAGTAAGGCCGGGTCCCTCAGCGGCCTGAGCGCGGCAGTCGGCGCCGCCCTGCCCAAAGCAGGTCGTCAGGCTGCGCGCTACAATGGGTAGGTGGCGCTGACTTGTGGTCGCGAGGAGCGAGTGACTAGGGTTTAGGACATGGAAATCGGGATCAATGCCCTCAAGCTCTTCACCTCCCACGACTACCGCAACGCCGGCGTCAGCCACTATATCCGGCAGTTGTCGACCCACCTGCTCGATGTCGATAGCGCCAACCGCTATACGCTCTTCACCAACCACTTGATGCCAACGTGGCAAGAGCGCACCCGCAATGCGCCGCACATCGTTTCCAGCCGCTTCCCCACGGCGCGACCGGCGCTGCGCATTTTGTGGGAGCAGACCGTCTTGGCGTGGCACACCACGGGTGGTAAACTGGATGTGCTGCACTGCCCTTTGAACGTGATCCCTATGGCGGCAGCCTGCGCTACGGTTGTGACCGTTCACGACCTTGCGTTCTTACGCTATCCCAAGCTCTTTCCCCGCCTGAAGCAACGCTATCTCAAGCTCTTTACACGTCTATCTGCCCAGCGCGCCGGCGCCGTGATTGCGGTTTCCGCCAGTACGCGCGCTGATGTCATTGCAATGCTGTCAGTGCCGCCAGAACGAGTGAGCGTCGTCTACTCGGCGGCTGACCCGGATTTCAAGCCCTGCTCAGAGAGCGAACGAAAAGCGTTTCGCGAGAGCAAGGGCCTGACCGGCGGCTACGTGCTCTATGTGGGCACGCTGGAGCCACGCAAGAACGTGGACGTGCTGATCCGGGCATTTGGAACTGTGGTGCGCCAAGAACGCCTGCCGCATCGCTTGGTCTTGGTCGGCGCCAGGGGTTGGATGACCCAGCCTATAGGGGACGCCATCTTGGCCGCGGGAATTGGCGACCGGTTGCTGGAGCCTGGTTACGTGGCGCGCGAGGAACTGCCGATGTGGTATAGCTGCGCAGACCTGCTCGTGTATCCATCATCCTATGAGGGATTCGGCTATCCGCTGCTGGAAGCCATGGCCGCGGGCACGCCCGTAATCGCGTCGAATACGTCCTCCATGCCGGAAGTGGCGGGCGCTGCGGGCCTGCTTGTTCCCCCGCGGTCGGAGCAAGAGCTCGCCTGCGCCGTCACGCAGGTGCTTACCGATCGTGCGCTCGCCGACTCCATGCGCGAGCGCGGCCTGACGCAAGCGGCTCGCTTCACATGGTCGGATTCCGTGGGCGTCTGCCTGCAACTCTATGAAGCTCTTGGCTCCCACCCGCCGTAGGCGAATAAACTATGATTGCTCCCATGGTCTCGCCACCCAAAGTAAGACGACGGAACCGCGTAACCGCCCACGTGCTGGTGTTCTTCCTTGACCTGGCATTGGCCGGTGTTGCCACCTTCGTATCCTGGTGGTTGCGGTATGAATTGGGCATCGGGCCGGACCTGACGGAATTCCAGCGCCAGGAATTCTCCGTCTATCGGCCTGTCCTCTTTGCGCATGTCACGCTTGTGTTCATTGCCTTTCAAATCACGCGCGTCTATCGACTGCGCCGCACAACGGGCCTGGTAGAGGAACTTGGCCGCATCTTTCTCGGCGCGACCCTGGCGGCATTCTTCCTGACCGCTGTGTTTTTCTTGTGGCGGCCGGCCGGCTACGCCGGCTACTCACGCGGCATGTTCATCCTGCTCTGGCTCAGTACGCCGGCCATCGTAGGCGCCAGCCGCTTGTTGCTGCGTTTCGTGGTGGATATGCTGCGCCGGCGCGGACGCTTGCTAGACCAGCTTGTGGTCGTGGGCGGCGGCATGCACGGCAAGATGATTATGCAACAAGTGGTGACCCAGCCCGGCTTGGGGTACCGGCTCGTTGGCTTTCTGGATGACGACCATTTCTCCCGCGGCGCGCATTTCGGTCGTATCAAAGTGCTTGGCCCCGTCGATCGGCTTGCCCAGGTTGTGCAGGCCCAGGGCGTAGATCACGTCATTATCGCCTTGCCAGCGACCGAACACCGCAGCATCGCCGACATCATAGACCAGTGCAAGCAGCAGCGGGTCGGATTCTACTTGGTACCCGACCTATTCGAAATCCAACTCAATACCGTGGACTTGGACTCCATCGGGGGCATCCCCATCATCGGGCTCCGGGACGGCGGCATCGTGGGCTGGGACTTCTTTCTCAAGCGGCTGCTGGATGTCACCCTTTCTCTCGCGGTATTGGTGATCGGCAGTCCTGCTTTCCTCTTGATCTCCCTTGCCGTGAGAATCGAGTCGCGAGGACCTGCGTTCTACTCATCGGAACGTGTGGGCCATCATGGGAAGCCCTTCCGCATGGTTAAATTCCGCTCCATGCGCGAGGACGCGGACCAGATGCGGGACACGCTTGCGGAACACAACCAGGCTGACGGCCCGCTCTTCAAGATGGCAAACGATCCACGGCGCACCCGCATCGGCGCGTGGCTGCGCCGGCTGTCTCTGGATGAGTTGCCGCAGTTCTGGAATATCCTGCGGGGCGACATGAGCCTGGTGGGTCCCCGCGCGCCGCTGGCGGAAGAGGTAGAACAGTATGAGGAGTGGCAGAAGAAGCGGTTGATCGTCAAACCCGGCCTCACCGGACTGTGGCAAGTGAACGGACGGAGTAACGTGCCGTTCGAAGAAATGGTAATGATGGACATCTACTACATTGACAATTGGTCGCTCGGTCTTGACATTAATCTCATTATCCGCACCATTCCGGCGGTTGTGGCCCGGCGCGGGGCGTATTGAGCAGAGCGATAGCGGGTAAAGGCCAGGCTCCCACGATGCGAGTCGCACTCGTACATGACTATCTCAACCAGATGGGCGGCGCGGAGAACGTGCTGCTCACGCTGCACGAGATCTTTCCGGGCGCGCCCATCTACACCTCGTTCTATCGACCGGAAGACATGCCGCCGGCATTCCGCGATCTGGACATTCGCACGACGATTCTACAGCGGTTCGGCCCGTTTACGCGCTACCCGCGCCACCAAAGGCTGCTGCCATTCTATCCGGTAGCGTTCGAGGACCTGGATCTCCGCCAGTACGATATTGTGATCAGCAATAGCAGCGCGTGGTGCAAAGGGGTTATCACTCGCGAAGACTCGCGCCATATCTGCTATTGTCTCTCGCCCATGCGCTTTGCCTGGAACACCCACGAGTATCTTGCCGGCGAACGAATCGGCTGGGTAGCCCGCAAGTTGTTGCCGCCGCTGCTCACCCGCACGCGCACGTGGGACGTGGCCAGCAGCGCCCGTGTGGACGACTTCGTTGCAATATCCAGGGCGGTGGCTTCCCGCATCCGGAAATTCTACCGGCGCGAGGCCGCTGTCCTCTTTCCGCCGGTGGACACCACCCAGTTTGCGCCCATGCGGGACGTTGAGGACTATTTTCTTGTGGTTTCCCGGTTGGTACCGTACAAGCGGGTCGATTTGGCAATCCAGGCATTTAACCGGCTCGGCTTGCCGCTGCGCATCATTGGCGAGGGCCGCGACCGCACGCGCTTGGAGTCCATGGCACAGCCCAACATCCGGTTCTTAGGCTATGTCTCAGACGAGGAACGGCGGCGCCACTTTGCCCGGTGCCAGGCGCTCATCTTTCCGGGAGAAGAAGACTTCGGCCTCGTGCCCGTGGAAACTCAGGCGTCGGGTCGGCCCGTCATTGCCTATGCCGCCGGGGGAGCGCTCGATACCGTTTTGGACGGCAAGACCGGCGTGTTCTTCACAGAGCGCACGGTGGAGGCGCTCTGTGCCGCCGTCGAACGCTTCCGTGCCGTCACTTTCAACAGCGACGACATTGTCAACCATGCCGCCACGTTCGATACCGCAGTTTTCAAGGAAAAGCTCGCGGCATTCGTCGCGAGCACGGCGAACCCCGCGGAGGGCAGCCGCGGCATGGATGCGGCGGAGAGCCAGGGAAATCCGCCCAATCTGCTATGATGGATAAGACCTCTCTGAATAATCAAGCTACCCATGACCATTCAGTTCTACCTTAGAATTCTCAGCGCCCGGAAACTGCTCATCCTGAGCGTCACCATCGTGGCATTCTTAGGCAGTGTGCTCCTGGCGCTGCTATGGCCGAACGCCTACGAGTCTTCAGTGCGATTGCACGTACAGCCGGTGCCTCCGGCGGCGAACGAGCAAGGCGACGCCTACTATTCGCCGGAATACTACCGCCAACTCATGGCGCAGTGGAATGTCGAGGACTTTGACGAAATCGTGCAGGGCCTGGCGTTCGCCGGCCACATCGCCGCGATCCTGAGGGAACGCTACGATATCGTTCTGGCGCCGAAGGAGATTGCGGACTCTCTGCACACGGACCGGCAGCAGCGCCTGCTGGAGTTGACGTTCACCAACTCCGAACCGCTAGTTGCCCTTGCGATGGCCGACGCCGCGGAGAACATCTTCGAGACGAGAGCCGCGGACCTGTCGGCTTTGGTCCGGGACGGCTACATCAGCATACAGGTAGTTGATCCGGCCAGTGAGCCGGAAGCTACGTCCCTAGCGCGGCTGGGACTCGATATCATCACCCGCACAGCCGTCGCGTTTCTGCTCATTACCGGCTTCGCATTCCTGCTCGAAGTTATGTCAGGCCTGTGTCGATCGCGAGAAGACCTGGAGGAGACGTTGCGACTGCCAGTCCTCGTTGCGATCCCGCCGGTATCGGAACCCGAAGCAAACACCGCCCAGGCCGTACCGCACAAGTCGTAGGCGAGGTTGTTGCAGGAAATTACACATGCTTGAAATCGCTACCATTCGACTGCGTGACTATACCGGCGTCGTGCGGCGGCGCTTCTGGATTGTGCTTGTGCTGGCGGTCGCGGCTGCCCTATCAGCGTACTTCTATAGCAGTCGCCAACAACCCGTCTACCAAGCCGGCGTAAGCGTGCTTGTCACCCCGAATGTTATCGACTACTGGACTATCCAGGCAGTGGAACGCCTGATGAACACGTACGTCGACCGGGTGAAGACATGGGAAGTGGCGCAGCGTGTCGTAGACGCAAAACAGCTCGACGTGCCACCTGGAAACGTCCTGAGCGGCCTGCGCATGGTTATCGTCCCGGCCAGCTACAAGGTCATCATCCAGTCCGAAAGCGCGTCGGCGGAACAAGCCGTCCACGTGGCCAATGGGTTTGCCGAGGAACTGGCGCGCCTCGCGGAATTGGAGGAGAGCAGCGGGCCGGGCGGCGACATATTCTTGCGCGCCCGGGTGCTCGACAGGGCGAGCAGCGCAGCGCAAATCAGTCCTCGGCCCCGCTTCAATGTGGCCGTAGCGCTGGTGTTGGGGGCGCTTGCCGGCGCGGTGCTGGCGTTGGCGCTTGAGTTTCTCGACGGCCGGCTCCGCCTGCGGGAAGAGGCCGAACTCTTGCTTGGCGCGCCGATCTTGGCGTGCATTCCTGCAGTGGGTAGGCCAGACGCCCAATCCGGCGACCGAACGAACTAAGTACTGTGCCCCGGCGTGATCGATGAGGCGATAGAATCTATGAGCGCACCTTCCGTACCACTCCCAACATTGCGCGCAGCCATGAGTCCCGCCGCGGAAGCGTTCCGGGCACTGCGTACGACGATTCGGTTTCAGGCGGAAGAACATGCGCAGAAGGCAGTACTGGTAACCAGCGCCGGCCCGCAAGAAGGCAAGAGCCTGGTTTGCGCTAATCTGGCCGTCGCGTTGGCGCAGATGGGTCTGCGCGTCGCATTGCTCGATGCCAATCTGCGTACGCCCAGCCTCCATACCGCCTTCGACGTTACCCAGCAACCCGGA
Source organism: Chloroflexota bacterium (assembly GCA_022824225.1). Taxonomy (GTDB): domain Bacteria; phylum Chloroflexota; class UBA11872; order VXOZ01; family VXOZ01; genus VXOZ01. The sequence goes on from JAJEAH010000049.1 coordinate 27,666, forward strand.
CTGGCGGACTATCTGAGCAGTGGCGACGGCCCCCACTTTCAAGAAGACTGCGGCGCCGCCGGGCTAAAACTGTTAACCGCGGGCAACATACCGGAGCACGCTCCCGAGCTTCTGGCGTCGCAACGCATGGCGGACTTGATTGCCAAGCTGGCCAGCCGCAACGACCACGTACTCATCGATACGCCTTCACTCCTCATGGCAGCGGACGCTGCCTCCTTGGCCCGCTGGGTGGACGGCGTTCTGCTGGTAGTGCGCGCAAACCGGACCAAACGCGAGCACATCCGGCGCGCCAAGGCCATGCTGGCGCAAATCGATGCCCACCTGCTGGGCGTAGTCTTCAACGATGATCCCAATGCCAAGAATTCATTCGGCGCGTAGCGGCTTGCTGCTGCGCGTCGGCGGCGTCATCCTCACCCTCGCGCTCCTTTTTCCCTGTGGGACTCCGAGCCTGGCCGCGGCGAACGTGGGCGCTCCCACGGCGGACGAACACGTCAACCAAGCTTTCTTTAGCCAGGCAGCGGGTTACGGCGAGGGCTTTGGTTACGTCATCGCCGACATCGCCGACGGGCCCCAATTCTATACGACGTTCCAGGATTTGGGCGGCAACCGCGCGTTAGGCTATCCCCTGGCCGCCCCATTCGTCGATGAGGAAACCGGGGACATGTACTTGGTGCTGCAGCGCGCGGTATTGGTCTGGCACCGCTCCAGCCGCCAGGTATCCGTGGCCAACGTATTCGAGATCTTGGATAACGAGGGACTGGCCCAATGGCTGCTTGACCGCGGCATACCCGGAGCCATTCAAGATGACGGCGGCGCCACATTTCGCGAGTCGCGCGCTATTCGCCTTTCCTGGCTATCGAATCCTGACATTTACCAGAGCTTTCTGCAAAATCCTCTGCACCCGGGCAATCTGGAGTACTCCATCCTACTCTACGGCCTTCCCATGTCTCGGCCCGAGCGCACTGGGCCATTCATCGTCCAGCGCTTTCAACGGGCGGCATTTCAATACTGGGTTGAGAGCGTGCCCGGCCAGCCCGCACCCGGCACGGTAACGCAGGTATTTGCCGGCGACCTCTTCAAAGAAGCGAACCTCATTCCGTTGGACGCGTTCCGGCCGGAGCCGAATCCCTTCCATAGGCCGAGCGACAAGCAGATCGCAGATGCCCGCGCCTTGCTTGCTACCCAGCCGGAAACCGCATACTTGGCGCCGCGACTGGACGGCGCAATCGTTGGGTACGCGCCGGACCTGCTAGACATAGCCGCAGTGCGCGTAGGCACGTGGGTGCACATTTATCTTAACCCGGCATTGGCGGACGTGCGCTACGAGGCTGTGGCGGCCGTTCTTGCTCATTTGGCCACGTACTTGCACGCCCAGTCCCTCTCGCCCGTGCCTTTTGAACATACCCGCGCAACGTGCGAGCGGCTAATGACGGACGGCTTACGCACGCAAGCGGCGCTATGGGAAGGCCTCTGGGGCCCCGAAGGAACCTACAACGCACAAGGCTATGAACAGATCCTGAATGGCTACGTAAGAGATGCGCAGCGGTCGGCGAACTGGGCGGAACTGTTAGCGCAACTCCATTGCGCCTAGGGAGTATGCGGTATGTGGCAAACCGTAGGGCACGACCGCGTGCGCCAGTATCTGGCGCGGGCCATTGCCCAGCAGTCTCTCAGCCACGCCGTGCTCTTTGCCGGGCCCCAGTCGATTGGCAAACGCACCCTCGCCCTGGACCTCGCGGCCGCCTTGCTCTGCGATGCTGAGCGGGGCGACCCGTGCTGGGAGTGCCGCCAGTGCGCGGCGGTGCAACGGCGGCAACATCCCGATCTGCACCTCGTCGAGATCGAGGAGGGGCGCAAGACAATTCGCATGGACCAGGTGGCTGCACTGCAGCGCGCCATCGCGCTGCGGCCCTATCAAGCCTCCCAACGCGTCTCCCTCATCTTCGATGCCCACCTGCTGCAACCTGAGGCGGGCCAACGCCTGCTCAAGACGCTCGAAGAGCCACCCGACCACAATACCCTGGCGCTTACGACAACCAGCACGAGCCTATTGCCCCAGACTCTCGTGTCGCGATGCCAGGCGTGGCGACTGACCGCGCTGCCCATTTCGTTGGTGCGGTCTGTCCTCGGCGAACGCGGCGTGCCGGCCCGCGAAGCGGCGTTCCTCGCCGCGGCAAGCTTGGGCCGCTTGGGGTGGGCCTTGCAGGCAAGCACGGAGCCGGAACTGCGCGAGCAGGAAGAGGCCATGGTGAGCGCGCTCATTGACATGCTACAGACCGACCGCGCCGCACGAATTGCGGCCGTGGAACGGCTGCTCGACGATGTCTCCGATCATGAACGCTTGTTCGAACTGTGGAGCGAGTGGTGGCGGGCGCTCTTATTCCAGCAACTGGGCGTAACGGACAGCGCCGGTGAAGACACGCACGTCTTGGGCGGCGAACTCAGCTTTGACATTTCGCCCCAGGAAATCGTGCGCGCACTCCAGCGCATCGAAGAGACCCGCGAGTGGGTGCGCGCCAATGTGAATGCCCGGCTGGCGCTGGAAACGCTGGTTCTACACTTGCCGGAAGCATCTTGACGCGCAAAACTGAGCCGGGGAATGGGTGGTATACTTGGTAGTTAGTGTGTGGGCGCGTCCGGCGCGCCGTTTCTGCGCATATGAGGGGCGCGAGACTGAAGAGCTACGCTACGATTTGCGATCCGGATCCCGGAGGTGTGTGAGTTAAATGCCGTTGTACGAATATGAATGCGACGACTGTAGCCATCGATTTGAGCGGCAGCAGCGCTTTAGCGACCCTCCGGTGACTAGCTGCCCAGAGTGCGCTGGCGCCGTGCACAAGGTGTTTCATCCCGCGAGCGTCATCTTCAAAGGCAGCGGTTGGTACATCACCGACAATCGCAAGAACGAAGGCAAGAGCGAGAGCAACGGCAGCCCCAAGCCAAAGGAACCGGCTGCCAAGGATGGCCAGGCAGCCAAAGCGGCAGGTACCGCGGGCGAAAAGTCAGGTGGGGATGCAAAGTCCTCCTCATCGAAAAAGGACTAGGCGGTAGGCGGAAGGCCTCGTTCGCTGCGTTCGTGGTTGCGCCAGACCGACGAGGTTCGCCGGAAAAGCAGAGCGGTCCGTAGGGGCCGTTCTGTTTTGCTTTCTTGGCCCAGTTGGGCGTTAGAGCTTCACTCTCATGGCGCTGGCGCCGCCACAACCTGAGCCCGCGCGATTGCGTGCCCGCAGCCCCGCATGGGCCCTGGCACAACCGTCATGCCATCTTGGCAATCGGTTGTCCCCGCAGCCAATTGGCAAAGCCCGCCGACGCCAGGAACGCGACGCCAAAAGCGCCGAAGAGTAACTGCTCACTGCCGACGGTGGTGATGATGGCGGCTCCGGCCAAAATTGCGATGCCGACCCCCAGGTCACGCCACACGAACAGCGACGCGATGGCCAAATGGCGATTGCTGAACGTCGTAAGGTCGCCGATCATGGCATTTGTCGCAACCGGCACGGTGCTATTGAGCAAACCCATGGCCAGCGCGGCGATACTCATGGCAACCATACCGCCAAAGAGCGCCGGCAGCAGCAGTCCCACGCCGGCGAGGCCGAACGAGAGTATGAGCACGTGTTCACGGCCCAGCCAATCGGCAATGAAACCGCCGATATAGCTGCCAAAGATGCGGGTGATCCAATAACCGGCCGTGATGAGGGCCAGCGCGCCGTGCCCCTGGCCGCTGCCGATGATCTGGCTGAAACTCCCCAGAATCAACCCAAACGCGAGGGATGACAAGAAGAGAAACAACGCGGCCAGTCCGGTGCGGGGCACCGTCAGCACGCGAAAGATCGGCGCCAAGCGGGGCTTCACCCGCTTGGTGTGTTGATAGGGCAATAGGAGAAATATCGCTACGCCAAAGGCCGTGATGACTGCCGCCACCGGTGGGCCGAACTCCACGTTGGTTACGGTCATGAGAGCGCCTAAGAACAGCACGCCAATGGCTTGTCCGGCGGTGGTCGCGGTGTAGAGCAAGCCGCTGGCGCGCCCATAGTGCGTGTTCGCAGTAACGTCCAGAAGTTGCGTCGTACTGGAAATCCACATGGCGGCCGCGCCCCAGCCCCATAGGGCCGCGGCGATGAGCAACAATTCGAAGCGGTCCAAGACAAAGGCGCCAACGGCAAAGAGCGAATAGGTCGCCGCACCCAAGACCGTGCTCCAGTATTCGCCCAGGTAGTAGAGGGTGTACGCCACCACTGCCCGCCAGACCAGGAACGAGATGTAGACTACCGCCAGCACGGTCGAAGCCTGGAATGCGTTTGTGACGCCCTTGTCCGTAAGATAGGGAATGAGAAATTGCTGGAAGGCGCTGGCGCCCATGAAGACAAAGAAGAAGCCCAGGCTCAAGATGACTACGGCGCGCGGCATGCCGGCCGCGGGCCGTGCCAGGAAGCGAATTGCTTTCACGGCGTGGTGGCGCTCCTCACAGGGGGACTCCGCCTGGGTGAAGGGCCGCCGGACGTTGCCGGGAAGCTGCTAGGCACTGGGGTGACTTTCCTCGACGCGTTTTGCCACGGTCGCGGCCCGGAAGCGCACGTAGTTGGGCAGGGGCTCACCCAGCAGCGGTCGCACGTAATCCAGATATGCCGGCGTGACGAAGTTCCCGGCCCTATTGAGGAACGCATCGGGTAACGGGCGTTCCTTGCCAGCGACTTCGTCTACATCGATGAGACCCGTGGCAACGCGATAGGCGGGGCCCGGCGCCCGTTCCAGCGTTACCATCTTGCCCGTCTCACCGGCGGCGGCCGCGGCCACGGCGACTCCGCCCACCTGAAACGACTCTGCCAGATCCACGCTGGAGGCCAGTGAAATGCATGCGCGCTGCATCGTGCCGGGCTTGTCGGTGCGGCTCTTCAAGCCCAGTTCGGTCGCCACCAACTCCGATAGCATGCTGCTCACGCCGCCGAGCTGCCCTCTGCCGAAGGCGTCTTGGTCCACCGCTAGCTCCGACGCAAAGAGCAGACTGCCGTCGGGACGGCGCAGCCCTTCACACACGGCCACGAAGGCGTACCCGTATCGGTCAAACACATCCTGCACGTCCTGCAGGAACCGCTCCTTGGTGAGCGGCCGCTCGGGGACGTAGATGAGGTGCGGTGGATCGCTTTCTTCAGTCTTGGCCAGCGCGGTCGCGGCAGTAACCCAGCCGGTATTCCTGCCGAACGTCTCTAGGATCTTCACCTGGTCGTGGGAGCGCAGCGCCCACGAATCGGCGCCGCCGTCCATAGCCGCTAACGCCGCGAACCGCGCCACGCTCCCATAGCCCGGAGTATGGTCGGTGCCCCATAGGTCATTGTCGATGGTCTTAGGTACGGCAATGGCCTGCAAGTCATAGCCGCTTTCGCGCGACCAGCGGTTAACCGACTGCACAGTGAGCGCGGAACCGTTGCCGCCAATGTAGATGAAGTAGCGCACGTCGTGGGCCCGCAGCACGTCCAAGGCACGCTCGGCATCGGCTTCAGCCAAGGCATAGCGGCATGAGCCAAGGGCGGCAGCGGGAGTCCGGCGCAGCGCGGCGCGAAGCCGGTCAGACGCGGCGCTGAGATCGATGAAACGCTCTTCCAGCAGGCCTTCGATGCCGTTGCACATGCCGTAGACGCGGTCAATGCCGGCAGTCTCTTGCGCCGCCTCCAGCACGCCTGCCAGCGTCGCGCTCAGCGTCGCCGTCGATCCACCCGATTGTCCGACAACCAGCGTGCCACTCATAGTGCCTGCACTGCGCTCATGGCCGAGCGGGGAAGAATCTTCACCAGTACCGGAAACCCATCTGCGCGGGCCGAGGACTTTTGCCGGTTGCCGGTAGTCGATTCCGGACCACCGCAACAATGGACCGGCGTCTCAAGGGCAAAACCGGCGCAGTTCTCACTGCATGCTACTGTCTGGACATGAGACCGTCAATGGACGCCGGGCGCGCGGTCGCCGGCGGCGTTGCCGCCGGGCCGAGAGCCAACGCAAGACTCTCGCTATAATTGGGCAGTAGACGGCAAACGCGCACCGTCCCGGCCAATCGCGCCCCACATAATGGATATGCCTAGCGCAAGGGAGAGAATTGATGAGACTGCAGGACAGAGTAGCCCTTATCACCGGCGCCGGCAGCGGCATTGGCGCCGCGGCGGCACGACGTTTCGCAGCGGAAGGGGCTGCCGTTGCCGTTGTTGACGTCAACAAGGCGGGAGCCGACGCCGTAGCCGCTGAAATACAAGCGGCAGGCGGTAGGGCGCTCGCCCTCGCGGCGGACGTAGCGCAGGAAGACGACGTGCGCGCAATGGTCCGGGAAACGACTCACACTCTTGGCGCACTACACATACTGGTGAACAACGCGGCGATCTTTGTGGACAAAGACGTTGAAAGCACCACCGAAGATGAGTGGGACCGCATCATGGACATCAACGTCAAGAGCCTGCTGTGGACCTGCAAGTACGCCCTGCCAGCGTTGAAAGCCACGAAGGGCGTGATTCTCAACGTTGCTTCGATGGTGGGCGTGCACGCGCAACCCAACTCCATCGCCTATTGCACCTCGAAAGGCGCGGTCATCGCCTTTACGAAGGCGCTGGCGCTGGACTGCGCTCCCTATGGCATTCGCGCCAACACGTTGTGCCCGGCCAGCGTCACCACGCCGCTGATGGAAGGCTTCATCAACATGCAGCCCGATCCGGACGCCATGCGTGCGAGCGTAGCGGCGCGGCATCCCTTGGGCTACATCTCATCGCCGGAAGAAATGGCCGACGCCGCGCTCTTCTTGGTCTCAGACGAGGCCTCGTTCGTTACCGGCACGGAACTCCATGCCGACGGCGGCGGCACGCTGGGCTACAAGTCTGAGTAGGAGATTCCGGCAAGTGCCGGTGGACTTAGACGCCGGTGACTTGCAGAGAAGCTGAAACTACTAGCGTGGCGATGTTGGAAGTTTCGCCGTGGCTAGGCCGGCACGACCTCCGCGCCTACGTCTATCGTACCTTCCGTCAAAATCTCGGCGCGCAGCCCGCCGCGATGCATGAGGTGGTTGATGATGTGGGTATGCCCGCTGGTCTCGGCCAGAGTTGCGCACGGCTCGCACAGCAGAATCCCCCGCAAGCGCACGTCGCCGACCATGAACTCTCGTTCCACCAAATGGTTTAGCGGCACGCCTGAAACCAGTACGTTGCGACGGGAATTCTGCGGGTCCAGCCGGTACCCGTTTTCACGCTCGACCGCATCGATGGACTCGATCTCAATCAACGTAATCTCGCGATGGGGGCCTGGCCGGTCGGAGTAGGTGGCGTTGCCGGTAAAATAGCGGTCGCCTTCAATGCCCTTGCCCGGCACAACCCGCACTGCCTCATTCGCCACCATGGGCTCGCGCTTGGCGGGGGCCGTGTAGATGGCGAGCACCTTTCCTTGGAACATGCCTTTCTCCTTATGTAAATACTGAAAAGTAGTGCGCAAAGAACCGATCTACGTCCACGGTATGGGCCACGCGGTGGCGGCCCTTGCCGTCATTTGGTTGCCAATGGGTGAAACCCAACCGTTCCGAGTCCTCTAGCTCCACACTGGCGTTTCCGGTGGCAAACGTACAGATTTCATCATCGAAGAGCGTAGCGGCGGCCAGGGGATCATGGAACGTGATCACGTCCCTACGTTGAAAGAAGACTTCCGCAAACGCCGCCACCGGTTCGAGGATGGGTCCCTGGAAGCGAGCGCGCACGTCCGCCGCGGCCATGCGCACCTGGAGCGTTACATCTAGCCCATGGGAACGATGCGCGGCAACAGAACTGCCGTAGACGATAGCCGCGGCATGGGGATCGCAGCCCGCGTTCCACTCCACGGGCCCGCGTCCCGCCGTGGGACCGAAGAATTGTCCGCACATGAGCACCAGGCTTCGCAGCAAGCGGGGAATCTCCGGGTCGGCGCGAAAGAGCAGGCCAAGGTTCGTGAGCGGCCCCACGGCCAGCAAGGTGACTTCTCCTGGATTGTCCCGCACTGTGCGCCGCAGGAACTCAACGGCCTCTCCCTGAGGAAATTGCGTTTTGTGGGGCCAGCCGCCCAGAGCGTCGGCTTGCTGGGCCTTGGGTTGCTTCTGAGCGATGAGCAGCGGGTCCTCCACGCCAGGATAGATGGGTATGTCTTTACCTGCCGCCCGGCACAGCGCGCTCGCCAGCATGGCGCGCTTGTGGGCCTCGCCGCTCACCGTCGTAATGCCGAGTAGCTCGCACGCCGGTTGGGCGAGCAAGTAGGCAAGACACACCGCGTCGTCGATGTCGGTGCCGATGTCTGTATCGAATAGGACTTTCGTCGCCATGGTCTCTTACATAGGCCTCTTGTGGAGTAGCCTGATTCGGGTCAATCTTCTATCGGCAATTTGATTATGCCACATATGCCCGCCCAAAAAGGGGGGAGCCCACCGCCCCCGGCACGTCTCCAACCCACAGGGCGCGTCGAGTGAAACAAGGGCAAAGCGAGTCCTCTCCGAGACGCGTCACGCAGAGCGACAGAGCCACAGAACTGCGCAGGCGATCCCGCGACTACAGTAGAATAGACCCAAACGTGGGCCGGTTGCCTAGTGGCTGGCGTCCTGGCGTCTGAGAGAGGGAAGAGGAAGCCATGAAATCGTACGACGTCGTCATCGTCGGCGCGGGCATCATCGGCCTAATGGCCGCCCGCGCGTTACGCGCCGCCGGTTGCACGGTGGCGCTGCTGGAGCGCAGCGAGGTGGGCAAAGAAGCATCGTGGGCGTCCGCCGGCGTGCTCATGAGCCGTCCCTACGCCTACGAGAGCATCACCGACTTCGCGTTGCGGGTGGAAGGCAGCGAGATGCTCCTGGCCTTGGCGCCGGCGCTTGCGGATGAGACCGGCATAGACGCCGAAGCGACTCGTCATCCTGCGCTGCACGTCGCCTTTAACGCGGCAGAGGAAGCCGACGTGCGCGCCCTACAAGCGCATTTGGATGGCGCCAATTTGGGATGCGAGTTCATCGGTCCCGATGAAGTGCGGGCGCGCCAACCGGAGATCACCGCGCCGGTCACCCTCGGCATGGTTACGTCCTGCGCCAACATCGAGAACCGCCGTCTGTTGCGCGCGCTGGACGCCGCCGCCCGCAAGTCAGGGGTGGATGTCTTCACCGGCTGTGTTGCCTATGCGCTGCAGGTGACAGGCAAGACGGTGACGGGGGTCCGCACTGCCAGCCAAGACTTTGCGGCGGGCGCCGTGGTCAATGCAGCCGGCAGTTGGGGCGCGGCACTGGCGGGCGCGCCGGAACACGTACCGGTACAGCCGGAGCGGGGTCAGATGTTGGCAGTCCATGCGGATGCCGTTGCCCTTACCCATCTCATCAACCTGCCCCAGTACATCATCATCCCGCGCAAGAGCGGCCGGATCGTCCTGGGAGCCACCACGGAAAAGGTGGGATACGACCGGCGCAATACGCTGGGCGCGATTCACGGTATCGTGCATGCCGCAATCCACGCGATACCCGCGCTGGCAGAGGCGACAATAGATGAGGTCTGGGCCGGTTTCCGCCCCTTCAGCCCGGACGGCTATCCACTGGTTGGCGCCTCAGAGTTGGCCGGTTACTATTACGCCGTCGGCCACCACAAGTTGGGCATACAGCAAGCGCCAATTACCGCAGAGATCATCAACGACCTCATTCTTACCGGCCAGTCGTCTCGACCGGTAGCCTCCTGGGACCCTAAGCGCTTCAGCTAGTTTGCCGTGGCGCTCAGGTGTCGCAGCCATGCTGCCCGGGCCAAGTCCACACGATCTTGCCCGGCGCGACCTCAATGTAATAGCCGCCCAACACTGGCCGTTGCGCTGCAGCTACAGGCCGAACACCCGGGTTTCCGGCTTGAAGACCGCCCACGCAAACCAGAAGTGATTGCCGCTTACCACCGGCTGGAGTTGCTTTCCGGCCAACGGGCCGTCAGTCGCGCTGCCCAGCACGTTCCACTGTGACTTCGTCTCGGAGTCGACGATCCCGCCCTCATCGGTGACGCTGAATTCCAGTACCGCGCCGTCCAAGACCGAAGAGTAAGCGCTGGACGACCCGATGTCGCTGCCGCGAGAAAAGGGCGAATCCGTGCCGGGCTGGTGGAAGACCACGATGGACTCGCCGCCCACCGTATCCGCTACCACCTTCTCTTCTGCCAGGACAGAGAAGGGATACGCGGCGTCTTCGCCATTGATGGACACCGTTACCACTCGTTCCATGGCGGGCAACCTGCCGTCCACCGGCTCGAAGAAGAGGAACGGCGACCGGCTAATGTCGTCATAGCCAGGATAGGGATTGAACCCGTAGGACCGGGGATAGCCGGTATCGCGGGAAAGTACGACACCCTCCGGATGGGTGGCACGGAAGTCGGCGAACGACACCATGGCCGCCGGCACGGGTGTCAGCCGCTTGCCGGTGAGTTCTCCCACGATGGCGGCGCCCGTGATCTGCTGCCACCAACTCTCGGTCTGCCGGTCGTACATGATCAAGTCACTGTAGCGCAGGTTGCCGCTCACGCCAAAGTCGTAGGTTGTGCCGTCCAAGCGCCGGTCAAAGGCAATAGCGGTATTGCAGAGCGGGCAAAACGTCACCGTTACCGGCACACCGCCCAGCGTGTCGTTGACGATTTCGTGCCAGACCAGGACTTCGATGGGATAGGCCCGTGCTTCGCCGTTGATTTCCACTGACACGACGGGCGCCTTGTCATCGAGGTAGCGTTCGGCATCCTCGTTGCTGATGAAGTTCGGCTCGTCGATGGCTGGGATGCCGTCCTTGCCGGGACCGCCGGATGAAATCTCGCTGTACGGCACGCTGTGCTTGGTGAAGTCCGTACGCCAACCGTGGGTTGGGAACGAAATATCCGGATCGAGCGTCGGCGCCGGCTGCGGGCTAGCGGCCTCCGGCACTGCCGTCGCGGCATCTTCCGATTCCACAACGGTGCCTTGACCCATTTCCCCGCACGCGGCAATCGCCGCGATTCCAATCGATGCGGCCCCGGTCGCCAATAGGATGTTGCGTCTGCTCAAGCCTCTACGTCTAGATTCCATGCCGCGAAACCATCTCCTTAACTGCCATGAACGTGAATCCCCTGGGTCAGAGCTTCCAGGCCCGGCCGGTCGGTCACGCTAATGCGTTTGCGGCCGACCTCCAACATATTGCCGTGCTTCAATTTGTGGAACGTCGCCGTCACGGTCTCACGGTAGACACCCAGCATGTCCGCAAAATCCTGATGGGTGAATCCGACAACTTCATCTGAGTCCTCGGCAAGGCGCAGGATGAGAGCGGCAATACGCGCCGGCATGGTCATGAACGCGCTCTCGTGCAAGCGTTCCTCCGCTTCTTGGAGGCGCTCGTTGAGCACTTGGATGAGGCGCAGACCGATCCGTGGATAGCTGAGCAGTATGCGTTCTACTTCTGCCCGCCCCAGCGTACACAGCGACACGTCGTCGACAGCCTCCGCTACAGTGTCCCCCATCGCTTGTCCAAAGAGCGGCATTTCGCCAAAGAATGTGTCAGGCCCCAGCATGGCGAGCACCAGCTTGCGGCCGTCGAACGAGATGCGATAGAGCTGGACACGTCCCTCTTTGATGAGAAAGAGCGCCTCATTGCCGTGCTCAGGCGTGAAGATTACCCGCCCCCGCTTAACGTGCACGGTGGCGCCGGCATGGTCGAGTTCGCTGATCTCTTGAGGGAGAAGGTCCGCGAAGATTTCTATCTTCGCGATGCAGGAGAGGGTGCGGTTGTACAAACCTGGACTACTGATTTCACGCGGGCGCGCATCTCCGGCTTTGGATGACAGCGCATGGTTGTTTCGCATGGTTCGCCCTCGCTCGCGCGGTAGAGACCTCAAGAGAGGACTTCTACGCTAAGCAGCCACTCAAGCTGAGGATACCATGCCTACGGGCAGGAATTTGTATGCAAGGCTACATTGGGCGAGCGCCAGCGTTCAGCGCGGCAATGCGATTCTTGTGATGGGGCTGCGAGGCACATCATGGCGAAGCGCTCAAGGCGGGCTGACTGGACATCGGCCCACGCCCAGTCATGCGCACCTGTTCCAGCCGGACGGACGAGACGCCCGCCGTCCCACAGCAAGTAGCATGCGGTGGGATGGGACCCTCCGGCGGGAAAGGCCACAGGCCCGCGCACATGCCAGCAACGCGCGCGGGTGGGTCCGCAGAACAGCCAGCCAACCACACAGGCAGCGCGCCTCGGCCGCGCCGCGCACGTGTGCCACGCCCTCGCGCAAACGGCGCCGCAGGGCAACTAGCCGAAGTAGGGGTTGTGCACGCGTTCTTCCCGCACCGTCGTGGCCGGACCGTGCCCAGGGAGGAGCTTGGTCGCGGCGGGCAGCGTGAGGATACGCTCGCGAATCGTCTGCAGCATGTCGGCATAGGTCAAGCTGCACCGGCCCATGGATCCCGCAAACAACGTATCGCCCGGAAACGCGGCGCTGCCAATCACGTAGGTGACGCTGCCCGCCGTATGGCCGGGCGTGGGCACGATTTCCACGTCGAAGCCTTCCAGCGCTAGCGAATCTTCCCCGGGCAGGACGCGAAGTTCGCCGCCCACGTCACCTTTGACTAGAGAGACGTCGGCGGCGTGGAGGTACATGTCCGCTCCGGTGCGCCGCCGGATTGTGCTCGCGGCCTCAGTGTGGTCGCCGTGGCCGTGGGTGTTCAAGATAGCCAGGAGGCGCACGCCGGCCTGCCGTACGCGCTCGGCAACAGCCTCACCCAGCCCACCGGCATCGATGAGGACCGCAGTGTCCGTCTTCCCATTCAGCAGCAGGTAGACATTGGCGTTGTATTCTTCCACCAGGAAGCGTTCAATAGCGATGTCTGCGCCGGCCGCATAGTCACAGGGCTCCGGCTCCCATTCTTCTCGGGCAATTGCCCCAAGCCGGTCTTCCTCCAACGCCAGCAAGGCCGCCAGGCGGCTGATGGTCGCCTGGTCCGGCGTGAGCGTGTAGTCCTCCATCTTCTCGACGTCGACTGAGGTCACACCCACCCGGCCGGCCACGTCAGCCACGCTCAAGCCCAGGCCCCGTCGGGCTTTGCCAATGATGTCACCAAATTCATCTTCCAATGCATAGGGCATAGTGTGGTCTCCTTGCGCCTGAAAATCAATTGCGGACTAGGTTAAGTTGCCGCGTCTTTCTCGATGGTCACCGCCGTACCACCGGAAACGCGCTTGAAGACCGTTGCGTCTCCTTCTACTTTCCCAAAGACGTTCACGGGTGATGCCGGCCGGATCTCAGCGCCGCGGCTCATGGGCGTTGGGCCATAGAAGATGCAGAAGGCGTTGCCCGGCGGCCAGTAGCCCAAATCGCCAAGCGCCACGACTTCCTGGGCGTCGTCTTCTGGGAGCGACACGGGGATGCGGAAGTAGATTTCCTCGCCCCACACGTTGGCGCTGCCCTCAATCGGCAACGCCTCCCAAATGGCTTGAGCGGTGGCCGAATTGTTCAGTTCCGCGACGGCTTCCACACCACCGCAGCGAATGGTCAAGCGTCTCGCCATCGTATCCTCATACTGTCAGCCCTCAATCCATTGCATCTCTTCTGTATCATGGGAGGGAGGTGGTTTGCAAATGGCAGGCGCTCACCGAGGGGTGGTGTGGGTGCGCTGCGCTCCTATCGAGGTTTCCCGGAATATCGTCGGAATCGCGGAATCCCTTCGCGGATTCCGGCAACCTCTCCACCAATCCTCGGCTTCTCTACATTGATTTGTGCAACGGTATCTATAGCCGATCCTCTATTGAGTTAGTAACCATGACAAGTGCCGGCGTCGCCAAGTTAAAGGAAATCTTGGGAGAATACCGCTTGATAGCGCGCAGCATGCGGCTGTTCGCTGGTGCGGCGCCCAGATACACGGTCGTCATGATCGCAATCTCACTCGTGCAGCACTTGCTCGAACCGCTCAGCGTCTGGTTCATGAAGTTCCTGGTGGATGCCGTTATTGCACAGCAGGTGCGGTCGGCACTCATTGTGGCCCTGCTGCTCGTTGCCTTTCGCATGAGCAGCTATCTCGCAACGTGGGCGGCTGAGATCGTCACGCCAGGCCAGCTTGATCGCTTGCAGTTCGCGCTGCAAACGCGGCTCATGGCGAAGGCCGTTTCGATTCAGGACCTTTCACTGTTTGAGTCCCCAGATTTCTATGACCGAGTGCAGACTGCCACGCGCGCGGCGAACCAGTGGGCGCAGCGGCTCTTCATGACCGCCCTGCAGGCACTCTCGTACCTCGTCGTCGTGGTGACCCTGTTTGGCTCGCTTTCACTGCTCCATCCGGTCGCGGCGGTACTGGTGTTTCTCGCTACTGTTCCTTCGTATGTTGCTCGCTTGAGGCTCGGTGTGGAGAGTACCACTGTCTTCCGCTCACAGGCTCCCTACCAACGAAAACTGGATTACTATGCGCAGGTACTCACCACCCAGGAGACCGCCAAGGAAGTGCGGCTCTTTGGGCTGGGCGGCTTCTTTCTCGACGCCTATCGTGACGTGTTTGCGCAGTCCTTCAAGCTCGTCGAGAGTTTCCGCCGCCGTCAAGCGCGCATCGTGACGCTGCTTACTTTGACATCGCCCGCGACGGCTGGCGCTGTCCTCGTTTATACCGTGTGGCGCGCAGCTCTCGGTGAGATAGGCGCCGGCGACCTTGTGCTCTACCTTGGGGTCATCTTTCTGGTCCAGCAGAGCTTCTACTGGCTGCTGCAACTCGCCGGTACGCTACACACGTGTCAACTCCATGTTTCTCACCTGCTTGACTTTCTCGATCTTGAGCCCCCAATGGCGGTAAAGGAGGGAACGGGCAGGCACGTTCCGGCCCCGCTCAATACCGGTATAGCGCTGAACAACGTATCGTTTGTGTACCCAGGGACAGATCGCGCGGTGCTGCGTGACGTGAGCTTTCACGTGGCAGCAGGTGAGAGTGTGGCCTTGGTCGGACACAATGGGGCCGGTAAGACGACGCTGGTGAAACTCCTCTGCCGGCTCTACGATCCCACGCAGGGCAGCGTGACTCTGGATGGCGTGGATTTGCGCGAGTTTGACCTACATGACCTGCGCAAGAACATCACCGCAGTCTTCCAAGACTATGCCCAATTTCACCTCACCGCGGCGCAGAACATCGGCATTGCCAACTTGGATCGCGCGGAGGATCGTGCGGCAATCACAAGAGCCGCCGAGCAGGGCGGCGCTGCTGAAGTAATCGCGCGACTGCCAAGAGGCTATGACAGTCAACTTGGCAGGGAATTTGAGAATGGCGCGGAGCTTTCTATCGGCGAGTGGCAGAAGCTAGCCCTGGCTCGGGCCTTCTTTCGGGATGCTCAAATCCTGGTTCTGGACGAGCCCACGTCCGCGCTGGATGTGCAAGCGGAGTTCGAGGTCTATCAGAAGTTCAGAGAACTCACCCAGGGCCGCAGCACGATCTTGATTAGTCACCGCTTCTCCACCGTTCGCATGGCAGACCGCATAGTCGTACTGGAGAACGGCACGATCATCGAAGAGGGCAGCCATGGGCAACTCATGGCGCTGGGCGGAACGTACGCCGACCTGTACAGCAAACAGGCGTCGTGGTTTCAGGAGTAGCCGGAGTTTGCCAAGTCGCTCAGGGGATCCAGAATACCCATGTACCCGCCTACGCCTGCCCAGTTGGGGTCGTAGTAACAGAAATATGCGGCACTCGGCGCCAGCTACCGGCGAACCCTCGGCAACACGGACGGCGCCTGCCGCAAGGTCTACGCCGCAATTGCTACTTCCCTTCGCCCTCTAGCGGCACGTGCACGACAGTTAGCCCTAGAGAAGGCGCCCTTACGTGCACTAGTCCCTCGGCGCCAACGCTCGCGCTGCCCGGCGCCGGCTTAACTACGTCCGGCTGTTCCCACGTGTTGTGGGCCTTGGGATCGTTGCCGGTAAGCACTGTTGACGTGGGATTAGGCGTTGCGCGGCGGGCGCCAAATGAGACCTGCACATCGATATTCTGCGAGAGGCTCCTGTTTACTAAGAACAGGCTGACGACGCCGCTAGCAGGATCGTAGCTCGCCGAAACGTCCACCACGGGCACCTCACCCCTGGCGCCGGCCGTATACGTCGGGCCATCCACGACTGGCGTAAGCGACACTCCCCTGGCGTGCTGCGAAAACAACTGCAGCGGGTAGTAGATGCTCTGGATCAGTATTCCGTCGGGACTCGTGAGGATGGGCGCGATGACGTTTACGATTTGCGCGATGCAGGCGATCTTCACCACGTCGGCATGGCGAAGGAAGCTATTCAGGAATTGCGCGCATACGAGGGCGTCTTCCAGGTTGTAGACTTCCTCGATCAGGTGAGGAGCGTGGGACCAGCCGCCGTCAGTTTGCCTGTTCTTGTACCACACGTTCCATTCATCGAAAGCGACGGAGACGCGCTTGTCGCTCTTCTTGACGCCGCGCACGTAGGCGATCAGGCCGGCGTAGTCATCCAGAATGCGGTCGATCTCCACGCCTTCGGCCAGGAACCACGCGCTGTCATCCTCGGTATTGCGGCTGTACCGGTGGGCGGAAATGTACTCAACGTCCTCCCAGCATGCTTCGAGCACCACGCGGTCCCATTCAAGGTACGTGGGCATGGAGCGGCCGGATGAGCCGCAGGCCACGAGCTCAATACTGGGATCGATGCCTTTCATGAGACGAGCTGCCTGCTGGGCTTTGGCCGCGTAGGCTTCTGCCGTGCAGTGTCCTGCCTGCCAAGGGCCGTCCATTTCGTTGCCCAGGCACCAGAGGTCAATGTGGTGGGGTTCATGGTTGCCGTGTTGCCGCCTGGCGTCAGACCATTGTGTGCCGCCTGGCAAGTTGCAGTATTCGACAAGCTCGGCGGCTTCCCGCGGCCCCAACGTGCCAAGATTGACGGCCATCATGGGTTCGGCATTCAGCCACCGGCACCAGCGGACAAATTCATCGACCCCAAATGTGTTCGGTTCGATGCTCCGCCAGGCAAAGTCCGGCCGCACTGGCCGGTCTTCCGGCGGACCAATGCCGTCCCGCCAGTCATAGTTGCTGACGAAGTTGCCCCCGGGATACCGCACGTACGGCATGCCAAGCGTGCGCAAGGCAGCGCCCACGTCCGTGCGAAAGCCGTTGGCATCACTCAGCGGACTGCCGGGATCGTATATCCCTTCATACACCGCCCTGCCCATGTGCTCTAGAAACCCGCTGAATAGGCGCGGGTCTATTTCGCCAAGGCTGTGATCGAGGTCTAAGCGGATATTAGCTCTCATCTGCATCGTGCTCAATTGGCCAAAGGAATCCACTGACCGTGAATTCGACAGGATTCCCCCTGAATTCCAAAGACGACTGGCTTTCCCTCAGGCTTGAGGCCATTTGAGGCCCTACGCCCTGCCATGACCCTGCAACTCTATGCGAACTTGCTCAATCAGATTGAGTAAGTCCTCGTACGTGCCTGACCCACCAAGGTAGTCCCACAATTCGCTGCCAATCAACACTTGCTTGCGCATGTCCATGATTTGCTTCGTGAAGGTGTGCCCGTAACTGTCTCGGTAGATGTAGGGGTTGTAAGTCAGTCCCAAGAATGCTCTAGAGTCTGCTTGCCCGCGCCTGTTCATTATTGTCAAGTAATAGAGTATTTTTCTCTTGGACTCTGCTGCCACGTCCAAGTTTGGGCGCGGGCTCTTCAGTTCTATGAATAAGGGACCCCGATCAAAGTCCTCGACGAAAAGATCGGCTGTAACAGACCTGCTCGATAGCCCACCTCCCCGCGACAAGAGAATGTCCCGCATCTCAGCGTCATGTTCAGGCCGTCGAGGGGACTGACGTTTGCTTGGCGGTGTGCGCAGTTCGGTCACAATCTGCTCAATCATATTGATGGCCGCATCGTTTACCGGTCCCTCGATTGCATGATTGGTGAACACGCACTTGAAGCGGCTTGCGGCGATGGCTTTGGCCAACGCGGGGTAAAGTGTTGCACCCATGGTTGTAACTACGCTGCGCTCAACCTTAGCCGCGAGAATGGCTTCTTCAGAAAAGAATAACTGATGGAATGGATAGCCTTGCCTAACGCCTTCAAGGGACCACTTTGTTAGTTTGGGAGTCTGACTGAGAGCAAACTCACGTAGGATTCTATGCACGGCATTTCGAGTCGACGGCTGCACCAAAGCTACTCTTCCGCTACCCAAACGAATATGCTCTCAAAGAAAGCTCCTGCCCTTCTTCCCGTTCTTCTATTCACATGTCGTTCCAGTCTAGTTTCAAGACTCATCCCAACTCGCTCTTGAATCTCGTCATACAGTCCCGATTTGTCATTCACGATCACAACCATCCGCCCCCCTCTCGTTAGGCTCTTCTTTACGTTTTGGAATGATTCAATCATGTTCTCAACATATTCAGTCTTTGCCCTAAGAGAGCTTCCTTTGAGTGCTGGGCCGATTTCGTTGGCGGCCTTCCATGGTAGACCCAGGAGCTCATACGCATATCTGTGCTGTTCATGGTAGTCGATCAACCCAACGTATGGCGGTGAAGTAATCACAAGGTCAAACTTTGGGAGTTGAGCTCGTCTGGCATCGTCAGTGATCGTCAGTAGCGCCACGTCCCTTCTTATGGCGGCGTATTCGCTAATCCTCTTCACCGTGTCTGTGCTGTATCGTCTTAGGAACTTAGCTGAATCCTCCGTTGGTGTGCAGATCCGGCTGTGCTTGTAGCAATAATAGGGCTCAGTTTGAGGGCACTTCGGGAAGTCAAGGTCAAAGTGAGTTGTGCGGCGCGCCGATCTTGCTGCGCGTGACAGAATCAGCTTGAGTACATCCTGGTAGGTGTAGTCCTCGATCAAGGCACGGTAGGACAATAGCGACGTCAATGCAGTTGGCGCAAACCATGCTTCGAGATAGTCGTTTGAGTTATACGGCGCCGCATCCTCCATTAGTCTCAACTGAGAAACAGAGAGCGCTCTGACCAAAATGTCATTCACTTCGCGCTCAAGCAGCTCGAGGTCATACCTACCAGTCTTCACTCGCGCCATGAGAGTGTTGAATTCTGAAATGTCACACCCAATAGCGTTGATGCCCAGGGCTGCTGCCTCGACCAGCGTTGTGCCTGACCCGCAGAATGGGTCACACACCGTTATTGGCTCAAACTTGCGGAGGAAGATTTCCACCAATTGGGGAACGAATTTCCCAAGGTATGGGTGTAGCCGGTGAACATGCTTGGTCCTTGCACGTTCCGGCAAGTCCTTCTCTCGCCAATTGAGGTTTAGAGACTCGAGTTTCGTACTGGGTTTGATGGACTCAAAATCAGTAAGGGAGTCTCCGGCATGCTCGGGGCTGTAATTGTGCTTGAGTTCGTTGCCTCTATCGGGCTTGGTGGCGGAATTCAGGTCCCTCTGACTCATAGTAGGGCCGGCACCCAACCAAGTTCTTCCCGCCAGGTGGGGCTAACAGTGCCGAATCTATCCATGCGCAGCCCACTTATGTCCACACTGGTCTCACCGTGGAGAACCAAGTCGCTCACGACTCTGCCAGTAGCCGCTACGATGGCGAATCCGTGCGCGGAAGCCGAGACGAACACGAAGTTGCTCGGCCGGTCTAGCACATCGATGATTGGTAGAGAGTCTGGGGCTTGCTCGATCACACCCGCCCAACTGCGGATGACGGGCACGTCCGCCACCCCTGGGAACAAGTCGGCAAGCCGACGGGCAATGTTCCGAATGAGGGGTGTGTTGGGCTTGTCGGGATCGCCGGTCAGGTCTACGTCGATCCACTCGTGAGGCCCGCCGCCGTAAAGTAGATTGCCTTTCTTGGCTTGCCGACCGTAAAGGCCGTTTCCCACCAGCGCGCACTCAAAGAGCGGCTCCAGCGGAGCAGTGGCAATTATCTCTGCCCGCGCCGTCGCGAGAGGCACACGAACGTCCAGCATTTCGAGGAACAACGCCGTTTGCGGCCCGGCTGCGCACACCACCGTGTCGGCCTCGATTGTGCCGGCCGTAGTCTCAACCGCCGCGATCCTGTCGCCGGAGAGCTTGAAGCCCGTGGCGGCCGTATGCTGGAGCAGCGTGCCGCCCCGGTCCTGCAAAGCCCACGCGAATGCCTGGACGGTGCGCTGGGGATTGGCGTGAGCGCCCTTCGGGAAGAATATCCCGCCTAGGTTTCTATCAGTTACAAAGGGCGCCATGTCCTTTATTTCGTGAGGATCCAGTACGTCCACGTGCACGCCGAAGCGGACCCCAACCTTCTTTTCGGTCAAGTAGCGGTCCATCTCTGCTTCGGACACGGCAACCTGGAGCCTCCCGGCCTGCACGAACTCGGTGGGATAGCCCAATTCATCGTCCAGCGTCGGCCACAAGCGCACGGACTCCACCGCCAACGGCACCAAGTCCGGCTCGTCGGTGCGCTCACTGATCATCCCACCGTTGCGCCCGGAAGCCTCGGCGCCAACGACCCCTTTCTCGATGACGACGACGTTCTTGCCTGCCTTGGCCAAATAGTAAGCCGTGCTCAGGCCCGAAATGCCACCGCCAATGACGACTACGTCCGCTCGGTTACTAGGCATACTGCCACTCCGCTGATCCACTGAACACTGCCTATCCCAACACTCTACTCACGGGAACGAACCACTTGACCCAGTTTTCACGCATCTCCTCCGTCTCATCGTGCGGCCACATGACCTTCAACGGCAACGGTCGCACCGGCGGCCGATAGGACATGAACGGTACATCGGCGATATTGGCGCCGGACTCCGCAGCCAGCAGCAGCGAAGCCTGCTCGCGGCAACGCCGGCCCTGGCATTCGCCCATGCCGACCCGCGTCAAGCGCCTGACCTGGTCCGGATTCACCGGGCCGTCCTGCAACTGAGTTTGCAGGCTCCGAAGGCTCATTTGCTCTGACTGCCAATTCAAGTAGCGGGGCGGCTGCAATTCTATAAGCTCCGCGCGGGTAACTTCCTCGCACTCGCAGGCAAATACATCGAGCCCGCCGGCATTGACGAGGGATTGTAGCCATTCATTCCATGCCGAATGAACTGAGACCGGTTGTGCGGCGACGGCCTCAGCCTGGATCTCAGTCCGCCGGGCAAGGGCCGCAGTCTCGTCGATGGCGCCCAGCGACTCGGCGGCGGCAAGACCCGCGAGGCGGCCCTGATTGCGCGCAATCTCAGGGCTCAGGACCATCCCGTCGTGGAAGCCCGCGACATCGCCCGCCACAAACACACCCTCGACGCTGGTGCGCATCCGCTCGTCATGGTCCGGCACATAGCCGCCAAGCTCAGATTTGAAGCTTATTTCGCAGTCCAGGAGACTGAGAAGCTCTATATTGGGCACGAGGCCGATTGCTTGGCACACCGTATCGGCGGCGATCGTCTTTTCGGAACCGCTGACCGGCTCGTTGCTTTCGTCTACCGCGACGAGCACAACGGACTCGATACCATCTTCGCTGCCGACGGCTTCCCTCAAAGTATGGGAGTTGTGTACGTCAACACCGTTTTGCCGAAGTTCCTGCAGGAGGGACCCGTCGCCGCGCACTGAGGGAGACACATCCACAATAGCAACGACTTCTACGCCGCTATGCAGCGCCATCCTTGCGGTCGTAAGGCCCAGGTTGCCCGAGCCCAAGATAATCATGCGCCGCGAAGTTGATGCCTGGTAGCGACTCAGCAGCGCGTGCGCGCCGTTGGCTCCCATCGCTCCCGCCAAGTCTGAACCGGCAAACGAAAAGTTCAGATCTCGGGCGCCGGCTGCCACTATGAGTCGGTCATACTTTACAACCCACGACTGCTTGTCGTCGGCCAGGCCTAGCTGTGGACCGTCAAGTTTCCGGCTGGTGTCCGTATTGCGAAAAGCGCCCCACACGCACGTGCCAAGCTGAACCTCGACCCCGGCTGCCTCAGCCTCCGCCAACGCGCCATTGGCCGCGGTTACCCTCTGGAGCATCACATCCTTGTCGCTCACCGTGTCCATGGTTCTTCTGCCGAAGAACTGGGGCACGTCCATCGCCATCATGGATGCGCCGATGGGGTTCTCGTCGATGAGCGTGACCTGAACCCCGGCCCGGGCCGCCTCGATGGCAGCAGCCGTCCCGGCTGTGCCAGCCCCCACAACCACCAACGGTTTGGTTTCCATGTGTGACCCTCCCGACAATGCGGAAGCCTGCTTTACATCAGGCGTGACTAGAATTTGTCTATTCTACGCTAGGCGCCTTACGCGCCTAATTGCGGCGAGGCAATCCGGTCCGGCAAGGCGCCTGCCAAGGCCCTGATGTACTCCGGCCCAAACCCACAACACGTGCCAATGACTTGAACCCCCATGCCGACCCACTGTGCGGCCTCGCGCGTCAAGGCATCGGCGGACTCCTCATTTTCTATGCTGCTGTCCTGCCAAGTGTCAAGATAGTCTTCCCTACCCGCATCCGGATAGGAAATAATGGGACCGTGCCATGCTTCTTTGACGACTTGCAACGCCTTCGTAGTATCGCTTACTCTACTGTGAAACACGCCCAGGGCGTCGGGCTGGAGCGCCGCGATTTCCGTAACGGCTTGGGCCAGAGTCATTTCATTGTCGACTGTCCGCCACGTCGACGTCCACATTGGCAACCCCAGGCCGACACTGTAATTGCGGTCTTCTGCGAAATCCATCCTGACGGTCTGTCCGTCTGCAGCCAGCGAGGCCGTAAACGCCACCCACACCGGCAGTCCCGTGCTCTTCGCCGCTTCCGTGGCAATCGCTCTGGACTCGTTGTCGGACCACAGATTCTCGATCAAGAAGAAGTCCACGCCGGATTCTGCCAAAATGTCCGCCTGCTCCCTGGCGTGGAATCGCAATTCCTCCACCGAGAGACTGGCGCCGTAGCCGTAGCCGGTGCCGCCAAGCAGTGTTCCGGTCTTGCGGTCGCGAATAGGAATGCGGCACGAGATTGAGCCGGCAATGTACACCGGGTTGTCTCCGGCGGCCCGGTCTCTCGCCTCAAGCGCTGCGTCCACGGCTCGGACGTTCACTTCCCTCACCAATTCTCCGTAGCCCGACGCTTCCAGCGCCGGTCGCAATGTGTTGAAGGTATTGGTGGTTATGATGTTGGCTCCCGCGCGGATGTACCGCTCGTGCATTTGCCTCACCGTTGCCGGATGCGTATAGTTGCCGGGGCCGCACCATGAAGCCGGGTCCATCGGCACGCCCATATTCTGGAGTTCAGTCCCAATGGCCCCATCCAAGACGATCACCTCGCCTTGGTCCAAACGGCTCCTCAATTGCAGATATTTGGACATGACCCAAGTCCTTCTTTGACTCAGAACTATACCCAGTAATCTCCAAGGAAAGCTGCCTTAATCCAGGCGAAGAACGATGATAGAGATTAGCGCTATTCTAGTCTTTCAATGCCCTCCAGTCAACAAGTCAATCACACAAACACTCCCTTTATTTTTTGTTCGATCAACCGGTTTGCGCCCGCAAGAAATAGCCTGGTCCAGGCCCTGCCGCTCATCGCTTTTGCGCTAGAACCAGAGGATGATCCTCGGTGAATTCCTGTGCCGATTCAGCGTAGCCGGAACCGGTAGATTCCGACTGAACCAGCATGAATCCAGTGCGAGAGAGAATCTCAATATACCCAGAGAGACGGTAGTTACTCCAATACATCGTGACGCTAAAGAAGCCGTCTTCCGTGTATCCCTCCTCACTGAAATGGCTCAAAGTACACAAGAAGAGCCCACCCGGCGCGAGCCAACGGTGAATTCTGCGAAAGAGAAGTGAGTGCTCCTCCCGAGGAAGGTGGAATATGGAATAGAACGCTACCACCGCACTGAAGCTCGCCGGAGGAAAGCGGAGTGACATGATGTCAGCGCACGTGAAGTTGCCGGTTGGGACGTTCTGCTGAGCCCGCCGGATCATCTCCCGGGAAAGGTCTACGCCCGTGACGTTGAAACGTTCGGCCAGCGCCTTTGCGATTGGGACACCGGCGCCGCAACCAATGTCGAGCACCGCGTCACCTTCATGCAACCTGTCGCGTAGCCTTAGAAGCTCGGCGCCCGCTTCAGCCTTGCGAGACTTGTCGTAAGCCTGTGCGCATGTGTCATAGCCTTTCCTAACGAGCGCTTTGTAATCCATCTTCGGATCAATCGCGGGATTCAAGGTAGCAAGGCTCCCTCGATTTGCAGCATGTCCTGACGGGGTGGGCCATTGCGGTGCGGCAAAGACCGGAAACATGCTAGCGCGTGAGTGCTCAAGCTAGCGCGCGAGTGCAGGCGCTTGCAGGCCTGTATAGCAAAGGTCTAGCAAAGTACGAATAAGGGAGTGGGGTGGCTGAGGGGACTCGAACCCCCAACCGCTGGAGCCACAGTCCAGAGCTCTAACCTGTTGAGCTACAGCCACCGTGCGGAGCATCTACCTAGCTAAGTCTAGCAAGCAAATTGGTCTCTCGTCAATGAAGCAATTGTTGCCGGACTGAGGCGTTTGCGCAGCGGTTGCGCGAAACCGGTATCGTGAGGCCTAGGCCGCAGTTGAAGCGCCGCCGAGCCCAACTGACCTGTCGCCCTTACTACGGTTTCCTCAATGCATTTGGGCAGCTCAGCGACCGACGCTGGGGCTACGCGGCAGCCAAGTACGACGTAATCTCGCCGTTTGTCGCGATCCAACAGCCCCCGGGCTTCTCGAGCGCATAGCGGATCACGGTGTCGAGTACGTCGCAGTGAGGGTCGCGCGCGGCCATCGCAGGCGGATGGAAGGCTAGACTCAGAATATAGCGATTCGCGTGAGCATGGTCGATTGCCGTCTTGAGCAGTCTGACATACTCCCAGCGGTCCAGGTCAAGGACCCGAAACGCCGCAATGTCAGTCAGCGCCATGGGCGCGATTTCCAGTAGACCGTTTGGGTACCGGTACGGCTGGAGTCGGTCAATGTTCTTACACATGGCGGCTTCAACTTGATCGAGCGGCGGGCGCCTGATCCCGCGCGGCGCCGGACTAAGATAGTGCGAGGTGACGTGGGTGAAACCTTCGTCTTTGAGCAGCGCTTGGACCTCCGGCGCGTCGTGCAGTCCGGTGCTGAATGCGCCCGGCGTCCCAAACCCGGTCACGGAGACGCCGAGCCGCTCCCGGATTGCGGCGCTCGTCGCGCGCACCTCATCGTGAATGATCTGCAGCGGCGTCCGCCCGTTGGCCCGCCACGGCGCGCTGGCGTACACCGCCTGGAGACTCTCCACAGTCTTAGCTTTGACGTTAAGGTGGGTGTACGTGTGGTTGCCCACCTCGTGCCCCGCCGCGACAAGCTCTGTCAGATAGTCGATATCCGGGTCCTCGAAGGTGCTACCTACGAGCAGGCAGTACAGGTGCACACCGTATGAGCGCGCCACCTCGTGCATCTTTAGCACGTATTGCTTGCTGTCGGCGTCCAGCGCGCCCTTTAGATGGTTCCACTGTGACGTCCAGTAGGGGAAATTCGTGCACATCTCGACCGCGGGCCGCAGGCTGAGACAGAATTGCGCGCCACTTGGATAAACTTGTGGGCGGTTCGGCACTGGGTTCACTTCTCTACCCGCTCCGCGGCCACCGCGCGGCACGCCGCCATGAATTGGTCGAACCCAATCGTGTCGCCTACGTGCTTCTGAAACTCGATGAGGGCAACTCTGGTGATCAGACGGTCCTGGAAGGTTTCCGGGATCTCGGTTCCTAGCGTGGCCTCACGAATGAGAAAGATCCTGTAGCCGTAGCCCAACATCGGTCGGGTAGCGCCCTCCGACCCCAGAATGCACATATTCGTCGCGAAGCCGGTGTAGATGAGGTTCTTGATGCCCCGGCTGCGGCAGATGCGGTCGAACTGCGCGCTGGTGAGAATGACTTGGTCGCCGGGCTCCGCCTCACACGAGGAGAGGATGCGCATCTGCTGCCAGCCCTCCCACTCCATATACCCGTGGCCGTGGGTCCGCTCCGCCCGCTCCTTGCGCCAGCCGGGATTGACCTCAGGCGGTCCCGGCGCCGGCCGCGGCGGGTTGAGGTCTTCGTCCTTCAACATGTGCTGGACAGAATCGTATTTCAGCGCGATATTGCGCGGCTCCACGTGGAAGATTGCCATGCCCGCAGCGCGCGCCGCGTCGATTGCCGGCCGGATGTACTCCGCGGCGATCCGCACCGATTCCGCTTGGGTCTCCGGTTTTCCCATGTCCACTGAAAAGAGTTCCGGCACGGGTGGGCCATTCACGTCACCCACGTTCCAGAGGTGCAGGGCCACGAAGCCCGTCTCTCTTGGGTCCAGCGCAAACTCCTCTTCTTCCCAATCAGCGGTGGCCAGCGTCCGCGTGCGCCAGTGCCTTCCGCGCAGACGCAGCGCTGCATTCGAACGTGCGGCCATGAGAGTCCCTTCGTTTGTGTGCGCCGGATTTCCGCAGTCTCAAGAATTGCGCGTTACTTGCGCGTGCCGGTCCGACCCGGTAGCGGGTGCGGCGGAGATTCTATGGAGATTTTGGGGCGGCGCACTCCCCTAATGCAATCGGGATCACGGGCTGAGCGAGAGGGTCGGCAGGGTCTCGGCGGAACGCGCCAGTCCTGCGTTCTCTCCGTTCTCGGGACACGTACGTTCACATTCTATGCCATGCAGTCTTGCCGGGCCATTCTCACACTACAATGGTGTACCGGTAGCACAGCTTGGCTCGAGTTGACGAATTCTGCGTTTAGGTGATACTATGGTGGTTACCTACCTTTCAGGCAGGCGGCACATTAACAGGTAAAGAGTGATGAAGGTAAGAGTGTTCTTCGTTGGAGAGCGGGGTCTGTGACGTTCTGGGACGAGGCGGAATTGCTTTTTGCAATCGTTTTGTTATGGAGAGTTTGATCCTGGCTCAGGAT
>JAJEAH010000033.1 GCA_022824225.1 Chloroflexota bacterium
AGTCGCGGCGCATGACCTCAGCGGCGCCGGTATCAGACTCAACGGCGCCGCGTTCAATTCAAGGCACGGCGGCGGACCGCCCGCCGAGCAGCGTTGACGCCCCAACGCCCAAGGCCCTGCTGCCGTGGCTTGGCCGCCCGCTCATTCGCTATCAGCTCGAGCAAATAGCAAAGGTGGGCGCCGAGACTGTCGTAGTCGTCACCGGCTTTCATGCCCGGCGCGTGGCTGCCCATGCCGCGCGCTTTCCCGGCGTTCAGGCCATGGAAAACCCAGATCCCGCCCGCGGCAGGTCGTCATCCATCGCTGTCGGCGTTTCGGCGCTGCCTGAATCGCTGACCGCTTTTGCCGTCATAAATGTGGACCAGCCCTGCTCCGCTGCGGCGCTCGGTCGTCTATTCGCGGTGCAGACCGCAGGCGATCAGGCGATCACCATTCCCCGGTACCGGGGTCAGCGCGGACATCCGCCCGTCTTCGCCGGCAGCCTGCGGGAGGCGGTCATGCGCGTACGGGAAGAGACGCAGGGCTTGAAGGCGATCACCCGGGCGCACCGCGCCGAAACCCGGTACGTAGACCTAGACGATCCGGGCATCGCCTGGAATCTCAATACCCCGGCGGACTACCGCCGCGCCCAGCGCCAGCACATCCTGCTCGCGACCACAAATCGCGCCAAGGCCGACCATCTGGCCTGGTTGCTCGAGGGCGTGCCCTTGCGGCGGCTCACGCTGGCGGAAGCAAACTTGGACCAGGCGCCGCCGCCGGAGAACGCGGCGACCCTGGCGGACATCGCCGCCGGCAAAGCTGTCGCCTGGTCGCGGGCCTGCGGCGGGTTGGCGCTGGCCTCAGACGGCGGCATTGCCATTCCGGCGCTCGGCGACCGCTGGGAAGAGCGGCTTACGGCGCGCTTTGCCGGGGCGGACGCCAGCGACGAACAACGGGTCCAAGCATTGCTCGCACTTCTCCGGCCCTACCGCGGCGCGGACCGCCGCGCCTGCTTTCGCGAGACGGTGGCGCTGGCGGACAACGGCCGCCTGCTGCAGAAGTGGAGCGCGGCAAGCGCTCCGGGATTGCTGGCCGAATCTTACCGGGCCGACCAACTCGTTGCGGGTTTCTGGTTGTTGACGTTGTGGCTCGATCCGCAGAGCGGACGGCGCGTTGGCGCGCACAGCCCGGACGATCCCAACTATCCGGCCGGCGCGTGGGCACGCATACGGCCTGGCGTCCAAGAGTACCTGTACGCCTACTGCGAGCGGGCATTCACTGCGGCAACGTGATCACGGCGGCCGTTTCGTCGCGGTCGCCCTCGATTTCGATCAAGCCGTCCCGGGCCAGGGCCTGTGCTAGCTCCCACAGCCACGCCTGCGGCAGTTCCGCGTCCGTCAATTGCCGCACGCGCTCTACCAGAGTTGTAAAGGGCGCGGCCTCACCTGGCGGCAAGTCGCGCAGCACGGCGATGATGCGGCCCCGGTAGTAGCGCCGCGAACCGGTGAACGCGCCTTGTCCTTTCGGCCGCAGCGCGGGCAGGTCGGCTACCTCGTCCTCCCGCGTTGCCTGGCACCATTCCATTACGGGGCAGCGCGCGCAGTCCGGCCGGCGCGACGCGCACACCGATGAGCCAAGATCCATGAGCGCTTGGTTCCACCGCGCCGAATGCGCCGCCGGCGCCAGACTATCGGCGAGCGCTTGAAACTGCCGTGGGTTCGGCCCCGCATCGCCGTATGCTGCGGTGAGATCGCGCTGCAGGATGCGGCCCACAACCCGGCGCACGTTCGTATCAACCACGCCCACCGGCGCGTTATCCACGAAGCTCAAGAGCGCCCGCGCCGTATACGGCCCCACGCCGGGCAGGTCGAGCAACGCCGCCAGGTCTTTCGGGAACCTGCCGCCGTGATCCCGCACAACGGCCTGCGCCGCGCGGTGCAGGTGCACGGCCCGCCGGTTGTAGCCAAGCCCCGCCCAGAGCCGGATAACGGCCGCAACGGGCGCCGCCGCCAAATGCCGCACCGTGGGAAAGCGAGCCAGGAACTCCCGGTAGCGCTGGGCCACGCGTTCCACTTGCGTCTGTTGCAGCATCATCTCGGCGAGGAAGATGCGGTATGCGCTCCGGGTGTTGCGCCATGGCAGGTCGCGCCGGTGGCCCCGGTACCACCGCAACAGCGCGTCCTGGATGTGCCGGACAGATGCGACCTCAGCCGCCCGCACGGCGTCGTCTGGCCCGCGGACACCGTATTCGAGTCCATCTCCTTCGCGCCGACGTTGAGTTTCCATACGCGCGATGAATACTCCTATGGGAAGGAATGTACGCAAGCGCCGCTACCCGGCGCCGGGTGTTCGCGCAAAGCGAATTGGGGCTTGCGCGCCACATTGGGATTGAGTATGCCACAAGCGCACTATGAGGAAGTTCAGTGCAAGACCGCGCTCACCCGGGTGCGCGGCATGGGCTTTGGCTGGAGCCTCAATCCCTATCGCGGCTGCACCCACGGCTGCCACTACTGTTACGCGCGCAGCACGCACTTCGCCTTTGACCTCAATGCCGCTGACGACTTCTCCTCTGTCGTCTTCGTCAAGACGAACATTGCGGACGTGCTGCGCCTGGAGCTATCCGCCCCAGGCTGGCGGCGGCAGCGGGTCGTCATCGGCACGGCCACCGATCCGTACCAGCCGATTGAAGGCACATACCGGCTAACCCGCGCGGCGTTGGAAGCCTGCCTCGACTTTCGCACGCCGGTATCCATCATCACCAAGTCCTCTCTCGTCATCCGCGACCTGGACATCTTGGCCGAACTCGCCCGGCGGCCGGGGTGCACCGTGAACTTCAGCATCACGACCCTGGACCGTGCCCTGTGGCGCCAACTCGAACCGGGCACGGCTCCACCGGCGCAGCGGCTGCGCGCGTTGAAACGGCTGGCGGCCGCCGGTGTGCATGCGGGTGTGCTGCTCGCGCCCATCATTCCAGGCCTGACCGCCACGCCGGAAAATTTGAATGCAATCGTCCGGGCCGCCGCCTCGCACAATGCCCAGTTTTTGGCCGCGAACGTGCTCAATCTCGGTATCGGCGTAAAGGAGCACTTCCTGCAATACCTGGGCAGCGAGTTTCCCTGGCTGCTGGGCACATACCGAGAACTGTATCCGGGCCGCTACGCTCCCGAGAACTACGCCGACCCAGTTTATGCTTATGTAAAGGAACTGCGCGCAGCGTACGCCTTGGACGAACGGGAACTCTCCCATGCCCAAACACCCGAGCCGAAACAGCTCGCCTTAACTAACCTCTAACGCAATGACCCATGGGTCTGACTCCTATACGCGAGCGCACTGGCGCCGAACGCAGCCATGTCACTCAACAACTATGCCTAGCAAAGCGCAGCCACAATACTCAACAGCCGCGCCAATCCAAGCGTAGCCATGTCACTCACCAGCCGCCAATCCAAGCGCTGCCATGTCATTTGCAAGTTGTGGAAGGTAGGCATATGGATGAAAGTGAGGATGTAGGGCGAGGGGCGTGTCGTCTTTTCATTCCGGCCGAAGCACTATGTCAATCCGATCGGACAATTGTCAATCAGAGCAGAGCACTTTGTCATTCCGATCCTTGCTTTGTCATTCCGAGCCTTGCGAGGAATCTAGTGCCCGCGCAACACGCCGCCCGGTTGGCTGAACGCTGTAGATTCCTCACTTCGCTGCGCTGCGTTCGGAATGACATGGTCATGCGTTCCCAGTCTCATGTTATACCGAGCCGACAGTTGTCATTCCAAGCGGAGCATGCTGCCATTCCGAGCGGAGCATGTTGCCATTCCGAGCGCAACAAAGTGTCATTCCAAGCGCAACAAAGTGTCATTCCAAGCGCAACGAAATGTCATACCAAGCGGATCCAAATG
>JAJEAH010000053.1 GCA_022824225.1 Chloroflexota bacterium
AGCCGAAGTATTCATAAACCAGGTGTTGCACTTGAAATGTGAATCCACCTTCCCGCTTTCGCGGGAATGACGGAACGGAGTCGTTCAAAGCGTGGGAGTCCACACGCCAAGCGTGGGACACCACACGCCAAGCGTGGGACACCACACGCCAAGCGTGGCGCACTACCCGCTAAGCGTGGGACTCGGCTTGTTGAGAACGAAATGAGCCGTGTTGTTTGCTGAATTGGCCGCTCTCTCCCTATTCCGTAGCGCGTGGGCTTGGTGGGGGACGACCGCGGCGTGAATACGATAGCCTGCTTTACCCCATAGCGCGGGGGTTTGCGATTTTCGAGTGCGGCGCTACCGCCGCACTATGCCCTTATCCCATAGCGCGGGGGCTTGCCTACCGCGCCCACCGGGAATCCTCAATATCGACACCCTATCCGATAGCGCGGGGCTTGTCCCCGTTTCGTGCCTGCGGCGCTTGGGGGAGGCCCTTCTCAAAATCAGTCTGTGCCGTTCACCTGGGATTTTCTCCCAGGTGAACGGCACAGTTTCACGCTCTTCTCAACTACGGCCGCAGTCTAGACTTGCGGAACGCGCGCGGCTACGGTTCGCGCCGCGTTTGCGCCCCAGCTAGAGCTGGTCGGCGTATGTATTGAGGACCTCTTGCACACGCTCGGCGTGCTGCTTGTTGGCCTCTTCGGGCGTGAGTTCCTTGGCGTAGGCCTTGAACCAAATGTCGATGTTGATGCCGATGATCTCATCGTTACCGGGGATAACCGGCACCCACTTGGCGAAGTCCAGCTCTTCCAGATACGCCGCGGCCTCGGGCACCTGCTCCAGGTAGCCTCCGCGGGAGACGGATTGCAGCGCGGGGATGTAGTCACCGGCGCCCACGGACCAGCGCAGATTGACATCCGGGCTCAGGAAGAACTCGATGAGGGAGAAGCCCGCGTCCTTTTCGGCGGCGCCCTGCGGTTGGGCCAGCGACCAGCCGCCCTGGTAATTGGTTCTGATACCGTCCGGCGGCAACGGCATGGGGGCCACCTTGAAGTTCACGGGGGATTCCCATCGCTTCTGGTAGACGGCGGGATACCAGTGGCCGGCAATCATCTGGGAGACACCGCCGGCAGTGAACGCGTCGTTGCGCTCGGGCACGGGCTGGCCTAAGAATTCATCGATGCGCACGTTGCCGCCCGCAAGGTCGACCATGTGGATCATGAACTTGAGCGCGTCCACGCCCATCGCGTTGTCGAAATTGACACTCTTATTGTCCGGCGAGAGGTACTCGCCGCCTAGCTGCCAGAAGTGGATGTACCACTGCAGGCCGACCGGCGGATTGCCCGGCGGGCCGTTGGAGTAGCCCAGCCGCTCGATCACGCCGTCCTGCCCCGCCTTGTGGAGCTTCTGCGTGGCGGATTCCAACTCGTCCCACGTGGCCGGCGGAGTATCCGGGTCGAGGCCCGCTTCCACGAAGTGGTCCACGTTGAACATGTACGTGCGGGCGTCGGTATGCAAGGCCACCGCGTAGATATTGCCCTTCCACGTGCAGTCCTCGCGCAGCTTGGGCCAGAAGTCGTCCCAGCTAAACGCGCCCGTCGCCTTGACATAGTCGTTCAGGTTCAGGAGGAAGCCCGGCGCGGAAAGCTGGCCCGCCAGATAGCGGTCCATGTAGATGACGTCCGGCGGGGCGCCGGCCGCCGCCGCGGTGATGAGCTTCTCTTTGGCGGCTAAGCCGATAGCGGTCGGCGTCAGCGCGACCTCAACGTTAGGATTGGCTTCCTGGAACTCGCCAAGGAGCGCATAGCCAATGTGGTCTTCCAACACGAAGCCCTGGGCCGTCCAGAACTTCACTTCCACCGGCTCCATCATCTCAGTAGACTCGGCCTCGCCCTTTTCCTCCATGGCCGGGGCGTCTTCCGCCGGGGCCATGGTGCCCGTAGCGCAGGCGGCAAACAGCGCCGCGCCGCCAAATGCGCCCGCCGTGCCCATGAGCATTCTACGGGTTATTCGGGTCTCCATCGGTCTCCTCCTCTATTGAAACCGTACGTAGAGTCCATACAATACTGCCAATGAGTGTATCAGGCACGAACCTCTTCGTGCCATAACACGCTTGGCGCAGGCAGTATAGCACGGGCTAGGCCAATTGCCAAGACATCTTGGTGGGCACAACTCACACCTAATGAGAGTTTTCCATGTCACCCCGAACGCAGTCAGGGGGCACAGTTCTTGTGCTTCATCATCATCTCATTCAGGCATGATCGCCATGAAGTCAAGCTGCCAAGCTAAGCAAAGCGCCTTAGCACAGGTTTATTTTCGCTATACATAGAGATACTTCCGCAGCGACCCCATGCATTTTGCCTCCATTGAGTTGGGGCTCAAAAGGGCCACGCTCTCCAATCTAATCGCCTTGCGGGAGTTCTGAGAGCAAATTTCCTTTGTGGTCCGGTGAAAGAGACCCCTCTGACACTCTTGAACAGTAACGGCTAATGCTATAGAAACCCTAAACCTACTTAAGTCTCCTTTGGCGAAATATCCCGTAAGGCGAACGCATTTAGCGACAAGATCACATTGGGATACAACAGGCCTCGATTATCAAACATCGTATGCAAGTCGTCATTTAGACCTAGCGGGAACGCTCGAGCTGCCGCATCCTCCAGAGCGCTGACCAGCTTGTTGCCAAGATTCTCGAATTCGCACAATTCGATAACTCTCATATCGGACGATGGACTCGCCTCAGCAGAAGCAGGTAGCAAAGGACCAACAAAAATTGGGGCAATCTCCGACACCTGGTGATTGTTCTTTACCCATTGGATATGATTATGTAACTGGCCTACGTCGCTCTTTCGATATACCGATGTCATCTGCTTGCAATTCTTCACTTCCATACATATGGCGGTACCCTCATCTCCAAGCCACAAAACATCTGGTCCCAGGCCATACTCATTGTCCGGTCTCGTAGAAAGTAGGCCGAGAAATTGACCTAGACAACGGAGAGATTCTTCCACTTGTCGAGTTGACCCTTTGCCGTCAAGAGGTCTGAGGTCACTAACAATTGTCTTTGGAGACTGGATGGATATGGAATTCGAGTAACCTATTCGCATTTGTTCTGAAACTCGAAGCACTTGTTTTGGGAAGGTGTTTCCAGATCCTGAAGCTGATATTGCTGGTTGCGGGATATTTGTCTGTGCAGCATGAGACTTCCGGTAGAAGTAGCTTGCAGCCTTGACATCACCGACCAATTCTAATGCAAAGCCAAGCCAAAGACTCAACCAAGCTCCAGTAGAGTGACTAAAGTCAAAGGCGTCTTGAAGAATCTCATTCAAGACTTTTGCAGCTAGCCGAAAGTCCCGTTGCCAAAGGGCTTCTCCAAATCTTGACTCGGCAAGAGCGACTCTCAGTGCTTTGTCCAAGTCACTTGTGTCACCATCTGAGGGCAGTTCCTTCATGTGGTTTGTATAGTTTTGGATCCAATTCGAGTCTCTAGAAAGGCAAGCTGAAGCTACAACCTGCAAGTTTCCAGTGTCAGTTACTTGCTGAGAGATGCCGACGCCAATTTCAATTTGCTTTTGTAGAAATTTGGGTAACAGTGAACGGTTACGTGGTGTAAGTAGCCAGTCCACCAAGCCTTTACCGGTGACTAACACGACTCCGTGATCACTCATTCCTCTTGAAATACGTCCAAAACTTTGCACAATGCGAGTCGCCAACATGCTACGCAGGCTATTCTGCATGTTTAGACGTTCCCATTGAAACTTCTCCAAAGGTCCTGATCCCGTAGGGAGTTCGTCCAAGACCATCATCCGACAAGTGTCTCCTGGGAGATCAAGCCCGTCATATCTGGCAGCGAGTGTAAGTTTGTTCTGTGATTTGGTATTGCGAAACATATGAACAGCTTCAGACACATCACTACCTTGCGGTGTTTGAGCAATGTCAGCCCACTCTTCCCCTCTAAAGAAACTTGGGACCAGAATCAGCGTCTTCTCGCGCTCGATAATCTCTTTCGCAGATGCAATGTCGTCGTCCACTCCCTTCACCAGAGAAGGAACCAATATCATCCTTTCGCACTCACCTGCAGTGGTGGAGGGGGCCACTAATCTGTCCGGCTGCCGACCAAATGCCCTAACAAAGTTATCGGGTGCACTCAAAGTTGCCGACAAATAGACGCGTCGGATTCCGCTCTCGAAGTATGGCAGCGTAGATATCGGCAAGATTGGAGGGGTAAGCGTTGCCTCACGATCTGAAAGCAAGAGACAGCACAAGTCTTCATGATCTTGAATATACTCCCAAGAGAACATAGTGCTTAGGCACACGCCGAGATCTGCTTCAACAAGCAATCTGCGAATTTCCTCGACATTGCGACGTAATTCACAAGGAGGTACCAAGAATAGTCGGGATGACTGTCCGCTGGAAAGTTCGGCATAGCTGGTCGCCAGACCCACGGACCTATGGTACGGCAGGAATAGGTCAACGATCCGATCGTATGTTTCAGAAAGTTCGCTGCGTGAAATCGTAAGCGAGAATTGGTCGCGTAGAATGTGCTCTGCTGTATGAGCGTCGTCAAATATTGCAGCGACAATGTCGTCCGTCCTAAATCGCGTCTTACCATTAAACAGCGCTTGATAGGTCGTCACACATGGAGCTTCTGCGCGATAGTAGAGGTCACCACATGAAAATTCCCTACGCATGTACGTAGCTACTGGTAATCCATAGCCACGGGCCTTGTCAGCAGTTTGTTGAACTAGCTGAATCGAACTACAGGCATATACGACCTGGCGACGAGTTTCGTTCACCAGAGATTGGGCGATGAGCAATCCAACTAATGTCTTCCCTGCTCCGGTGTTCAGTACGATTGCAATGTCCTCGTCGTTCCTGTTGTTGCTCCACTCGCGTAACGCGTCTCCTTGTGCCAACCAAAGGTCGTTAATGCTGCCATCGATGATGGCGGACGCCTGGAATATCTCGATAGGATCAATAGGTCTTGCTTGCTGGCCACTTAGGTCAATCTTGGAGAAGTCAAATCCCATCTTCACTCCCGCCGAGATAGGTTCGTAGGCAGTATTCAGAATTGCCCATGGCTCTACAGAGTGCTCACAGTCCTGACTCAAAGGGCTAGTCGCGCCAATCACACCAGAGCAGGACGCCTCAATACAAAGCTAGAGATTAGGAAAGGCAATGCCTAATCAGATTACCATAGCCACTCAAACCTGTTATCTGTTGTGCGAAAACTACCCGGAGCGAACTACCGTGAAACCACAAACGGCGAGGATTTTGAACCACTGCAATTGGGAATGGATAGGGTAGTGCTCTTGACTGCGTCAGAGCCGCGTTGCAAATTCAACTAACCCGAGCAGGACTTGAGCGTTCTGATACTTAGCCGACTTGCTACAGCGGGTCCGCAAATGTGCGCGTATCCTTGTCCGGGCCGTCGTAGTCGTCAAGCCAGTTCATCTCGCCGGTGAGCGGCCAGTGGTAGGGCTCCGGCGGGCGCACGTGCCGCGTCCACTGCGCCATGAGCTCCAGGTCAGCCGCCTTTTGCTCCAGGCGGCGGGCGATGTAAGCGGGGTTCCAGTCCTTGTGTACTTCAGGCAGCAGTTGCTCCTGGATGTAGCGGTACGCCGGATCGGCGGCGAGGTCGGTGGTCTCCATGGGGTCGTCTTCTATATTGAAGAGCTGCGTCGGCTCGCCCAGGTAGTAGTTCAGCTTCCACGGCCCGCGCCGCACCATACGCTGGAAGCATCCGTAAGGCGCATACTCCGCCAGGGCGAGGTCTTTCCACTCTTTGCTCTCGCCCCGCAACACCGGCAGGAGCGAGTCTCCCCGGCCCTGCGGCAAGGGCGGCGCGCCGAGCGCGTCCACCATGGTGGCCACAATGTCCACGGTGCTCGCGGCCTGTCCGAAACGCGCGCCCGCGGGCAGCTTGCCGGGCCAGGAGAGGATGGCCGGCACCCGCAGCGAACCCTCGTAGAAGGTCTGCTTGAACCAGAGCGCGTGTTCGCCCACCTGGTCGCCGTGGTCGGAGGTGTAGATGACGAGCGTATCGTCCGCCAGGCCGTTAGCCTCTAGAGCAGCGAGAATCTGCCCGATCATAGCGTCCATGCGGTCCACCAGCGCCCAGTAGGCGGTGCGCGAACGCATGATTTCGTCGTCGGTGGCCTTATCCAGGCCGCACTGCTCCCGCCACCAGCCGATGTAGGGATGCGGGTCTGTGGGCGGTTCCGGATGCGTCGGCGGCGGCACCTTGCCCCAGTACCGGTCGTAGTCGGCTTTGCGCGCCACGTAGGGCTGGTGCGGCAGCAGATAGCCGACGGTTAAGCAGAACGGCTCTTTGAGAACCCCCGCCCGTCTTTGCCAGCCAAAGCGATTGAGCGCGTCCACCGTGGCGGCGGTGGTGTCCTCGTCAATGACTTCATAGCCGCTCTGGCCGGCGCCGGACCGTTCCAGCGCCACGTGGTACGGCCCCGCCGTGCCGCCGCCCAGCATGCCCAGGTCCACGCCGCGGCCGCCGGGATAGTTGGGCGATGCGTCGCCGCCGAGGCGCTCGGCGTAGCCGTGGTGTTGGTCCGCGCCCA
Source organism: Chloroflexota bacterium (assembly GCA_022824225.1). Classification (GTDB taxonomy): domain Bacteria; phylum Chloroflexota; class UBA11872; order VXOZ01; family VXOZ01; genus VXOZ01. The sequence goes on from JAJEAH010000053.1 coordinate 6,555, forward strand.
CGAAGTGCATGCGGCCGATGAGCTTGGGCCGGTACCCCGCGGCCCCCATAGCATGGGCGAACGTGGGAATGCCGTGGTCCAGGATGTGCCGGTTGTCCCACGTCTCGATGTCGGTGGGGTACTGCCCGGTCATATACGACATGCGCGCGGGCACGCAGAGCGGGGCCGTGCAGTACAGGTTATCCAGCACCACGCCGCGTGCGGCAAGACCGTCCAGGTGCGGCGTTTGCACCACCGGATCGCCGTAGCAGCCGGTGACCATGGGATTGTGTTGGTCGGAGATGATGAAGAGCAGATTTGGGCGTTGGGCGGAGGCATCGGCGGACATACGGACTCTCCTTGGGGGACTAACGTGTCACATCGCGCGCGGGACCGCTCACCTCTGCCGGGCGCGTCCGGCGCCGCTATCCGGCTCGATAGTAGCATAGCAAGCGCGGCAGGCAGGCTTGGGCGTGCTTGCGCGTCCTGTGCCAGCACGTTTTGTGCTCGCACGCCCTGGGCCTGCCTGCCGCGCTCCGGCGGCCTATTTGTGCGCTACCGCGCCCGCGCCTGCGGTTGCGGGTGCGCGGGGGCTACGCGCAGGTTGCAAACCTACGCTACCGTTGCGCGTGAGTTTCGCTACCGTTGCGCGTGAGTTTCGACACCGCCGCGCGCGAGTATCGCAATCGCCGCGCATGGAAAACGACTTCGCCGCACGCGAACACGGCTACCGCCGCACGCGACCATTGCTCTGGATGTGTTGCGCGACTAGCCGCCCAGGCTGCTCAGGAACGTATCCATGATGGTTTGCAGTTCCACCTCGGTATCCCGCAGCGTTTCCTCGATAGTCTTTTCGCCGCCCAGGGCGGTGGGCACCACGCGCAGCGTTGCCCCAAGCATCTCCGGCGCGCCGGGCGCGGGAATGACGAAACGGCGGTTTTCCATCATTTCCACCACGATCTGGAGGAACGGGTCGTTCTGGTGGTATTCCTCCTGGCGGGATACGTCCGGCCGGATCGGGAGCGTGTTGAAGTTGTGCGACCAGCGCACGTTCACGTCACCGCTGCCGAAGTATTCCAGGAACTTCCAGGCGATTTCCGGCTGCGCGCTCTGGGTGGTCAGAATCCAGGTATGGCAGCCGCCGTAGGTCATGTTGCGACCGCCGGGCGGTGTGGGCCAGTGGGCGACGTGGTACTGCAATTCCGGCACGTCGTTCTGCATGATGCTGTTGAGCGTGCTCGGCCAGTAGAGATTGGCCACGTGGCCGTCGTAGAAGAGCAAATGCGGGCGGTTGTCCACGCGGAAGTCTTCCAGCGCCTGCCAGCCACCCTGCATGTCGTAGATCTTCTTGAGCCAGCGCAGGCCCTCGATGCCCTCCGGCGTATTGATGGTCACCTTGCTGCCGTCGTCGCTCAGCGTTTCGCCGCCCAACTGCCACATGGGCACCATCCAGATGCTGTTGATCTGCCAGAGCGGGGCAAACGCGACCTGTTCGGTCACTTCACCGCTAATGCGGGTGAGCTTGGGGATGGCTTCTTCCAGCTCTTCCCAGCTTGCCGGCGGGTTCTCCACGTCCAGGCCGTTTTCCAGGTAGATGGTGTCGTTCATGTAGACCGGGCGCACGTCCGGGCCGAACGGCATGCCCTGGATCTGGCCTTGCCACGTGAGGTCGCGCTGCAACGACGGCCAGATGTCTTCTGCCCGCACGATGTCCGACACGGCCATGAAGGGACTGAGCGGTTGCCCAATCTCCAGCGCCGCCAGGGTCTGGGCCTGCCACGAGCCGGACTGGCCGATGTCCGGGCCGCTGCCCGCGGCCATCGCGGCCTGCAGTTGGGTGACGCGGTTGCCCTGGGGAATCGTGGGCTCGACGGTGATGCCGTCGTTCTGCTCCTCGAATTCCGCCACCACTTCAGCGCCCAGGCCCTCGCTGAGCGTCCAAAAGCCGGTAGTGAAGATCGTAACCGTGTACGGCTCTGCCGCGGGCGCCTCTGCCGGTGCCGCCTCATCCGCGGGCTCTTCTTCCATGGTTTCCGCGGGCATCACGGCGGTCCCGCACGCCGCCAGCAGGCCGACCGCGCCGGTCAGCGCGGCGCCGCGTAGTAGTGCTCTCCGACTGGTCTTGATACGCATCGTAATCTCCCTGTCTAATAGTTGGAGACGGCATGAGCCACTTGGGCTGCGTTGCGGCTCACGCGCAGGCTGCTTCGCCGAGGTCTGCACTGGCTTCCCAGCGTAAGCGCAGCACGCGAGCGCAAACGGTTGTGTTGCGGTTGACAGCACTCCTTCCTGTGTCTTTCCCTGCACATGGCGCTCGCGCGACGGCGCTATCACCGCGCGCATGGGTCGGCAGATGCTGCGCGCTGGAGCCCCGGGCTATTCGTCCGTGACTCGTTGGACGTAGCGGCGCAACTCCAGTTCCAGGTCGTCTCCCACCTCAGGGTGCGCCGCCAGCACGTTCTGTTGGTCGTAGGGATCGTCCGGCCGGTGGTAGAGCTCCGGTTCCGTGCGTTCTTGTCCATTGAGAAAGTAGAGGTAGCGCCACTCGTGGTTTTGAATCGACCAGCAGCCCTGGTAGTGACCCGAATAGGCATAGTCGCGGACGCTCTCCGTCTCGCCGCGCAGCAACGGCAGTACGCTGACGCCGTGCATCGGCACGTCTTTTCGGCCCACAGCCAAATCTTGCGGGAAGGTGCCGGCGGTTTGCGGGGCAATGTACGCCAGCGGCAGCGGCGTGGCAATATCCAGGGCGTCCAACACCGTGGGCATGAGGTCGGTGTGCTGCACCAGCGCCTCTACACGGGGCGGGGGCTGCGGGATGGACCCGCGCATCTCCGCCGGGAGCTTGAGCACCCACGGCACGCGCACCAGTTCCTCGTAGTTCCACGGGCGCGCCTTGCGCACGATGCCGTGCTCGCCGAACGGCTCGCCGTGGTCGCTGGTCCACATAATTAGCGTATCGTCGTAGATGCCCAGATCGCGGATGTGGTCGAGCAGGATGCCCACCCACTTGTCCACGAACGTCACTTCACCCGCGTAGAGTTCCAGGGTCCGTTGGAGTTCCTCCGGCGTGATGTAGCCTTCCACCGGGCCCGGCACCGGATCGATGAGTTCTTGTCCGCTGTAGCCGGGGGTCTTGTACATAGACCAGAACGGCTCCGGCGGGTCCCACGGCTCATGGGGATCGAAGTAGTCCACCCACAGGAAGAGCTTGTCGCGCACGCCTTTCTCTTTCACCGCGCGGTCCAGCCACTGCATGGCGGCTTTCGTCACCTGCGGCGTGAAGAAGTCCTCTTCATCCCGGAAGTGCGCCCGGTTGCGCAGGTATTGGACGTAGTACTCTTCCCAGAGGGCGTCGCCTTGGTCGCCGCGCAGCCGGTGCCAGCGGCTGAGGTCCACGGGCACGTCTTCCGTCACCCACGGGTCGATGGAGTTGCCGCGCACGAATTCCACCGTGCTAAAGCCCCGCCCGCAGTTGAACACCGGCTTGTGCAGGTGATACGTGTCGGTGATGAGCGCGGAGGTATAGCCCTTATCCCAGAGCACTTCCGCCAGCAGGTAGTCGTCCAGCCTGAACGGCTGCCAGGGACGAAACGGGAAGTGGGTGCGGCCGGTCCAGAATACGGTGCGCGCGGGCACCGTGGGCATGCTGTCGGTATAGGCGTGCAGGAAGGCCGTGCCGTCGGCGGCCAGGCGCTCCAGGTTGGGCGTCGCCACCTGCGTGCCGTGGTAGGTGTAACAGAGCGGGTCCAGGCCGGTGTGGTCGGCGCGGAGACTATCGGTGCAGATGACGATGATATTCATGGAAGAGCGAATCCCTTATACGCGAACCATCTACCGCGCTACCACTCAAGTCCGACCCACGACTGAGTTCGCTGCGCTTGTGCTAGCCGTTGTGCTCAACGGTGTAGGGGCACGACATGTCGTGCCCCTACACCGTGGGGTCAAGGGAGATGGGACTTTTGACTGTCGGCAGGAAAGGAACCCTTGCCGCCAACAACACTGCATTGACGGGCGTGCGTGAGCGCTGCGCAGGAACCGCGCAGCCTGCAAACCTACGCTTCCCATCGATACGTGCCTAATGAACTACTAGAGAAACTCGGCCCAACTGTCCAGGATGGCCTGGACTTCCACTTCCTTCTGCGCCAGCGCCTCTTCCGGTGTCACGGCGCGGGTGGACGCGTTGACCCACATGGTGCGGTCGGCGCCGATTATTTCGTCGTTCCCCGGAATCACCGGCACCCACTTGGCTACTTTGAGCTCTTCCATGATTGGTATGGCATGGGGTGACGCTTCCCGGAACTCGTCGGACTGGGCGATGGACTCCAGCGCCGGAATGAGGCCGAGCCCTTCCGCCCACTCGAGTTGACTCTCTTTACCCAAGAGGTGCTCGATGAAGCGAAACGCTTGGTCCTGGTGTCCGCCTACTTGCGGCATGGCGAGGGTCCACCCGCCCTGGTAGTTCGTCGGCAGGCCGCCTTCAGGAATCGGCAGACCGCCCACGCCCCATTCCACCGGCACGCCCCAGTTTTGGTAGCGCCGCGTGGTGCCGCCGGTGTGGATCATCATGGAGACGCGGCCCACGGTGAAGTGGTCGTTGCGCGCCGGATTCGCGTTGCCCAGCGCCGCGCTGATGCCCTCCAGGCCGCCCTGCAAGTCGAGCAAGCCGAGCATGAACTTGAGCGCCTCGATGCCCATTTCGTTGTTGAAGTTGGGGTTGCGGTTGTCGGGCGTCAGGTACTCGCCGCCGAGCTGCCAGAAGTAGATGTACCACTGCAGGAAGTGCGGCGGGTTGCCGAACGTGGGCGTAAACCCGATGCGCTCCACCGCGTCGCCGGTGGTCTTGTAGAGCCGCGTAATGGCAGACTCCAGTTCGTCCCAGGTGCCGATCGGCTCTTCCGGATCCAGGCCGATCTCGATGAAGTGCTCATGGTTCCAGTGAAACGCGCGACCGTCGGTATGCAGGGGCACGGCGTAGACCTTGCCCTTCCACGTCACGTCCTCGCGGAGCTTGGGCCAGAAGTCCTCCCATACGAACACGCTGGACGTGTTCACCCGTGGGGTGAGGTCGGCCAGAATGCCCGGCGCGGAGAGTTGACCGGCCAGGTAGCGGTCCATGTAGAAGACCTCTGGCGGCGACCCGGCCGCGGCCGCGGTGATGAGCTTCTCCTTGGCGGCCAAGCCAATAGGGATGGGCAGAACCTCGACGTTGATATCCTCGTTTTGTTCGCGGAACCGCTCGACGATGTTGTAGCCCAGGCCGTCCGGCGTGGCGAAGCCGCTATAGGCCCAGAAGCTGATGTTTGCCGGCTCTGCCGGGGCCGGTGCGGCTTCTTCCGCCGCGGGCGCATCTCCCTCAGTCGTAGGCGTGGTTGCCGGCACCGCGCCGCACGCGGCCAGCGCAATCCCGCCGCCCAATACGCCGGCGGTGGCGAAGAACGTTCTGCGAGTTACGAGCGTTGCCATGTCTTTCCTCCTCGTGCTGAGGCACGCGCAATCGCCAACATTGACAAACACTATACAAAATTTCTGCGTGTGTGTCAGCATCCTATTGCGGCAAGCAGGTGGGGAGGCGGCCAGGCAATGGGGTACGGCGGCACGAGGATTCCACGCCAAACGGCACGGCACGCGGCGGTCGTGAGGGCCCCCAAATGCCGAGGGCGCTCCTGCCGGCTCGACAGAGTTTCGGGCAGAGACGGTCGTGTGGGGCTCCAAGACGGAAAGGTACCCCCTGGGGCGGGTACGTGCGTGCCCCAGGGCAGGACGCGTAGGGGCGGTTCGCGAACCGCCCCTACCCCGATGGGCGAGCCACAGCCGGTAGCGTAGGTTTGCAACCTGCGCCGAAGCCGCCCCTTCTGGCCTGAGCCGGGCAATTGCGGGCGTAAGCGCCCCGAGACGAAAATACCGGCCGAAAGGCGGGTGGGAACGCGCTGTGGGCGGGACGAGTAAGGGCGGTTCGCGAACCGCCCCTACCCCGATGGGCGAGCCACAGCCGGTAGCGTAGGTTTGCAACCTGCGCCATAGCCGCCCCCACGTGGATGGGCGCGCCTCTTGCCCTGTGGACGCGCGCGCTACGCCCGCCTTGGCTAGAAGGGCAGGCTAAAGGAGAAGAGTTGCCGCAGAATCGCCCAGATGCTGCTGTAAATGGCGCCCACCCAGAAGATGCCGTTCAGCGTGGAGCCGATGACGACCAGCGTGTAGGCGCGCGCCCCCGTAATACCCATCAGCCAAATCAGCGGCACGCCTGCCATGGTGGGGCCGGAAAAGGTGTATACCAGCAGTACCATGGAGTCCCTGCGCCAGGCGGAAGCATAGATGAACTGCCGCATCCGCGCCAAGCGGCGGCCCTTACCGCGAATCCAATCGGAAAAGTCCAGCTCCAACATGAGCAGGTAGAGCAGCGCGCTGTTGAGGACAATCATCACCGCGATTGTCGCGGTGGTGGCAACGAAACCATTGAAGCGCAAAATCAGATAGTTGGAGAAGATTGTTACGATAATGTCGATTGAGGGCCAGAGCACAAGGGTGACCAGCCGCCGCAGTAACTTTCTGACGGTAAGAGAATCTACCTTGCGCGGTGAGACGCGATTGACAAGGTTAGTTAAGCGGGTTTCCCATGGACGGTTTTCAGGTTGCCGATCCGATGATGCGGAGGTCATGGGGTTTGTCTTGTCCATTGGGCGCATGATCGACGGGCGGTATTGTGCAGACCGCCGCTGCCAGTTGCACTGCTGCGTGCAAGGCATTTCGCTTACACACTTAGGGGGACGCGCCTGGCAACGAGGCGCCGCAGGCTTCCTAGGTATTATGTATCATCAATTAGCATTTTGCAACACTACTATGCATTATTTCAATAGGCAAGGCAGGATTTAGTCCATACATTCAAGTGCGGCTTTGCAGCTATCAAACCGGCAGTGACATAGCTCATTGAGGCAATCCGGTTGTTGAGCCTCAAGTACGGCGCACTGGACGGACTCTCGATTCCCGTCTGCGCTTGGAATGACCTCACACGCAGGTGCTACCTAGTAGGTAGTGATGCCTTCCAGTAGGTAACTGAGCCTTGGAAACCTGGGCCTCGTTAGCTGCCCACAACCGTGTCCATGCCCACCAGTGGGACGTTGGTTATCAGCGACGCTTCCAAGCTGAGCGCGCGCAGGTCTTCAGCCTCCAGGTCGTGGACGTTGGCCTTGCCGCACGCCCGCGCCAGCAGCTGGACTTCCTGGTTCAAGGTGGCGATGAAGTTCGCCAGCCGCTGCGCCGCCGCGCTAAACGCGGGGGAGCGTATCGTTGCCGCCAGCGCGGCTGAATCGTCGTGGTCCGCGGCCGTGTCCGCTTCCGCGGGGTGGGGATTGCCGTCGTTGACGCTTTCATCGACCATGTGCTTGGCCCAGGGATCGAGCGACACGAGGGCGGCCGTGCCGATGGAGACGGCGTCCGCGCCCAGGGCCAGGGCCTTGGCAACGTCGGCGCCGCTGCGGATGCCGCCGCACAGGACCAGGTTCACCTCGTCCGCCAGCCCCAATTCTTCCAACGCCCGCCGGGCCTGGCGCACCGCCGCGATGCCGGGCACGCCGGTATGCTCATTGAGGATCGCCGGGCCGGTGGACGCCCCCGCTTCCATGCCTTCCACGGTGACGATGTCCGCGCCGGCCTTGGCGGCAAGCTGGACGTCTTCGTGCACGTGGGCGGCGGTGATCTTGACGATGATGGGCGCGCGCCAGTCGGTGGCCTCGCGCAGTTCTTCCACTTTCTTGGGCAGGTCGTCCGGCCCCACCCAGTCGGGATGCCGCGTGGGGGCGTGGGCCAGCCGCGAGTAGGCCGTTTCCTGGTCCGCCCGCGCCGCGTGTCCGGCGGCATCCTGCTGCCGGTAGGGCACGCCAATACTCGCGCTCACCCCGCGCACGCTCACAAGCTCGATGACGTCGGCCTGGCGCAGGTGACTCGGCTTGAAGTCGATGCGGTTCGGCAGCACCTCATAGGAAAGCAGCTCCGCGCATTCGCGCTCCACCGGCAGCAAGCCGCCGTGGCCGGCGGTGTAGAGGATGCCCGCCCGGGCGGCGCCGGCGGCCAACGCGGCGCGCACCGCCGGAGGCAGCAACCTGGCGCCCATACCGGCAATGGTGACTGGCGCGCTCAGTTCCACGGGCTCACTGGCAAAGCGCCGGCCCAACGTGGTGGCGGTGGTGCACTCCTCGAAGAAGGCTTCCAGCGGCACACGGCTGAGCGAGCACGGGATCAATGTCAAGTCGTCGAACGTGGGCAAGTTGCCCGAGCGCGGCGTGCGCGCCACCCGGAAGTGCCCGGTCTCCGCTTTCTCTTGAATTTCGGCATAGACGTCTGCGGTATATGTGGCGCTTTCGTTGCTATCCATGGTTTCCATGCCCGCTTTCAGCCTCCGTCCCGCCGCATCTTCGCGCTGTCTACGGGGCAAAACTTGCGGAAGCTCCCGCCGTGGGACAAGCCGGCCGCGGCCACCGCGTCTGCCACCAACGTGTGCTCCGCCGGCGTTAGATCGCACTCCACGACGCCGTCACCGAGTTGTTTCACCGCGCCGGCCACGAAGATGCGGCCGCCGTTCATGCCGTGTCCCAGCCGCTCGCCCGCGTTGCCGCAAATGACCAGATCGCCATGATGCATCATGAATCCGCTCATATATCCCACGTTTCCGCCTACTACCACCATACCACCCACCATGCCGATGCCGGTGCGCGCCGCCGCATTGCCATGCACGCAGACCGTGCCGCCGTGCATGGCGGCTGCCGCGGCGTTGCCGGCGTGGCCGCGCACAACCACACTGCCGCTTTGCAGGCCCTCGCCTGTGCTCCACCCCGCGCTTCCGTGCACTTCGACTGTGGGCCCGTCACCCATGGCGCCGCAGAAGAAGCCCACGGTGCCGGCAAAGACCAGGTGCACCGGCTCCGCCAGCGCGACCCCAAGGCTGTGGCGGCCCCGGGGATCGTAGACGTGGATGTCCCGTTCGCCTTGCGCGACGGCTTGCCGGATGAGCCGGTTTACTTCACGTGTGGATCGTTTCACTGCATCGATGGAGAACATGCAAGACTTTCTCCTGGACGAGGCCCTGCAAGGCAATCTGCGAGCGCGGTAAACGCCTGCCCCGCATCCGCGTGGGAAACCGGCGAGCAGGCACGCCCGTGCGGTTCGTTTTGCTTACCGTCTATTCATGAGTTCTTCTGTTTCAGATGCCGGCGCCGGCGGGAAACGACCCGCCGCACATGCCTGCAAACACCGCGGAATGGGAGTTTCGAGGACTGCCGGCTAACGCGGTTCGGCCGCGGCCCGGCGGTGCAACGGGCTTTCGAGAGACCATACGTGCACCTCTTTGGCATCGGGCTCCCAGGTGACCAGTTCTTGTTCCAGACCCTCGCACACGGCGGCGGCTTCCGTGCTCACCACCACGAAGTCATCGGTTTCCGCGATGACGAGAGGGCGCGCGCCCATGAGGTCTTTGGCCGCGCCGAGCTGATTTTCTGTCGCCGCTACGTACGCAAAGGTGCCGTCCAAGACGTCCAACGACAAGCGCATGGCTTCTTCCAGCGAAGCGCCGCTTTCCATCTCCAGGGCGAGGAACGCGCCGATGGCTTCGGCGTCGTTGGTAGTGAAGAAGCGCTGGCCCTGGGCTTCGAACCTGCGGCGGAGTTTGTGGTAGTTGGTGATCTGACCGGTGTGCGCCACTGCTATATCCGGCCGCGGTCGGCCCCAGAATGGCTGGGCGTGGCTGGCGTCCACGCGGCTTTCGGTGGCCAGGCGGGCATGGCCGATCATGTGGGTGCCGCGTATGGCGGAAAGCGCATATTCCTCTTCCAGATGCTCGATTGAGCCCACGTCTTTGATGACGCTCAGGCTGCGGCCCATGCTGAAGCACTCGACCTCACCCACGTCACTCACGCTCTCGACCACGTCCACGATGCCGCGCAGGTCGTCCAACTGATCGAGAATGAGTTGCAGGGAGTTTCCCACCATGCGCGAGCTAACCACGGTGGCCTTGCGGCCGACCCGCCGCACGACGCGGCCGCTCAAGCCGCGCACGTCATCGCCCTCGATATTCACCGCCACGAAGACGTGGCCCGGAATCTTGGGCACGAAGAATGCGGCGCCGGTTGAGTCGGGAGCATAGGGCGCCAGCGCGCGCAGCATCTGGAGCGCGATGCGGCCGATGGGCGCGTGGTCGTCGCCGGTGCGGTCCAAGTAGCCTACAAGCCCATACACGGGTTTACACCTCCGACTCTATCTTACGCCTTCGCACCGCACCGCGCCGCAAAACTCCGCGGCCCGCCCATGGGCTACCGTATTGGCGGCCCGCGGGCGCTTGTGCGATTTTCGGGTGTTTCGCGTGCGCCCCGCACGCCCCCAAACAGCAAGACCGGCGGCGAGTATTCCACGCCTTGCTTCGGTATTCCTCGGCGGCAAGGGACGAACAGCAGCCGCATGGCAGTCTTGACCCGCGCGCTTGCGCGTACCTATAATTCAAGTATGTCCGCAGCGGCGGTCTCCCCGTTCGCGGCGTGGTGTGCGAGACTGTGCGGTGCGCATTCCCGGCGCTGCCGGCGGCTCTCCGGCCCCATGCCCGCGCCGACGTAGCTCAATGGTAGAGCAGCGGTTTTGTAAACCGCATGTTATGGGTTCGAATCCCTTCGTCGGCTCCATTTTGCGCTGAACAAACGGCGAGCCGCACTTGGCGCCCGGCGGCAGAGCGGACAATCTCGCCGGTGGCACGCGAGGGCGAAACGCCGGTTGGTGTAGCCAAGCTCATTGCGCTCCGGTCGCGCGCTCGCCTTGCCGGCGCACTTCTCTGCACACGCGCCCCATCCGCGCGATTTGCCTCCTCCTTTCCTATTTCGCTCCCGCTGGGGCACAATTGCAGCCAAAGAGTGGCTGCCAAGCACACTGGGACGGTTTCCCGACCGGCAGTCCGGCGCCAGGGCGCGCGCAGCCGGGCGACCGGCCCGCCAGTTTACCGGCCAGCCAGTTTACTGGCCAGCCAGTTTACTGGCCAGCCACACAGCCCAATACCTAGACCCATGCGACCAATGCGACACTATGCAGCCCCAGGGAGGTGAGCCGTGGGCGGTGCAATCCCCAAGCGTGTCACGATCGAAATCGACCCCGAGCCCGGCGCCGAGCCAGACCGCTGCGAACTTGCCTTCCACGGCGTCGACGGCACGGTGGACCGCGGCCTGGCTCTGACTCTTCCCGCCGGCAAAGCCGGCACGTGGGAACTGACGGTCACCGCGCGCCGTCCCGTGCCGGCGGGCGGCGGCTTCCTCTTCCAGCGCCATGGCTTCCTGCTCTCCCACCGCATCCAGGACTACAACCCGCCGGGCCGCGATTACGTGACGTTGGAATCCAACTCGGCGGCGCGCCTGCGCCTGGTCGTGAATTCCCTCAACCAGTCCCATCGCCCCAGCTTTGCTCAGGTGCTGGTGGAAGAGGGTGTGCTGGCGGCGGGCGACCGCTTCACGCTGCGGGTGGGCGACCGGCGGCAGGGCGGCGCGGGCAGCGAGGTATATGACTCCACCACGCTGGGCAAAATCGTCGTGGCCGTAGACCGCTCCGGCAGCGGCGTGTACCGCGCGCTGGCGTGCAGCCCCGCCAGCCTGCGCATTACGGCTGAAGACGAGGCCGACATGCTGCGTGTGCTCGGCCCATCGGTGGTCGCGCCGGATGAGCCCTTCGCGCTCCACGTGATCGCGTTCGACCGGCACCGCAACGTGTGCGCCAACTACCGGGGCACGGTGCAGCTCGGCACACTTGCGGGCGCGGACGGCGTCCTGCCGCCGCAGGTCACCTTCACCTCCCGCGAGCAAGGCATACTCATCATCGAAGACGTGCGCGCCCCCGCGCCGGGTCTCTATCGGTTTACCGCCGCCGACGCGGCCAACGGCCTGCAGGCGCTCAGCAATCCCACGCGGTGCGCAGCCGCGCCCCGGCGGCGCCTGCTCTGGGGCGAACTGCACTGCCATAGCTGGGGCGATACGACCCTGGCGATGATGGGCGAACCGAACTTCAAAGTGCATCCCGCCCGCCGCCACGAGCAGGCGCGGCGCGTGGGACGGCTGGACTTCTGCTCGCCCGGTCCCATGTCTCCGCCCAATGACGAGGACCGGCCCGAGGTGTGGCAAGCCCACCAGGCCGCCTATCACGCCAACGACGAACCGGGGACGTACGTGCCGTTCATGGCCTACGAAGCCCATCCGGGCGTGGGCGGCGACCGCAACGTGGTCTTTCACGCCCACGAGGATACCCACATTCCCATGAAGGCGCCCATGGACGACGTGCTCGCCGCCTACGGCGACCGCGAGGACGTGCTGCTGGAAGCCCACATCGGCGGCGGGCCGCCCAACTGGACGGCGTATCCCATGCGGGAAGCGCCGCTGGTGGAGGTCACCAGCGGCCACGGCGCGTTCGAGTGGGTGCTGCAACGGGCGCTGCGCCACGGCCATCATCCCGCCGTCATTGGCTCCAGCGACGTGCACTTGCCGACCCTGGGCGCGCCGCTGGGCGCGCACGCCTATCGCGGGCGCTTCAACGTGGAACTCAACATTCGCGATACCGCCTTTGGCAGCGGCCAGGCGGCGGGGGTCTATGCGGAGGCCTGCACCCGCGACGCTATCTGGCAGGCGCTCCGCGGCCGCCGCACGTTTGCCACCACCGGCGCGCGCATCATCCTGGACTTTGCCGTGAACGGCGCGCCGGCCGGCAGTATCATCGCGGCGGACACGCCGGTGACGGCACGCCTGCAAGCCCACGCCTGCGCTCCGATCGAGCGCATCGACCTGCTGCGGAACGACCGCTGTCTGGCGTCTTGGTTTCCCGACACCCTGGACGCGGCGTTCGACGTGCACGACGACCAGCCGCTGCGGGAAGGCGCGTACTACGTGCGCCTGCGCCAGACCGACGGCGAATACGCTTGGAGCACGCCGGTCTGGGTGACGTGTCTCCACGGCAACGCGGCGCCCGATCCCGGCTTGCCGCTCTGGAACGCCCATGAGCCGGTGGACCTCGCCCATCTGCGGCCCAACGCGGCAGAGCGGTACGAAGCCGATCTGCTGGCGTATCTGAAGGTTGAAGAAGACCCGGCGCTGTTTACCGACCTGACGCCGGTGAAGCTCCTGCAGGAAGCCACGGGCCGCTCGGCGCTCTTCTACGCCTACTACGCGCCGGACGGCTGGCCGGTGAGCATCCGCTGGTACTATGAATTCGAGCTGCCGCGCATCCACCTGGACTGGGGCTGGCGCGACTTCGGCGCCCGGCCCACACCCACGAATATCACCGAACCGGCGGAAGCAAAACCGCCGTTGGCTTAATGGCGGCACGGCACGAGAGCATGCGCCGGCTGCTGGACCGTCAACGCGGCGGCAAGGCCGGCGAGCATGCGGCCGCTAGCGGGACTGCGCGGGAACGTATTCCCGCCGCCTGCGCCGCGCGCCGCCGCAGCCACCTGCCAGTACCCAAGGAGAACGACGCACATGCCCGCGCCGGACCACGCGCCCATCACTATCGACGCCTATCGCCGGACGCTCGACGCCCTGCCGCGGGCGCGCTTGGCGCACCTGCCCACGCCGCTGGACTTCTGCCCCCGCCTGACCGCGCACCTGGGCGGCCCAGACGTCTACATCAAACGCGACGACCTGACCGGCCTGGCGCTGGGCGGCAACAAGACCCGCAACCTGGAGTTCTTGTTCGGCGAGGCTATCGCCCAGGGCGCGGACTGCGTGATCACGGGCGCGTATCCGCAGTCGAACCAGTGCCGCCAGACCGCGGCGGCCGCGGCGAAATTGGGCCTGGACTGCTACCTGGTGCTGGGAGCGCTGCGCCACCGGGCGGACGTGCAGGGCAACCTGCTGCTGGACTACCTCTTTGGCGCGCACGTGGAGATCGCGCCCGGCGCCGACGACGTAGGCGTGCAGACCGTCATCGACGAACGCGTGCAGGCCCTGCGCGCCCAGGGCAGGACGCCCTACCGCTTTACGAACAAGTACCCCGCGTTGGCGGTGAAATCGGTGGCGGGCTATCTGAACGGCATGCTGGAACTGCACGAGCAGTTGGCGCGCCTGCCGGCCCAGCCGACTACCATCGTCGTGACCTCCGGTTCCGGCTCAACCCATACCGGCATCGCCGCGGCGGTACAGGCGCTGGCCCTGCCCTACCACGTCATCGGCATTTCGATCCGCCCCCAAGAGCCGCCGCAGCGCGAGCGCATTGCCGCGCTCTCCCAAAGCGCCGCCGCGCACTACGGCCTGCCGTGCGCTCTGACGCCTGACGAGGTGGACGTGCGCGAGGAGTACGTTGGCGCGGGCCACGGCATCGCCACCGCCGCGGGCACGGCGGCGGTGCGCACCATGGCGCGCACGGAAGGCGTCCTGCTCGACCTGACGTACACCGGCAAGGCCATGTCCGGCCTCATGGACCTGGCGCGCACCGGCGCGCTGCCCCGCGGCCACCGCGTCGTCTTCGTCCACACCGGCGGCATCCCATCCGTCTTCGCCCACGCCGACGAGATACTGGCCGAGCAGTAGACGAACTATCGGCCTAGCCGTTTCGAACGGAGCTGACGCCTCGCGTTTAGGGCTCACCGTGCCGGAAAACCCGCCAGGACGGGCCAAGCTCGACGAAGAGGTTTGGGGCAGCCACGCCTTGAACGCCGATGCCTGCCCGCCGACAGCATCAACTTAAGGACGTTAGCCGGCATCGAGAGTGACAGAGCCCAGGACCGCTGGATCCCGCAAGCATGCTGGCGCGCGGTGGACCTATGCGGACACCGTCCACAGTAGTTGGCGCACAGCGTGTTGCACGACGCGGATGAACGGAAACTGGTAGAGTTTTTCTGCCGGAATTGAACGAAACGGCGTTGCATCTTGACAGCGGAGCGTGCATTCATTAGAATACACCCATAGGGTGAAGCATGGAAGTAATATTCCGAACGAAACTGCTGAAACAGTGTTATGAGACGTCATCTGGGGCGGTGAAAAGGTGGGGGCCGGTTGTTGCACGGAAGTACATTGCCCGCGTAAACGAACTGTATGCGTTGAAGGACTTTGAGGATGCGTCCCGCGTACGGTCGCTGCGGCTGCATCACCTGAAAGGAGGCAGGCAAGGGGAGTGGTCCATCACGTTGACGGGGCGTTGGCGCCTGATCGTGACCAAGGGGGAGACTGAGGAACAAGTAACTATTGTAAATGTGAGTAACCACTATGAGGACTGAGACGACGCGGGCATTCTCCGATATGCCGATTCCTCCCGGTGATGTGCTCGAGGAGGAGATCGCGGAGCGCGGAATGACCCAGAAGGAGCTTGCGGCACGGCTTGGCAAGCCGGCGCAGGCTATCAACGAAATCATCAATGGCAAGAAGGCTATCACTCCGGACACCGCGATCGGTCTGGGGAAAGTGCTTGGCATCAGCCCGCACTTTTGGAATTCGCTCGAAGCCGACTACCGCATGGCGCTGGCGCGGAACCGGGAGCGAGAAGCGATTGCGGCCAACGTGCAGTGGCTGGACGCGTACCCGATCAGGGAGATGATCAAGCGCGGTTGGCTACAAGCCGGGCGGGACAAAGAGAGCAAACTAGAGGCTCTACTGAGTTTTCTTGGCGTGGCCGACGCCCAGCCACATGTGTATCAGCAAGCCATTGGCTTTCGCATCACGGAAGCGGCGCAACAGAAAATCTCCCTTGGTGCTCTAGCAGCCTGGCTCCGCAAGGGAGAGCTTGAAGGAGAAGAAGTGCAGACGGCTGCATACGACGAGGACGCATTCTGCCAGGCCCTCGCCGCCATCAGAGGTATGACTGAAGACTCGCCGGAAAAGTTCTATCCCGCCATGCGAGCGCTCTGCGCGGAAGCGGGCGTCGCGTTTTGCGTGGTACAAGAACTCCCCAAGAGCGGAGCCAATGGTGCCACACGGTGGCTTTCGCCGCAAAAAGCTCTCATTCAAATGAGCCTCAGGCACAAGTGGGCGGACATCTTCTGGTTCTCGTTCTTCCACGAAGCATGTCATGTGCTTAGGCATCGCAGGCAGCGACAAATGTTGATAGACGGATTGGTAGCTGACCCAAAGTTGGCAGCAATAGAGGCAGAGGCAGACCGATTCGCCAGAGATTTCCTCATTCCACCAAGGCAATGGAGCGAATTCTGCAACGCAGGCCACTTCACGCCAAACTCCATTAGGGTATTCGCGCAATTGGTTGGGGTAGCCCCGTTCATAGTCGTGGGAAGACTACAGAAGGAAGAACTGATTGGCTATAGCCAACTCACATCACTGAAACGGCGGTACCAATGGGTGGCCGACTCAAACAGCTAGTGTAGATTTGTATCCTATTGCTAGGGAGGCTACAGACTTGTGTCGCACAGATTATTAATCCAGCCGACCGAAACAAGAATGTGAATAGACAGGAGACACTATGAATTTCACTCACTATGATCTTGGTCAACGCAAAGGCGGTGAGGTCGTCGAGGTTACCCTCTCCGGAAGTGCAGCCAATGTCAGTTTGCTCGACAACTCTAACCTGAGTAGCTATCGCAATGGCCGGCAACACAGATACTATGGCGGATTAGCGAGGAAGTCTCCTATTCGGTTGTCGATTCCACGCTCAGGTCACTGGCATGTGACAGTTGACATGCAGGGCTTACGAGGGAATGTTCGTTCTTCAGCGCGGGTACTTCCGAGTGCTCTGCCTCCGCTCCGAGAGGCTCCCCTATCTCAAGTACCCAATTTGGTTCAGAATGCTACGTCTGATGATTCACCAGATACTGCCAGGGAATACGACGTGTTCATCTCACATGCATCCGAGGACAAGGACGCGATTGTACGCCCTATGGCAAATGCACTCGTTGCGGAGGGGTTAGTTGTTTGGTATGACGAATTTGAACTGCGGATAGGGGACAGTCTGCGCCGCAAGATAGACCATGGACTTGCCAAGTCTCGGGTTGGACTCGTAGTGGTATCTGAGGCATTCATGGCAAAGGGATGGACGAACTACGAGCTTGACGGGATCATTACAAGAGTCGCAGATGGTGACCAAGTTCTACTTCCCATCTGGCATAACATCTCCAAGGATGCGATAGTCGAATACAGTCCATCTTTAGCTGATAAAGTTGCTCGCAGTACTGCAACACACACCATCGAAGAAATAGCCACAGAGATTGCGGATTTGCTTCAATCTCGTTCTCCGTAATCGCCGGTGCCAATTAGCGAGTAGCAGGGCCTAAGCTCTAATCCCGGCGAGCAACCTATCCACCAGTTCCTCGATCTCTTGCGCGATGCCGTTGTCTTGGAGCGCGGCGCGGATGTGCTTGCGGGCGGTGACGAAGTATATGCCTTCTTTGAGGGGAACGGCGGAGGCGACGCTGGCTGCGCGTTGGGCGGCGGTTGCGAGGCCCTGATGCAGAGGATCGTTGACGTTGAATAAGGGGATGGGCAACTCGAACATGAGCTTGTCGAAGTCTCGCGTACCCCATTGGCCGCGGCTTTGCATGTGGGCCACACTGCTGCGTGCCGTCTCACTATTCAGGATCGTAATCAGGTACTGCGCCTCGCGTTTACCGGTTGCGGCCCAATACAACTTATGATCCAGTACAGCATTTGGATCACTAACGATGGCGGCAGCCGGCAGCGTTCCCGCTTTGGCATAGACTACCCGCACGGACGGCGTAGGAAACTGTGCGCTGAGTTCTCGATGGTAGTCCCAGCGCTCGATCAAAGACATTCTGCCGGCACTCTTTGTGTCCCACAGACGTTCGGCCTCTGTCAGCCACGCGCCGAGGTGGGGATAGCCGGCGTGTTGCGCGGCCTGGGCGTCGAGCAGGCGCTTGCCGTCAGGATCCCAAGGAATGATGCCGTCCACCGGCTGAAGCAGGCGATACGGCGCCACGGATTCACCCAGGTAGACCGGCCGCACGAACTGCTTTTCCATCTGCTGCTGCAGGGATGGGAGGCTCTTCCACGGTTCCTTCTCTTGGCGCGTGCGGCGGCTTTGCACGATGGGCGCGTCCGCCGCGCTGCCCAGCACCCCCACCGACTTAACCTCTTCCACCAAGCAGAGCATGCGGGGCACCAGCGTTGCCCCTTGGCGAAATTTCTCCCGATACGCAGAGCCGCCAGTCAATTCCCCGCCGGTGGGCCATGGCGCGGGGGAGTGGGTGAGGTATTGCGCTGCTTGCGCCGGTGTAGCGTCGCGCCGGGGGAGCGTACCCGTATACGAGGTAACCTGTCTTGGCAACGCGCCCGTGACGCCCACGCGCCCAATGAGCACGCAGGACGGCACGGGAAAGAGCGGCTGCACGGACTCGTCGAACGTCCAGGCTTCCTGAACCGTTGCCTGGGCCAAAACACTCTCGCCTTTCCCAAACTCGCCGCTGCGGAAACCCTCGTACTGTTTGCGGTGCAGCGTCGCGTAGGGCAAGACGAAAGCAATCACGCTGCGGCGTTCAGGCTCCTGTTCTGCATAGAGTTCCGCACAACGTGCGTAGAAATACGCAGAGAGGTCTTGGTGCGTTGCCACGCGCCCGCCGGACCAGAGATTGCGGCGCTGGCACTCATCTTTGAAGCGGTTCTGCATGGCGGAGGACATATAACGGTAAGCCAGCCACGGCGGATTGCCGATGATGACGTCGGCGCGTTGGTCTTTGGAAGAAAGCCAGGCTGGACGCGCTTGGTTCCGCACCACATAGCCCCAGATGTGGTCGCGCCCCGCTGTCCGCAGGTCGCAGAGATGCTGGTACGTTTCGGTCAACGGTTTCCAGTCCCGTTCATTCCCTATACGGCTGCGCTGCAGCCATGCGAACAGCGAACTTGAAGAAGCGCCGCGCTCGCTGTAATCGAGCATCCTCTGGACGACGCGGTCGAAGGTAGCAATGTCCTCCACAATTGCGGCAGGAAACTGCAACTGCGGGCCATCCGGCACCTGGATGATGACGTCACGTCCGGTGATGAACCCTGCGGTATTCCACTGCAAGGAATCTCCCAAGTAGACGGGAATCGCGAGACCGCCCTGCCGACCCCTCAAGCGTTCCGGACCTAACGCCAGCAGATAGGTCACGCGGGCGATGAGGGCCGCCACCGGATGGATGTCCACACCCAGTACCTTGCGCGTGCACTCCGCCAGCGCGGCGTCATTGCCATGGCCCTTCTCATCCGCTGCGGCCAGAAAGTGACGCACGGCATGAAAGAGAAACGTGCCGGAGCCGCAGGAGGGATCGAGCACGCGCTGTTCCAGGGGGTCCGTCACCACCTCCCGCACCATGAGATCGGCCAGCCAGTCGGGCGTGTAGTACTCGCCCAGTTGGTGACGCTGCGCCGGATCGATCAGCGACTCGTAGAGTTCCTTCAAGACGTCTTGCTGCACGTCTTGCAGGCGAAAGCGTCCGGCTTGGGCGGCGATGCGGCTTACGAGGGCGTCCCCTGCCGGCGAATCCAGTATCCAATCGAAGAAGTCCGATTCCACCGCGCCGGTGATGCTCGCGTCGCGAAAGGCCTTGCCGGAGAGCAGGTCGGCGGGCTGAGGCAGGGGAATGCCGAGCGCCCGCGTCGCCATCGTCTTGGCAACTACGGTGAGATAGGTGTGCTGGAAGAACAGATCGTCCGCGTCTACCGACTCGCCGTAGACCATTTGGAGCAAGTCCGCCCACAGCGTGCGCTTGAGCTCCACGTCCGGCGTGGATTTCACTCCCTGCCAGAGTTGCGCAAGGCTTGTGCGGGCGACGTGATAGGCAAGACTCTCGCGCCCCAGTTCCTTGCGTACGGCCTCAGGCTCAGGTGGAATCTCCGGTTGGACCGCGACGGCGGTATCGAGCCAGGCAAGAGAAGCGCCGGGGTCGTCCAGCGAAGGTGTGTGGCGGGCTAACTCAGCCAGAGAATGATCCCGCAATTCGTAGGCTATGAACTCCGCGCCATCGGTGGCGATGCCAATATAGTGTTCGCCGGTTTCCCGTTGGCGCTGGCCGATATAGCGCGCTAGTTGCTCCTCCGCATCCCGTAGCTCAACGCGCAGATTGCGCTTGAATTCCAGAATGGTGCGGCCAAGCAAGGCGTCGGCCCGGCCGCGCACCTCGCGAATTTGCTTTTCGAAGAGAACGTGCCCACTCGCCGCGCCTAGCCCCTGCACCAGCAGGTCATAGACAAGCGACCGCACCTTCTCATGCCCGGGGCGGCTGAGAATCTCGGCGACGATCTCTTGTAATCGGTCTTCATGTAGCGGCATCAAGGAGACTCTACGGCAACGTCTCGTACTCCGCCTGTTCGTCTACCGCATACGGCGGGCGCTTGCCTTGGATTACGGCGACGACGCACTCGAAGGCCATGATGACCATGGCGTGGACGGATTCCTGCGTCACGCCGGCCACGTGGGGGAAGGGCAGGATCTTGGGGTGGGTCAAGAACGGGTGGTCTTTGGGCGGGGGTTCCACGGAGAAGACGTCGGAGGCGGCGCCGGCGAGTTGTCCCGCGTCGATAGCGGCCACCAGGGCCTCTTCGTCCACCAAGCCGCCGCGGGCGGTGTTCACGATGTAGGCCGTGGGTTTCATGCGGGCCAGCCGGTCGGCGTTCACGAACTTGCGCGTTTGCGGCGTGCTGGGCAGGTGGACTGAAATGAAGTCGGACTCGGCAAAGATCTCCTCGGGTTCGGCGAACGTGACGCCCAGTTCCGCCGCCGCGTCCGCGTCCCACATGACGTCGTAGGCCAGCACCCGCATGTTGAAGCCGCGCGCGCGGCGCGCCACCGATTTGCCGATGCGGCCCAGGCCCAGGATGCCCAGGGTCTTATTGCACACGTCCACGCCTTGCACGCGGTGGAATTCGCCGGCCCGGGCGATGGCGGCGTGTTCCACCACCTGCCGCGCCACCGCCAGAATCATGGCAAAGGCGTAGTCGGCCACGGTTTCGTTATTTGCGCCGGGGGTGATGGTGACCCACACGCCGTGCCGGGTGGCGGCGTCCACGTCGATGCGGTCGTAGCCCACGCCCACGCGAGCCACGATTTGAAGCTGCGGATGGGCGGCAAAGACCCGTTCGGTGAATTCGTCCGACCCGGCTACGAACGCGGTGACGCCGTCCAGATTGTCGATGAGTTCCTGTTCCGTGAGCGGACGGAACACGTCCAGGGGCGGGGCCAACTCCACGCCGGCGTTGCGCAGGATGTCCCAATGCGGTCCGGGCAGGTCGAGGATGGAACGTGCGCCGATGAAAACCTTTGCCACCAGTCTGTCACCTTTCTCACTCGCAGAGTCTGATCGCGCAGCTTCTCCATTATCGGCTATGCCGCGGGCCCGTGCCTACCCGCGCGGCGCGGCGGGCCGCCAATGGATGGACGACCGCTGGGCGCGGTATTCGCACAAATCTCATCGCGTAGTGCCCCGGTCCCGCGCGGGCGGGCGTTGGGCAATGGGAAAGTTGACGATTCACAGAGCCGCGTAGTACGTTCATATTTGCGGCCGGCGCAGGTAGCTGTAGTCTGGCCACCCCAATGAAACACACGCTGCGAGCATAGCGTTTAGGATTCCCCAAGGATGAGCACGACAGAGACTGAAAACACGTCCGGCGCCAGGCGGCGGAGACGGCAGGCGCGGTACGGCGAAGAGGCCATAGAGTCTGTAACGATCCGCTATTTCCCCAATCCGGAGCCCAACCGCGACTACTTCGTGCAGATTCGCCTGCCGGAATTGACGTTCAAGGACCCGGTCTCGGGCTATCCGGACTTCGCCGTGGCGACCATGGTCTACGTGCCGGACGCACGCATCGTGGACCTGAAAACGCTGAAGCTCTATTTCAATAGCTTCCGCGACAAGTACTTCTCCCACGAGCGCATTACCAACGAGCTATTCGATGAGTTGCTGGCGGGCCTGGAGCCGCGGGGCGCGCTGCTGATGATGGAATTCAACCCGCGCGGCAACGTATCCACCCGCGTCGTCACCACCACAGACGATGCGTTTCTGGCCCGGGCGCGGGACGTACTCGAACTGCCGGTGACCCGCCCGGCCTTCTAGATGGACGGCAACTCCCAACGCCGGTCTGCGCACCCGCGCCGCGGCCCGTGCGTGGCGCTTTCTTGCCTGGGGGATTCCGCAAGTACTCTCCGCGCTTTTCCCGGCGCCGTTGGGCCGTCGCTCACATGATTCCCTGACTCCAGTCTCGTCTCGCGCAAAGCGGTCGCCGCGGTGCGCGACTGCAATGTCTGACTTCATCGGTTGCTCTTCTTCACACGGCGGCCGCCGCGGCGCGCGGCCGCCGTCCTATGCCGGCGCGTATGACGCCCCGCCTCTGAGCCGAGTCTCTAAATCGGAGGCGCAGATCGGGCTGCGGCGGGGTTCCAGGTGTCGCGGGAGGGTCAGGTTTTGGGGCGAGAGCCGGCCTTTGCGCAAGGAAGGGCGTCCGGAGACTTGAGGGAAGCGCGGGCGGGCGTGTCGGGGGGCTCCGGGCGGAGGATGCGCAACTGCGGCCGGCGGGCCGCGCAGAATCGCGCAAGAGCCGGTTTGTCACCAATACTCCGCCTGGAGAAACAAGCGCACAGTGTGCACACTGTCAAGATGTGCAGGCCGATTATTAGCTGCTAATTGAGGTGTCAATAGGGGGAATCGGGGGCTGGAGAGCCTGTTTAGGCATTGACATACAGCCTGCCGCCACAGTCAACGGCAAATTCCTGAAAACTTGCCGATTTTTGCGCTGAATGCGGGCTTTGTCCTTGACAGGTATAAGTGCGTTCCCCATAATGGCAGCAGCACCACACCGTGGGTATCAAAAACGTGGTGAGCAGAATGTATCTCTAGGTAGCGTTCGGTGAAGGGGCGTACCGAACCCGAACGAATCTTCAGGAGGAGGGATCAATGCGTATTACCAGATACCCTGCCCAATCACTCGACAGGACGTTCCTGAACAGTTCCCTTGTCCAGGTCGCTCTTGTGATTGCGGTAATTGTTGCGTTGTTGGCGGTTTCGCTGCCGGCACGCATCGCTTCGGCGGCTCAATCCGGCGCGTCTGCGGCGCAGATGCAGGTTGTGATTGTACCGCCGCGTATTACCATCGCCCTTGGTGACGATGGTGCGCTGCAGTCGGTAACGACCAGCGTGAACATCGGCGGGGCAGCCACGCCGGTGAGTATTTCTGCGGATGACCTTTCCGCACTGGGCGCGTTTGGCATTCCTGTGCCGGCGCTCGGCCTCGATGCCGCAACCACCTCGATGCTGTCCGGCGCGGGTGTGGAGCACATCCAGGTTGTGAAGGGCGTTGACGGCTTGATCGAGTTCTACGTCAATGGCGCATACACGATTGGCGTGAACCTCGGTGAGGACCAGGCGAACTACGAGCGCGTGCTGTCGCTGGTGGAAGGTTTCACCGGTTTCGCCATCCCGTTGAAGGACGTGCTTGTTCCTGTCGTGATCGCTTCTGGCGGTGACGTCGTCGTGACCATCGGCGAGCCCACGATTGCCGTTCGTGATGAAGGCGCGCCTTCCGGTTACGTTGCGAGCGAGCAGCAGGAAATCGAGCTTATGGCGAAGGCCAACATCAGCTACGATGCTGACGGACAACTCCATGTTCTGGGCATGTCCGCAGCCGACCTCGGTGTCGTTGGCACCGACTTGGCCCCCAGCATCATCGGTCTGATGACCGCCAATGGCATAAGCGAATTGAACGTCAAGATCAACAACGACGGCCTCTCGCTGGGCAGCAACGGTGAGATGCTGGCTGACGTCCAATTGGGCGGCGCTGACGCGCTGGGCATCCTCACTGCGTTCGCACCGGAAGCCAGTTTGGTTCTGCCTTACTTGCATCTGCGTGACCGCATTGACGTTGACCTGACGGTGAGCCTGCCGTAAGAAGGGTGCTGTAGTGTAGTTCAGGAAAAGCACTACGCTCCCGTCATACGCAGGTGATGTGAGGGATACCCTATGCGCCCCAAGGGTATCCCTCATTGCTTAGACAGAGACAAACAGTTCTTTGCATGATCGTTGAACCCGAAACCATGAATGCATGCAAGCACAGAGAGGGAAGGCTATGACCACCTGGAGACATTGGTGGGTGCCCGTACCAATTCTGTGGTTGGTCCTTGTCATCATCGCTCTAATTGTGCTGGTAGCGATCGGTGGGGGACTCACTAAGTTCGCGGCTATCCTGTTCTTGGTGAGTTTTGGCTTGCTTTTCTCACTGCTCTACCTAGGAGCGGGAATAGGCTACAAGGCAGGGCACCAACTAGGTGGAGGTACCGGTACCGGCCAAGCCATGGGCATCGTCGGTTTGGTCATCGGCGGAGTTGTCGGCTTGCTGGCTTCGCTATTGATCGTCTCGACCGGCTTTGTGAGCCATGGACTGGCAACACCATTCGCACCGGCGCGATTGACCGCCGCCCAGCCGTTGTCTGGGCCCGGCGCTCCGCCGGAGCGCGCTGAAGAGTCCATCGAAGTCTACGGCTTGCCGCAGGCTGGTATCCAATTCGCCGAGAACGGGAACATCAGCAACGTAGGAGTGAGCGTCTTACTGGCCGGCCAACAGTTCGATCTCAGTCTTTCTGAGGACGAGCTAAGCCAACTAGGCCTGGGTGAGCTCCTGTCGGCTTCAGCGATCGAATCGCTGCAGGCGGCGAATCTACAGCACATCCAGATCATCAAGGGGCCGGGCGGTGATATCGATGTTTACGTCAACGGCGGCTTTGCCGTACGCGTTTCCGTGAACTACGAACAGGCCGCGCTGGATAAGGTCATCGCGCTCGTCAAGGGGCTCGGCTATGAAGTGGCCCTGCCCGATCTCGCCGTGCCGCTGGCACTGGCCATGATTGGCACCATTGCGGTGGACTTCCCCGCAGCGGATGGCGCCGCAGCCGTTGACAAGTTCAGCGGTGAGACGTCGCAGCCGCCTGACGCGCCCGCCGCGACCGATCCACAGTATCCCCTCGTTATCGGCACGGTGCTGGATGCCAATGGCAACCTGCTTGTGCCTGACGTGGTGATCCTGGAAAACGCCGCGCCGCTGCTCGAGGCCATTGGCCTGAACCTGAGCATGCCCGGCATGCTGCCGGCAGATACGGTGTCCGGTTTGAAGGATGGCGGCCTGAGCATGATTACGGTCAAGCTCGTGCCGCAAGGCCTCGATATCTACCTTGACGACGTGCATGCTTTGACCGTCTTCTTGGGCGACGATGAGGCCCTGCAAAACCTGTCCTTGGTTGCCGCGGCCTTTGCCGGTGAAGAGGCTGGAGATATGCTGGCTACCGTCACGCCGTTCCTGGTTCGCCGGAACGAGGTGGCTGTGGACATCATCGTAGACATTCAATAACGGTTCCGCTCGCGCATTTCCCGGATCTCACAAGTCCAGGTAACGCGCGGGGGGCACGCGGAAAAGAAGCTGGAGGCGGCTCCGGGCCATGCGGCCCGGAGCCGCCTTCCTTTTTGCGGTTACGGCAGTCCGCCGGACAAGAGGAGACCCGGACTAGCCGCGGGATCCGGTGGGATCGCGCCACCCACGCGGGCGGCCGGCGCGGTAGGCGCGATAGCGCCTGCACGCCAATGAAGCGCGCCTCCCCGCGCGCGGGGTTGGGGCCTCCGACAACGGCCAATTCGTCATTCACTGCCACGCGCCTCCCTGCGCGCGGGGATGGGGCGTCTGCGCCACGCAGTGTGCTCGCGGCAGCGTGGCGCGTCTGCAGGTAGCGGGACACCACCGCTCATCCTGAGCCCGTCGAGGGGCGGCGGGGCCATCCCGACAGGTTGCAGGCCCACTGCGCTCCCGTTTGCCGCGAAGCCGCTGCGGGAGACGTGGGGCAGGGAACTCCGGCGGACTGGACCGCCGGCGCGTTGCCCGGCACACTCCCCAGGGGGGCATTGCGTCCGCACCCGGGCTGCTGGTATGCTGGTTTGGTGAACACACTGGCGCGGTAGCGCCGCCTACATTTGAAGAGCCGTTGACCACAGGCGTTTCCGCTGTGGGATCATGCATCCCGTTGGAAACATAATCCTCCGCGAGCGAGGCAAGCCTGTTGAGGCGCACACGCACCACCACACGGCGGGAGCGGTCGCACAAGCGAGCCGTTGCCGTGTTTGGTACGCGAGAGCCTTGGTCAACGCCAAGGTTCTTTTATTTCTTGATTCAGGAGGTAACGATACATGGCGACACGGGAAGAAAAAGCCGCAATGATCGCGGACTTGCGGGAAAGGCTGCGCGGGACGGACCTGGCCATCGTAACTGACTTCCGGGGTCTCACGGTCGGCCAGATGCAGACATTGCGCAGAGACCTCCGGGCAGCCGGCGGCCAGTTCAAGGTGGCAAAAAACACCCTCCTGCGCTTGGCGGCGGAACAGGAAGGCCAAGGGGAGTTGTCGGATATTCTGGACGGTCCGAGCGGCCTTGCGTTTGCGGGCGAAGATATGGTGGCCGTTGCCAAGGCCCTGACCACGTTCGCCAAGGACGCGGATGCGTTGCAAGTGCGGGGCGCCTTGATGAACGGCCGCGCCATCGACCCGGCGGGTGTGGCCGCCCTGGCGGCGCTGCCCTCCCGCGAGGAAATGCTGGCGAAGATGCTGGGCAGCATGCAAGCCCCCGCAACCAACCTGGTGAGCGTGCTCAACGGCGTGGCCCGCAGTTTGGCCTACGTGCTGCAAGCCCGCGTGGAGCAGCTTCAGGAGGCCGGTGGGTAGCGCATCACGCCGGCCCGGCCTTACACCTGCGAAGGTACCGACAGGTAACGCCCATTGGTGAAGGCCCAAGCCAAAGATTGGACTCAAGGCATACAACCCATGCGTGTTTTCCGCTTCAGCCTGTTGCTCGTTTGCTTGCTAACGCTGGCCGCCTGCCAGACGTATTACGTGCCGGCAGAAGTGAGCAAAACGCCGGCTGCCGCTGCGCCTGAAGACCCGGAAACCCCCGCCGCCGTGTTTGACGCGTCGAAGTATAAGGGAGTCTTCGTCTTTACGATCGAGGAGATTGAGAATGACGGCCGTTCCTTGCTCCATATCTCCTATCCCGTAACGGAGCAGGACGCCATCAACGCGCGCATGGAGGAAGTTACGCAGGAATTCATCGCTGAGTATCGGACCACCGCGGCCCAGATCGAAAAGGCCTATCAGGATTACAAGAAAGAGACGGGAAGAGAGGCGGCAACGTTCATCACCCACTATCGCCAGTACTTCGACGTTGCGGTCGCCAATGAAAACCTGGTCTTCTTCGACATTGTGCGGTCGATTCACACGGGGGGTACAGGCAATACGTTCGTTGTCGGCTATATCTTCGATCGCCGCAGTGGCGCCGAGTTGTCAATTGCCGATCTCTTTGTCGATGAGCGCTACCTGGAACGACTTTCCACTCTGACGGGGGAGGTGTTGGAGGAGCGTGCCCGCAGGCAGATAGCTGATCTGGAGTACGAATCAGAGGCTGCCCGCAAAGAAGCGTTAGCGTGGACGTTGGAATGGATAGAGGAAGGCACGGCGCCAACGGCAGAGAATTTCGACAACCTCCTGTTCCGGGACGACGACACCGTCTTGGTCGCGTTTGACAAGTATCAGGTAGCGGCGGGAGTGGCCGGTGTGGTGGAAGTGGCACTGCCTGTGACCACCATCGCCGATCTGCTCAAGCCGGAAATCCGGGTTCTCCTGGGCATTGACTCAGAGACGGCAACGCCCCGCAGTGAGATTGCCCGGGCTTTGGGGCACGCCTGGGCGGGCATAAAGCAGAGCCCCACAGTGGTGGCGGAAGCTTTCATGCCGCCAGCGGCACAGGCGAGTTCACTGACGGAGGATGAGATCAACTGCTATGAAGTCCCGTGCGTTGCGCTCACCTTCGATGACGGCCCATCAGTTTTTACTGAGGGCTTGCTGGACATTCTCAAGGAGCACGAGGTCAAGGCAACATTCTTCATCTTGGGGAGTAGAGCGCGTATTCAATCCGAGACCGTAAGCCGCACGTTCGAGGAAGGCCATGAGATCGGCAACCATACCTGGGACCACCCTCTGCTGACCGATCCCGGCGTCTCCAACGAACACATCCGGTGGCAGGTGCAACAGACCGACGAGATCATCACCCAGATCATCGGCGAACCATCGGTGCACCTTCGTCCGCCGTATGGCGCTTACAACGACCGTGTCCTGGAAGTAGCGGGTGTGCCCTTCATATTCTGGAGCGTAGATCCCGTGGACTGGCGAGACCGCGATGCGGAGATCGTGGCGGCGCGAATCGGCGATGCGCCGCCCGGGGCAATCATCCTGGCGCATGACATTCATGAAACGACTGTGGAGGCGGTACCGGCTATTATCGTGGCGTTGAAGAACCGGGGGATTCACTTCGTAACCGTCACGAAGCTGTTTGCGCCGCAAAAGTTGCTGCCGGGATATGTCTACTCACAGCAACCTGATGCGCCGAACTAAGCGATCCGATACGTGCCTATAAGGAGGGAGTAGCAGTTCTGACCAATTAGGGTGTCTGTCTCAGGGCGCATCTCAACGCGGGGAGCGCTCCTGACTTTTCACCGGAGCCGCAGGGCCACTGCATGCATATCGAGCGGCGGCTCTGGATTTTCGCTGGGAGTCCAAGACGGAATTGGCAGCGGTCGGACCGGGTGCCCGGAGTTTTGGGCTCATTGCAAACCAAGTGCCTACTGAAAAGGAGAAGAAAACATGGCACAGACGATTTCAACCGAAGACATCATCGCGGCGATCGAGAACATGACGCTGCTTGAGGTGTCGGAGCTTGTGAAGGCGTTGGAAGACAAGTTCGGTGTATCGGCCGCCGCGCCGGTTGCCGTAGCCGCGGTGGGCGCGGATGGTGACGGCGCCGCGGCTGAAGAGGAGAAGGACTCCTTCGACGTCGTGCTGACCGAGATCGGCGACAAGAAGATCCAGGTAATCAAGGCGGTGCGCGAAATCACCGGCCTGGGTCTGCGTGAAGCCAAGGCCGCGGTGGAAGCCGCGCCGAACCCCATCAAGGAAGGCGTCACCAAGGATGAAGGCGAAGAGCTCAAGGGCAAGCTGGAAGAGGTCGGCGCATCCGTCGAGCTCAAGTAGCCCGCTCTGTCGTCGCACGTATTGAAAGCGACTGGTGAAGTCATGCCTGCAGGCGCGCGGCGTGCTCGGCTGAGCGGCGCGGCTTGCGTGTAGTACTTTGGTGAAGCACTTCGGCGAGGTGCTTCAATCGAGTCAGCTTAGCAGGGCGGCCCGGTTTGCGCCGGGCCGCTTGTCGTCTTCAGTCTGCCCTCGGCTGCATCACGTGCTTGGCAGGATGGCCGTGCCCGTGGGCGGCCTGGCAAGGCCATGGTGATTTCCCCGAAAGCTTGCCCCCGTCCTTGATACGGGGGCGGGAAACCATCTCAACGTCTCTCCCGCGGGTACTCGTTTGCAACGTCATTCCCGCGAAAGCGGGAATCCATCTTCAGGTTTCTTCCGTGCGCACCCGTCCAACGTCATAGCCCTGAAAATAGCACGACTGGATCCGTCATACCCGCGAAAGCTCGCCCCCACACTTGATGCGGGGCGGGAGTCCATCTTCGCCGCGAGCACCCTGGATTCCTCGGTTTCCCAACCGCGCACGCGCCGGAATGACGATCGGAAAGCCGGGTGCCATTTTCATTCCCGTGTGTGGCTTGGCAAGGCCTTGGTGATTCCCCCGAAAGCGGGAGACCATCCTATCCGGAAAGGCATCCCACCAAGTCGGGCGGAGGAAACCCGGATGGATTCCCGCGTGCGCGGGAATGACGGATAATCTCGGCATGGAACACGCTATGTGCTCAATGGATTTCCGCGTGCGCGGGAATGACGGAACACCGCCATGCCGAGCAGCGGACACGTCTCCGCGCTACCCGGAGGAGAGCGCGACGTACATCCGTCATTGCCGCGGAAATAGTGCGACGGGATCCGTCATTCCCGTGAATGCTCGCCCTGCACCCCGATGCGGGGCGTGAATCCATCTTTTCCGCGCGTACACGGTGTCCCGGTTTGGCCGGCCCGTGGTTGCCGCCACCGTGCCGGTGTTCGCTGCGCGTTCACCAATGCCCGCGCAGTGTGCCGTGCCCCCTTGCCCCCATCAGGCTCGTCTGCTCGCCTCGGGCGAAAAGGCTCTGCCCCTCACCCTGGGTAAAGAGACTCCAACGCAAAGTCCGCCCGCGAACTCCAGTGCGGCGGCTGCGGCGCAACCCCGGCCAACGCGAACCAACGCTCCGGCATGCGGCAGGCGCGCGATTCGCTCTTCCTGCTACAATCTAGCGCAGGGACAAAACCAAGGGCTTCGCCGTCGGCGGCAGGAATTTGTGATTCCCAGGCAACGCACGGCACGAGGCAGAGCGCAACCGGCGCACATCCGTAGCTGAGGAAAGGCACCTACATGGCTGAGCAACACACCGGGACCTGTGATATTGGCGTTATTGGCATGGCGGTGATGGGACAGAACCTGGCGCTCAATATCGAGAGCAAGGGCTTCACCGTGGCCGTATTCAACCGCACGACCTCACGCACGGAGGCCTTTGTCGCAGAGCGCGGCCAAGGCAAGAACGTAGTGGGCGCGTTGACCCTGGAAGACTTTGTGGCCGCCCTCAAGCCGCCGCGCAAAGCCATGCTCATGGTGCAGGCCGGCGCGGGCACGGACGCCGTGATCGATGCCCTGCTGCCGCTGCTCGATCCCGGCGACCTCATCATCGACGGCGGCAACTCGTTCTATGACGATACGGAGCGGAGGGCCGCCGCCGTGGAAGCGCAGGGCCGGGGCTACATCGGCACCGGCGTGAGCGGCGGCGAGTACGGCGCGCTCCACGGCCCTTCCATCATGCCCGGCGGCACCGAGGCCGCGTATGCCGCGGTGGAGCCCATCTTCACCAAGATCGCGGCGCAGGTGGACGACGGCCCGTGCTGCGCTTATCTGGGCCCCGGCTCAGCCGGACACTACGTCAAGATGGTCCACAACGGCATCGAATACGGCATCATGCAGGTGCTCGCCGAAGCCTTCGACGTGATGTATCGCGGCCTCGGCATGGCGGTACCGGAAATCCAAGCGGTGGTCGCCGGTTGGAACGCGGGAGAATTGCAGTCATTCCTGGTAGAAATTACCGCTGACATCCTTACCCGTGAAGACCCTGACACCGGTAAGTTCGTGGTCGAGATCATCAAGGACAGCGCCGCGCAGAAGGGCACGGGCAAGTGGACGTCCCAGAGCGCCCTCGACCACGGCATACCCATACCCACGATTACGGCCGCTACTGAGGCCCGAATACTCTCCAGTTTCAAGGAGATTCGCGAGAGCGCGGACGGCGTGTTGCACGGCGCGGCGCCGAAATTCAACGGCGCGCGGGAAGAACTGCTGCCGGCGCTGCAGGACGCCGTGTACCTGGCGGCTGTTTCCGCCTACGCCCAGGGCATGCATCTCTTGACTGCGGCATCGGCCGAGCGCAACTACAACCTGGACTTCGCTACCGTGGCCCGCATTTGGAAGGGCGGCTGCATCATCCGCTCACTGCTGCTAGAGCCCATCCGGCAGGCGTTCAGCGCTGACCCGGCCTTGCCGAATCTGATGCTGGCGGAACCGTTCGCCACCGACGTCCGGCAACGCACGCCCGGCCTGCGCCGCATCGTGGCGGAAGCCGTTAGCCAGGGTCTGCCCACTCCGGCTATGAGCGCGGCCCTCAACTACATCGAGGGCTATCGCACGGCCCGGCTGCCCGCGAACCTCGTCCAGGCCCAACGCGACTACTTCGGCGCGCATACCTACGAACGCGTGGACAAGGACGGCGCGTTCCATACCGAGTGGCAGGACATCCACAATATCTAGGGATTCGACACGTTTGCATTGATGGGTAGGGTGCGCCGGTAGCCAAAGGCGCCTCTTGCTGTATCAATGTAGGGGCTGTATCAATGTAGGGGCACGGCATGCCGTGCCCCTACAATTTGACGGCATGCCCAGGTGCGGGAGACAAGCCGCTTGGCCTGGCCGGGCTGCACCACTACCAGCGGGCATGCCTAGGTGCGGGGAATAGGCCCCGATGCAGTCGCATCCAGCTCAGGCTGGATCAAGTGCGGCGAGACTGTCCTGCTTGCGCGGTGGCAACGTTGTCGCATTGGTGTAGGGTACGACATGTCGTGCCCCTACACCAATGAGCGTGCCCCTACCTATTGAGAACCAATTGTCGTGCCCCTACCGTAGTTGACAGTCCGGGTAACGGCCATCTGATCCTGGCTCTCGACTCCAATGCGACATGATTGGGGACAAGCCCCCGCACTACTTGCGCTATGCCTCGGACGTACCGCCGAATATCTCCAGCATTCGTTGCCGCCGGAAAGCGAATATTCTCTCCACGTCCCGCCCAATCAGCAACGACTTGAGCAGTGCGCCGCCCAGCAGGGCGTATTCGACATGGTCCGTGGCCAGCGTGCCGCCGTTTTGCTCCACGAACACGTGCTCGTGCACCCAGCGCCGGTAGGGTCCTTTGATCTGGCGGTCCACGAAGCGGTGCGGCGGTTCCCAGGCCAGGATTTCCGTGCGCCACCGCAGTGGCACGCCGCGGTACCGCAGCCGGTAGTCGATGCGCGTTCCGGCTGCCATGCGCAGCGGCAAGGGCGTGAGGACGCGGAAGCGCAGCCAAGGCGGCGTGAGGCGCTCCAGATTCCCCGCTTCGGCAAAGAAGGAGAACACGATGTCCGCCGGCTGCGGCAGCCAGAGGCTTGTCTTCAGCCTGAAGGTTCGCATCGGGGCGTACGTGAAGACTCCAATGGGCTATAGGGGCGCTTGGCCTGAGCCTACCGGCCTGCCGCCCGCACTCTACCGGCTTGGGCCAGGCGCCGCCGTCTGCGGAGACAGGCCGCACTTCCTTGATGATAGGCGCCCAGGCTCTATTGTCCGCCGTCCTCTGCGGACACAAGCCGCACCCGGACAGCCCCGCTTGCATACGCGCAAGTCGGCGGCGGGTCGTTTCGCCAGGAATCGCGCGATGGCGGCCAAAGGCCGCGTGTGCGGCGCGGCTGCGGCCCGGTCCTCCTCCCCCAGCCGCAGTCGGGGCGCTCTCCTTCCGGCATGCCCACTGGCAGGGGCGAAGACGCTACGGCGTAAACTCCACCAACCAGATTGCGCCGTCCTGCGCGGAGACGAATGCCAGGCGCTTGCCATCGGGAGCCAGCGCCCAGTCGCCGTTGGCGATGAAGAGCGGCGTTCGCGCCGGATCCACAAGCCGGTCGCGTTGGCCCGTATTCACGTCGAGCCGCCACACGCCAAAGCCTTGGTCGGCTGACTCTCGCAAGCTCACGTAGACCAGCGTCGCGTCTTGGTCACGGACCCACGCGTACGGCCCGGCAAAGTCGAGCCGCCGCTGCTCGCCGGTGTCCACGTTCATGGCCCAGGTGGTATTCCAATAGGCGTCTTCCTCGAAGAGCGTCAGAAAAGCTACCCAAGCGCCGCCGGGGGCAATCGAAATATTGGCCATGCGCGCCGCGTCATCCAGCTTCTCGACGGATCCGGTGGTCACGTTCACGTGCCAGAGCGCCGGGCGCTGGCCGCCCTGGACCTCTGTACCCAGCACCAACACGCGCGAACCATCGGGGAACCACCCCACGATGCCGCCGCCAAAGAGAGTCGTGAGTTGGCGCACGTTCGTGCCGTTCAGGTCGGCCACTGTGATCGCCGCCGCGCGGCGGTTAGCGTATGCGGGCGTGACCCGGGTGCGACCGTCAAAGGCAATGCGAGTCCCGTCGGGCGATATGAACGGCAGCGCGCCGACCCCAGAGAGGTCCCAGCTCTGCCCGGTCTCGCGGTCGTGCACGGTGGCGCCGGCCAGCGACGGCAGGACCGGCGCGGTCACATAGCGGTCGCCATGCTGCAGCAGACCGACTTCCGTGCTATATGGCGCGGCGACGCCGGTAGCGGCGTCCACGCCCCAGATGGCGGCCGGCCGCTCGTCGGGTTTGTCCACGTAGAGCACCTGCGTGCCGTCCGCCGACCACCGGATGCCTGTACAACAGCCGGGCGCGGTCAGACGCTGCACCAGCGGCGGGGCCGCCGGGGTAGCGATGGCGGGCGCGGGCGTGGCCGTTGGCGGCGGTTGCGGCGTGGGTGAAGGTTCCGGCGCAGGCGTTGGCGGGACAAGCGCAGGTGTGGGTGTTGGCGGCGGCGATGGCGAGGGTTCCGGCGTGGGCGCTGGCGAGACAGGCGTCGGTGACGGTGTCGCCGTCGCTGTCGGCGTCGGCGGCGCGGCCGTCGGCGTAGGATCCGGAGTCGGCGTTTGCGGGAGCGGCGTAAACGTTGGCTGCCGTGTCGGCGTTGCCGGTGGCGGGGAGGGCGTTGGCTCGGGCGAAGGCGCGCGTTCCGGCGTGGCGGTTGGCGCCGCCGGCGAGGATTCGAGCGAGGCGGAAGGCGTCGGCGCAATTGACGTTGGGGTCGCCGTATCCACTGGCGCAGCCACCGGCGTCACCGGGATTTGGAGCACTGCCCGCGGCGTGCCCTGCTCGTCGGGCACAACGGTGACCGCGCACGCGCTGCCGAGCAGCAGCCAGAAGCCCAGGAGCAGGCTGGCGCCGAGCCGGCGCCGGGATTGGCGTATCACAGTGGCCTAACGCAGCCAGAGACGCGCAAAGTCATTGAGCAAGCGGCCTCCGAACGTGGTTTCCGGTTGGTCTTCGATAGTCTGCCACCGGCGCGGGTCGCTCAAGTCCTTGGCAAAGCCAAGGGCCTGTCCCAGCGCCGCGCTGTGCCAGTCAGCCTTGATCAAATGAACGGGATTCACCGCGTGCCCGCGGTCCGGGCGTCTGATTTCCAGGTGGAGATGGGGCGAGGACGCGCAGCCCACGTTGTCCAGCCAGTCGCCCGAATAGCCGAGAAGGTCACCGGCCGCCACTGTTCGCCCCCACGGCACTGCCGGGGCCCGATGCAGGTGGCCGTAGAGGGAAAGATCGCCGTTGGGATGGCGAACGATGGCATTGTGGGGGCCGGAACCGAACGAGAGGTCGTCAGCGCCCACCACCACGCCGTCGCCGATGGCCCGGACCTCGGTCTCGCAGGGACAGGCGAAATCGATGCCGAAGTGCAAGCCCTGGCCCTCGCCATAGATTACGGAGCGCAGGTAATAGGCGAAAATCGTGTTGCCGTACCACTGCTCTACGTACCAGGTGCTGGGGCCCGGCGGTGTGGCAAACGGCAGTTGATAGATGGCCTCCGGTTGGTCCGCCGGCGCAGGCAGGGCCGCGCTCGTCAGCTTGGGGGCCGGCACGGCAAGGCCGGCAAACTTCAGGAACTGCCGTCGATTAAGCCAGACTGACACTGCCTCTCCCCGCTGCGGACTGTGGGCTGAAAGGCGGGCCGCGAGCAGTGCGTTCTCGCTCCGGCGCGCAAGCCTCAGCCGCATAGCTGCGTTACCTGTCGTCGAATCAATCGTCCTAATCAATTCATGCTAGCAGACAAAGGGCCGAAACGCTAATCCACCCGGGTAGTGGCCGCGCTCCGGCCGTTGGCGCTAGACGCCGAAACGCCAATCCGTACCGCTTCGCAGTTAGTAGGTATTGACTTAAGCTGCACAGGGATAAGTGTCAACGCAAACGGCTGCACCTAGAAGTGTCACTCTGAGGAGCGCAGCCGGGATGTCATTCTGAGGAGTGCAACCGAAACGTCACTCTGAGGGGGTGCAGCCGGGATGTCATTCTGAAGGGTGCAGCCGAAATGTCATTCTGAGGAGTGCAGCGACGAAGAATCTAGAGTCGGGAGCACACTAGATTCCGCGTCTTTGACGAAGTCAGCGAACCCTGTTCGACGCTCCGCTCGGAATGACATTGCTTGCCGTTCGGAATGACATAGGGGGTGCAGCGTTCGGTTTGGCGTGGGCGCGTACCGCGTTCGGTTTGGTGTGGGCGCGTGCTGCGTTCGGCGTGGCGTGGGCGCGTGCAGCGTTCGGCGTGGCGTGGCTGTGCGTTCCCTGTCTTTTGTCATTCCGAGCCCTGCGAGGAATCTAGCGCCCGCGCAACGTGCCGCCCGCTTGGCGCGGCACCCTAGATTCCTCACTGCGCTGCGCTCCGTTCGGAATGACATTGGATTAGTCGCTCCGTTCGGAATGACATACGATACACCCTTCGCGCTACCTCTTCACCCCCTCCCGTCTCCCCGCCTTCTACAACATACAAATGACATGAGATTCAGCCCAGCAAGGATTTCAAGTCTGAATCTACTGATTCCCTACTGCTTGACGCTCGTCGATACGCATGGTAGCGTGTTTGTGCAGAAGAGCCGCTACACAGGTACTATGGGCGTAGTGTGACGCCGTGCGTTAGGCGGAGTGATAGCACGTAAAGGGGTGCGGTCATGGCTATCGATCTACAAAAGCAAATTCACGTGGATGAGCTCATCACGCAGGTGCGCGAGATGTATGCGCGCGACCTGGGCGACCAGCATATCGAGATTCTCTATCAGTCCGCCCGGCGCACCATGAAAGGGCAAGAATTCAGCCCGACGCGCGTCCAGGAAGAAAGCCTGGGGCGGCTCACCCAGTTGGGGTTCGGCACCAAGCACGAAAGCCGCACCCGCGGCACGACCTTCGACGTTGCGGTGGACTACATTCCCCCGTCGCTCATGCTGCCCGGCTATCACGACATCTTTCGCTATCAGGCGGGCCGCAACGCGGAACGTACCCGCGAGGAGTTCGAGTCGACGGTGAGCGCGATCCTGGTGCCCAGTGTGGTAGAGTTGCTGGACCGGCGCGGCATCGATGCCCTGACCAAGTTTCAGGCTGTCGTGACCGACCGTGACATCGCTCGCACGCCGTCGCCGGAACTGGAAGTGAAAGCCGTCCAATCCCTGGTCGAGAACGGCTGCCTGAGCGACGTGGAAAAGAACCAACTCTTCGGCCTGCTGGGACAGCGGCATGAGTACACGTTAACGACGAAAGGCAAGAGCCTGCTGAGCCTCGCGGAGGCCTTCAAGGAGCTGATGGACCTTGGCGTGACGTTCCAGATGTCCTCTGCGACAGAGGGCGAAGAGGCCTAGTGGTTCGACTTTTTTCGATGATGGGTAGGATTGCAAGTAGCACAGGTTTGTAACCTGTGCCCAGCAGTCCCTCGGATTGGTGCGCTCGCGCCACACTACGGCAAGATAGCGCAGGTTGCGCGTGCGTCTCGCGCGAACCTACGCTACCCATCGATACAATCATGTTGGACTACTAGCGTCCGAACGCATCCGGCCACCGGCGCGGACGCTTCCGGTATTTCTCGCTGCAACGGAACGACCGCCTGAGACGGCGCGCCGCGCCAGGGCGGGATCCCCATGTTTCTACCGCTAAGCGAGCGCCGGGAAGGGCAGGGCTAGCACTGCCCTTCCCGGCGCGTGGTTCACTGGGAATTCCCCGCGGCCCGTGGGTCGGCGCAAGTGCGGCGGCTGCGCCGAGTCGCGCCTCGGCTTTGTCCCGTCCGTTGCATTTGTGCCACTAAACCGCTCAATGGGCGCACTTTCTATGGTACAATGCGGTAACACCCAGGTGAACAGGGATTACGCTTTTGCTCGATTTCAAGAAACATACCATGCGCGATGCCCGCGGTGCCGAGCGCGCCGTGTTGGTCTGCGTGCCCCTTGGCAATGGTCCCGACCAGTGGCCGGTACAAGAATCGTTGGCGGAGCTTGCCAGCTTGGCGCGCACCGCCGGCGCCATTGTGGTGGAGTCCCTGTACCAGCGGCGAGGCAAGCCGGACCCGGCGACCTTCATCGGCAAGGGCAAGGTGGAGGAACTCAAGGCGCTGCGCCGCGAGCAGTCATACGATCTCGTCATCTTCGATAGCGATCTCACGCCCAGCCAGCAACGCAACCTGGAACAGCAACTCGACGTCAAGGTGCTCGACCGCACGGCGCTGATTCTGGATATTTTCGCCACCCGCGCCCAGACTACCGAAGGCAAGCTGCAGGTGGAAATGGCGCAGCTTACCTACCTGCTGCCGCGGCTTTCCACGCTCTGGGTGGAGTTCTCCCGTCTCGGCGGCGGCATTGGCACGCGCGGCCCGGGCGAGACGCAGATCGAGGCGGACCGGCGACTCATCCGTCAGAGGCTCGCGCATCTGCGTGCACGGCTCGAAACGGTGCGCGCCCGGCGGGCCCGCCAGCGCGCGCGGCGCACGCTCAACGACGTGCCGGTAGCCTCCCTGGTGGGCTACACCAACTCCGGCAAGAGCACGCTGCTCAACGCGGTCACGCAGGCCGGCGTGCTGGCGGAAGACAAGCTCTTTGCCACCCTGGACCCTACCAACCGCCGCGTGCGGCTGTTGTCGGGCTTGGAGGTGATATTCAGCGATACGGTGGGGTTCATTCGCAACCTGCCGCCCACGCTCATCGCGGCGTTTCGCGCCACGCTGGAGGAAATCCAAGCCGCCGACCTGCTGCTGCACGTGGTCGACGCCAGCCATCCGCAACGGGAACGGCAGACGGAAGCGGTCTACGCAACGCTGGCGGAACTGGGCGTCACGGATAAACCCATTATCACGGTTCTCAATAAGATCGACCGGCTGGAGGGCCTGGCGCCCAGCCCGGCGGACTACCCGCATCCGGTCTTCATCTCCGCCCGCACCGGCGAGGGGCTGGATGCGCTCCTAGAAAAGACGGCGGACCTGCTCCATGCGCAGCTTTCCATAGACGTGCAGGTACGCATACCCTATGCCGAGGGCCGCCTGGTCAGCCTGTTCCACCAGCGCGGCAGCATCCGCCATGAGCAACACCGTCCCGACGGCACGGTGATTGAAGGCACACTGCCCCGCAAGTACTGGCCGGCGGTGCGGCCCTACGTCATCGGTTCACCCTAGTTCCGGCCACAGCACGCTCCACTATGCCTGCACCACAACAGCGCACGCTGCCCATCGTCTATACGCCCCTGCACCAACCCCACGCGCCGCGCATCGAAGTCTCCCGCACGTACGAGGTGGCCCACCCGGAGGTGCCCGAGCGCGTGGAAGTGATGGCGAACGCGCTGAAGCAGGCCGGCCATGCCGCCAGCTTTCTGGAACCCCGGGAATATTCGTTCGCCGCCGCGGCGGCGGTACACGACGAGAGCCTGCTGGCGTTTCTGGAACAGACCACCGCCCGCCTGGCGCAGTCAGAGGGCGGCTCGGTGCTCGATACGCCGTACACCATTAGTCCCGATACGCCACTGGCGGGCAACACGTTGGCGCAAGCCTGGCTGGCGTCCTGTGTGGTGTTGACCGGCGCCGACCTGCTGCTGCAGGGCGCGCCGCGCGTCTACGCCCTGGAACGCCCGCCAGGACACCATGCGGGACGCTACAAGTACGGCGGCTACTGCTACATCAACCACGCGGCCGTGGCCGCTCACACCTTGAAAGCCCACGGGCGGGTGGCCGTGTTGGATATCGACTTCCACCACGGCAACGGCACCCAGGAGATCTTCTACGATACCGATGAGGTGCTGTACGTCAGCTTGCACGGCCACCCGGCCTGGGCGTATCCCCGCTTTAGCGGCTGGCCGGAAGAAACCGGCGCCGGCGCGGGGGCTGGCCATACCCTCAACGTGCCGCTGCCCATGTTCACGGAAAACGACGACTACCTGGACGCGTTCGCCCACGCCATGGAGAAACTCGCCTGGTACGCGCCTGCCTACCTGATCCTGTCCTGCGGTTTCGATACGCGGCTGGGCGATCCGGTGGGCGCGTTTTCGCTCACCGACGACTGCTACCAGGCCATGGGTGAGCAACTTGCGGCGCTCGGCGTGCCGCTCCTGGCGGTGCAAGAAGGCGGCTACGACCTGGAAGGGTTGGGCAAGGCGGTTGTGGCGCTGGTGGATGGTCTCGTGCCGTCCTGAGCCCGAATGGGGTCTGACCCAAAACGTGCCTTGCCGTGTAGGGGCGGTTCGCGAACCGCCCCTGCCTTGCGCTTGCCGCCTGTATATTCTGCGAATCGTTCCGACCCTTATTGGGAGCCGCTGCCTGACTGCCCCTACCCGACGTTTGCCGATAGTGCGTCTTGCGGGTTGCGCTGGACCCTTGTAGGGGCCGTTCGCGAACGGCCCCTACGTCTCGCGGAGATCCCGTTCCCGATCGGCCCCTACCTTACGCCACGGCCCTGGTAGGGGCGGTTCGCGAACCGCCCCTGCCTACGTTTGCCGGCGGGACTGACACGCGATGCGCAAACTCGGAGCGCACCCGAATTCCGGCCATCTGCTCTGCCCCGTTTCGTTGTTTCGCCGCCGTTCATGAACGCGGCGTGTTCACAACGTGAACATTGTGTTAACGCTCACAAGGCCGCCGCTCCCGGCCCGGGAGTTCCCCGCTGCCTTATCCCGCGCCGCAACGGGGCGGTTCAGGGAAAACCGGCCGGATTCTGCAAAGCCCTTCTTTCCCAGTGATAGCAACGAATTCCGCATCTTTATCTAATTGTTAACGCGCCCTCGAAATCCGTTGACCGGGTTCCAGAACCCGTGATACTTTTCCTCACTGTTGAACGTTTTACTTTGTTCCGTGTCCGGCTAATTTGGCGTAGGATTGCACTGGGTGGCTTCCTCCCGGCCCACGGCGAGACGAGGAACGGGGACGTGCGCCACGACCGGCTAGCCGGACAAGAGAGAGCAGAGTGCTGTCGCACCAATAATGGGAGGAATGAAATGACAGCACCGGTTCGGATAAGCAGGCGACGGTTTACCTTTGCCGCGGCGGGCCTGGCGGGCTTTGCGCTGCTGGCGGCTTGCGGCGGGGACACCGCCACTCAGCCCGCCGCAGACTCCGGCGAGATGGCCGAGGGCGAAAAGGGCGAGATGATGGCGGAGCTCCAAGGCGATATCATCATCGACGGCTCCAGCACGGTCTTTCCCATCACCATGGCCGCTGCCGAAGAGTTTAGCCTTAAGCACTCCGGTGTGCGCGTAAGCGTTGGCGTGTCCGGCACGGGCGGGGGCTTCAAGAAGTTCTCCGCCGGCGAGACCGATATTTCGGACGCCTCGCGGCCCATCAAGCCCTCCGAGCTTGAGGCGGTGACCGCCGCCGGCTACAACTTCATCGAGATTCCGGTGGCCTACGACGGCTTGACCGTGGTCGTGAACCCGGAAAACGACTGGGTGGACTGCCTGACGGTAGACGAACTGAAGAAGATGTGGGAGCCGGCAGCCCAGGGCGAGATTACGAACTGGAATCAGATCCGCGACGGCTTCCCGGACATGCCGCTTGACCTGTTTGCGCCTGGCGTAGACAGCGGGACATTCGACTACTTCACCGAGGCCATCGTGGGTGAATCGCAGTCCAGCCGCGGAGACTTCCAGGCCAGCGAGGACGACAACGTGCTCGTAACCGGTGTCTCTGGCAGCGCCAGCGCCATTGGCTACTTCGGCCTCTCCTACTACGTGGAGAATACCGATAAGGTCAGGGGCGTGCCCATCGACAGCGGCAACGGCACCTGCGTCGAGCCCTCCTTCGCCACGGTGGCGGACGGCAGCTACCAGCCGCTGAGCCGGCCGATCTTCATTTACGTGCGCACCGATGCCGCCGAGCGGCCTGAGGTGGATGCGTTCGTGAAGTACTACTTGAGCCCGGAATTTACGCCGCTGATTTCCAGCCCGGAAGTCGGCTACGTGCAGCTTTCCGATGAGCTCTATGCGGCTCTCACCGAGCGGTTTGCCAACCGCGTCACCGGCACGCTGTGGCCGGACGGCGCCGAGGTTGGCGCTTCGCTCGACCGGTACATGCCGTAGCGGGCGGAACACGTAGGGGCACGGCATGCCGTGCCCCTACTCATAGGACCTCACTGGTTGTCAGGATTAGCGATCCAGTTCGCGTGGTCGTGCCCCTTACTCACAGGAGAGCAGGCAGTGGGAAAGACATACGCAAACGCCGCTGCGGCGCCAGACCGTTAGCAGTAGAGAGAGGAGCTTCGATGGCCGAGGACGTTTCCCCGTTCTCACACTACCCGTCCCGCAACGACATGAGCCGCCGGGCGAGCCGCCGCTTCAAGGAAGAGGCAATTCGCATAACGCTGCTGGTCACGGCGACGCTTTCCATTGTCACCACCCTCGGCATCTTGGTTTCGCTCACCGGCGAAACGCTGCTGTTCTTTACGGAAGTATCGATCGTCGAATTCCTAACCGAGACGGAGTGGACTCCGCTCTTCCTGGTGAAGAAGTTCGGCATCTGGCCGCTGGTAACGGCGACGGCGCTGGTGGCCTTCATCGCGCTGGCGGTGGCCATTCCCGCCGGTTTGCTCATTGCCATCTATCTCAGCGAGTTCGCCAGCCCGCGGGTGCGGGACGTCATCAAGCCGGTGCTCGAGGTGTTGGCCGGCGTGCCCACGGTGGTATACGGCTACTTCGCGCTGACGTTGGTCACGCCCATCTTGCAGGAATTCATCCCCGGCCTGCGCATTTTCAACGCACTGAGCGCCGGTCTCGTGATGGGCATCATGATCGTGCCCATGGTGGCCTCCTTGAGCGAGGACGCCATTGGCGCGGTACCCCAGGCCCTGCGCGAAGGCGCATATGGCTTGGGCGCAACCCGCTTCGAGGTGGCGTTGCAGGTGGTGGTGCCGGCGGCGCTTTCCGGCATTGTGGCCTCCGCCGTGCTGGCCCTCTCCCGGGCGGTGGGCGAGACCATGATCGTCTCCATCGCCGCGGGCCAGAACCCCACGTTCACTCTCGACCCGCGCGTGCCGATCGAGACCATGACGGCCTACATCGTGCAGGTGAGTTTGGGGGATACGCCCTACGCGTCGCTGGAGTACCGCACGATCTTTGCCGTGGGCACGATGCTGTTCTTCCTGACGTTCGCCATGAATATATTCGCCCACTGGTTTGTACGCCGGTTCCGCGAGGAGTATGACTGATGGCTGAAGAAACCGGAACGATGGAACGCGGCAAGTCGGCATTTGCCCCGAACATGCAGTGGCGGCGGGTGAAGTCGCACTTCTTCGTGGCGCTGGGCATGCTGTGTGTCTTGCTCGGCATCGTGACGCTGGTCGTGCTGTTGGTGGACGTGATCCTCCAGAGTGCCGGTTGGTTCGACTGGCAGTTCTTCACCAGCTTCGACTCACGCTTTCCGGAACGCGCGGGCATCAAGGCCGCGCTGTTCGGCACGCTGTACATGATGGCTTTCACCATGCTGATGGCCGTGCCCATCGGCATCATGTCCGCGGTCTATTTGGAAGAATACGCGAGCGACAACTGGTTTACGCAGTTCATTCAGATAAACATCGCCAATCTCGCCGGTGTGCCTTCCATCGTGTATGGCCTGTTGGGCCTGCAAGTGTTCGTGCGCTGGATGGAAATGGGACGCAGCGTGCTGGCCGGTTCGTGCACCATGGCGCTGCTCATTCTGCCCGTCATCATCGTCGCATCGCGGGAGGCCATTCGCGCGGTGCCGCCCAGCATGCGCGAGGCATCATTTGCGCTCGGCGCTTCCAAGTGGGAGACCGTGCGCAGCCACGTGCTGCCCTACGCCTTGCCCGGCATGCTCACGGGAGCGATCCTGGCCGCCGCCCGCGCCATCGGCGAGACCGCGCCGCTGATTACGATCGGCGCGCTGACGTTCGTACCGTTCTTGCCGGAACATCCCCTGGACCGCTTCACCGTGCTGCCAATTCAGATTTTCAACTGGGTGTCACGCGCGCAATCGGAATTCCATGAACTCGCCGCAGCAGGTATCATAGTCTTGCTGGTAGTTCTCATCGTGCTCAATTCAGCAGCAATCTATCTCCGCCAACGGCTACGCACGCGCTACTAGGCTGTGGGAAGGAAACAACCTACCATGAAGGGTCCATCGTTGATCAATACCAAGGAACCGGTAGCGGCAGTCGAGACTGTCGTGAAGCAGCCTGGCGCCGCGGAAAAGAGCAAGAACGCTCCCGTGGAGATTCCGGACCCCGCAGTGGAAGTGCACGACTTCAGCCTGTGGTACGGGGACTTCCGCGCGGTTACCGACGTATCGATCAAGTTTCCGCGCAAGAAGATTACGGCCGTCATCGGCCCCTCCGGCTGCGGCAAGAGCACGCTCTTGCGTGGGATAAACCGCATGAACGAGCTCATTGGCGGCGTCCGTACGCAAGGCAACGTGCTGTTGGAAGGCACGGACATCTATGCCCCGGACGTGGATCCGGTGGAAGTCCGCCGGCGCATTGGCATGGTCTTCCAGAAGCCAAATCCGTTCCCGCGCTCCATCCGCGATAACATTCTCTTTGGCGCGCGCGTCAACGGCTACCAGGCCGACGAGGACGAATTGGTGGAAGCGTCCCTGCGCGGCGCGGCCCTGTGGGACGAGGTGAAGGACGACCTGAAGCAGAGCGGCCTCGCTCTTTCCGGCGGTCAGCAGCAACGCCTCTGCATCGCCCGCGCCATCGCGGTCTCTCCGGAAGTGCTGCTGATGGATGAGCCGTGCTCGGCGCTGGACCCCATCGCCACCCTGAAAATCGAAGACCTCATGCGCGATCTCGCCACGGATTTCACCATCATCATCGTGACCCACAATATGCAGCAGGCGGCGCGCGTCTCCGACTACACGGCTTTCATGCTTTCCGACGACAAGGCACGCGGCAAACTCATTGAATTCGGGCCAACTGCCGACCTCTTCACCAATCCCACCGACGAGCGCACCGAGGCGTACATCACCGGCCGCTTTGGCTAGTTGTCGCGCCACTTCTACGGGCGGACCTTCCCAACACAAATACTAGGGAACACCCATAGAAGTAACTTGCTCATATGCGGAAGCGTGTGGGCCTGTCGTGCCCCGCCAGTGCGCCATAGCCTGGGTCCAAGCTGCCCAATACCCGAAAGAAAGCGGCGGGCGCCAATTCATTCCCTCTCCTGTGGGTTGACAGGGCAGGCAAATGCCATTCCAAGCGAAGCGAGGAATCCCGGGTGTCATTCCGAGTGGAGCGAGGAATCTCGTACGCGGAATATAGAGTCCACGTCTCAACCGGCGCAGTTGGCTCGGCAGCCTAGATTCCGCGAACAG
The DNA here is from genome assembly GCA_022824225.1 of Chloroflexota bacterium. Lineage (GTDB taxonomy): Bacteria > Chloroflexota > UBA11872 > VXOZ01 > VXOZ01 > VXOZ01. The sequence continues at coordinate 51,391 of JAJEAH010000053.1, forward strand.
GGTTTGACACCCCGCTGCGCTCTGCTCGGAATGACATCGGGGGTGCAGCGTTCGGTTTGGCGTGGGCGCGTACCGCGTTCGGCGTGGCATGGATGTGCGTTCCCTGTCTTTTGTCATTCCGAGCGCAGCGAGGAATCTAGCGCCCGCGCGACGTGCCGCCCGCTTGGCGCGGCACCTTAGATTCCTCACTGCGCTGCGCTCTGTTCGGAATGACATTCGATACACCCTTCGCGCTACCTCTCACCCCCCGTCTCCCCGCCTTCTACAACATACAAGTGACAAGGAATGCGGTCTCACGGCGATGTCTAGTCTATATCTACTAGTTCCCGGCGTACCTACGCCTGTCAGCCTGGGGGTGAGATCGCACCGACGTATTCTATGGGACTCTAGCTCTTGCGCCGCTCCTGATACTGCGGAATTGCTACCGGCTGACCCCCGGCGGCGGCGGATTCCACGGCGCAGATGCCGGCCATGCTGTGCATGACGCCTTCGTATACGTCCAGGGCCGGCGCCTGGCCGGTCCTGACGGCCTTGAGGAAGTCGGCGAGCATGTGCCATTCGGCGGTGGCGCTCTCGCTGGGTTTCCCCGGCGACTCCGGGTATCTCGTGCCCAGCGGCAGGTTGTCGGGCACCGTAAACTCTCGTTCTCCCGCATACCGGAACTTGGGCTCGTCCTTGCCAAGCCAGCCGGTCTCGAACGTGGCCTTGGTGCCAAAGAACACCTGGCGGTGGCCGCCCCAGTGGGTATTGGCGAAGGAGCACGCGATGCGCACCACGCTACCGTCCGTCATGCGGAAGAGGGCGAACTGAATGTCGGTGATGCCCTTCTCGAAGCTATCCTCCGTGCCCATGCACGTCACTTCCACCGGGTACTGGCCCGTGACCCACATGATGGGGCCCAGGCTATGGGTGAGGTACGTGATGGGCGCCATGTACCACCGCCACGTGCGGTTGCCGTGTTTGTCGCGCCGCAGGTTGACAGAATCGTGGATGTACTCGGCTTCCGCGGCAAATATGTGGCCCAAGTCGCCGCGCCGGTGAAGACGCTTGAGGGAATCCGCGAACGCCCAGTAGTTGCAATTCTCACCGGCCATGTAGATGGCGTCGCTCTTTTCCGCCGCCGCCATGAGTTGTTCCGCGTCTGCGCGCGTGCCGATGGTGGGGATCTCCGAGATGACGTGTATGCCCGCTTCCAGCGCCGCAATGGCCTGTTCGGCGTGCACGGGCACCGGCGTGGCCACCACCACCAGATCCAGACCGGCGGCCAGCAGCTCCTCGACTGTGGTATAGCACTGGGCTATGCCGTGATCTTGGCCGAATTCCCGCAGCCGCTCTTCATCCATGTCGGCGAGCGCGGCCACGGTCACGCCGTCCATGGCCTGCAACACCCGCACGAAGTTCCCACCCCTGCCCAAACCCAACACACCGGCGCGCAATTCGTCACTCATTGCATTCCTCGCTTTGGTTGTTCTTGAGACGCTCCACGGGACTCTCGTGACCAGCGGCAAAGGCCGCAGCGTTGACAGGGCTGCGCACACCTGCGCGTCGGCCTGGTTCTGAGCCGTAGGTCACTTTGCCAACGAAAAACAGGTCAAACGCTTGCGCCGCCGGCTTGCGGCGCGCTTGCCCCGGCGCCGACGCACCCCATACCCTCTGGATTCCGGCTTTCGCCGGAATGACGGAGACGCGCGCGGCTCTCCCAGGGGCAAGAAATCGCAGTCCTCGGAGTGAGGGGTCCAACTATCTTGGATCGATGGGTAGTGCAGCTCTGCCACTGGCGCCGCTCTCCCGCCCCGCCGTTGGCGCCTACCTATCATTGAAATGAGGTTGAAATACTAGCGCTCCGTGGCGCAAACACTGCATCCGATAGCTACGTCCTCTGGCGTTGGCTCCGTTACGCCTTGCGCTGCAATTGGTACTGGGGGATAGCCACCGGCTTGCCGCCGTTGGCGGAAGATTCGGCGGCGCAGACGCCCGGCAGACTATACATGATGCCTTCGTATACGTCGAGCTTCGGCGGGTTGCCGGTGCGGATTGCGCTGAGGAAGTCCTTGAGCATATACCACTCGGCGGTGCCGTGACCGCCAAGCGCCGCGTGTTCCGGCGCTTCCGGGAAATTCGTGCCCAGCGGCAGATTGTCGGGCACGGAAAAGTCCTCACCCGCGTACCGGAATTTGGGTTCATCCTTGCCGATCCAACCGGAGTCGAAGGACGCCTTGGTGCCAAAGAACACCTGGCGATGGTTGCCCCAGTGGGTGTTGGCGAAGGAGCACGTGATGCGCACGACGCTATCGTCCGCCATGCGGAAGACTGCGAACTGCAAGTCGATGAGGTCGGGCTCGAAGTTGTTCGCCGTGCCCAGGCACGTCACCTCCACCGGGTATTGGCCCGTGACCCACATGATGGGGCCCAAGCTATGGGTGAGGTACGTAATGGGCGCCATGTACGACCGCCACATGCGGTTGCCGTGTTCGTCGCGCCGCAATTTGGGGATATTGTGGATGTACTCGGCTTCGGCGGCAAAGACGTGGCCCAAGTCGCCCCGCTCGTGGAGGGTTCTCAGGGAGTGGACGTATGCCCAGTAGCTGCAATTCTCGCCGCACATATAGATGGCGTCGCTCTTTTCCGCCGCCGCGACGAGGAGGTCCGCCTCTTCCCGCGTGGCGAGGGTGGGAATCTCAGAGATCACGTTTATGCCCGCATCGAGCGCCGCGATGGAGTTCTCAGCGTGCTGCGGCACCGGCGTCGCCATTACCACCAGGTCCAGGTCTGCCGCCAGCAACTCGTCGAGGGTCTCGAAACATTGGGGAATGCCCTGGTCCCGGCCGAATTCTTGCAGCCGCTCTTCATTCATATCCGCCACCGCGGCTACCGTTACCCCGTCCATGGCCTGCAACACGCGCACGTAGCTCCTGCCCCGGCCCAAGCCCAACACACCGGCACGCAGTTCGCTGCTCATCGTAGTCCTCCCTTTCGGCTGCTCATGACATTACGCGAGATTCCAGTAGTTGCCGTCCCACCTGGCTAATTGCCGCCTCTCCTAGGCAGGCTACGCCGGATACGGCCTGTTGCCGCCTAGCTCAGCGTCGCCGTCTCTTGCAGGAGGTCTCTCATGCCGTTCATGACGAAGACGGAGTCGTTGCCGAACCACAGGTAGCGGAAGCCCTCGGCAACGCGCTGCTGGGCTTGCTCGTAGCTCTGGCAGACGTAGCCCGCCGCCGTGCCTGTGCGCTTGCTCGCGGCGGCGACCTGCTGCACGAGCGCCTCATGGTGGGCCTCGTCGTGGCCGTGGGCTTTCACGTTGATCATGAGATCGCCGGGGCCGATGAGCACCACGTCCACGCCGTCCGCCCGCATGATGCTCTCCACGTTGGCGATGGCCTGTTCGGTTTCCACCATGACGATCACAATGACCTCATCGTTGGCGCGGGCGAAGTAGTCTTGGGGCGTGCCCCCGCCGATGAGACCCAGGCGCATTCCGCCGCCGGAACGGGTGCCCGTTGGCGGGAAGCGCGCCGGACTCGCCGCGGCCGCGGCCTGCTCGGCATTTTCGACCATGGGTACGATCACGCCCATGGCGCCCATGTCCAGCACCCGGTTGATGGTGCCGGGCTCGTGCCCTTTCACGCGGACGATGGGCACGGTGTCGGTGTGGAGGAACCGCGCCAGGGCATTGTTCAGGGCGGGCTCGGTCCACTGCCCGTGCTGCCAATCGAGGTTCACGAAGTCAAAACCCAGGTTGGCGATCTGCTCCGCCAGGTCCGGCGCGTCGAGGCCAAGCGCCGGTCCGGCGGTAACGCCCCCGGCGCGGATCTTGGCCAGTGCCCGGTTCTTTTGCATAGTGTACGCGCTCCTTGCTACGTTGGCCTGGTGAATTCTGTTCGGATACGTCTTCTTGGGTTCGCGCTGAGTCTATCGCGGCGCCTTGCATTATGCTTGCCGGTGTCGCGGAAAGCTGACGTTACGGCGACTTGCCGTTTCCGGTGATCTCTTTGCTATAGGCCGGTGTTCCTTTGGTGAATGGGCAGGTTTCGCTTCCTAACCCCGCCGCCGTTCACCCTTCGACTGTGCTCAGGACGAACGGATTGGGGACTGACTGTGCTCAGGGCGAACGGATTGGTGACTGACGGTGCTCAGGGCGGAACTCTAGTCTATGGCGGAACTCTAGCCTATGGCCAAACTCTAGCCTATGGCTAAACTCAATCACAAACACCCATAGCCGTTCGTGCTGAGCGCTGCGACACGCTCAGTACAGGCTTGTCGCAGCACCACCTATTGGAGTCAATGTTCTCACACGCCCAGCCTTTCTCACCCTTCAACTGTGCGCAGAGCTTGCCCCGTGCATGGTACGGGGACGAGCGGCAGTCCCATCCGTTCACGCGCTTGCCAGGCCTTGCAGCAGGGCCCGCACGTAGCCGACCGAATAGGCAATATACTGCCGGCCGTGGGCGGTGTCGCCGGTCAGTTTCATCACGTGGTCGAAGTCAATGACACCCTGGTAGTTTACCCCATGCAGGGCTGCGACGACGTCTTGCATGCGCATGTCGCCCTCGTCCAGGAAGACCTCTTCGTACGCGCCGTTCGCGGGCAGCGTGCCGCGCACGTTGCGGAAGTGCACGTGCACGATCTTGCCCTGGCCGCCAAAGTGGCGAATGCCGGCAAGCACGTCTTCACCGGACTCATAGCGGGTGCCGACGCAGAACGTCATGGTGTTGTGCGCGCTGGGGACCTCGCTGAAGAGCCGGTCGAAATCGGTGAAGCGGCAGAGGATTTGCGGATTGCCGTACATGCGGGGCAGGGGTGGATCGTTGCCGTGCATGGCGACCGCGATGCCGGCCCGCTCCGCCGCGGGCACGACCTGCCGGTACGTGAGGATCAGGTTCTCCCACAGTTGGTCGGCGGTAACGGTGAACCGCGGTTCAGCCTGCGCCGCCTCCGCCGCGCTCAGTTCGAAGCGGTAGTACTGGTAGCCGCCGCGCCCTTGCGGCCAGGTGCGGCCCCCGGCGCCGTTGCCTCTGGCGTTGTCGGCCTGGAAGCACTGGACGCCAAACACCGGCACGTCGGCCTCCGCCAGCAGTTCGGCCATCGCGCACAGGTTGTCGCGCTGCTGGGCCGCGTTGGGACCGCCAATCAAGGCGTCGAGGTGTTGCGAATTTCGGGCGTTGGCTCGTTCGATGCGCAGTCCGGCCCCCGCAAAACGCTGCACGAGTTCGTGCAAGGCCTCCCGCGTAAAGCAGCCGGTCTCGTCGTATCCCGTCACCATTCCCAGTTCGACGTCGATGTAGTCCACGCCGATCTGCTTGAGGAACCGCAGGTGGTCCTCGCCCTCCTGTTCCAGCGTCTGCCGGGAAGCACGGACCCCGATTCGCATTGGAAAACACTCCTTTGCTCGGCTGCTCGTATCTGTGCGCGGCCACGTGCCCCGCGATCGCGCTTTCGTGTCTGATTGCCTTTGCCGTGTATGCTACACCGAAAGCGCGGCGTCGGCACCGGCGGCCTAGGCCGTCCCGCGCGGCTTGCCCTTGATGAGAACCAGCGCGACTACAGCCGCCAACACGGAGACGAAGCCCGAAAGTATGAAGGCGCCGTTCAGGCCCAGGGCATCGGCCACCGCGCCGGCCGTCATGGGGCCCAAGAACATGCCGATGGCATACACGGCTTGAAAAACTCCCATGGCCGTGGCCCGGTCTTCGCTCGCGATCTCGCGAATGCTGAGTCCCATCAGCAACGGATAGACGATGCCGCGCCCGATGCCGTTCACGCCTTGCGAGGCCGCCAGCAGCGGCACGTCGGCAATGAGCGGCACCACGAACGTGGTGGCGGCCATGATGATCATGCCGGCAAAGACCGCCCAGTTGTCGCCGAGCCGCTGCGCGAAACGATGATTGACGAGGGAGGCCAGCGTGTACGGCACCAGGGAGACGACGCCAATGATGCCCAGGGTGAATTTGCTCGCGCCCAGGTCGTCGGCATAGAGCGGAATGAAGCTGAAGGTTGTCGCCCAGAACGCGTAGTGGTTGAGCGCCGTGACCGAGGCCACGATTACCAGCGCCGGATGGGTCATCACCCGCCAGACCTGGCCCAGCGTCGGCGGCGCGCGCGTGACGCGCTGTTCCTTGATGGGTACGGTGGACACCAAACCGATGAGGGCCAGCCCCGCCCCGGCGTAGAACGTCGCCACCATGCCCCAGGATTCGGCAATCTGGCCGCCGGCGAGGTGGACGACGATGAGAGAAACACCGTTGATGGCCGACATGATGCCCATGGCTTTGGGCGTCTCGTCGGCGGGAAAGTAACTGGCGTAGAGCACGGTGAACGCCACCCACGTGGCGGCGCTAATGCCCAGCACGCCCCGGAACACCGCCAAGTACGTGGCCGTGGGCGCCAGCGCCAACCCCAGACAGCCCACGATGTTGAAGAAGTGCCCCGCGTAGAGAAACGGCAGCCGCCGGCCCCAACGGTCGGACAAGAGTCCCAGCGGAATGCGCAACACCATCTGCACCAGGCCGTACGCGCCCACCACGATGCCGACCAGCGTGAAGGTCGCTCCCAGAGATTCCGCATAGACCGAGAGGATCGGCGAATAGACGTACAGCGCGCCCCAATAGAGAAACGTGCCGACGTAGAATGCCCAGATGGTCAGCCGGTCGGGGCGGTGGTGCGTACTCGTGGTCGGCGAACCACCGGCTCGTGATCCGGAAGTTCCGGAGCCGGTGGCTTGGGGCTGGGTTGTGGGGCTAGGCTGGTTTGTAGACACAGATTTGTTTACCGCTTTCTTCACCTATTGTGATGCGGTGAGTGGGAAAAGTGCAATTGATCTCGTCTGGTACACTGGAGTTACGCAAAGGCGGGACACAGAGAAGGGGGACCAATGGGTACACAGCCAGAGGCTCGCAACCAAGAACCCGAGCGCCCCAAGATCTACGTAACGGACAAGGGCGCGCGCTACGTTGACGCGAACGAATTAATGCGCAGCAAACGAGGCCGGGCTGCAGTTAAGGCCGCTGCCAAAATTCCTGTCGCAAAGGCAAACCGGAAGGCGCGCAGAGACAACTCGTCCCAAACCTAGCCATGCTCGAGATCGGCGAGGCGCTCATTCCCATTCTCGCAGGTTACTGGGTGTTGACGCGTCTGCACTACACGCATTACGGCATCGTTCGCGATTCCGGCTACCACCTCTTCTTCAAGTCCGCTATCGTTGGCACAGCACTGTTCATCGGCGCGCACCTCCTCATCGTTCTCCTCTCGCCTGCTTTGGCGCCAATTGCGGAAGCGTGGCGGCTGCAGGCCTTCGTCCCCTTCTCGCCTTTGCCTACAACAGTAGCCATACTGGGCATCATCGTCCCGGTTCTCGGTAACCGGCTCTATGGCAAGGAGCGAGCGGCAGCACACGCGGCCCTGAGGGATGGCGATCTGGTCGAACTCTTGATTGCGGAATCAATCGAGGATCAGAAGTTAGTGGGGATAACGCTGAAGAACCGAAAGTCATACATAGGCCTGGGGATCGTCAGCAGCATTGAAACGGTCGACAAAGACAAAGCTGACATTGAAATCCTACCCATCGCCAGCGGCTTTCGCGACAAACACACACAAGAATTGGTTATCACCGAAAACTATGCAGAGGTGTTTGCGGAGCTCAGCTATGGGGAATACGACGACTTTTGCATCGTCTTGCCCATGTCTGAGGTAGTTTCCGCCCGCATCTTCAACCCAGAGGCGTATACGCACTTTCAGGAAAGCAAAGCGGTCTCACCGCTCTAGCTGGCGGTTGCCAGCATGCGCGCGAGAGTCTTAGGCCGCACGCATGCTGATCCTACGAGCATTACGCAATGCACGCTAATGGGAATGGTCGTTCTATCAGGGCGTCCCGCTCATCCAAGCTCTATGCGCACGCCCTCCACCCCGAAGGGCACGAAGGTGTAGTCGTCCTTCCAGTTCAGCCAGTCCGAGAAGCTGGCGGGGGAGACTGCCAGGAGCTCGCCGTCGCGGTGGTGGTGGGGGCCGAGCAAGTTGTGGAGCGAGCCGACAAGTTCCACTTCCAGCGTATTCGTGCCCTCAACGAGTAGGCCCGACACATCGAGCTCATGCGGCCGCCACGCCACCGTGCCGGCCGGCTTGCCGTTGATGCGCACCAGCGTAACCGTAGCGTGCAGGCCCGCGAAAGCCAGCACGGCGGCGCCGTTCGCGCGGGGCGCATGCACCTCCTGTGTCAGGCGCACGCTGCCCACGAAGAAGGGCAGCCCTTGCGGCGTGAGATCGCCCGCATTGGCCTGGGTCGGCGCGGCGACCAGCCGGAAGCCGTCCTCGGCTTGCGCAACGCCAAAGTGGCCGATGACGTAGCACGCCTCGATCTCCGTATCCAGGCCGGAAACGCCCTCCAGCGTGATCGTGTTCGCGCCGGGCCTGGCGAGCGCGCCGATGGGAATGCGCCGGAACGTGGTATCCACCCAGTAGCCGTCGTCGGGATTGTGCCGCACCGCCGTCCCGTTCACCGCAATGCGGAATTCATCGGGACGTTCCAGCGCCAAGGTAAGATCTGACTGCGCCGGCAAGTCTGAGGTGAACGTGTATTGCAGCGCGAACGGCACACCGGTTCCCGCCGCTCGCACCTGCTGCCAAGCTCTCAGGTGCGGGGCCGCATCCTGCCAGCCGCCGTCGCCGATGCGGTAGGCGCAGTAGTCCAACGTGAGGGCGTTGGGACTCAGGAGTTCCAACTGCCAGCTCTCGCCCACGTCGATGGTCTGTGTGCATTCCGGGGCCGGACGCGCGCTGTGCGCCGCCGCGCCGGCCGCGCCGACGAGCAAATACGAACCCACGGGCGCAAAGGGCAGCGTAACCGTGCTGGCCGTGCCGTTGTTCTGCGCCGTGGACGCGTGCACCTGTCCGGTAGCCGCGTCCCATATCTGCCACGCGCCCGCGGCGGGCAAGCGCACGGCGTAGTCGCCGCCGAGGTCTTGGCTGGTGTTCGCCAGGAAGACAACCTGTTCAGCGCCGTTGCGCCGCAGGTGGTACCAGACGTGGGGTACCTCGTCGCCGTCGCCGTTCGTCACCCGCACCGGCCGGTCGAGGTGGGGCGCCAGCGTGTCCGCCAGGGGGTCGTCTCCAAGCGTTAGCGTTTCTCTGGCGGCGATCAGGGCCGTCAGGGCTTCGTCTTCCGCGCCTTCCACCAAGGTCGGCTTCTCATCGCAGAAGAACACCTGTCCGCCCGCGGCCCGGAAGGCCTGGAGCAACGCTACCGTCGAACTCGCCAGCGTGATGCTCGGCGGCACGATGACGACCCGGTAGCGCATCCGGCCGACGGTGAGGCAGCCGTCTTCCACCCGGGCATGCCGGGCCATGAGGGATTCATCCCCAAAGTGGTAGTCGAAGTGCTCCTCCAAGAGCCGCGTGGATAGCGCCGCCCACCGGTCGTTGAGCGCTTGCGCGGCGTGGGTGTTCTGCGGCCGGAAGAGCGACCACGCGCTGCCGATGGGATGCACCACCAGCAGGTCCACCACCCGTTCGCCCTGGCTGAGGGCGTATGACACGCGGGCGTGGTAGTCGTCGATGAGGGCGTTATGCGGCCACCACGGCTGCTGGTAGAAGATGTCCGGCGGGTAGTCTCGCTTGCGCGCGCCGCGCAGCGTGTATGACGAGAGATGCGGGTTCAGGAAGTTTATGCCCAGCACGCTCTGCCAATCGCCTATCCACTTACGCCCCTCAAACGAAAGGTCCTGCCCGGCGCAGCCGTACGTCTCCGAGAGCGCGCGCTCCTTGCCAAGCTGGCAGACCACGCTATCCAATTGCTTGGGCGTGACCACGTTGGCAATGTTGCGCTGCAGGTGGTCGATGCCCGGATAGTGCATGTACTCGTAGTGGGGCATGATGGCGCCGGATACGGGTATCTGCTGCTGCAAGGTGTCCTCAGCCAGATAGTGTCCGGTGAGCTTGAGGCCGTTCGCGTCGCACCACTCGTACAATTGCTTGGAGTACGCCTCGACGAACTGCTCCGTAATGGCGCGCCAGTAGTGGTACCGCACCCGCCGGTAGTCGCCGGTATCGTAGAAGAGCGACGGCAGGTGCGGGATCAGGTCGTAGCCAAACTTCTGCTGGAAGATGCCGGCAAAGCCTTTGGTCCACGGCACGGACAGCGCCGGGTGCTCCTGATGGAATGAGCAGATATTCGGCTCGTCGGTAAAGATGCCGGGCACCACGCCGCCAAAGTCCTCGCCAACGACCTCTTGGTAGGCCGCGTAGGTGTTTTGGATGAACTCCTGCACGGCGGCCACGCTGAGTTGATCGCTGTAGGCCGCGCCATTGAACCACTCGCTGCCCAGCGGCGAGATCCACTCGAAGAATTGCAGATAGACCAGGTGGGACTCAGGTTGCTGCGCCTGCACCGGCCGCACGTCGGTGAGCACGTCGTCCTGCAAGCGGCCGGCAAAGATAGCGGTATTTTCGGCAATGTCGTCATAGCGGTTCACGACCCGGCACGCCATGACGCGCATGCGAAAGTCGGGGTCCTTGAGGGGCGTCATGCCGCCGGCAAAGCCGCTGGGCCACTTGTCTTCATCGTAGAGCCAGGCGTGCATGCCCCGTTTGCGGGCTTCTTCCACACACGTGCGCACGCGGTCCATCCACACGTCCGTCATGTAGGGCGTTTCCAGCCCCAGGCGCGAATGCATGAAGAACCCGCCCCAGCCGGCCTTCTCCATCTCTTCGATCTGCCGCACCAACTCGTCGTCTTCCAACCAGTCGTTCCACGACCAAAACGGCGCGGCGCGAAATTCAACCCCAGGATTGCGAAAGGTCTCTCTATCCATCACAGAAGCCTCCAAAGGCGTTGCACGCAAAGCAGATTGGCACGTCTGTTGGCTGCATTGTACTCAGGCATACCGGGCAGGGACAAGCTGCGCAAATGCGCAAAAGAGCACTGCTCGGGAGCGGGAAGAGGCAGCAAGGGCTATGGAAACAAGCAATTGAGGTGAGGCAATGGAAAGTGCCTTGCTACCTTAAGAGCGCTAGCTAACGGAGACTGGAAAACGAACGCTCCCCAATTGTGCGAGCCAACTGCAGAAAGTCCCTCTGGGCATCGACAGCAGCGCCTGCATGGCCGCCGATTGCGCCATCTGCGGGCTTGAGTTTGAAGATTGGCTTACGGGCCTCTTGAGCCATGGGAACAAGGCTACGATAGTGTTTGACAGTGGCTAGAGAGTTTTCATCATCATCTGGTGTGGTTGGGTACGGGCCCTGAGTCTTATCTAGTAAGTTCTCTGCATATACTCTCGGCATCCTGTTTACCCACTTGTCGTACGCTTTTACAGGCCTTGACAAACGAATGCTATGTTGTTGAACGACATAGCCGATTGGTTTCATATCTCCCTTGGGAAGTGCAAATGCCGGCTTATCCCAATTGACTCTTCGCTTTTGCCAGTCTTGCCGCCACGTCCGCAACGTAGGACCCAGGTTGCGAAGGCCTTGGAGAGAGAACAAGTCGGCCCCCAAAGGAACCACCACATAGTCGGTTGCAATTAGGGCAGAGCGGTTAATGGCACCAAGGTTTGGCCCAACATCCGCCAGGATGACTGTAGCACCCATAGCCTCGGCACCCATTTGCATGATGGTCGAGAACGCAGTCAGTATCCGAAATGATCTGTAAAGTTCGCTTGAACCAAGCGCATTTGGCCACTCAGAGGATAGGATGTCCTCGAAGCCCGCCAACGCCAAGTCTCCCGGCAATAAGCTCAGTCGAGACTCGCCCAACTGAGATTCGATGGGTTGTAGATTTGGTGGCTGCAAATCTCCGACGCGCATAAGCGGTTCCACACATTGAAAGATCGTATTTGCAGAAGAATCCGTGCCTTGATCACCGTCCCAAATGTTTTCCACCCGCTCGTCTTCAAGGAACATGCTCGTAAGGTTTGCCTGAGGATCTAGGTCCGCCGCCAGCACACTGACACCCATATCGGCATACATCCACGCAAGATGATAGACAAGCGATGTCTTGCCAACGCCACCCTTGTTATTGAAGAAGGTGAGAACAGGCACACTCACAGTACGCAACTCCTGACTAGCCCTTACCCCAAATCGTCACGCAAACATGGTTTTCCGGGAATGCAATTTCCAGATCGGGATGACCGGCCTCTTGCAGGAGTTGGCGAGCCCGTGGAATGCCGTAGCCAAACCGCTGCACAAAGCCAAGTGTCTTCATGGCATCCGCCACGTTTGGATTTCGGTAGTCAACTATGCCAAACGACCCAATATTTTCGGCTGTCACCGCGCCGTAGAGGCCACCGGGGCTCATCACCTCTATCCGATCGCTATACCAAAACACTCTAACCGGCGAGTTAGTGCCTTCGTAAGTCCGATGCATGATGGCGTTGCGGGTGATTTGCTGTATAGCTGCATGGGGATAGAGGTTCGTCCTCTTCTCAATTGGCCCGGATATGATGTCAATAGCAGTCCGATTGTGCGCGACAAGCTTCTCATCGAGGTTCCGTACAATATCTGAGATTGTGCCTCGAAGTTCCCTATCGTCAATAATGTCGCTTGATACATCTGGTCCATCTAGTCTAAGGAATTGAACGTAGGCGCCTGGCAAGAAATCCTGGGGGTTCTTTCCGATAATTAAGAGCCCCATGACGGTGGGCGTTATTTCGGTTGTCGCAGCAGTCATTTTTGTCGCGGCCAATTGCTCTTGAAGACTTCGCTCATTTGCTTCGAGAATGTCAGGCGAGAAAGCCTGTCTCAGATATTCATGGTCAAATTGCGTCAGATTGAGGTCATCTAAATCTGCGGATGGGACGGGTTGAATGTCGAATGGTATATCTTGATGGCGCCGCTTTTCATTGAGAATGCGCTCGTCCTGTGCTGTGGCGATTCCTCGTCGCGTGCCAATGCGGATGTGCACGCGGCCGTCGTAACGTACCGGCGGCGAGTCAGAGGGTTGCACAGCGATCACGGCAACTTCATCGCTTCCCAGGGAATGTCTTGCCACAGTCAGCGTTGGCGGCGGGACCGTCTTACCGTCGGTTTTCATGTCCGCCAGTTGCCGAAGCCGTTCATCAGTTATGGGTAAGCCGGAAGCAGCGCCGTCATCTCTTACTCCGACATAGACATAGCCCGGCAGCCGATGATCGGGCAGATCGTTCGCAAAGGCGCAGATTGCTTGCCGAATACGGTTGGGCGCGTCGCCGCTCAGAGACTCCTTAAACTCAACGCGATCTGATTCCCCGGCACGCAGTAGCTGCATTTGGTCGTCGTTGAGTGTTGTCATTTACACTACTCTCCGACTAGCGTCGGCCAGGATTGCGTAGGCTGCCCCATGATCCACTGGCTGCATTGTACGTACTCCGGCGATCAAACACCAAGAGTTTTAGACCGAATGCGCGCAAATCATGGAATGCGGGAGAACGCAGCAAGCGCCCGTCGCGGGGCACTATTTGTCCGTAATGCGGTAGACCGTCCCGTCGCGGATGATGACGTACACCTCACCGGCGGCGTCCTCGCCAAAGGACGTGATTTCCGACGGGGCGACCAGGAGCACCGTGCGCAGCCAGGAGCCGTCGGCCTGCGGTGTCAGCGTCCAGACGATGCCGGAGCAGTAGTCGCCAAAGATATAGTTGCCCACCAGCGCCGGGAGTTGCGTGCCGCGATACACGTAGCCGCCGGTCACCGAGCATCCTTCATTGCGGCCGTATTCCGCGATGGGGAAGACCATCTCCCGGCGGGCCATGCCCTCGGTGCTGCGGTTGCCGTAGGGCTCACTGCCCTCGAACCGGTTCCAGCCGTAGTTTTCACCGCCCGGACTGTCGGCAGGCTGGAAATTCACCTCTTCCAGCTTGTTCTGGCCCACGTCGGCGATGAAGAGGTCGCCGGTAGCCCGGTCGAACGAGAAGCGCCACGCGTTGCGCAGTCCCCACGACCAGATTTCCGGCCGCACACCCTCGTGGTCGACGAAGGGGTTATCCGCGGGCACTGCGTACGCGCCGCCGGTGCGCACGTCTATGCGCAGCAGCGTGCCCAGCAACGTGCTCCGGTCCTGCCCGCTATCCAGCGGATCGCCGCCGGAACCGCCGTCGCCCAGAGCAACGTACAGGTAGCCGTCGGGGCCGAACTTGATCTGGCCGCCGTTGTGGTTGCCATAAGGCTGTCCCACGCGCAGCAGCACCTCTTCACTCGCGAGGTCAGCCGCGTCCGGATCATCCGCCGAGACCCGGTACCTGGCGACGACGGTGCCGCCGCCGGTGTCCGTGTAGTACACGTAGAAGATGCCGTTGGCCGCATATTCGGGATCGAAGGCGATGCTCAAGAGGCCCTGCTCATTGGCGCTGGAGCCCACACGCGCGTCTATGTCCATGAAGAGCAGTTCCTGGCGCTGCCCGTCTTTGAGGATGGCAACCGTGCCATCCTGCTCCACGATGAAGAGCCTGCCGCCGGTATCGCCGGGCGCGTAGGTGAGGTACAGGGGTTTCCTGAAGCCCGTGCCGACGGACTCCAAAGCGTACGCGCCTTCCGCCGGGGGCTGCGGTGTCGTGATCACGGGAACCGGCGCGGTCGGCACGCTGGTGGCCGCGGGCGCGGCAGTGGCGGGAACCTGGGTGGGAACGGCGGTAGCGGCGACCGGCGCGGCTGCCGGTGGTTCCGGCTCGTCACCCGCGCACGCGCTCAGCAACAGCCCGCCCAGCGCAAGCAGCAGCGCCAGCCGGCCAAGCCGCATCCACGCTGCGCCACCGCCAGTTCTTTCAGCAATTTCCCGTGCGCCCATGCCGACTCCTTTTTCGATCTAGTCCTCTATTCGCGGCTGACTGCCGCCGAACGATTCAGCGTGACACGTCGTTTGCGGGTGCGACAGCGTATTGCAGGCTGTAGTCCGTTTGGCGGCCACTGCGAGCGGGCCGCTGCCGCCATTCCGACTGCGGCCGGCGCTCCCGCCAGCCGCTCTTGTACTCATGATACACTGGGTAGCGCCGCAACGGCAGCCGGCTCAGATCCCCAAACACACCCAAGCCCAGAGGCGCGCCATCGTGTCATCTACAGCCGAAACCACCGGGCAGCAGCCACTGTCAGCCGCGTACCGGCAGCGCTGCCGCGCCGCGCGGCGGGAGTTGTCCGCGCTGTGGCAGCCCGCCGCGGGCGACTGGGTAGAGCAAGACGGCAGTTTTTGCGTTCTCGACGCGGCGCAGGCCGCGCGGGCCGCCGAGCTTGCGGCAGACCGCGCCGTCTGCTGGCTGCCGCGCCTCGACCAACTCCTCGCGCACTTGGGCCCGCTCTCGCCCCACATCGTGCTGGACTGCTATCGGGGCGATTTTGCCTGCATCTGCTTCGATGACGTGAGCCGCCGCATCGCCGACGTGGTAGCCGAAACGCCGGAACTGGCCTGCCTGCAAGCGCTCCTCTTCATCCGAGCCGAGCTTGCGGCGCAGGCAAGCCAGCAGCAGTAGCCGCTGAGGCCGAGCCGCCGTGCAGGCAATCTACCTGGCCGATCTCCACGTGCACTCATCGTACGCCATCAGTACGGCGCGGGACATAACTATTCCCGCGTTAGCGCAGTGGGCGCGGTGTAAGGGCATCCAATTGCTGGCTACCGGCGACTTCACGCACCCGGCGTGGCGCGCCCACGTGCGAGATCTCGTGCGGCCCGCCGCTGGCGATTTATTCACCTACGCGGACACCCACTTCATCCTGGGCGCCGAACTCTCCTGCGTCTTCCGGCATGGGGGCAAGACCCGCCGCCTGCATCTCCTGGTCTACGTGCCCAGCTTTGCGGTGGTGGAGAAGATTTGCGCATTCTTGGACCGCGCGGGCGCAAAGCTCGCCGGTGACGGACGGCCGACAATCTCGCTCCACGCCCGCGAGCTTACCTCGGCGATTCTTGAGCTGGAGCCCCGCAGCCTTGTCATTCCGGCTCACGCCTGGACGCCGTGGTACGCGCTCTTTGGCTCCAAGTCCGGCTTCGCTGCGCTGGACGAGTGTTTCGGCGATCTCGCGCCGGCTATCCCCGCTCTGGAAACCGGCCTCTCCAGCGATCCCGCCATGAATTGGCGGGTGCCGGACGCGGATGGCCGCAGCATCGTCTCGTTTTCCGACGCCCATTCGCCGCGCAATCTGGGCCGGGAAGCGACCGCGTTCTACGGGCCAATGACGTTCGACGGCCTGGCCGCGGCCCTGCGAACCGAAGGCATCGCCTATACGCTGGAATACTATCCCGAGGAGGGCAAGTACCACGCCACCGGCCACCGCGCCTGCAACGTGCGCTACCTGCCGGCGGATACGAATGCCCGGGGCACGGTGTGTCCTGTGTGCGGCCGTCCCCTCACCGTCGGCGTGCTGGAACGCGTGGAAGCGCTGGCGACCCGACCGGAGTTTGCTCTCGTAGCCGATGAACGCGGCTTCCTGCATGGGCCGGACGGACGCCCGCCCTTCAGGCACGTGGTCCCGCTGGCGCAAATCCTGGCGGAAGCCCTCGGCGTCGGCGAGCGCACGAAGACCGTGAGCCGCGTGTATACCGCGCTCACCACCGCGATCGGCTCAGAATTTGGCGTTCTGTTGGACGCGCCGGTAGCCGACATTGCCGATGTTGCGGGAGAGCGGGTAGCAGATGGAATCAGGCGCATGCGCCGGGGCGACGTGGCGGTGGAACCGGGCTATGACGGTCGCTACGGCGCGGTGCGCCTCTGGCCGGACGAAACGTAGGGGCGGTTCGCAAACCGCCCCTACGCGTGCGTGAGAATCATACGCGCTCGCCGGAACCGCATTTACACACCGCCGTCACCGCGGCATGGCGGCCATGATGGCGATGGCGCGCTCGATTTCCTCTTCGCTGTTCATGAACGCCGTGCAGAGGCGCACGCCCGCCATGCTGCCGTGGGAAAGCGCCCGGCACCACACCTCGTGCTCGTGCAGGTACGCCGCGAGGTCGGTCCCGGAAACCCCTGCAACTCCGTACGCCACGATTCCCGTGTAGGTTTCCGGGTCCTCGGAATCGTAGCAAATCACCTTCGGGTGTTTCAGCAATTCGTCCCGCAGCCAGCGGGAGAGGCGCTTGCTGCGCTCTTCGATGGCCTCGATGGTGTGTTTCTCCAGATATTCCACCGCGGCGCCGAGCCCCGCCATGGTAGGAAAGTTCACCGAGCCCATTTCCAGGCGCCCCGGATAGGGCTGCCAGTCAATGGCGCCGGACTCAAAGTCGATGTGTTCCGCCACGTGGCTGCCGGTCCAGGAAATGTCCAGCACGTCGCGCATGCGTTCGGCCACGTAGAGGCAGCCGGTGCCATAGGGGCCGAGCATCCACTTGTAGCCGAGCACGGCGTAGAAGTCGGGATCGATTGCGGCGACGTCCACGTTGAGTTGGCCGACGGCCTGGCCGCCGTCCAGGTACACGAACGCGCCGTGCTCACGGGCCAGGCGGCAGATTTCCGCCACCGGCAGGTTGGTGCCCCGGTCCTGGGTCACGTGGCTGAGGGCAACCAGCTTCGTGCGCGGCGAGAGCAGCGCAGCGAAGTTGGCGAGCGTTTCCGCCGGGGTCGCGCCCACGGTCATGTGGCGCACCGCCGCGCCGTAGCGTTTGCGGCCGATGTTATAGAGCGGCAGCCAGAGCGCGTCGTCTTCCTCATTGCTGGTGATGATCTCGTCACCCGGCAGCAGCGGCAGGCCGGAGACTACCAGGCTGATGCTGGTGGAGACGTTGTTCACCATCGCAATCGTATCGGTAGGCACGTTGAAGAACCGCGCCAGCGCCTCCCGCGTGCGCTGCTTGTGCAAGAAGCGTTCATCGCGGCGGCTCTGCAGCCACGGGCCCTGCTCGAAGAAGAACTGCCACCGGTCCGTGACTTCATCCAGGACCGGCCGGGCGTTCATGCCGATGCCCGCCGTGTGCAAGTAGATGCCGTGCTGCAGCGCGGGAAAGTCCTCCCGGATGCGCGGAATATCCAACATGCTGTTTCCTCGTGTGCTCCTTCGGGTGGTGGGGCTGGCAACGCCGTGCTTTACCGTGCCCTTTCGTCCGTTGGCTAGCTTGAGCCGCCCGGACGGTCGTAGCCGGTCTTGGCGGCAATGGTCTTGGAGACGCCCAAGGCGGCCTGCATTTCGTCCACGGTGAGGAGCGGCGTCGTCTTCACAGACTTGACGTGCCCCGGCCCGATAGCCGCAATGACGGCGGCCGCGGCGGCGGACCCGTCCGGAGCTTCGAAGATGACCACGCCGTCGTAGTCGCCAAATGCATACCAGACGCCGATGAGGCGTCCGCCCACACTTGCCAGTACCGGCTCAATGGAGTCTCTGCGGTTTTGCGGGTTGTCGGCGAGTTGCTGCCAGGTATCGGTCGTGTAGGAGAATTGCGTCATGAACACAGACATTGTGCACGTTTCCTTTCCAGATTCACGCCGCCCATGCGGCGTTCGCTTATGTGAAAGCGTGGGTCGGAACCGGCGAGGCTTGCCCGACTTCGCCGCGCCCTTACGCACCCGCTCTGCCGGGAGAGCGCCGGCGAGCGCCCCGTGGCGGCCGCCCCTTTGGCGTACGCCCCGAGGCGTACGCCCCGAGGCGGGCGCCCCGAGGGGGGCGCCGTTCTCTTGAGTCCGCTCACCCCCACGCTACCTATCTAGTATAGCTTCTTGCGCCAGACGCGCGGTGTCCGGACGGGCCGCGCACCCGCACACGGGCCTACCGAAACCGACTCATGCCCAGACGTTGCTGACCCAGAGGCCCCGGCGCCGCGTTGCCCGCGCACTCAACGCTAGGCCGTATACGCTTGGATTGCCGCGCCCGCCGTAAGGTTGCGAACTCCCATACATGTAATGGCTAGCGGTCGAACAGCTTTGTCTTGACGAGTGATCTGTACTACGCGATTGGCCGCCAAGACTGGGGAGAGCGCAGGTTGCGTACATGTCCCGTACGAGCCTACGCAACCGTAGTCTCAACTCATCAATCCAAAATGGTCGAACCGCTAATGGTGTGCCGCGCCATTGCGGTTGCTCAGCCAGAGGCGCACCAGATGCCGCCGCCGCTCCGGTTCGGGATAGTCCTCGAACGAGGTGCGGTTATGCAGCAGCCAGTGGTTGCTGGTGAAGAGCATCTGGCCCGGCTCCAGCAACATCTCGACGTGCAAGTCCTGGCGACGCAGGGTCGCCTCCACGGCTGCCAGCGCCCGCTTCTGCGCCGGACTGAACGGCTTGCCCATGCGTTCCTGCCCGATCAGGATGTAGTAGTGCAGGTAGCGAATGTGCAGGCCCTGGTCGTCCCAGCGGAAGACTGGCGCTTCATATACCGACTTTTCGCCTTCTTTGAACTGGCCGCGCCGGTCGAAGTAGAAATTTTCGTAAAGGACCGGAAGATCCTGGGCGTGCTCTTTCAGCAGTTCGTTATGCAGCGTATACGCGCTGAGGAATTGGCTCCTGCCGCCGGACTTCGCGCCCTGCAAGCTCAGCAGCCCCAAGACATCGGGAATGGGATCGCCAAAGCAGTGGTCCATGTGAAAGCTGCTCTCCACGTTGCTCACGGAGAAGCGCGCGCCCTGGGTAACGTCCTGTCCCGTATCGCGCACGTCGTAGAGCAGCGTGCCTTTCACGTCCTGGGCAAACGGCGTGCCGAGCAACTGGCCGATGACCCAGTAGATCAACTGGGCGGCGTCTCGGTCGTACGTCTCCATGGGGATCCGCTCGACGATGACGAAGCCCCGCCCGCTGTCCAACGCGCCGACGGCGCTTTGCAGCAGGGCGGCGCAGGCGGGAAAGTCCGTACTCTGGATGCGAATCCCGGTAATGTCCTGGGGCGCGCCCTGCCACTGCGCCACGAACGCGTCGAGTTCCGCGAAACAGTCCGGCGTCAAGGCGTAGCGCCAGGACTCGCCGCCGTCGATAGTCTGGGCGTCCCACGCCCGTTGATCGTCTATGACTTCCGTAAGCATTTCCGTGGTTGCCATCGTCTCTCTCCTTCTGCCTTGGCTGCGGCGAATCGACTCCAGGTTTCGCGACAACTGCGCCCAGACTGCTAGCGGACAGCCGGTTCTATCACTCGCGCCACGCTGGGGGCGCGTAGCGCTCCCGGCAGGCGCCGCACAGGACCGGCGTCTCCGTTGGTATTTTACACGACCGCGTGTAGTTCAGAGCGTAGCGCAGATGCGTGGCACGGTCAGTACCGCGTTATCGTGGCTGCGGCGCGCCGGTACGGTCCAAAACACGCCGGCCGCCTGCCGCGCCTTGAATCTCTCCCACCCGCCGCGCTACAATCGGGAAAATCCAAAACAACGATTCTGTCACGTGTCCGTACTCTCGGCGCAAAGGCCAATGAGCGCTGTCTATAGGCGATGCGAGACAAGTCGGACGGCGTAGAGGACCGATGAGCGCACTCACGAAACCGGAACAGGCGGGAG
Organism: Chloroflexota bacterium; assembly: GCA_022824225.1. Classification (GTDB taxonomy): domain Bacteria; phylum Chloroflexota; class UBA11872; order VXOZ01; family VXOZ01; genus VXOZ01. Next base: position 71,741 of record JAJEAH010000053.1, read on the forward strand.
CAGACCCCGTGACCGGGGGCGCAGCCGCGTACCGCGCGCAGTTGCGTAACCGGCAAGACGCTTACCTGCGGCGCATGATGTCCCTCTGCGCCCAGGCCCACCCCCACGCGCGGCAGGTGCTGCGGCAACAGGGCCTCTCGCCCGACGACTTCCGCACCGTGGACGACATCACCAAGCTGCCGCCCATGACCAAGCAGGACTACATGCGCGACCCGGAGCGGTACCGGCTTGATCCCAACCGGGCGGCGGAACTGAGCTTGGAAGAACGGACCCTTGCCGACATCGTCTACACCTCGGGGTCTTCCGGTGAGCCGACGCCGTTCTACGATACCGTGCACGACCGTTACGCGCGCATCGACTTGATGGCCCGCGCCACGCGCATCGCGGGCATTGGGCCGGACGACACGGTGATGAATCTCTTTCCCTTGAGCGCGGTGCCCCATCAAGGCTTCTTGAGCGCTACGTGGGGGCCGATGGCCGTGGGCGCGAAGCTGCTCAGCGCCCTCACCGGCCGGGCCTACCGCGGCTTTCCCGTGCACCGGCGCATGGATGAAGCCATCGACCTCATCGAGCGCGAACGCGCCACCGTGCTCTGGGGCATCACGAGCTATGTCCGCCGGGTAATCTTGCGCGCCGAAACGCTGGGCAGAGACCTGAGCGCCGCGCGCCTGGTGATGGCCATGGGCGAGCCCTGCCCCACGGCCATGCGCGACGACATGCGCGCGCGGCTCATGGCCATGGGCAGTCCGCAGGTGACGGTCAATAACGGCTACGGCATGACGGAACTCATGGGGCCCGCCACGGAATGCCGCGAAAACGGCGGCGCCCACCTGCCCGCCCCCGAACAGTTCCACTTCGAGATCGTGGACCCGGATACTTACGCGCCGGTGCCGGACGGCGAGCGCGGCCTGCTGCTCTTCACGCACCTCAACCGCCGGGGCACGGTGCTGCTGCGCTACGTGGCCGGCGACGCGGTGGCCCGCACCCACGAGCAGTGCCCCCACTGTGGCCGCTATGAGCCGCGTTTTCTGGGCAGCCCGTTCCGGGTGGACGGCCTGACGAAAGTGAAAGGCACCCTGGTGAATCCGGCGCTGCTGCTGGAGCGGCTTTCCGGCCTGCTCAGCCGCGGCGTCCGCGAGTACCAGGTGGTCATCACGCGGGAGAGTCCGGACGACCCCCTGTCAGCCGACGTGCTGCGGGTGCGCGCGGCCTGCGCTGAGAGCCAACGGTCGCGTCTCGGCCAGGAGATCGCCGCCGCCGTGGTGGCGGAAACGGAGATTCGACCGGAGATCGAGTTCCTGCCGGCGGACGGCTTTGGCGAAATCGCCGGCGGGTACAAGTTCAAGCGCTTCGTGGACGAGCGGACGGACTGACAAGTGGGCGGGGAAAGCCGGGAAGCCTGCGTGGCTGCGAAACCTTAGCAGTGAGGAGAAAAACACATCGTGGGAACGCCGCAACGCACCGACCGGCTGGCGGCCGGCGACGAGTTGGCGCCGTTTACGTTTGAGGTGACGGAGGAATTCAACGAAAACTATCTGCACGCCGTTGAGGACTTTCATCCACGCTACATGACAGGCGAGGGCGATGAGCCGCCCATCATCCACGCGGGGCTGCTCTTCAATTTCAGCAATCTCACCCGCAGCCCGTCGTTCTCCCTGCCCGCCGGGATTGCGGCTATCCATACCCACGAAGAGGCGACGTTCTTTGCACCCGCGCCTGTTGGGAGCACCCTCACGGTCTCTTGGAAGATAACGGACACATTCGAGAAACGCGGTCGTTTGTATCAGGTGGTCGAGGCGCTCATCACGACCGCCGACGGTAAGCAGGTGCTGCGACGGGTTTCGACGAATATCTATATGGGCTAGGGGTGTTGGGCGCTGCAGGGAAGGGAAGAGGGGCGACGCTATTCCGGCGCTGGTCCTGTCCGACGCTGGATGCGGGGCCGGAGTCCGGAAGTCAAGAGAAGATGGATTCCCGCGTGGGCGGGAAAGACGGACCCCCGCCGATCCGAGCGGGGAACAGGCGCCCGCGCTACCCAGAGGAGAGCGAAACGGAACCCGTCATTCCCGTGGAAACGGGAATCCATCCTGTCTGTGCCGGCGTACCCAATCACCGGCGCTGGGACAATCCGGATGGATTCGCTAGACTCACAAACGAAGTGCAACACTTTGCTAAGGTGTTGCCATGGGAAAACACTACAGTCAGTTCACCTTTGAAGAGCGGTGTGAAGTGGCCCGTCTACTCACCGCCAAGCAGTCGTACTGGAAAATC
>JAJEAH010000025.1 GCA_022824225.1 Chloroflexota bacterium
AGGTCCGGCCCGATGATGTCGGCGATGGACTGCACCAGCCGCTCCTGCACGAGCGCGTGCGCCCAGGCAGTGCTGTAGCTCTGCAACTCGTGGATGGTCACAAGGAGACTTTTTGCATCCGCGTCCGCTTCCATCAGTTGCTTGCGCCATGGGCCGGTCCAGCCCTTGCCGTGGGTCGCGAAGTATTGAATGATATGGTCGAGTTCCTCGCTGAGCGCCGCGACCTCTTGCGGGTCGAAGACCTGCTTCAGCCGCAGGTACCCGTTTTCATTGAAGAAGTCTACGTCCTCTGCGGGCAGACGTTGGGGCGCAGAAACGGCAACACTCATGGCCGGGGCTCCTTTCAAACGACATGAACGGTGCGCGGTCGCACCCAAATCGGACGGCACTTTCCGTTAGCTGCTATGCTGCGGCGGCGGCGCGCCGGAGTCAAGGCGCCGTAGAGCGGTGTAGGCAGCATAGATCTCGGTTCAGAACCACTGCGCGCGGGGTACCGCTTTGCCGCCGCCGGTACACACGGTGTCGCGAATTGACAAATGCCTGCGTCCGCTTCACTATACAGCACAGGCAAAGGGACGTTTCCGCGGAAATCCTCTCTTGGCTGCGCCGTTGAAGCGCCATATCAGTGACCGCTGCGCGCTCCAATTGCTATGGCTTTCTGCAAAGCGGCGAATCGGTGTCTGGCTCCAAGCATATGTGGAGTAGGCGGCAGTTCCTCCCGCCATTGCGCGGCTTGCGCACACCCATGGCCGCGCACAGCCGTCAGCGGCGGTCTCTCCGGAGTCCGGAGCGCGCACGTTGTCCGGACGCGCCTGAATTCCTCTCCTATAGATGCTAGTGTAACCTCAGGGCTCGCGAGGCGCGGGAGCGCGCGATCGCACCGGAGCGGCGGGAGCAAGGCGCGGCGGGCGCCCCATACAGCGATAGGGCAACTGTTGGCGCGCCGGACGCAATTTGCCGCGCACGCGCAGTAACAACGGGAAAAACAGAGGAATCAGATGCTTGCCGACCGCATGTTTCGCGCCGCCATGCTCGACCCCCTGGTCTTCGACGAGATCAAAGAAGACCGTAAGTCCTTGCCGCAAGCGGTGCAGGTCATCCTGATTGTCACCGTCGTCAGCATCGTGAGCAGCCTGGTGCAAGTCCTCAACGCGCCGGTAGAGACCGGCTTGGAAGACTTCGATCTGACGAACGTGGCGGCGGCGGGGGCGACCACAATCGGCAGTTGGCTGCTCTGGGCCTTTCTGGCCTACCTGCTCGGCACGGGAGTCTTTGGCGGGACCGCCAGCTTCATGGAATTGCTGCGGGCGCTTGGGTTCGCTCAGGCGCCGTCCGTAATCAACATTCTCGCCGTGCCGCTCGCCTTCATTCCGTTCGCCGGCGCGGTGTTGGGCGGACTCCTGGGTCTTGTCGCGTCGCTCTGGACCCTCTTCGTCATCGTCGTCGCCACGCGCCAGACCTTGGGCATCAGCACCGGCCGGGCAACGATCATCTCGTTGGTTACCGTGGTCGTGCTGGTCGTGGCGTACTTGGCGGTCACCCTGGCCTTGTTCCCTGAGGTCTTCGAACTGCCGTCCCAGTAATGGCCCGCCGTTGGCCGGGTAGGTGGCTTGCCGCGCACGGGGTTTGCCGCGTACGGGGTAATCCCCGTATATGTCCTTGGCCGCCCGGCGGGACAAGCAAGTTTCCCAGTGTCGCATTCACCACGGCCAGGCGCGTTGCGGATGCGCGGGGCGGACGCCAAGCGGGCGCGGGGCGCGCTCCATGTGTGCGTAGACCATGCGCTCCCCGCTTGCAAGCGCGAGAATTCTGACAGGTACTTCACAAATTGAATATGGGAATTGCAATATCGCAGTTCTTATGCTAGTCTTTAGCAAGAAGTGGAAGTAATCATTATTGCGCTGGGCCGCCCCGTTGTGGTGGGCGCCTCGGCGCTACGCAGAAGGGAAGAGGCCATGCTCGTCAATCGCATGATCCGCGCCGCCATGCTCGATCCTCGTCTGTACGAGGAAGTGGAGCATGACCGCAACGCCACCAGTCAAGCCCTGCAGGTCGTCGTCATCGTGGCCCTTGCGAGCGGCATCGGCGGCGCATTGTGGAAACTCCTGACGCTTAATCCGATTGACGCGGTCACCGGCCTGATTGGCGGCATCGTTGCGGCGGTAGTCGGCTGGTTAGTCTGGGCGCTCGTCACGTTCGTTATTGGCACCAGCGTCTTTGGCGGCACCGCCACCTACGGTGAGATGCTCCGTACCCTCGGCTTTGCCCAATCGCCCAACGTGCTGCTCATCTTCACCGCCATACCGCTCCTGGGCGGGCTCCTGCGCTTCATTTTGTTGATCTGGGTGCTGCTGGCCGGCCTCATCGCCATCCGCCAGGCTCTGGACGTGGGCACCGGCAAAGCGATTCTAACCGCCATCATCGGCTGGCTCGTGATGGTCATTGTGATCGGGATACTCGCGGCCGTGTTTGGTATCGGCATTCCGGGGTTCTGAGCTAACCCATCGGACTAGACCATCGATCAGCCAGCGCTGCGCGTGAAGGGGAGCACGGCTATTTGCCTCGCTCCCATCTCGCAGCGCCGGCCGCCGCAGGGCCGTAGTTTGGGCGAAATCGGTCGGAAGCGCTCGAGGAGACGCCGCCAATAATGAACACCATCCCCTTTCAATTCACGGAAATCTACGCCGGCCTTGCGGAATCCGAGGGCTTGTTGAGCCTCTCGCCGGAGGCTCTGGTACTGGAATTCCAAATCAAGGACGCCATCGTCGGCGCCTTGAAATCGAAGGTCAAGCGAATCGAACTGCGCTTCGCGGACATAGACGAAGTCCAACTGCATACAAACGTGCTGGGGACTAGCCTTACCGTCGTCGTGGACAGCCTGCAACTCGTAGAAGATGTACCCAACGTGAAGCAGGGCAGATTCAAGGTGAAGGTCCCTCGCAGCCACCGCAAAGAAGCGGCGGCGCTGGCGCGGGAGGCTTCGATAAGGGTCTCGGAACTCCGGCTGGACCGCCTGGACAACACGCTCGACCGCACGATGACGTGTGCGGGTGATACCTAGCGGAGCACGTCCCGCAACGCGGAAGCGTTGAGCGGCTGCCTGCTGCCGCTTGCGTTGCTGGCCGCCTATAGGCCGATGATGTGGTAGCCCGCGTCCACGTGAATGGTCTCGCCGGTCACGCCGGACGAAAGGGATGACGCCAGATAGAGGGCGGTATCGCCGACTTCGGCTTGGGTGATGTTGCGTTTCAGCGGGGTGCGCTCCGGTAGATCGAGCAGAAAGTTGCGCCCGCCGGGAATGCCCGCCAACGACAGGGTGCGCATGGCGCCGGCGGAGATAGCATTTACACGAATGTTGTGGGCGCCGAGGTTCTCGGCCAGGTAGCGCACGTTGGCTTCCAGCGTCGCCTTGGCCGGGCCCATGAGCTTGTAGCCCGCCACCACGCGCTCGCCGCCGAGATACGTCAGCGCCATAACGCTGCCGCCGCCGGTCTTTTGCATCAGGGGCAGCGCCGCCCGCGAAAGCGTAATCAAGGAGTGAGCGCTGATTTCGATCGCCTGCAAGAAGCCGTCGCGGGACGTATCCACGAATTCCTTGGCGAATTCGTCCCGGCTGGCAAAGGCGAGACTATGCACCAGGATGTCCAAGGAGCCGAATTCACGCTCCACCAGGGCAAAGAGCGCTGCCACCTCATCCGGTTGGGTGACGTCGCACGGCGCGACCAATGGGTTGTCCAGCGTGGCCGCCAGGTCTTGCACCCGCGACGCCAGGCGTTCAGTCTGATAGTTCATGCCAATGCGGGCGCCGGCGCCCGCCAAAGCCTGCACGATAGCCCACGCCGCGCTCTCCTTGTTCGCCACGCCCATAACGAGGGCATGCTTGCCGTGCAGATCGATCGTGTACATGCATCTTCTCCTTGATTGGTGCGCGCGGCGCAAGAAGCGCTTCTTGCTATATTCCTACGACTACTAGCGGGCGGTCCGTCTGCGCGCCGACCCCGTGCCGGCCGTTTCGCAGCTATGCCCTGCAACAGAAGTCAATGATACCGCAAAGCGCAGTCCACTACGGCAAAAGCACGCTTCGTGGCCACTTCAGACTATCGCGGTGTTGACAGAAGGGCAGAGACGCTTCGAAAATGTAGTATGACGGTAGGAGAGGAAGGTTGCGCCTATGGACACGGAAGACTGGCTCACGATCGTCGAAGCAGCGTTGGATGACGCCACCGCCTGGCTGCGAAGCATTGGGCCGCAAGAACTGGACCAAGTTCCCGATTGGGGTATTTGGGCTATAATCGGCATCGGCATTTTGGTGGTTTTTTCTCTCATCTCCCAAGTTGTCAGCGCACTGCTCAAGCCGATCGTGAGAGTGGTGCAAGTCCTTGCTTTTCTGGCAGTGGCCGGGGCTGCCGGCTTGTACATTTTGCAGGCGCTGGGGTACGTGAACTTCCAGTAGGTGCGCCCAAGGCCCGCGAAATTGGCTGAACGGCCCGCGTCTGCGTGCGTGAGCAGACTTTCCCGGTCCTGTGGGCGGGGCTTCTCGCCCTGTTGTCTGCCAGGCCGCCCCGGGGCAGCAAATCCGAACGGCTCACCGCAATCTCCGCGTAACGAAGGCGAGCGTGTGCGAGTCCCACACGGCGCCGCGCCAATTCAAACGACACGAGAACGCCGCATTCACCGCAAAGCCGGAGGCAAGCATGGCAACGGAAACGCACTGGGAAGCCCACGTACAGGCCGCCACCGCATCCTCAGGCATGGTGGCCGCCAAGCATCGCCTGGCCGCCCAAGCAGGCCTGGAGGTGCTGCAAGCCGGCGGCAACGCGGTGGACGCCGCCGTGGCGACAGCGTTCGCCATCGGCGTGGTGGAGCCGCCCATGAGCGGCGTTGGCGGCGGCGGCTACCTGTCCGTCTTCCTGCAAGAGACGCAGCAACGGGTTGTGATTGCCTTTCCCATGCAAGCGCCGCACGCGGCTACACCCGATATGTGGGAACTGGCCGAAGGCTACGACAATGAGCTCTTCGGCTGGCGCTTGGTCAAAGACAACGCCAACATATTTGGTTACCGCTCGATTGCCATTCCCGGCATGGTGGCCGGCATGGCGGCGGCCCTGGAACGCTACGGCACCCTCGGGCTCGACCGGGCCATGGCGCCGGCTATTCGGCTGGCGGAAGAAGGCTTTGCCCTCTCGTGGTTCGAGACCATGTGGCAGGCGCAGGATCTGGCCCTGCTCAACCGCTTTCCCGCCACCGCCGCCGCGTTCCTCAGCAACGGATACCCTCATCGTTTGCCGTATCTCACCCAACCCGGCGCGGCCGGCACGCTCAGCCAGCCGGACCTTGCCCAGACGCTGCGCGCCATCGCCGACCACGGACCGTCGGCGCTCTACGGCGGCGAGCTTGGCGCATCCATCGCCGCGCACGTGCAGGCGAACGGGGGCATCCTGACCGCGGAGGACTTTGCCCAGTACGAGGCCACGGTGCACGAGCAGTCCGTCCTGGGCACGTACCGCGGGGCCAACGTGATCGGCATGCGCGGCGGCACGGGTGCGCCAACCTTGATGCAGATTCTCAACCTGCTGGACACGTTCGACGTGCGCAGTTACGGCCACAACCAGGCGGATTACCTGCACACGTTCATCGAAGCCTCGGGCCAGGCCTTTGCCGACCGGTTCGCGTACATGGCAGACCCCACCCGCGTGGCTGTGCCCCTGGACGGCCTGCTCTCCAAGGCATATGCAGCCGACATGGCGGAGACCATCGCCCCCGACCGCACCCAGGCCCAGCGCGCGGCGGGCGACCCGTGGCGCTATCAAGACGGTACCGGCGCGGCGGGCGGCAGTCCTCCCCCCAGCGCATCGTCCGACGGCCGCTCACCCGAGTCAACTACGCATCTCGCCGTCATGGATGCCGCCGGGAACGCCGTCGCGCTTACGCAGACGCTGCTCTCGGCTTGGGGCTCGCGCGTGGTCGCGCCGGGCACCGGCGTGCTGCTCAACAACGGCATGATGTGGTACAACCCGGAACCGGGCACCAGCAATTCCATCGAAGGCGGCAAGAAGCCGCTCAACAACATGTGCCCGGTGGTGCTGGAGCGTGACGGCAGCGCGGTGGCCGCGCTGGGCGCTTCCGGCGGGCGGCGCATCATCAACACGGTGGCGCAACTCGCCGTCAATCTGCTGGACTTCGACCTGGACATGCAAGCGGCTATCGACGCGCCGCGTATCGATTGCAGCACGCTGCAGCCAATTCTGAGCGCGCGCATCGATCCCGCCGTCTGCGCAGAACTCAGGCGGCGCGGTCACAACGCTCTTGTTGCAGAGGAAGCCTTCTTGCCGCGCTACTTTGCCAGCCCAGTGGCCATTCAAAGGCAAGGAGACGTTCTAATCGGCGCCGCAGACCCCTATTACCCGACTTCAGCGGCAGTGGGGTTCTAGTTGTAGCCTCTCTGCGCGCGGCTCTTATTCCTGGGCGCGGTCATAGAGAAACCGATTGCGCAAGCGCGTAGAGAGTGGGACTGGGGAACCTCGGTCCTGACGCAGACCGGCAGTGAGACGGCGCAAGATGAGTAAGAGTGAGAGTGCCGTGAACGTGAGCACTACGGTCGCCGATGCGCCCAGCCAGAATCCAACCAAAGGAAAGATTACGATCGAGACCATCATCAAGAAGGGCACGATGCGGCTCTCTCTGCTTTCTGCCGCAATCACGCCGGCTACATCTTGCGGTTGACGCCCACTCATCACGGCATAGGCCACAAGACCGGACGCGGCCGGCAATACGGCCAAGACAAAGGTCAATGGTGAATGGGCAAGGACCGCGCCGCCCACCACTGAGATGCCGCGACCCCCACGAAAGCGGAGAAATACCGGCCAGCACTGACCCACCACCGCCCCGATTGCCGCCAGGGCCGCAGCGCCGTCGTTGAAGTCCAGCGCCCGAGCCGCCAGCACCACTACAACACCTTTGCCAATGTCCAGACCTGCTCCCACCACACCGGTTAGCGGCCCCACTGTGCGAAACAGGTTTGTGCCGCCGACATTCCGGCTTCCCGTGTCACGCAGGTCAACACCGGCCAAACGCCCGATATAGTAGACAAACGGCATTGCCCCAATGAGGTACGCACTGAGCATCAAACCGGGCACAAGCGGGTCCATAGCGTTTTACACACTTCCCTATGCTTGAACACGATAACGGCAGGCGAGCGCCAACACTCGCTACACTACAGCTATCTTGCCTAAACACACTGCTTTCCTGCAACATGGCGCCCTTGGTATTCTGTGCAGGTAAGACACGGGTACCGCGTTGACGCAAGCTAGGCACGGCACAGCGACTATGGCGACACCACCGCGGCGCATCGTCATCAAGATCGGCACGAATCTCCTGACGCACGGCGGGAAGCGCTTGAACCGCGAGCGCATGGCGGACTTCGCGCGCCAGATCGCCGCACTGCGGGGCCAAGGCGTGGAAGTCGTTTTCGTCACGTCCGGCGCCGTGGCCGCGGGCGCCAGCGCCAACGTCCCGCCGCCCGGCGGTAAGGGCATACCCGTGCGCCAGATTCTCGCCGCCATCGGCCAGCCGCTGCTCATGCGCACCTACGCGGAACTCTTCGAGCCCCACGGCGTCGCGGTGGCGCAGGCGCTCTTCACCCGCACCGAACTGCAGCGCGACGGCTACCTCAACGCCCGCAACACGCTGTTGGGGCTTCTGGAAGCGGGCGTACTCCCGATCTGCAACGAGAATGACGTGGTGGCCGTGGCTGAACTTCAGCAGATCGGCGACAATGACACACTTTCAGCGCTGGTGGCAAATCTGGTCGACGCCGACCTGCTCGCGCTCTTGACCGACATCAAAGGGTTGTATACCTCTGACCCGCGCAACGATGCCTCGGCGATCCACGTGCCGGTGGTAGAACGCATCACCCGCGAGGTGGAAGCCATGGCGGGCGGGGCGGGTTCCCGCAGCAGCGTGGGCGGCATGGCCACGAAGATCAAGGCCGCCCGCATGGCCACCGCCGCGGGCACGGACGTGGTCATCTGCCAGGGCACGATTCCCGATGTGATCCTCGCCATCGCCAACGGTGAGCACGTGGGCACGCGTTTTGCCAGCAAGGTGAGCCGCACGAACAGCCTGCGGGAAGCGTGGATGGCGTCCGATCTCGCGCGCGGCCATCGCTTGGTCGTGGACTCCGGCGCGGCGCGGGCACTGCTGGCAAACGGCCGCAGCCTCTTGCCCGCCGGCATTGTGGCTGTGGAAGGGTCATTTCAGAGGGGCGACACGGTAGAAATCCGCGCTGCCGGCGGGGACGCCCTCGCCTGCGGGTTGGCAAACTACCCCTCCGACGAGTTGCGGAAGATTATGGGCAAAAGGTCCAGCGAGATCGCCAAGCTGCTGCCCGAGTCCTTTGGCGACGAGGCCGTCCACCGCAATAACATGGTTTTTCTCTAGACCGGCGGAGGTTCCTGTACTACGTGCGTGGCTCTTGCCGCCTGCGCTATGGCCCCGGCGAACCAAGCCGTGAGTCTGGAATCGTCGTGTAGAAGCGCGTCTCGTTTTGGGCCGGACAGCCACCAACAACCGTGTATGCGGCGCAGAACCGGCAGCGCAGCACGCGCGGCCCAACCAACCTGTACACCAGAAGGAGTCTGCCATGCCAACCGGTCACGCCGTCGTCTTTCCCCGCGCGTTCGCGGCTGAACTCGAAGAGATTCCCATCCCCAGTCCCGGCCCCGGGCAAATCCTGGTGAAAGCTGAGTATAGCTGCATCAGCGCCGGCACGGAACGCAAGCGCTACATGAACGTATACGCCGATTCCGGCGTGCCCCAGCGCCCTTTTCCCGTGCGGCCGGGCTACGCGAGCGTGGGCACGATCGTGTCGTGCGGCCCCGAGGTTGAGGCGTATCAGCCCGGCGAACGTGTCCTCACCATGGCAAACCACGCGAGCCATTACGTGCGCACGGTCGGCGCCGACGCCATCGACCGCCTGCCGCCGGAGACGCCATCCGATCAGGCCTCTCTGGGTGTCTTGGCGCAAGTTGCCCTGGCCGGCGTGCGCCGCGCGCCGCCGGAACTAGGCGAGGCCGCCCTCGTCGCCGGGCAAGGCGTCGTGGGGCAAATGGCCGTCCAATTCCTGAAAGCCGCCGGCTGCATGCCGGTGATTGCTACCGACGTGGCAGACTCCCGCCTCGAGCACTCGCGCACGAGCGGCGCCGACCTGACGTTGCGCGCCGACTGCGACGACGTGTATGCGGAAGTCATGGCAGCCACAAATGGCAACGGCGTGGAACGCGTCTACGACGCCACCCCGGTCCCTGCCGCCTTGCCGACCAGCCTGCGCGTCGCAGCGACGCGCGGCATCATCGTGATGCTGGGAGGGCCCATGGGCAAAGCGGAGCTGAACCTGTACGCCGACTTCTTCCGCCGCGACCTGACGCTCATGGGCGTCTTCCAGCCGCTCACGCCCACGGTGCCGACGCCGCAAACGCCCTGGACGCAGCAGCGCCACCGGCATCTCTACCTCACGATGTTGGCAAGCGGCGCGGTTGATGCCGCGCACTTGATTACCCACGCGGCGCCGCCGGACCAGGCGACGGAGATCTACGCCATGCTGGCCGCGGGGGGCGAGGATTCCCTCGGGGTGCTCTTCGACTGGCGCTAGATTCTGGCGCGCCGCGAGGGGTCCCACTGTGGCGGGTGCCCACTGCCGAGAAGGCCCGCTGTAGCGGGAGCCCACTGTGGTGGGAGCCCACTGTGGTGGGAACCCACTGTGGTGGGAGCCCGCTGCGGCGGGAGCCCGCTGCGGCTAACGGTCATGCCGGCGACTGGCTGGAGCCTTTGACCTGCTCCGGCCAGCGCCGCTACCACTCCAGTATTACGCCGAGGTATGCGGTGCGGTCCGCCAGAAGCTTGGGATATACTTCCGGCGCGCTGGCGGCTGGCAGGCGGTGCGTGATGAGGTCGCGCACGTTGACGAGCCTTTGGGCCAGCAATTCCATGAAGTAGGCGGTGTGCGCTCCACGCGTCCACCGGTTCTCCTGCGACTCGCCGGTGGGGTGGTTGCCAATCGCGCCAATAATCCGCAGCGGCTTGATGTGCACCTGCTGCATGTCAACCTTGGCCGGGTAGCGCGGTGAACCCAAGCCCACCACGCGGCCATGGGGACGTGTCAGTGCGAAAGTCAGGTCATACGTTTGCGTAAGGCCGGTGGCCTCGAAGACGACGTCCGCGCCGCGGCCGGCCGTCAAATCATGCACCGCGGCCGCCACGTCCTCCTGCCCGGCGGCAAGGCGGTGCGTAGCCGCCCCCACCTGCTGTGTCAATGCCAGACGCGACAACTCCAGGTCTACCGCGATCACCGGGTCGCAGCCGCCCAGCCGGAGAAACTGCACGGCGAGTTGGCCCAGGAGGCCCTGCCCGACGACAACCGCGCTCTCACCCAACTGGGGCGCGCCGCGCCGGTAGGCGTTGAGCACCGTCGCCCCCAGCGTGCAGAATGTGGCTTCTTCATCGGAGACCGCGTCCGCGATCTTCGCCGCCCCATCCAGGCGGCGCGCGATTTGGCACGTGGCGTGCCGGCCGGATCCGGCGATGCGGTCACCCGCCTGCCACGCATCTACGCCCGTGCCGACTGCGGTCACGACGCCGGCGTTGGAATACCCGGGATAGGCCGGGTACTTGGGCAACGTGCCCGCGCCGGGATTCGTCCACTCGCGGCCCGAAAAGAACGCCAACTCCGTCCCGATGCTAATCAGCGAGCGACGGGACTCCACGAGAATCTCGGCCGGTTGCGGCGCGGCAACGGGGACATCCTCCCACGCCGCACGCTGCGGGCCGGGGAACACCACGCACTGAGCCGTCATTGGGGCATCTGGGTCTGGCATAGCGCAATTCTCCAGGGGGAGGGTGAGGTTACGTGCCGCTGCACTGCGTCATGCGGGGGAACCGGCTGGACGTGAAGGCTAGGCGCTGTCTGTCCGACTAAGCCGCGTCTCGGCAAGAATGCTCGACGCCACTGCGGGACGGCCACTGTGCCAACGCGCAACCGTTAAGCCGCCTTCAGCGCGCGGCGGCAGGAGCTTGATGACGAGGCAGGCGTCGGCCCAGCCAGCGCGCGCCACTACCCGATCGCCATGGCCCATCGGCATGCGTTCGGGAGCGCTGCCGCGGAAACGCGGGGCGTTCGCGCTCGTTCCATGATCGGGCCCTGGTAAACTGCTCACGTCCGAATTCGTCGCAAGCCCTCAGTCTGCGTGTGGCGCGTCGAACAAGTCCGCTGAGCGCCCGCTTGGGCCGCCGGTACCTTCCGCTGCCAGCCTAGGGGCCGTCGTAGGGCTGAGGGCGATACGGGGTTTCAGGCTTGTCCCAGTCGATCCATAGCTTCTTGCGGCGGAACTGGAAGACCCAAAAGTCCAAAGCCGCCAGAAAGATGATGAGCGTCGCCAGCATGACCCCGCCAAAGAGTGCGTAATTCGTGGCGATTGACGCAAACTCAAGGCTCTGCGCGGCCTGCTTGCCCCATTCGATAAAGGGCGGCACGTCGAAGAACAGGTCCAATCTCGGCATTGCCTACCTCTCAGCGTTGATGTTTGCACTATTATGGCACGGCGCATCCGCCCTCGCAACATCGCGGGAGGCGGCAAACTCCGAATTGGCAAGCGGGCCGATTATGTGGCGCTTCGGCCAAGTCTACGTGGCGCTTCGGCCAAGTCTGCGTGGCGCTTCGGCCAGTGCAACGCGGCCTTACGGCCAGGGCAACAAAGCGCACCCTCGCCAAGGCGGCCGCTATGCGCTCTCACCTGCGTTTCGGCGGACCAACCCGTCGCCGCCGCTTGGACCAGACCGGCCGGCGCAGGAGGCCAAGGAAGCAGAAGGCTACAAGAACAGTTCTCGGAACCGGGCGAGCGCCCGGCCATACACCACGGCGGTCGTTGACCGGTCCTGGGCCCACTGGGCAACCTGCGCGTGCAAGTCCTCGCCCAACGCAAAGCGCCAGTCACCGAGAATCTCCATCGTTCCCGGCAATTCCATCTGCAAGGTTGCCAAAAAGAGGTCTAGTTGCGGGTTAGACCGTCCCTGCGCCGCCGTCCGCTTACCGACCAGGAATCGCAGCACGAGTTCCTGCTCCTCCGGCGTAGACTGCGCCAGGCGCGCGAAGAGGTCATGCGCGATAGCCTTCACCGTGCGCTCCTAGTTCCTGCCCCGGGCGTAGGTGAGCGCGCCGACCGCATGCACCACGCCACGCACTTCCATGAGGGTCAGCAGGCTGCTCACCTGTTGGACGGGGATATTCGTCTGGGCGCTCAATTCGTCAACATGGACGGGGTCTCCGGCCAACGCCTCCAGAATCCGGGCTTCCTCCGGGCTCAGGGGCACGGCCGCCGTCAACTCGGGCTGCCGGGCGGCCAGGTGGATGTTGAGTTCGTTCAGAATGTCTTCCACCTGCATGACGAGCTTGGCGCCGTCCTGAATGAGGCGGTGCGGCCCCGCGCTGGACGCATTCAAGATGCTGCCCGGCACGGCAAACACGTCCCGCCCTTGCTGTCCCGCGAATTCGGCCGTAATCAACGCCCCGCTCCGCTCCCGCGATTCCGTGATTACCACGCCCAGCGAAAGCCCGCTAATCAAGCGATTGCGCACCGGAAACTGCTCGGCAGACGGCTTTCTGTCCAGTGGATATTCGGAAATGAGCGCGCCGTGCGCCGCGACGTCCTGGGCGAGTTGTCTGTGTTCCGGCGGGTAGATGACGTTCAAGCCGCAACCGAAGACGGCCAACGTGCGCCCACCGGCGCCCAGCGCGGCACGGTGGGCCTCCGCATCAATGCCGCGCGCCAGCCCACTGACCACGGTCAGGCCGCTGGCAGCCAGATCCGCGGCCAGGCGGCGCGTCACGCCCCGACCGTACGCCGTTGCATTGCGCGTGCCTACGATGGCAACCGCGAGCTGATCGCTCGCCGCCAGACTGCCCCGCACGTAGAGGAGCGCAGGCGGGCTGGGAATCTGGCGCAGCAGCGGCGGGAAGGCGTCGTCCGACCAGATGAGCGCCGAAACGTTCGCCTGGGCTAGGCCCGCCATGGCCTGGCGTGTATTGATTTCCGCTCGCGCGCGGGTCAATCTTTCGACCACCGACGGGCTAAGTCCGGCATCCCGCCATGCGGCCCGCGACCCGTGCCAGGCGGCCCGCATAGAGCCAAAGTGCCGCAACAAGCGGTGCATTCGCCCCGGCCCAACGTCCGGGACCATGCTCAGCGCCACGTAACACGCGCGCTCTTCATCTTGGTTCATTGACAGTATGGTTGAGAAAGTGTTGGATGCATCCGCATAGTATTTTCGGGCCCGCCGGGCGCGCCGTCCCTGAAGCGCTCTTTGCAGCGCCTACCGGCTGCCCAAACACGAAAGAATGCCGCACGCAGAAGATTCAGTAGACCGTTAACAATTCGCCGGTGTTGCGCCATATGAGCGGCTAGTAGTGTATCATATAGCCAAACGCATTCTCTTGGACAAGAAAGAGCAAATCAATGCGTCTCCGTGCTCTTCTCATCGTTGGCATCATGTTGCTCAGCCTCTGGCCCACCGCCACCGTCCAGGCGGATAAGACCTGGCGAGAGAACATCACCGAGGACACCATTTGGACGGAAAGAGAAGGTACCTATACCGTTACGCGCAGCATCTCGGTTGCCAAGGATGTGACCCTTAGGATCGAACCCGGCGTCACCGTGCGGCTGGCTCCCGACGTTGTCCTGCGCATCCACGGCAAAGTCATCGCCGAGGGCCGCGAGAATAGGCCCATTGCGTTTACGTGGGATACGGAGGGACGGCGTTGGGGCTCCATCACGGTTGATGCCAGCGGCAGTATCTCGCTCAATCAAGTCACGGTGCGCCATGCGGACATCGGCCTCCAAATTCGCGATTGGGGCCCTCCCTCGGTCATATTCACCAGCCTCTTCCGCGACAATGGCGTGGCTATCCAGAATGATCGCTTAGGCGGGGCGAGAGCCGCGGGCAAGGAAGACGTGCCCGATTTGACGGTCCAGTTTGCGCTGATAACCGGAAACGTGATCGGAGTCCTCGCAAATCAGGGCTCGACGAACCTCTATCGCAACAACATTAGCGAAAACGCCGAACAGGGCATCGGCGCGTTCGCCAAAGTCAACATCGAGCAGAACACCATTTACGCCAACGGCACCGACGGCATCGAGACGGTGACCAGGGGCGGATCTCCAAGGGTCACGATAACCAAGAACTCCATTCACTACAACGGCTTTGGCGGGCTAAGTCTGCGCGAGGGCACCTACGAAATCGCGGACAACAACATCTTTGGGAACGTCAGTTTCGACGTGCGCTGGTTGGATACCGCCAAGCTCGACGCGCGATGGAACTACTGGGGCAGCGCTACGGCTAATCTTCAGGACCGCATCGTAGACGGCGACTATCGGTCGGCTGTGTCGCGGGTTGACACCCGGCCTGTACGCACCGCTCCCATTGCCGAGGCGCCAGTACCCTTGCCGGCGCCGCAGCCGGTGGTGGCGGTCGTCCCGGCCTCCACGCCTGCACCCGCACCCACGCCTGCACCCGCTCCCGCGCCTGCACCCGCGCCCGCGCCGGTTGCTCCCGCTGAACCGCTCATCACCGATCGGGTTCCGCCCAAGGCGGGCGCGCTCTACTTCGATGAAACCGGACACAATGTCGAGGGTGTCTTCCGCAGCTATTTTGAAAGCCGCGGCGGCCTCTTCCAGTTCGGCTTCCCGCGCACGGAAGCCATAATGCAGGACGGTCTGCGCGTCCAGTGGTTCGAGCGCGGCCGCATGGAACACTATCCGGAGAATGCCGGCACGCAGTATGAGGTGGAAATGACGCTCCTTGGCGATACGCTGACAGCGGAATTGCGCCCGTTCCCGGTTGCGCCGGTGCCGTGCGGCACGACACCCGATTGCCGGTACTTCCCGGAGACCCAGCACATCGTGCACGGCCTGTTCTTGGAATTCTTCGAGAATAACGGCGGGCTGAAAGCCTTCGGACACCCGATTTCCGAGCAATTCAGAGGCTACAATGGCGACGGCTCCGGCCGCGCGTACACGATGCAGTGGTTCCAACGTGCCCGCTTCGAGCATCACCCTGAAGTCGGGCCTCGGGTTGTCCTGCTGGGCCTGCTTGGCCTGGAGC
Organism: Chloroflexota bacterium; assembly: GCA_022824225.1. Lineage (GTDB taxonomy): Bacteria > Chloroflexota > UBA11872 > VXOZ01 > VXOZ01 > VXOZ01. The sequence continues at coordinate 15,151 of JAJEAH010000025.1, forward strand.
AACTTGAGAACCTCGGCTTGATACGATAGCGATGTCATCGTAACTACACACAGACAAGCCGCTTGGCTAGCACGGCGGTGTGTCCGTGTGTAGTCGAACTCGAGTAGAGCGTCCTGCGATATCCTCAACGATAGGAAAATCCGCGTACCCGCAGAATGCACACCGGGATCGTGAAGAGATCACCGCGGTTGATTCCGCCGGGCGCTGCACGTGAAGCCGTCGAGTGTTGTGGGAGGACACATTCGTCGGTGGTATCCCTGAATACGAACCCTATAGAGCCGCGATCACAGCACAGCACCAGATGCAGCCGCTGATCGGCAGAAGCAAGAGTATCCCATGAGTACCCAACACAGAGACTCAGCGACAATCGAGGAAACAACAACGAGAGCCAGCATTCTCATTGTCGATGACGAGTCCATCATCCGGCTTGACCTGCAGGAACGGCTATCCGACCTCGGGTATACCGTGGTGGGTGAAGCGGCCGACGGAGAAACGGCGGTAACGCTGGCGCGGCAGCTCCAGCCCGACCTGGTGCTGATGGACATCAAGATGCCCAAGATGGACGGCATAACCGCCGCTACCATCCTGCTGGAGGAACGCATCGCGCCGGTCGTCCTGCTCACGGCTTTCAGCGACCGGGACCTCATCGAAGACGCGCAGGAAGCCGGCGTCCTGGGCTACATCTCCAAGCCGTTCCGGGAAGCCGATCTGGTGCCGACGCTCGAGGTCGCCATCGCGCGCTTCCAGGAGCTCTGCGCGATCGAGGAAGAGAACGACAACCTCAAAGCCACACTTGAGACCCGCCGGCTGGTCGATCGGGCGAAAGGCATCCTGATGGATACCCAAGGCCTGACGGAAAACGCCGCCTTCCGCCGCATCCAGAAGCTCGCGATGGACCGTCGCAAGTCCATGAAAGAGATCGCGGAAGCCATCATCTTGGCGCGTGAGATAACCTAGCCCCGCACGGCTGTGCCGCTAGCGCCTCTTGCCTGCCAACGCGGCGTTTGTGGGTTTTCGCTTACTCGTTTTACTTCAAGCCACGCCGAACCGCCAAGCCGCGTAATTCTCGTTGCCGTGCCTCGCTATCGGGATCGTCTGTTGGGCCAGGCGCCCTCTCAGTGTTCCCAGCAATTCCGTCGAGACTTGAGCAAGGGAGTCATTTGCCCCGCCGCCGCGCCTCTCCTATCATTAACCCAGATACCGCAGCGCTAGACTCCCACGGCCCCACGCATGGCATTTCCGTTCCAGACTTCTCCGCATTCGTTCCTTGGCCGCAATGGGCCGTGGCTCGGCGCGGCGCTGCTCCTCGCGGCGCTCGTCACCGCGTTCTTTTGGAAAGCGCTGCTCACGGATCGGGTCCTGGCGGGTTACGACCTCTCAACCTACTTCTACCCCTACCGCCAGTATGCCGCCACCGTTCTGAGCCGCGGCAACCTGCCCCTGTGGAATCCATTTCTCTTTTTGGGTGTACCATTTCTGGCCAACCAACAGACCGCCGTCCTCTATCCGCCCAACCTGCTCTACCTCATGTTCGCAACTGCCACGGGTCTGGCGCTTTCCATCGCGTTGCACCTGCTCTGGGCCGCTCTTGGCGTCTACGCCTTTGCGCGGTATGCCCAAGGGCTCGTGTGGCCGGCAGCCATCGGCGCTGCCGTGACGTTCGGACTTAGTGGATTCTTGGGAGCGCAGGTAGGACACGTCAATCAGGTAAACGCCGCCGCGTGGCTGCCCTGGGCGTTGCTGGCTACGCATCAGATCTACACTCGCCGCAGCGTGCGGTGGGCGATTGTACTGGCCCTCGTTCTCGCGTTGCAGTTCCTTGCGGGCCATGCCCAACCGTCGTTCCTTACTCTCTTCACCATTCTGCTCTACTGGATGGGACACGCCGCGTGGGACTGGCTGGGGGCCGCTGCCGCGCGCCCGGCGTTCTTCAGCGGCGCCGGAGACGCTGACACCGTCCTCGCCGCGTGCCCACAACATGGCGCCGGCCATGGCCGGGCGCCCGCGTGGTTTGCGCGCTGCCGGGACTGGCTCCTGCACACGACGCGGCGACCGCTGGTGGCGCTGGCCCTGCTCGGCGGGGCACTTGGGGCGACAGCGGCACTGGCCGCCCCGCAAATCCTACCGATGCTCCAGCTCACCCACCACTCAATTCGTGAAGGCGGCTTGAGCTACAACGAGGCCACGGCGTTTTCGCTCTCCCCGCGCGAGTTCTTGGCCGGCATGTTGCCTACGCCCGACGGCTACGTGAGCACGGCCGAATTCTACGGCTTCATCGGCGTGCTCGCCATGGCGCTGGCGCTGCTGGCGGTCGCGGCCACGCACCGGCGTCCCGCCACGTGGGGATTCGCCGCCCTGGCTTTGGCGGGCCTGCTTCTGGCGCTGGGCGCGTATAATCCCCTCTATGCCGTACTCTTCGATTTCGTGCCCGGCTTCGACTTGTTCCGTGTGCCCGCCCGCTGGCTACTGATGTACACCTTCGCCGCCAGCATCCTCGCGGGAATCGGTATCGACTGGCTGGCGACGCACACGCCGACCCGCGCGGAGGCGCGCGCGGTACTGCTGCGCTTCGGCGCGGCGGTCATCCTCTTGGCGATCATTCTGACCGTCCTTGCGCCGCTCCAACACTCGCTCGCCCCCGCATTGCCGCTCATCTGGCTTGGTCTCACGGCGGCAAGTGTCGGCTTGATTCTGCTGGCGCTGCGGGCGCCCCGGCTCGTTTGGTTGCTGCCGCCGTTGCTTGCCCTGGAACTGTTCTGGGGGTCACGGCACTTGGAGTACAACCAAGCGCCGCCGCCCATGGCATATGCCGACCCGGGGCCGGTGTCCGACGCGCTCCGCGCCGACTATGCCGGCGGACGTGTGCTAAGCCTCGCCAGCACCGCGTACGCCCCTGGCATCGAGCCTCAATTGCGCGAGCAGTTCGCGCATCTGGGCGCGGGCAGCACCTACAACCTGTTGGTTACCCAGAAGTACTTCGAAGTCATGACGCCCAACGTGACCCAGGGCTTTGGCATCGCCACCGTGGACGGCTATGACGGCGGGGTGCTGCCGTTGGACGGGTACGCGCGAATGAAGGACATCCTGCAGGCCGGCGCATCCGCGCGGCCGGATACCATCCTGCGCGACCAGGTGCGCACCGTGCCGCCGCCGCGCATTCTGGACCTATTCGGCGTCACGTACGTGCTCAGAGATAAGATCCTCGATCCGTGGCTGGACGGCGTCTACTACGACACCACGTTCGGCCAAGCCGTTAATGCGGGCCAGCCCAGCATCACGCTGCCAAACGTGCCGGACACGCCGGCCAACCGCATCGGCATCATTTCATATCTGACCGCGGCGGCTGCGCTCCCCCAGGAAGAGACGGTGGCCGTGCTCCGCGTCACCACCACGGACAACCGTGTCATCGAGCGGCCGTTGCAGGCAGGCATACACACCGCCGAAGGCGAGTACGAGAAGTCACAGCCGGCGCACCAAGCGGGGCGCGTCGTCGGCGCGTGGCCGGAAAACCCTGAGGGACGGCACTACCTCGCCATCGTCGACCTGGGGGAGACGGTCACCCTAAAGGATGTCAGCGTGGCCTATCAAGAGGCGGACGGCACGCTCCATCTGGTCGCCGTGAGCGCCATTGGCCCGGACGTTCATGCTCCCGTGCTCCTCACGACAGAACCGGTGACACTCCTGTTCAGCGGTGACGTCAAACTCTACCGGCGCGACCGGCCGCTGGGCCTGGTGTACGCCGCGGACACGGTATTCATGGCAGAGAGCACCGACCTGGCCCGCCTGGCGCTGCTCGATCCCGCCTTTCGCGTCGGACAGGACGTCATTCTGGAACGCGAGCAGGACTTCTTCGAATTGCCGCCGCGCAATGCCCTGACCGGCTACGCGCGGCCCCTGAAGCACTGGCTCCAACGCCGGGACCTCTGGGGCGGCGGCCCGCCGTTTGGCGTGGTCGGGTCACGGGATGAGGCCCGGCTTGGGCAGCCCGCCGCACCGGGCGCGCTGGCTATGCCGCACTACGCGCTGGGAGACGCCGGCCCGGCGACCGTCGCCGTGGATCGCCCCCGGCCGGAACTGCTCACCGTGCGCGTGGATTCTCCCGCGCCCCGGATGCTGGTCTTTGCGGAGACCTTCATCCCCGGTTGGCGGGCGGCCATCAACGGCGAGCCGGTGGAAATCTGGCGCGCCAACGCCTATTACCAAGCGGTCTACGTTCCCGCCGGGAGCCATGAAGTCGTCTTTCGCTACCAGCCCGAGGCCCTGGCAATCGGCGTCGTCATCGCGGTCAGTGCCGTGCCCGTGCTCGTAATAATCTGGTTTGTGCCCACCGTCTTGCGCCGGCTGAGGTGGATGTAAAGGCCTCTGCCGCCTCACTTGGAAACGGCCGCCGTCACGAAGCGATACCTGGTCCGGTTGCTACCCCTTGCGTACGTCCCCGTGGGATGTGAACTGGTGAAGATCACGCTCCTTGCGCCTTTTGCCATGCAGCCGAAAGGCACCACGCGCGTGCGCGTGTTGCCCTTGGCTCGAGCCCTGGCGCGGCGCGGCCACAGGGTCAGCGTCATCATACCGCCCTACGACCATCCCCAGGACAGCGAAGTCGAGTGGGAAGACCACGGGGTCCGCGTGCGCAACCTGCGTGTGGGCCCCACACCCGGCAACGCCTCTCTGGCGCTCCTGGGCCCGGCCATGGCGCGCGCGGCGCGGCGCGAACAAGGCGACGTCGTGCACGTCTTCAAGCCGAAAGGCGTAACGGGCCTGGCTCAATTCACCTTGCACGCCTTCCGGCAGCGCCGCGTCGTGCTGGACATTGACGACTGGGAGGGCCGGGGCGGCTGGAATGAGCGGGGGGCCTACTCGGGCGTACAGCAGCGACTCTTCGCATGGCAGGAACAGTGGGGCATCCGCCGCGCGGCCGCCCTCACTGCCGCCAGCCGGGCGCTCATTGCCCAAGCGCACGGCCTCGGCGTGCCTGGGCCACGTTGTTTCTACGTCCCTAACGGCGTGGATGAGGCCCTGTACCACCGCTGGCGCGACGCCGCTGGGGAAGCAGTGCGCGCCGCCTACGGCCTGGCCGATCGTCCGGTGGCGCTGCTCTACTCCCGCTTCTTCGAGTTCGACGCCGCCCGCGTGGCCGCGATATTCACACAGGTCGCCCGCGCCGTGCCGGAGAGCGCGCTCCTCGTGGTGGGCGCCGGGCCGCGGGGTGAAGAACGCGCTCTGGCCGCAGCGTTGGCGGACGAAGGCCTGGCCGATCGCGTGGTGGTGGCCGGCTGGCAGGAGCCGGCTGACTTGCCCGCGCTCGTGGCGGCAGCCGACGTCGCGCTCTATCCCTTGGACGATACGCTCCTCAACCGCTCCAAGTGTCCGGCCAAGCTGGTGGAACTCATGGCCGCCGGCCGTCCGGTGGTGGCCGAGCAGGTGGGCGAAGCCGCGCGGTACATGGTGCCCGGCGAGACCGGCCTGCTCGTCGAGTCCGGCAACTCAGAGGCCTTTGCCGCCGCCGTTTCCGGCCTGCTGCGCGAGCCTGCCCGCGCCCGCCAACTCGGCGCGGAGGCGCAGGACCGCGTGTGGGCGCGCTACCACTGGGACGTCCTCGCGCAAGAGGTTGAGCGCGCCTACGCCGCCGCCCTGGGCTAAGCCCGGCTTCCCAGTTCCCCGCTGGGAGCGCCGCCACTCGCGTTGCCGCCGGCCTGCCTTCCCCAAACGCTTGCCTTCGGTGCCCAGTAAGCGATCCGCGCACTGCGCCGGCCGTCCGTAATGTGATTCCCGGCAATTGCGGCTCTTGTAGTCCAGAATCGCTTGCCAACGCCCTCTTCGGACCATCCTTCCCACAGCTAGTGGTTCAGAAATTTTGCACCGATGGGTAGGAGCGCCGGAAGCACAGGACTGCAAACAGTGCCCAGCCCCTCGGATAGGTGCGCTCGCTCCACACTGCGGCAAGCTAGCGCAGACTACGCGCATGTCCCGCGTGAATCTGCGCTCCCCACCAGTAGAGCCGTGTTGGACTACTAGGCAGTGTTGAAATTTCATGTCATTCCGAGCGCAGCGAGGAATCTAGAGCGTAGCACGGGAGCCTGTATTCCCCTTGGAACAGCGCGCGTCAGCGCGGAGGGATGGATTCCCGCTGGCGCGCGAACGACGACAGAACGTCAACACAACGTAGAGCACGCGCGATTCCGGGAGTGGCAAACGCCTCTGGCGCTCTGCCGACGCGTATCGGGCGTTTCTACAGATTTCTTATCTCCTTCTCACGCTTGACAATCCAGTTTGAGTAATACTGCTTAACATACTGACACATGGGTGGTGTCAGTACAGGAGGTCGCTAGGGTCCCTTGCGGGGCCCCAGCCGCGCGAGGAGGAGCATTACGATGATTTCACGTCGCAGACTAATTGGCGCGAGCGCCGCGCTTGCCGCGGGCATCAGTAGTGTCGGGTGTTCCTTCTCCGCGCCGGGAGTCGTCACAGACCCGGAAATCAACTGGGCAGTTCGCGTTGCCGCCGGTTCCAGGTTTCCCATGGATGAGAACCATGAGACCTTCTTCCAACGAGCGGTAACGGAACTTGCCGAGGACGAAGACAACCCCCTGGGACCCAAACGCGCCCGCTACACCCTGAACATGCGCTACCAGGTGGAACTCTTAGATCAGGATGACCTCGTCTCATGGATCGAGGCCAACGAGATCGACCTGCTGACGGTGGACCAGTGGAGCGCCATCGGCTTGGGGGAAGACGGTGTCATCCTGCCCTTGGACCAGTTTACGGGTGCCGACGGGCCCGCTATTACGCAGTCATTCTATCCCGTGATACTGGAGCAGTACCGGCGGGGAGCGCTCTACGGTCTGCCGCTTGACGCCCTACCCATGATGCTGAACTACTACCCCGCGTACTTCAAAGAAGAGCCGCAACCGCCAGACGGTGGCTGGGACTGGGACGACTTGACGGAAAACGCGGCGAAGGTGCTGCGGATCAGGGAAGACGGCGAGGTAACACGTTGGGGCGTGATACCCCACTTCAATAACCTCTGGTGGGCGCTGTGGCAGAACGAAGCCCAGGCGGTGGACCCGGACACGCAGGCCTGCCGGCTGCAAGGGCCCGCCGCCGTCGAGGCCCTGCAGTTCGTGCACGATCTGATGCACACCCACCGCGTGACCCCCACAGTAGCGGCGCAAGACCTCTGGAAGCTGGTATTTGGGCACATAGGACAGCCCCCGGCCATGGTCTACACCTATCACGACATGGGCAAGAATTCCTACGGCTACCGCGTGGCTCCGCTGCCGCGAGGAAAAGTGCAGGCCGTGCCGACGTGGTCGAGCATGGGCATAGGCATCACAGCGCGCACCAAGCACCCGGAGGCAGCTTACACGGCGCTCAAGGCGCTCGTTGGGCCCATGCAGTCACGAGTGCACATACCGGCCCAGAAGGAGGCGGTGGCTCGCCTCGACGAATTGCAGCCGGAGTTTACGCCGGAGGAAGTGGCGGCCTACCAGCAGGCCATGGCGCATGGCCGCGAGTGGATGTCGCCGTTCAACGCCGCGAACTACGCCATGCACGGCGTCTGGGAAATGCTGGTGCGCGGCGACGACGTGTCCGACATCGTCAACCGGGGGTGCTCGCTGGTCAGCGAATACCAGCGCACCGGCGGCAACATTGGCGAGTAAGCGGCGCGGCGCATGCGGGCAGCGAGAGGCGGAATAGGCTGCGGCGGCGCAGACCGGCGCGCGCCCGTGCTCATTCCGCCCTGCCCGCGCTCGCGGCCTGCCGCGTCCGCCAGACGTGATAGAGCAGAATCGACCCGGCCACGGCGGCATTGAGTGACGCTACCTTGCCCGTCATGGGTATGTGCACGCAGTAATCGCACGCCCGCCGCACCAGCGGGCGCAGACCTTTCCCCTCGCTGCCAACCACCACCGCCAGGGGCCGCTCGTAGTCCGGCGCTTCAAACTGCGTTTCTCCGGCGGGATCGAGTCCGACCACCCAAATGCCGCGCTCCTTGTACCAGGAGAGCGCCCGGGTGAGGTTTGTCACCGCGCAGAGCGACAGGTGCTCCGCCGCGCCGCTGGAGATGCGGGACACCGTGGCGCTCGCGCCAACGCTGCGGTCCTTGGGCAGCAGGACGCCATGCACCCCAACCGCCTCTGCCGTGCGCAAGAGCGAGCCGAGATTCTGCGGGTCTTGCAGCAAGTCCAGGGCCAGGACGAGGGGCAGTTGCCCGCGCGCGTCGGCCAGCGCCAGCGGCCGGTCGAGCGGGTAGAGTGTACGATCGGGAAAACGCGCCGCCACGTTCTGATGGTGGCTGCTGCGGCAGAGGTCGCCCAACTCCCGCCGCGCCACCGCATGAGGCGTCACGCCGCTCGCCCGCGCCAGGGCGACGATTTCGCCCAGCCCGTTGGCGCCCGCTACTACCCAGACTTCGTGGGGCACACGCCCGGCGCGCAGCGCTTCCCGCACAGGATGCAAACCATAGAGTAGTTCCACGTGATCTCCTTGCCAACGGGGCATCCCGCAGCCTTCGGGCATCCCGCAGCCTACGGCATAGTATAGAATGAAAGAGAGGGACGACGACAGACTCCGCTAGCAAATGCGCTCGCTGGGCACTCGTCTCTGCCAAACGCCTTCTATCCGCGCCGGGGTACCAATTCAGCCATGCGCGGCCGTCACCGTCAACCAAGCGCCAATGCCCAATCTTGCCATCACCACAAACCAACTGCGGAAAGTGTACGGTGGCACACCCGCCGTTGCCAGCCTGGATCTCGCCGTGCCCACCGGCGAAATCTTTGGATTTTTGGGCCCAAACGGCGCAGGCAAGAGCACGTGCGTAAAGATGCTGCTCGGCTTGGTCTTTCCCACCAGCGGCGGCGGCACGCTGCTGGGCGAGCCGTTGGGCGACCGGCGCGTCAAGGCGAGAATCGGCTTCCTGCCGGAGCTCTTTCGCTTTCACGAGTGGTTCACCGCCCGCGAGTTCCTGGACTTTCACGGCCGGCTCTGCGGCCTGGACAAATCACGCCGCGCGCAGCGCATCGGTGACGTGCTCGCGCTCGTCAACCTGGAGCGCGCCGCCGGCCAGCAACTGCGCACGTTTTCCAAGGGCATGCTGCAGCGCATCGGCATTGCCCAGGCGCTGATTCACGACCCGGAACTGGTCTTTCTGGATGAACCGACCAGCGCACTCGATCCCATTGGCCGCCGCCTGGTGCGAGACATCATTCGCCGGCTGAAAGAAGAGAAGAAAACGGTCTTCCTCAACTCCCATTTGCTTTCCGAAGTCGAGGCGGTGTGCGACCGGGTGGCTATCATCCAGCGCGGCGAAGTCGTGCGAGAGGGGTCGCTTGAGGAACTGCTCGCCACGCAGCGCTTGCTGGACGTGGAGGCGAATGGCATCAGCGACAGTGTGCGTGCCCGACTAGAAGAAAAGTGGTCGATCGCCGCCCATGAAGGCGACAAGCTAACCGTATCGCTGACAGAGCCTGCGGACGTGCCGCACGTGGTGAAACTCCTGGTGGATGGCGGCGCGGCGGTGCATCAGGTGGCGCTGCGTCACGAAAGCCTGGAAGACCTTTTCGTCCGCACGGTGGACGACACCGGCGCATAGCCGCCTCACCAAAATTCGTACGAACGCCCGGAAACAGGCAGCCTTCATGCTCCCCATCTACATCATCGCCAAGCTCACCTTGCAGGAGGGGATCCGCAAGAAGGCAGTCCTCGGCGGCGTGCTCCTGGCGGCGGCGTTCCTCGCGCTCTACGGGCTCGGCATGTTCTTCGTGATGCGCGACCTGGAGGCGCCCGAACGATTCATCGACCCGCAAGTGTTCCGGGACGCCGTTTCGGGCCAACTCCTGGCCGCGGCGCTCAACGTAGCCGGCATGCTCACGGCGCTGGTGGCGATCTTCACGTCGGCGGGCGCCATCGCCACCGAGGTTGAGCAGAACACGCTCCACGCCATCGTGCCGAAACCCCTCAGCCGCTGGCAGGTGCTCGTCGGCAAGTGCTGCGGTCTCGGCGCCATGTCCGCCGCGTTTGCCATCACCACCACGCTTTCGCTGCTCATACTCACCTGGGTCTTTGCCGGATTCTATTCGTGGTCGGGGCTACAGTCGGCGCTCTTGCTCGGCCTGCTGGGCATACTGCTCACGTGCGTGACCGTGTGCGCGAGCACGCTGCTCTCCACGCTGACCGCGGGCGTGACCGTCATCATGCTCTACGGCTTGGCGCTGGTGGGCGGCATGGTGGAGCAGCTTGGCATCCTGCTGGCTAATCAGGTGATGCAAAACATCGGCATCATCTCCAGCCTGCTGCTGCCGTCGGACGCGCTCTGGCGCATGGCGGCGCAGCGGCTGAACGTGCAAGAACTCGCTATCCTGGCAGGCGGCGGCCCTTTCACGGGATCCAGCCAGCCTTCAGGCATTATGTTCATTTGGGCGCTCCTGTACATCACAGGAGCGGTTCTGCTGGGCATGCGCGCATTCGCGAAGAAGGACCTGTAGACGCCGCGCCCCGCGCAATGCACTGCGGCGTGGTTTGCTGCAGTACCGTATTTCCGCCACAGATGCCGATGGGGAGACAGGCGGGCGCCTGTCTGGGCCAGCCAATAGGCCGCAATGAAGACTCTACGGCTTGCGGGCGATCATGCGGTTCACCGCGTGTTGATGCGGAATGCCGCCGGACATGCAGTCAAAGACCTCTTCCGCGCAGTACTCAATTCGCCAATCATGGTAAAGCGTGAGGAGTTCGCCCGATAGCCAGGGCTCGGCGCCGGGATCACTGTCGGGCGCTTTGCCGATAAATGGCTTACGCACGAAGAGGGAGAATACGTTCAGGCCGCCCGCAGTCGTGCGCCGCTTAAAGTGGGTAAAGACTTCCTGCCGCAGATTGCGGGGGATGAGGTGGAAGACGCCCGTGGAGAACAGGATGCCAAAGTCCTGTTCCAGCCTGTGCTCATTCATGTCGGCCTGAAAGACCGAGATTGGGACCTGCACCGCTTTGGCAAGGCGTTCCGTCTTGGCCACCCCCTCCGCCGATTCATCAAATGCGGTTACGCCATAGCCGCTGTGGGCGAAGAATACCGCGTTCCTGCCTTCCCCACAGCCAATATCAAGCAGAGACACCGCCCGATCGGGCGGTATGAGTTGCAGGACTTGGTGGCAAATGGCCGACGGCTTGGTGCCCCAATAGTACCCTTGACCCGCGTACCGTTCATCGTACGAGGATGCTTGAGCCATCTTCGCTCCCCTCTTGACGACAGAAGTCACTGCACCTTCGCTCTGTGGCAGTGTGACTTGCTTCAAAACCACCGCAGCATCGGGCAGAAGAAGACCCCCTTACTCGTAGCGCAGAGCTTGGATTGGGTCCAGCCGGGCGGCCCGGTTTGCGGGATAGATTCCGAAGAAGATACCCACCGTTGCCGCCACGCTAACGGCCAGCACAATGATGTCCAGCGTCACCGCGGTCTGGAGGCTCTCGCCATCCGGGCCCAGCGGAAGTTGCGAGATGCCAAATGAGATCAGCCCGCCGAGCAGGATGCCGAGGATTCCGCCCAGCACACTTACCACCACGCTTTCCACCAAGAACTGCACCAGGATGTCACGACGCTTGGCGCCCACCGCCTTGCGGATGCCGATTTCGCGGGTGCGCTCCGTAACGGATACCAGCATGATGTTCATGATCCCGATGCCGCCAACCAGCAGGGATATTCCCGCGATGGCGCCCAGGAAGAGCGTGAAGACGCCGATGGCCGCGCTCACCGCCTCGATCAGGTCTTTGGGACTCATGATGATGAAGTCATCATCGGCGTCATCGGCGATTTCATGACGTTCGCGCAGGATCGAGCGAATACTGGCCGCGCCGGCATCTATCGTCTCTTCACGCTCATCCACCAACTTGACACTGATGGAGTTGACGGGCCGCTCGCCCTCCGGCGTGACCCAGCGGCTCAGGCGCGCTTGCGCAGTCGTGATCGGGATGAATACCAAGTCGTCCGGACTGCCGCCGAACGCGCCGCCGCCTTGTTCCTCCAGCACGCCAATGACGTGCAGCCGCAGATTGTCCGCCCGGATCGTCTGGTCTATGGGATCGTCATCCGGGAACAGGTTGGCGGCAACCGTAGCGCCGAGCACGGCCACGGCGGCCCGGGAAGAAAGGTCGGATTCCGTAAGAGTGTCGCCGAACGCAATAGTCAGATTGTTCACGGGCATATAGCTGGGCGTTACGCCTTGCACGGTAACGCGCGTATCGCCGCTTTCCGCGACCACACTCAAATTGCGGCTGTTGCCAACCGCCGCGACGCCCACGACCGTGCCGTCCCACGTGAGTTCCTCGAGAGCCAACGAATCTTCATACGTTAGTTGTCGAATTGGGTCTTCATCGTCGGAGCCGCCGGGACGCCCGCTAAAGATGAAGAGCACGTTGGTGCCGGCTGCCTGCAGCTCCGCCGTGATCTGCTTTTCCACGCCGCGGCCGATGGACATGAGCGCGGTGACCGACGCCACGCCGATGATCATGCCCAGCAACGTCAAGCTCGTCCGCAGCTTATTGGCGGCCAGTGCGCTGATGGCGACTTTCAGCGTTGCGAATCTCACCGGCGCGTCTCCAAGGGGGACGTTACCGTCGGCGTTGAAGGCTCATTCGCCGCCGCAGTTGGGCCGGAGGCGTCCGCTGAGGCAGCAGGAGCGTCCGCTGAGGCAGCGGTATCCATGCCTTTCTCGCCGCGCTCCTCGGCCTCGATGCGGCCGTCCATCATGCGGACGATCCGGTTCGTCTGGCGGGCAATCTCATCTTCGTGTGTGATGAAGACGACGGTAATGCCTCGTTCGCTATTCAGCCGCAGCAAGAGGCCCATCAACTCTTCGCTCGTGCGGGAGTCCAGGTTGCCGGTCGGCTCATCGGCCAGAATGATGGCCGGATCGGTGACCAGGGCCCGGGCGATGGCCACGCGCTGTTGCTGACCGCCGGAAAGTTCTGTCGGCTTGTGGGACATCCGGTCCTCCAAGCCTACGGCGATCAAGGCCTCTCTGGCCCGGTCGCGCCAGCTTGCGCCGCCCCGTTGCAGCATGAGGTCGCGCGCCATACCGACCCGCTCCTGGGCATCGGGCACACCGGCGGCGCCTCCGACGGGCGCTCCTGCCTGCGCGCGCCGCGCCGCCTTGCCGCCGGGGCTCCCGCCGCCGTAGAGGAGCGGCAGTTCCACCTGCTCCAGGGCGCTGACCCGGGGCAGCAGGTTGAATGACTGGAAGACGAAGCCAATCTGCCGATTGCGAATTTCGGCCAGTCGATTGTCGTTGAGCGTGCTGACGTCTTCGCCGTCCAGCAGGTATTCGCCGCCGTCCGGCCGGTCCAAACACCCCAAGATATTCATCAGGGTGGACTTGCCGGAACCCGAAGGGCCCGTAATCGCCAAGAGTTCCCCGCGGCTGATTTGCACCGAGACACCGTCCAGGGCATGTATCTCAGAGTCGCCCATGACATAGGTCTTTCTGAGGTTGTTCGTTTCGATTACGGTCTCAGGCATGTGATATTCCATCTGCTCGGACGATCTTGACCTAAGTTCATTGTAGCTTGTGTTGGCTGCGGCGACCGTGTGCCTGCTTGAGCGTGATCACGCCAAAGCGGGTGCCCACCAAAGCGGGTGCCCGCTAGCGCGGGTGCCCGCTAGTGCAGGTGCCCGCCAACGCGTGGTCACGCTACCGCGTGTGCCCGCTATCGCGGGTGCCCGCTATCGCGTGCGCACGTCGATGCCGCCGCCGCCCAGGGTGCCGCCTGCCCGCACCGGGATTGCCACCTCTTCCCCTTCGCTCACGCCGCTGATTATTTCCGTCACGTCGCTATCGCGCACGCCGATTTCGACCACGCGCCGCTCTAGTTCATCTCCCGCCAAGCGCACGTACACCACGCGCTCGTTCTCTTCGCGCCGGATAGCGCGCGTGGGTACCAGGAGCACGTTGTCGCGGCTGGAGACTTCCACTGTGGCATTGGCCGAAAGTCCACCGCGCAGGCTTTGTTCCCCAGGGTCCAGCCGGATGGTGATGGGATAGAGCACCACGCCTTGTTCGTCGATCGAGGTCGGGGAAATGGTCTCCACCGTGCCGGCAATGATGACGTCCGGTGAGGCGTAGGTGGTCACTTCGGCCTTCTGGCCCACCTGGATTGTCGCGACGTCGGATTCGTCCACGTTCGCTCGCATTTCGATGCGGTCCGCGCGCACCAGCGTCACCACCTTATTGCCCGCCGTTTGGCCGACGCTGCCCTCGACGGCCGCCACCAGTCCGGTGAACGGCGCCCGCAGAACGGCGTCCGCCAGATTGCGCTGGGCCTTTTCGAGGTTCAACTGGGCGCGTTCTACCTGGATTTCCTGCAACTCGACATCTTGGGCGTTGGCGCCGGTCTGCACGCGCTGCAGGTCTAGCCGCGCCCGCTCCACGTCGTTGCGCGCGCCGGCCAATTCATCCTGATCGGGTCCGGCTTGCAGGTCTGCCAGAGTCTCTTGGGCGTTTTCCAGGCTGAGCCGTTTGCTTTCCACCTGTTGTTCGGCGGTGGTGAGGTCTTCCTGCGTCGGATTGCGCAGGTCATGGAGTTCGCGGCGGGCGATTTCCAGCGACTGCTCGTCGATTTGTACGCGGCGCCGGGCGGAGTCAACATCCTCTTTGGCCGACACTTCTGCGCTTTCCAAGTCCAGCTCCGCCTTCCTCACCGCAGCCGTCAACTCACCGACTTTCGTGCCCGGCGGCGGGCTATCAGAAAGCTCAGCCTGGCGAATGCTGATTTCCGGTTCCACGCGTTCCCGGACTTCATTGTAGTTCCGCAGCGCGGAGTCCCGTTCCCTGCGATTGTCATCGCTGTCGTCTTCCTGTACTCTGCGTTCGGCTCGTTCCCAGTGCTCGCGCGCTTCCTTCAACTCACTTTCGAAGGCGGCGATGTCGGTACGCACCCGCACCTTTTCAGTTTCCACGCGGTTCCGCGCCATGTTCAACGCGTTTTCCGCCGCCAGCAGCGTTGCCTCACTGCCTCCGGCCTCAAGGGCCTGTACTGCGGCTTGGGCCTGCGCAAACGCGCTTTCGGCATTGGCTACTTTGTTCTGGGCTGCCTGAACGGCGCTGGGGCCGGGATTCCGCAGGTTCTCCAACGACTTCACGGCTTCGTCATAAGCCACCTGCGCGCTCTTCACGTTGGCTTCCGCCTGGTTTATTTCATGTTGCGTCGGGCCCTGCTCCACGTCTGCCAGGCGCGTTTCCGCCTCCAACAGGGCAAGCTCCGCCTTGCGCACATCCTCCGTAGCCGCCGGCGCCAGCAGTTTCTCCAGATTGAGCTCGGCCGTGCGCAAATTCGTCTGTTCGCGGCGCACCGCGTCTTGGAGTTCGGTATCGTCCAGATAGGCTAGTGGATCGCCCTCCGCTACTGCATCGCCTACGGCTACCGCGAGTTCTTCCAGGTCCCCCGTTACCGAGAAAGCCAGGTCCACCTGATCGGGATAGACGATGTTGCCTGAAGCGTTTACGGTGGTCAAGATGGTACCGCGCGTGACCGGCACGAATTCGTTTTGCTCAACCATCGGCGCGGCCTCGGTGTCACCACCCAGGAACCGCTGGACCGCAATTCTGCCAAGGAACACGAGCGCTATTACAATGAGAACCAGGATTGCGATCTTCTGCCATCTAGCCACTGTAGCGACTCCATGCTGGATCGAATTACCGAATCGTTCGAAAGTTTGGGTTGGGTACTGCTACCGCCGCAAGCGGCTACCGCAAACAAGCGTCCGCGGCGAGAAACTACAGACTCGTACTATTGTTGTATTATAACAGTCAACTCTGCGCGCCTGGGCAAACAGCGGGCCCTACTGCCCTGCCACGCTCAGACGCGTACACGCGCCGGATCGGGTTCGCCCACTGCCTTACTTACTAGCATAGAATATACATTCACAAATGACAACTCAGATGCCTGTGGAATTGCTGCAATTCCGCCCATTTATTCATTATCTTAAACACTAATATTCACAGATACGACGTGGCTCACGCTTCCGCCCGGTGCGGCGGCGTACCGGAAGGAGAGCGGACATGACGGAACAACCCCATACAGGCAGGGCCGCCATCGTAACCGGCGGCAGCCGCGGAATTGGCAAAGCAATCGCCCTGACGTTGTCGCGCCAGGGGGCGGACGTGGCCCTGGCGGCGCGCACGGCCGGCGAACTCGATGAGACTGCCGCCGCCATCGCCGAGGAGACCGGTCGCCGGATACGCGGGGTTGCCGCCGACGTGACGGACCCCAGCGCCATCCGGTCCGCGCTGCATACGGCTTTTGCTGAATTTGGTCGGCTGGACATTCTGGTAGCATGTGCGGGCGGGGGCATTGTCGGCGGCAACCTGGACGTTCCCGACACGGCCTGGGAGGAGCAGTTCCGGCTCAAGCTGCTCGGCTACATTCGCGCGGCGCGGGATGCGGTGCCCTACATGCGCCGCAGTGGAGGCGGCGCAATCGTCCTCATTGGCGGCGGCTCGGCGCACGATCCGTCAACGCGGTTGGCAATTGCCAGCGTGATGAACGCCGGACTGTTGGCCTTTACGAAAACGCTTGCTGACGAAGTGGCCGCCGACGGCATTCGCATCGTGATGGTGAATCCCGGCCTCACGGAAACCGGCTTGATCGACGACATGGCGCAACAGAACGAACGCCTGCGCGGCATACCGGCAGCGGAGGCCGCGGCGGAGATGCGCGCGCCAAACCCGTTGGGACGGGTAACGATGCCGGCGGACGTAGCCGAACTGGTCGCCTTCCTGGCTTCGGACCGCGCGGCGATGGTTACCGGCACGTCCATTGACATAGACGCCGGCGCGCGGCGGGGACTGGCATGACGGCGGCCGGCATCCGGCTGCCCCGCAACCATGGCCCGCGTGGCGTGGACTACGCAATCCGGCTCACGGCGACCGGCTAGCGCTCTGGGGACACGAGAATGGACACAACTTCGCTCGCGGTCGGCGGACTGGCAGGCCTGCTGATCGGGCTTGCCCTGGCCGCGGCGTTCGGCTTGTGGCACAGGTTTACCGCCGGGACGTTGGAAGAACGTTTGCGCGCGGACAATGCGCAAGCCCAACAAGCGCACGCGGAACAACTGCTGGCGCAAGTGTCCGGCCAGTTCGGCAAGCTCTCGCTGGAAGCCCTCAATCAGAGCACGAGCCAACTCGTGGAAATCGCCAAGACCCAGCTTGGCGCGCAACAAGCCCAGCAATCCCAGGAGTTCGAAAGCAAGAAAAGCCTAATCGACCAGCAACTCGATCAGATGGGCCAGACGCTGGAGCAGGTGCGCACGCTCATGACCGACGTGCAGGCGCAAAGCGGCGCCAAGCTGAGCGCCCTGACCACGGAAATCCGCAATACCGCCGACCAGACCAAGCGCCTGACGGACACCACAAACTCGCTGCGGGAAACGCTGGCGAATAGCCGCGCCCGGGGCGCGTGGGGCGAGCGCATGGCCGAAGACGTGCTGCACGCCGCCGGTATGCTGCCCAACATCCACTACACCAAGCAGTCCGTGACGTCGGCGGGGACCCGGCCCGACTTCACGTTCAAGTTGCCCAAAGACCTGCGGCTCAACATGGACGTCAAGTTTCCGCTGGATAACTACCTGCGCGCGTTGGAAGCGGAATCCGACAGCGAACAGGAGACCTTTCAGCAGCAGTTCATCCGCGACGTGCGCGGCCACGTGAAAGCCGTGACGTCCAGGGAGTACATCGACGCCGCGTCAAACACCGTGGATTGCGTTCTGCTGTTCATCCCCCTGGAACAGGTGTACGGCTACATCTTGCAGCGCGACCGCACACTGTTGGAGGATAGTCTTCAGAGCCGCGTCGTGCTCTGCTCGCCTTTCAGTCTCTTTGGCGTCCTCAGCGTCATTCGCCAAGCGGCGGAGGTCTTCTCACTCCAGCAGACGGCGGGGGAGATCCTCGATCTGCTCGAGCAATTTACCAAAGAGTGGTCGCGCTACGCCGGAGCCTTGGACAAGCTGGAAAGAGACTTTCAGCGACTCACCAATGACTTCGACACCCTAACCGGCACGCGCCGCCGGGGCATGGAACGGCAAATCGTCAAGCTGGAAGCCTTGAAAACCGCCGAGAACGCCACCAGCCTGGAGGAGCAGGAGGAGTGAGGGACTCCGCGCGGCGAGCCGCACGTCTGCGCCTGCACGCGCCATGCCACGGCCACGGGCCGCGCCCACGGGCTGCAACCGCCCCCACGGCAGCGGGGAAGAGTCTAGTCCCCCGCCACCTCCGCCGGCTCCTTGGCTTTCTCCGGTGAGGGTTCGTCCTGGGGAGGGGCCGGCGGACGGGAACTCGCGAATTCGCATTCCGGATATCGCGAGCAGCTATAGAAGATGCTGCGCCGCTTATTGCGCTTGCGCACCACCTCTCCTTGCCGGCACTGCGGGCACGTGACGCCGATGGTATCCAGGTACGGCTTGGTAAACCGGCACTTGGGAAAGCCGCTGCACCCGATGAACTTGCCGAACCGCCCCTCGCGCAGCAGCAGGGGCTTGCCGCACTCCTCGCACATTTCGCCGGTCTCCACCACGGGCGTCTGCACGCGCTCCGCCTCGGCATCCGCCTTCTCCAACGCCGCGCTGAAGCCGCCATAGAACTCCTTGAGCACCGGCGTCCACTGCTTCTCGCCACGGGAGATGGAGTCGAGATCCTCTTCCATGTCCGCCGTAAACTCGGACTTGATGATGTCCGGAAAGTGCTTGACCAAAAGGTCGTTCACCACCGCGCCGAGTTCCGTGGGCGTGAGGCTGCGGCCTTCCCGCTCCACGTACGTGCGCTCCTGTATGACGGAGACGATCGGCGCATAGGTGCTGGGCCGGCCGATGCCCTGCTCCTCTAGGGCCCGGATCAGGCTGGCCTCGGTGAACCGAGACGGCGGCTGGGTGAAGTGCTGGTCCGGCCACAACTTGCGCAGGTCTAAATCCTCGCCTTCTACCAAGGGCGGCAAAGGCGGCTGCCCGCCCTCCTGGTCGTCGTCCCTTTGGTACACCTGGCGGTATCCGGGCACTTTGACCCGCATCGCGGAAGCGCGGAAGCGGTACTTCAGGGCGGCGCCGTCCCGGTTGGGGACGATGTCCACCGACGTTGTCTCCAAAACGGCCGGCCGCATTTGGCTGGCCACGAACCGCTGCCAGATGAGCGTATAGAGCCGCAACTGGTCCTTGTCCAAGAATTCCCGCATCTGCTCGGGTGTGCGAGAGGCGCTGGTGGGCCGGATGGCCTCGTGGGCCTCTTGCGCGTTCTTGACCCGCGACCGGTAGGTGTTGGGCTTGGCCGGGACTTCATCCGGGCCGTAGGTCTGGCCGATGAAATCCCGGACCTGGGCTATGGCTTCGCCGCTGACTTGCACAGAGTCCGTCCGCATGTAGGTGATGAGGCCCACTTGGCCTTCCCCGCCGATGGCAATGCCTTCGTAGAGTTGCTGGGCCAGCCGCATGGTGCGCGCAGCGCCATAGTTCAGGCGTCCGGAGGCGTCCTGTTGGAGCGTGCTGGTCGTATACGGCGCGTTGGGCCGCTGCCGCCGCTCGCGCACGGAAATCTTCTGCACCGGCCAGGCGGCGCCGTCTAGCTCATCCAGAATGCTCTTGGCCGCGCCCTCGTCCTGAATTTCGGGTTTCTTGCCGCTGATCCGCACCAGCTCAGCATCGAATTCGTCTTGCGCGCGCCGCGCCTCCTGCTTGGCCAGTTTGGCATGGAGCGACCAGTACTCTTGCGGTACAAAGGCCTCGATTTCGCGTTCGCGATCGACGATGAGCCGCAGGGCAACCGACTGGACACGTCCCGCCGACAGGCCGCGCCGCACTTTGCGCCACAGGAAGGGGCTCATCTTATAGCCGACCAGTCGGTCGAGCACGCGGCGGGCTTGTTGGGCATCCACGAGGTCCGCGTTGATTTCACGGGGTTCCGCGAGCGCCTTTTGCACCGCCGATTCCGTAATCTCGTGGAAGACCACTCGCTTGGCGCTCAGGTCTTGCTTCTTCATCTTGCGCTTCAGGGCCTCGAGCACGTGCCAGGCGATAGCCTCGCCCTCGCGGTCCGGGTCGGTGGCGAGCAGAATCTCTCCGGCCTTCCGCGCCTGGTCGGTGAGCTTCTTTACAGCCGGATTCTTATCGCGGGGAATGACGTATGAGGGCGCGAAGTCCTGCTCGACCTCTACGCCGAGCTTGCTCTTGGGCAGATCACGCACGTGACCCATCGATGATTCGACCGCAAAGCCGCGTCCCAGGAACTTCTTGATTGTCCGCGCCTTAGTCGGCGATTCTACGACGATCAGTTTTCTCTTAGCCAAAGTTCATCACCTATCGAATCTACTGTGTCAGTCCGCGGGTCCAGCCGCAGAAGTGATTGAAGTCAAGAGCATCTGCACGCTCTGTCCCGCTATTTGAGCGCCAGTGATTATCTCTAACACACTCACCCGACGTTGCGCAATGGCAAGCGCCTGCCATCTGGGCAAGGGCTAGGCGCCGGCTTGCGTTACTTCCCAGGCGTGCAGTTCGGCAACGTGCTCGCGAATCTTGCGAACTGCGTCCAGAACGAGGTCCATGTGCTCCGGCGGTCCCAGGAACAGCGGATGGGAAAACGAGAGCGCTTCCGTGGCCGCGATGCGTTCGGTTTCCGGACAGTGAAATCCTCTGTAGTCCAGCGCCTGTCCGTAGACCTGGGCATTGAACGGGTAGTTCGTGCGTCCACAGTCCATATCCGTAAGCACCGGGTTGCGGTAGAGCGGCGCGGTCTGGCCCGTGCTGGCCGGCACGCCCTCGGCCTTGAGTGCGGCCAGGAACGTATCGCGTTGTATACCGTCGAATTCCGCGCCGATGAAGCGCCAGTGCCAAATGTAGAAGCTCCAGCGCGTCACGCGCGGGTCCCACGTCAGGCCTTCCACCCCGGGAATCTCGGCAAGTCCCGCCATGAGGCGGCGCGCGTTCGCCTCGCGTAGGGCGACTTGCTCCGGCAGCCGCGCCATAGCCGCCAGCCCCAGCGCGCCGATCCACTCCGTCATGCGCAGATTGGTGGCGGGCAGCGACCGCTCCGGCTTGGGACGTCCGTTCGCGCCGTTCACGTGGTGCAGGCCGAAGAGGCG
Source organism: Chloroflexota bacterium (assembly GCA_022824225.1). GTDB lineage: Bacteria > Chloroflexota > UBA11872 > VXOZ01 > VXOZ01 > VXOZ01. Next base: position 36,253 of record JAJEAH010000025.1, read on the forward strand.
CTCCTGCACGTCATCGCGGTCGGTGAGCACCATGCCGCCTTCGCCCAGGGCCACCACCTTGCTGCCCTGGAAGCTGAACGCGCCCGCGTCCTCTATGGCGCCGACGCCCCGGCCCCGCCACTGGCTGCCGTGGGCGTGGGCACAGTCGCCCACCAACGCGATGCCATGCCGATCGACCAACTCCCGCAATGCATCCATGTCCGCCGGCATGCCGCCGTTGTGCACGCACATGACGGCGCGGGTCCTGGGCGTGATGGCGGCCTCAACTTTGTCGGCGTCGATATTGTACGTGCCGGGATCGATGTCCACGAACACGGGAGCGGCCCCCACGGCGATCACCGCCGTAGCAACCGTGATCCACGTAGCCGCCGGGATGATCACCTCGTCACCCGGTTCCACGCCCACGGCCTTGAGGGCCAATTCCATGCCGATTGACCCGGTGGCCACCGCCACCCCGTGCCGGGCGTCCTGGAATTCCGCAAAGGCGTCTTCGAAGCGCCATACCCAGGATTCCGCGTCTTGGAACTTGGAGCGCGTCCACGACCGGCTGTGCAGCACGTCCCGCAGGAGTTCCTCGTCCCGCTCGTCATAGACCGGCCACGCGGCGCCCAACGGCCCGGCGACCACCGGCGCGCCGCCGGTCAGTGCTAGCTTACCCATGTGCACGCAATCCTTCCGACGCTACGCTTCTTCAAGGAGATTCCATGCATGTGCGCATTGCTCACGTCGCCGCAACGCGGCGCGTGCAACGGTGATGGACGGCAAGGCGGAGATCCGGGCCGCTCTGAGGCGCAAAGCGACTCGCTGCCGCCGTGCGGTACAACGGTGCGGATTGGGGCTCTTGCGCCAGCACGCTCCCCGCGACGGGCCCCCGGGGGTCTTGATAGCCGCTTGCTGCCGATCCACGCCCAACCTGCCGCTGCGCCGTACGTTCTACTCAGAAACCCGCATTCGCACGGGGCCTTCCCATTGCCAGGCGAACGCACGCTAGTATAGCACACTCGTTTCCTGAATCAAGACGCGAAAGCCGCCAAGACCGTCCGGCCAGATGAGATCGGTGATTGCCCGTTTGCGCCGCAGGGCCGCCGCCGAAACGGGTTGCCGGGCGAGCGCGGCGAGTTCTTCACCGATGCCGAGCGCGAGCAAAAACTCGGCTTGCGACTCATAGCGCGCGGTGCGCAGACCAAGCTCCGCGCCCCGATCCATCAATGCGGTAAAGTTTACGTGCGCGGTAATGTCCTGCGCGCCGATGCGTTGGTACGGGTCCGTGCTAACGCCGTGCCGATAGTAGCACGCCAGCGTGCCGCCGCTGTGCCGCGGGCCGCAAAGTTCTGCCCAGGTCGCGCCGTAGTCAATCGTAATCACCGTACCCCGGTCCAGCAATCGGGCCACGTCTTCCAGCCACGTGACGGCGGCGAGACAGATTTCACCTTGCCAACCTGGGGCAGGCCGCCCCAGATCAGCTACGTATGCCGTGAGCTCCGGTCGGCTGGGCTCACCCCACTCTCCCACCAAGTGACCGTTGTCGAGAGTTATGTACAGTTCCTCCAGCGTGTCCCCGCGCATGCGCACCCGATGCACCGGCAGCGCATCCAGAAGTTCATTGGATAGCACGACACCTGCTACCGGCTTAGCGAGAGCGGGGCGCACGCTCACGGGTCGCGCAGCCGCCGCAGCCAACGCCTGGCGCTGGGCGGGACCAGGCCCCGGCCCGCGCTCGACCATGCGGTAGCAGACGGCTTCCCAGCACGCCGGCGCGTCCCGGCGCAGGGCGCGGAGCACGTCCCAGCCCAGGATGCCGCGTCCCGCGCCCATTTCCACCACGTCGAAATGCCGGGGGGAGCCGAGTTGCCGCCAGACTTGCACAACGTGGCGCGCTAGATACGTGCCAAACACGCCATGGAGTTGCGGCGCGGTGTAGTAGTCGCGCGGCGGCCCGGCCTCGGGTGCGCGCGCTGCTGCGTCTCTAGCTGCAGATGGATTTCCGCTTTCGCGGGAATGACGGACCGGAGGCTTCCGGCTGTCACTGGGCTTCCGGTCGCCACTGCGCGTTTGGCCGCCACTGGGCTTCCGGTTGTCACTGGGCTTCCAGCCACTATCGGGCGTATGGCCACTACTGGGAGTATGGCCGCCGCTGGACGTGTGGCCGCTGCTGGGCGTGTGGCCACCATTGGGCTTCCGGCCGCCATGGGGAAGACCTGGGGAGGAGGTATAGTACCCCACGCCTGGCGCGTAGAGGGCGATTTCCATGAATTCGGCGAACGTGATTCTGCCTTGCTCCGCGATCGCCGCGCGGACAAGCTCCGTTGCCGTTGCCGGAGTCTGATTCTCATTCTCAATGTCGGACTTGCTTGCCATATCGTCTCCACCCCACGTGCGGCAGGCATCATGCAAGCCACTGGCTACTCGCCCGCATCAGACGGCAATTATCAGTTTCAGTCTTGGGCTGGCAAGAGGCAAGACTTGCGAGCGTCTTGGGCCTGGAACTACTTCCAACTGTCATTTGTATGTTGTAGAAGACGGGGAGGGGGTGAAGAGGTAGCGCGAAGGGTATATCGAATGTCATTCCGAACGGAGCGACTAATCCAATGTCATTCCGAACGGAGCGCAGCGCAGTGAGGAATCTAAGGAGCCGCGCCAAGCGGGCGGTACGTTGCGCGGACGCTAGATTCCTCGCAGGGCTCGGAATGACAAAAGATAGGAAACGCACAGCCATGCCACGCCGAACGCAGCACGCGCCCACGCCAAACCGAACGCTGCACCCCCTATGTCATTCCGAACGGCAATCAATGTCATTCTGAGGAGCGCAGCGACGAAGAATCTAGAGTTGGCGGATCACCTAGATCCCTCGCTCCGCTCGGAATGACATTATTCTGCGCTCGGCAGGACTTGGACGGTGCCCGCAATTGGTTAGAGCCTCAAAGAGCCTCACTCCACTGCTTCCGGATCAAACACCACACGCCTAATTCCACAACAAACGTCGCGCGCCCCCTCTGTCCGCTCTTCTGTACAATAGAGGGCAACACGGCGGCGAACAACCCGAGAGGTACCGTAGAGAGGTGTGGGCCATGACCTTGCGGAGTCAAGATTTACGCGACCTCAACCGCCAGGGCGACGCCTTGCGTATGGGCATGGACTGGACCGTGGACGACCTGGGCAAGCCGCAGGTGCTGGTGGAGAGCGTGACGGGCTGCTCGCATCCTTCCAGCGTGCATTTGGGCGACCTGGTCGAGCAGGCCAAGTTTGGCGTATATACGCGGGGCGGCAAACCCGCCGAGTTCTACTGCACCGACATCTGCGACGGCGTGGCGCAAGCCCACGCCGGTATGCGTTTCAGCCTGCCCTCGCGGGACATCATCAGCTACATGACGGAAATCCACGCCCTGGCGCATCCCCACGACGCCATGGTCTGCATCTCCACCGCCGACAAGGCGGTGCCCGGCCATCTGATGGCCATGGCCCGCGTGAACCTGCCCGCCATCCACGTCCCCGGCGGCACCCAGACGAACGGCCCGTGCAACATGTCGTCGGAGCTCATGTATCCGCTCGGCATCATGCGGGATAAGGGTCAAATAACTGAGGAAGAACTAATCGCCAAGCAGAAGCACGCCTGTCCCACGCCCGGCGCGTGCCAGTTCATGGGCACGGCCAGCAGCAACCAGGTGATCTCGGAAGCCTTGGGACTGGCGTTGCCGGGCAGCGCGCTGATTCCGGCGGCCCTGCGCGAACTCACCCGCATGGCCCGTGATGCCGGTGAGCAAGTGATGACTTTGCTGGAACAGAACATCCGTCCCCGCGACATTCTGACGCCGGAAGCCTTCCACAACGCTCTCGTGCTCCACGCCGCCGTCGGCGGTTCCACCAATCTTTTGCTCCACGTGCCCGCTATCGCCCAAGAAGTGGGTATCGAGATCAATCCGGGGCAGTTCGACGAAATCGGCCGCAAAGTCCCGGTGCTGACCGACGTGAAGACCTACGGAACGCATCCGGTAGAGTATATCTGGTATTGCGGCGGCGTGCCGGCCCTGATGAATGAAGTCAAGGACTTCCTCTATCTCGACTGTCTCACGGTCACGGGCAAGACCATCCGCGAAAACCTGGCAGACCTTGAAGCGTCCGGCTGGTTCGATGAGATCGCCGGTTACCTGGACAACCACGGCCTGCGCAAGGAAGAAGTGCTCTATCCCATCGAGCGGCCATACAAGACCGGCGGCACGATAGCGGTGCTCACCGGCAACCTGGCGCCGGAGGGAGCCGTGATGAAGCACGTGGCCGCCGACCCCCGCACTCACCGGATGGTGGGCCGCGCGGTGCCCTACGACTGCGAGGAAGACGCCATCGCGGGCGTAAAGAACGACGAGATCAAGCCCGGCGACGCCATGATCATCCGCTATGAGGGCTTGCGCTCCACCGGCATGCCGGAGATGTACTTCTGCACTACCGTCATTTCGGCCCGGCCCGACTTGGAAGCAAGCACCGCCATCATCACCGACGGGCGCTACTCCGGCGCGGCCAAAGGCCCGAACATCGGCCACGTGATGCCGGAAGCGGCGCTGGGCGGTCCGCTGGCGCTGGTGGAAACGGACGACCTCATCGAAATCGACGTGCCCGCCCGCTCGCTGAATATCGTGGGCGTGCGCGGCGCACGCAAATCCCCGGCGGAGATCGACCGCATTCTGGCCGAGCGCCGCGCGCGCTGGCAGCCGCCCGCGCCGCGACACGACGCCGGCGTGCTCTCCCTCTATACCCGCGAGGCCACAGACACTGCCGCCAGTTCGCCAAACACAAACGGTCCTCCGTCAGACGTCACGGTGCGGCCCCAGACCGGGTCCACGCCGCGTTCATGAGCGCGCGCTCGCCGTATCCGCTCTATGCCGTGCTCACCTTGGCGCTGCACGCCCAGGGCCTGGGCAGGTCGGCGGCGGAAGTCACCCACCCGGGAATTGACGACGTGTACGCCGCGATTGAACGGGTGGGCTGGGTGCAAATCGATACGCTTCAGGTAGTTAATCGGGCGCAGTACCTCACGCTCTGGAGCAGGCTGGGCACGTACGACCCCGCTCTGCTCGACACGTTGCTCTACGCTGGCGGCGATACCTCGCCGGAAAACAACCGCCGCCTATTCGAGTACTGGGCCCACGCGGCCTGCATCATCCCGCTGACCCTCTACCCCAATTTCATGCCGCGCATGCGGGGCCACAAGAACGGCGCAAACAAGTGGGTCAGCAACTGGCTGGCGCAGCCGGCAAACCGGCAGTTGATCGCCAGGCTGCTCGCGACGGTCGGTGAGCGGGGCGCTTCTCGTCCGGCGGACTTCCGCACCGAGAAGCGCGCGCCCGGTTCCTGGTGGAACTGGGATGAAGCCAAGATTGCCATGGAGCATCTCTACAACACTGGCGAGTTCGCCGTGGCGAACCGGGTGAATTTCCAGCGTATCTACGACGTGCGCGACCGCGTGCTGCCCTCCTGGGTCGAACGAGAGGAACCAACGACAGAAACCGCGCTGAGACACCTGCTGGAAATTGCCATGCGGGCGCTCGGGATTTGTGCCCCCGCACAGGTTGGCGACTATCTCAAGCTGAAAGCGTCTGAAGCGCGGCCCGTGGTGCAGGCTCTGATTGCGGAAGGCACGTTCCGCCGCGTTCAAGGCCAGTTGGCCGATGGATCAACACGCGATCTCCTCGTTCACCGCGACAACCTGCAACTGCTGGAAGCCGCGGCAGACGGCGCCCTGCGCGTGCGGCGCACGACGTTTCTCAATCCGTTCGATAGCCTCTTCTGGGCCAGAGGCCGCGACCGCGCCATGTGGGGCTTCGATCAGACGCTTGAGTGCTACAAGCGAGCACCGGAACGGAAGTGGGGCTACTTCTGCCTGCCCATCCTGGACAAGCGGCGCTTGGTCGGTCGTTTCGATCCCAAGCTGGAGCGCAAGAGCGGCCTGCTCCGGCTGAAAGCGCTCCATCTCGAACCGGGCGTACGGCCCAGCCAACGGCTGGCGGATTCCGTCGCCCGCGCCATGCGCGACTTCATGCGCTTCCACGACGCGACGGACCTCGTGATCGAGCGCAGCGACCCGCCGGAATTCGGCAGCAAACTCATGTCCGCCTTATAGTACATTGCTAGCGTAGGAGTCAAGGCAACGGCTTCAACCAATATGGCACACGAGCCACCACGGGAGGCGCGGCAATGCAAACGGTGACCGTCAAGAGCCATGAGCGGCTGCAGCATGTGATTGTCACAGATGCCCATGCGCTGATTGCCGACGAACCCGCGCCGGAGGGCGAGAATCTCGGCCCCAATCCGTACGAACTCCTGCTGGCCGCGCTTGGTACCTGCACGGCCATGACGCTGCGGCTGTACGCCGACTGGAAGGAATGGGATGTGCGGGCCGTGCGGGTGGAGCTTAGCCACGAGCGCGTCCACGCCCGGGACTGTGAAGAGTGCGAGGAGCAGAGCAACACCAGAATCGATCTAATCCGGCGTAACATTGTCGTCACCGGCACACTGGATGAAGCCCAGACCAAACGGCTCCTGCAAATTGCCGAGCGCTGTCCTGTGCACCGCACGCTCCACGGAGGGCCGACGATTCTCACGCAACTAGACGTGGAAGAGGGTTAGGCAACCCAGCGCGTAGCGGCGGTTCGCACACTGCCTCTTACCGAACTTGACACGATGGTAGGGGCGGTTCGCGAACCGCCCCTACGTCGCTAGACCGGAAATGGGCAGTCCGGTAACCGCCCCTGCCTTGCCCCAAGAACTGCCCCTGCCCTGCCCCAAGCGGGGGACAGCCCCCGTGCGCTACGAAAAGAGATAGAGCCGAATACGCGTCATTCCCGCGCTCACGGGAATCCATCCAGCCGGATCTAGCGCATCGACTTACGTTCCCATCTTTCCTGTGCTCGCAGGAATCCACTCGACCGGATCTAGCGCATTCGCTTACGTCCCCGTCATTCCCGCGCACGCGGGAATCCAGCAAGCCGCCAGGGCCGCCGCCTGGGCCGTCGCCCGTCATTCCCGCGCACGCGGGAATCCATCTTCTCCCGATATGCCCGTGCACACCGCGACGCCGGGTGGCGATCAGCCAGGCGGCCACGTGCTGTCTCTGCCACTTTGCTAGTCTCGCTTCCCCTCGCAATAGGTCAATCTGTCCCAGCCTGAAGATGGATTCGCTAGACTCACAAACGAAGTGCAACACTTTGCTAAGGTGTTGCCATGGGAAAACACTACAGTCAGTTCACCTTTGAAGAGCGGTGTGAAGTGGCCCGTCTACTCACCGCCAAGCAGTCGTACTGGAAAA
>JAJEAH010000063.1 GCA_022824225.1 Chloroflexota bacterium
GTAGCCGTAGCGGAAGCTGCGGCTGGATCACCTCCTTTCTAGGGTTTCTTACCCCACTATACATTCCACCTCCTTATCTCCCTACCGTCTTTCCCCCTCTCCATCTATCCACTCCCCTTCATCACCCTCCACCTGCTAATCGGCCGCTTGCAGTCTGGCAAAGACAGCGCACGTGAAAATCCCTCTCTGAGAGAGGGATTTGACTTTTCGTTCCCCCTGACCGATTCGCTCTCTGCGGCCGGACGTCAAGCCTTGCACATGCTCAGTCGGAGCACTTGGCTCTTTCGGTCTCTTCCGTTGAACATAACTCGCCTTCCATCCTGTCTTCACACATACTCCGCCAAGACGTTGACCCAGCCAACTAAGATATGGGTTCTCAATGTCACTAGCAGATGTAATGAAGCGAGTCCATCCGGGTTTGTGGCGATGGACGGCGCCGCATCCGGACTGGTCTCCTTGGGACCCAGTTCACCGGACCGGTTTCGGTTGGACGCAAGAGGCCGGCAGTGTCTGCTACGAAACTCCAGACCGGTTGGTTCTCATCGACCCGCTCGCGCCTCCGTCAGGCACGCCAGCCAACCATAGATTCTGGCAGGCGCTTGACGAAACGATACAGGAGCGACGGCAACCGGTGACCGTACTGCTCTGCACGGACTGGCACGACCGGAGCGCACAGGAGATCCTCAATCGGTACTCTCGGCAGTTTGGCGCCAGCATTTGGGTGCATGAGGCCACGCCTCTGGGCTCAATTGCGTGCGAACCCACGCACACGTTTCGCGAAGGAGATCCGCTTGCCGGAGAAGTGCAGGCATTCCTGATCAAGTCGCCGCACCCGGAAGTCGCATTCTACCTTGCCCCTGCGCGAACGCTTGTGGTAGCGGATGCGCTGTGGGGAACACCGGACGGCCGGCTCTGGATAGGCAGCCACGAGTTCTGTTCGCGCTTGCCGAGACTGCTGGAGGAGCTAGCCGTCGAGACGTTGTTGCCTTCCCACGCAGAACCCATTGTCGCCGACGCGCATGCCGTTCTCGCAAGCATCGCAATCGACCGGCCGGAATGGACAGATGAGATCTCCTAACAATAGCTGTGAATCCTGCGATAAAAGCCGTTCCTCGCGAGGCCGTCCGCGAGTTTCCCCGATTCCAGCTATCACGCGTACATACATGGGGATGCCGTTTCTCTCAATTTGATGAGTGACATTGACATCACTTGGGTTGCCAGACCAGGACACCAGGCGGTTGTGTGGTGCGGTGTCCCGTGCTATACTGACATGTGCTGAGTAGACTAGACAGCCGCGCGGATTCCATACAAGCTGTGGATGAAGCGAGGAAAGTCCCCACTCCGCAGAGCGGGGCAGCGGGTAACGCCCGTCCGCCGCGAGGCGAGGAATAGGGCCACAGAGACCATGGCCGGTTCAAGCTGCGCAGCATGCTGCCAGTGCGGGCCGGAGTGAAAAGGGCAACCTCTGCCCGGAGCAAGGCCAAGCGAGGGACTGTGAGGCTGCTCGCCAAGTCCCGGGTAGGCCGCAAGGAGGCACAGCGCGAGCTGGCGCCCAAGATAGATGGCTGTCCGCGACAGAATGGGGCTTACCGGTCTACTCATCATGCTTGAGCGCATGCGAGATTCGAGCGCGTGCGCAATGCGAGTTCCTATGGAATGCGTATTCATCTCTAGATGGGTGCCAATCTAGGATGGGACTGCGACGCGGGGTGGAGCAGCGGCAGCTCGTCAGGCTCATAACCTGAAGGTCGAGGGTTCGAATCCCTCCCCCGCTACCAAATCACAACTCATAGCAACCATTGGCTTGGTTGGGTTTCTGTGCTGAAGATAGGGTCAGCATGGCAGCAATTAAGCGTCTGGCGGCACTCTTCCTTATTGTTGTCGGTGCGGCAGTCCCGCTGCACTTTGTTGTCACGCGCTTCTACGATCCCGGCTGGGTCGACGCTTCGCTGCCAGTGTGGCAGGTTCTCAACCCGCTGCAAGTTGTCGGCTTGGCTATTGTCCTCCTGGTGGCCTTCGGCAGGAAGCGGGCCGTTGACACAGAACAGGCGGGCTCCGCCGTGACTCGCGAATACTTGGAGTCCAATTTCGTCTTCTACTATTCGGCAGGGCTCATGGTCGCGCTTCTTTGGAATTGGTTTGGCGTCCAATGGTCAGACCCTCCCACCAGCGACAACCAACTCTGGATAATCGTCGACGTGACGCTGCCGCTCCTCTTCATTCCAACCGGCCTCCGGCTTCTGCGCGAAGCCTCGGAATCGACCACACAGGCATAGGGCCTTACCAGGGAGCATTCTGCTGGCTAAGACTGTCTATCTCGCCAATCCCTACGGGTTTTCTACCCAACAGAAGGAGCTTGTCCTTCCCGCACTTATAGCGGCGCTGGAAGGCTTGGGTCTGGAAGTGTGGGAGCCGTTTGAGCGCAATAACCAAGTCGACTTTTCAGCGCCGGACTCAGCGTATGTGATCGGCCAAGCCGACTTTCGCGACGTTAGAGATTCAGATGCCATCTTTGCCGTGGTCGACGGTGTGCCGCCGGATGAAGGCGTGATGATCGAGTTAGGCATGGCAATCGCTCTCGGCAAACCAACATTCCTCTTCCGGGACGACATACGTACCGCCACCGATAGCAGCAAGTACCCTCTGAATCTCATGCTCTTCACGGGTCTGCCAAAGGATGGCTGGGAGGACTACTATTACTCCGGCGTAGAGGAAATCGGCGATCCGGAGAAGGCGCTTGCCCGCTGGGCACGAGAATCATGACGCAGACCAAATACGTAAACCACCACCCCCACGTGACGGGGGTCTTTTCTTGTTGAAGGACCCCGCTGCTCTCTCCGGAGGCAGATTCTCGTAAGCGGGGCGCAACGAAAGGCCCGCCAATGCAAGACCAATCGGGTCCCCACGGAGCGCTTGCCGCGTTGGCCCGGGAAAAAGGCATCGATCGACGGACGTTCATGCAGTTGCTTGCCACCGGCGGCGCGGCGGCAGTGTTGATGGCGTGCGCCGAGATCGAGGCTCCTGCAGGCGCAACTCGCGCCAGCGCTGCGTCACCGGCGCCAACAGTCGACTCCACTACCACGCCGCCAACCGGCACTCCCGCCTACTTCAAGGATGCCGCACCGTTTATCCAGCGCGGCGAAAGCGGGCTGGAATCTCGCCTTGCGGAGATGCAAGGCTTCATCACCCCAAACCGCCTCTTCTTCGTGCGCAACAACTCCGCCAGCATCGACGTGAACGTGGATGATTGGCGGCTGTACGTAGAAGGAGACGCGGTTGCCGAGCCACGAGAATTCTCGTACGAAGACATCCGCCGTCTGCCCCGCCGCATCGTGGTCTCATATCTGGAGTGCGCCGGCAACCAGCGCGCGATGTTCGACTTGGTCAAAGGCCAAGCCGCCGACGGGACCCAGTGGATGACCGGTGCGGTCGGCAACGGCGTCTGGACGGGTGTTGCGCTGCGTGACGTGCTGCAGATGGCGGGCATCACACCGGATGCGGTCAGTGTGCTGCTCGTCGGCCTGGATGAGAAGTCGCCGGAGGGCGGCTGGCGCCGGGCTCTGCCAATCGAGAAAGCCCTGGCGCCCGATACCCTCCTCGCCTACGCCATGAACGGCGAAGACTTGCCCAAGGACCATGGCTATCCGCTGCGCGCGCTCGTGCCCGGTTGGGTGGGCAGCGCCAGCGTTAAGTGGCTCGGTCGTATCGTCGTTTCCACTCAGCGGCATTGGACCCGCAACAACACCACTTCCTATGTGTTGCGCGGGGAGGACTATCCACCGGAGGGCGAGGCGCTGGGCACGGTGCTTTCCACCCAGGCAATCAAGAGCGCGCTCGCGCTGCCGTGGCCTGCTCGCCTCGCCGCAGGCCCTCACCGCCTCCATGGCTACGCGCATTCACCATTTGGCGCGATTACTCGCGTGGCCTGGAGCGTTGATGCCGGCGAAACGTGGCACGAGGCGCAAATTGGTGAACCACAGGTCCAACATTCATGGGCTCGGTTCGAGTTTCAGTGGAATGCGCCGGCGGGCGACCACACGCTGTATACCCGCGCCACCGACGCGGCAGGGAACACGCAGCCGGACGAGATTCCCTTCAACGAGAAGGGCTACCTCTTCAACCAACCATTGCCCCACCCGATCAGAGTCTCCTAATCCCCACACGTGTCCGCTAGGTTGAGCGGCGAGTAGCGGACTTGCCTTACTATGGAAGGAGTGGGGTGCGTGACGGCGCCGCCCAGTTTGACGCTTTACCTCTGCAAGCCAGTGTGAGGAGACTCCTGTGCCAACCCCCGGACTCGCGGTCCAGGCGACCGATCTATCGAAGACGTACCGCAATGGCGTGGTGGCGAATGACAGCTTGAACGTGGACGTGCGACGCGGGCAAGTGTACGGGCTGCTTGGTCCCAATGGCGCGGGCAAGAGCACCTTTGTGCAGCAGATCATGGGACTGATCCGACCAACCTCCGGCCGGGTCTGGGTTTTCGGTGTGGATGCAGACCGTGAACCCGAACGCGTAAAGCGTATGATCGGCTATCTGCCGCAGACCTCTTTCGCCATGCGAGACTTGCTGGCGGAAGAAGCCATATATTTCACCGGCCGCCTCAAGGGCCTGCCCCACAAGGAGGCCATGCGCCAACGAGATTCACTCATTGAGCAATTCGACGTTGGCGAAATCCGGCGCAAGCCCATTAACCAGCTTTCGGGCGGCATGCAGCGTATGACCGGCTTCATCATGGCTCTGCTGGGCAATCCGCCCCTCCTGGTGCTTGACGAGCCGACCAATGACCTCGATCCCCTGCGGCGGCGGACCGTGTGGGAAGCCATCAGACAGACAGTGAGCCGCGATGGGACTGCATGCCTCCTGGTGACCCACAACGTCTTGGAGGCCGAGCGCGTCGTAGACCGCGTGGCCCTAATCGACGAAGGCCGCGTACTCGCCGAGGGCACGCCCGGCGCGATGAAGAGCCGGCTCGGCGACAGCATCCGGCTGGAGCTGTGGTTGCGGGACGGCGCCGACCTCTCGCGCGCGCAGGAGCGCCAACTCAGCACCCTCGGCGCGCTGCACCGGCCGCGACCGGGCCACCTCCTGTTGCGCGTGCCGCAAGCCCAAGTGGGCCAGATCATCGACCGCGTGCTGGCCGAGATTGGCGCAGACATGGTGGAGGACTTTCGCCTGGCGACGGCGTCGTTGGAAGACGTATATGTGGATGTCGTAGGCAAGTCAATTAACGAGGATGAGGAAGGGACACCAGTGCCCACGCCGGAAGAAGAACCTGCAAGCGTCTAAGTCCCTCGCGCAAGGAACACATTATGACAAGTACATCCGAATCCCGCTTGCAGATGGCATGGGTGGGTTTGGCGCATTTTTGGCGAAACTACATCCATCTCTCCGCGGTCATCATTTTGGAATTTCGCCAATGGCTGACCATGATCCTATCGATCTCGGTGCTGCTCAACCTTGGCATGGTCTTTGCCTTCTCGTTCATATCCGGTTCGCGTGAGCCTGAATTGGGGCGCTACTTCGTTTCGGGAGCCGCGGTGATGTCCCTGGTCACGCTCGGCGTCATGATGGTAGCCCAGGACATGGCGCAGTCCCGGCGGAACGGCGCTATCCTCTACTACGCGTCGCTGCCCATCAGCAAGACGGCATTCATCTTGGCGGTCGTCACCGGCAACGGCATGGCGGCAATACCGGGCATGATCATCACGCTGCTGGTGGGGAGTTGGTACTTTGGCTTCTCGGTAGCCCTCAATCCGCTCATGCTCGCCGTGGTGCCGCTAAGCGCAGTCTCGCTGGCGGGAGTGGGCGCGGCCATCGGACTGGGCATACCGAACTGGCGGGTGGCGGGTCTCGTGGCGCAGGCCACCATGTTCTTCATCATGTTCTTTGCCCCGGTGATGATCCCTCTGGAGCGACTGCCCGCCGTGCTGCAATACACGGGAATGGTCCTGCCGCCAACCTATGCGGCCCAAGCGTTTCGCGCCGCGCTACAGCCGGAGATTACGGCAATGCTGCTAAGAGACATAGCAATTCTGGCGGTGTTTGGTCTCGGGTCGCTGGCAATCGTCGCGCGCACGCTGAAGTGGCGGCTTGAATGAGCGTGGCACGAATCGCGTGGGAGGATTTACAGCGAGCTAAGCACGTAGCCCCGCAACGCAGACCACAGTAAGACACTGCCTCGCGCCCGCACCGGAGCGCGTCTCCCTCGCGCCAGTTGGTAATCTCGCTGACGCACCGCCCCGCGCCTGTGCCGGAGCGCGGCGACCGGCATGGCGATCAGATTGTCCCAACGGCGAGAGCAACGCCGCGCGGGCCGTATGGACCCATGCCCACCTACAGCGCCAGATTGAGAATCTGCAGGATGTCGGCTTCGGTCACTTTTCGAGGGTTGATATCCACGTTGCGGCTGCGGAACGTGTCTCTTACGATCGCCGCAAAGTGCTCGCCAGTGACGCCTACTTCGCCCATAGACGACGGGATGCCGATGTCGGATTCCAAATCGCGAATCGCCTCGATGGCGGCGAGCGCGGCCTCTCGTTCGGACTGCCCGGGGCGCATTGCGTCGAATTCTCGGGCCACGTCCGCCAATTGGGGTTCGCAGCCAATCCGATTGAAGTCCAGGCAGTGGGGAAGCAGCAGCGCATTGCTCAAGCCGTGCGGCAGATGGTGGTACGCGCCAACCGGGTGCGCCATGGCGTGGACGATGCCAAGCCGCGAGTGCGCGAAACCAATGCCGGCGATGCAAGCCGCCGCCTGCATGTTGCCAATGGCGGCCATGTTGCCGCTGTCGGCCACCGCGGCGCGCAGGTTTTCGCTGATGAGCCGAATCGCGTGGAGATTCATCGCGTTGGTGAACGGCGTAGACAGGGGGGACGTCATGCCCTCCACGGCGTGGGTCAGGGCATCCATACCCGTGTGCGCCACCACGTGCGGCGGCAACGTGGTCAGCAACGCAGGGTCGAGGAAGGCGGCGCGCGGCGCCAAGCGCGTGCTGAGGATGGACATCTTGAACTGCTGGCTGGGCAAGGTAATAACCGCGGCAAACGTCACCTCAGAGCCGGTGCCAACCGTGGTCGGCACAGCGTAGAGCGGCGGCAAGTCGTTCGCAAACGCATCGAATCCCTCGTAGTCTGCGACCGCGCCACCGTTGGAAACGACCACGCCGGCGGCTTTGGCCACGTCCAGCGAACTGCCGCCGCCAACGGCCAAAAGACTGTCGCAGCCGGCGGCTTTGTATGCCTCTACTACGGCCTCGACAATACTCTCTTCCGGATCCGGCAAGACCTTGTCAAAGACCGTGACGGCTACGCCCGAGTCCTCTAGCGAACGCGTCACCGGCGCGAGCAACCCGGCATCCACAATACCCCGGTCGGTGACGATCAAAACGCACGAGTGATTCTGCTCCGCTAGCGCCGGGCCGATTTCCGCCACGGCTCCCGCGCCACTGTGCACCCTCGTAGTCACCGCAAAGCTGTGGACCGCCATTCACGCCAACTCCTTGTTTCGCGCGCCGAATGCTGGGATGAGTGTAGCAGGGGCAATTGTGCAGTGGCAACCGGCGGAGGCAACGGCGTGTACGCTACAGTATTCGGGCAATCCCGCAACGCCCTGCGGACCCTGAGATCCGGTCCGCGTCCGGTTGCGCGTTTCACGCGGCTGTCTACCCGGTTCTTTCGCGCGCCGCAGCCCCGCGCGGCTGTGCCACTTGACCGGCAGTAGGGCTGCTGTATAAAGTATGGGCAAGGTGTCAGCGGCCGCGGCGGCGGCGTCAGCGGCCAGTGGTGAGGTGAACGAGTTCAGCACACGAGTGCAGGAGGAAAGCGCGATGAATGATCTACGCATTACTCGGCGCGGACTGCTTGGCGCCGGGGCGGCTACGGGCGCATTTGGGTTGCTGGTAGCCTGCGGTCAAGTACAATCTGAGACCGGCGAGATGGATGGAGACCAGCCAAAGGCTGCGGAACCTGCCGCAGAATCCGGCCCCAAGACTGAGGCGGTAGAACTCAGCGTCCAAGACGGCAACCGGTGGCAGCCCTGGGCGGAAGGCATTCTGAACGAGCGCTTCCAAGCCAAGTATCCCAACGGCAAGGTCGTGTTCACACCGCGCACGGGCGGCCAGGCACATACATTTGTAGAGCTTTCGGTCGGCTTGGCAGCCGGTCAAATGCCCGACCTCTTCAAGATGGGTCAGGCAATTGCGCCTTCCATCTACATGGCCGGCTTGTCCATCCCGCTCAATCCGTACTTTGCCACGTGGGGTATGGAGCCGGACTTTTTGCCCAGCACGCTGGATACCGTGCGCGTGAAGGGCCAGTTGCAGGGCATGCCCATGATGGCGGCCAACCGCTCCTACTGGATCCGTGACGACCACATGGCTGAGGCCGGTTTGACACCGCCAACCGCGTGGACGATGGACGACCAGGCGGACTTTGCCACCACGATGACCAAGTGGAAGGTCCTGGGCAAAGAGATCGAGCGCTACGGCTTTAGCCCGGGCAATCTCGGTCGTGACCCGGAAGAAGCCGAACTCAACGGCATCATCGAGTCTAATGGCGTCCAGTGGGTAACCGACGGCAAGGCATCGGGATTCGTAAACAGCCCTGAAGCGATTGCGGGTCTGGAGTTCCAGTTGCGGCGCAAGTTGGGCTTCAATCCCCATGGCTCATCGTACGTTGGCCCGGAATTCAGCGGCTATGGTGCTGGGTATGCCAGTGGCTACGTCTCCATGATCTGGGGCAACGCCGCCATTGGCCGCCGCGTTACGACGGACGCGCCGGAAATTGTGGACGAGATCTTCGTAGCGCCGGAGCCCATGGGCGACGAGCGCGCCGTCAGTCTCTCCTTCAACGACTGGCTGGGCATGGGCGCCGCCACCGACAATCCGGACGTCACCTGGGACTTGCTGGAAACGGTGCATGAGGACGAGGTGCTCATCGCCTATGATGAGTTGACGTTCTTCCTGCCGCCGCGCGTGTCCGTGGCCGCCAAGGCCCCGTACGTGCAGGATAATACGTATCTGGCCGGCCTGCTGAGCAATCTTCAGAACAACGGTCTGGGCCGCCAGCCCATTCCTGGCTGGGACAGGATGCGCCCAATTATCTTGGAGGAATTGGCCAAGGCCGGCGCTGGCGAACTCGACGCCCGCGATGCCCTGGACAACGTTGCGGCGCGCTGGGACGCCGTGCTGGAAGAGCCGGATATTCGCGCCTTCTACAACGAGTAGAGCAAGCGCTCTCGTCCAAGAGAACCGCAAAAAGTCGTACAGGCCGGCTCGCGGAAAGCCGGCCTGTACGATTCCAGGCATCAGAATGAGGCTGCCCCAAGCCATTTGGCGGTGCGCATCACACGCCGGCCGGGCAAGAGCCCATAGTGCAGGGCGGTTCAGCTTGAGTGTTTAAACCTACTCTGAGTAGCGGTAGGGCGCTAGAAGCGGCTAAGCGTGCCCCTCAATTGACGCGGCGGCTAGCGCCTGCTATTTTGATAGGCGAGTATGGTGAACAGTTCCCCACAGGAGGACACTAGGGATGGCAACAACCGAACAGCGCATAAAGCAACTCGTAGCCGAAAACCTCGAGGTGGATGGCAAGTCGCTCGGATCAGATTTCGATCTCAGCGCGAGTCTTGCCGATGCCGGCGTTTCATCTATGGACATCGTTGCCTTTGCGAAAGTGGTCGCGAGTGAGTTCGACGTAGCGATCACGCGCGAGAATTGCCCAACGCTGAATTGCCTGCAAGACCTGGTTGACGCCATCGATGGGCGCTGAGCGCAGAAGGCGTCCCAACTACGAATAGCTTGATCGAAGAGATTTCCTGAGTATTGGCTCACGTCGCCGCTCCTTGCAGGGGCGGCGCTCGTATTCGTTGGGGCACGCCTGTGGCAGAGGCAAGCCCTTGTGAGCGTACCCAAACCTGTGCAGCCGCGGGGATTGGCTATGCCTGCCATAGACACGGTGTGGTGGCGCCCGTACCAGACGGTGGGCGCAGTGAGCATCGTCCACGTAGACGTGGGTCCGTTCCCGGAGGCGGAAGCATGTGCCCAGGAGTGGCTTCACAGCGATGAACGGGCCCGCTGGCACTCCTTTGAATCTGACGGACCGCGCCGCAGATTCGCGCTCTGTCGTTCTGCGCTGCGGGCCATTCTCTGTGCGCGATTCGGGATAGCAAATAACGACCTTGCCTTTGGCGAATCCACCTTTGGCAAGCCATTCGCCCTGGTGGAAGGCAATCCGGCCGGGATTAGCTTCAACGTCAGCCATAGCGGCGCCCACGGTCTGATAGCCTATGCGCCCGCCGGAAGGCTGGGTGTGGACGTCGAGGAACGGGACTCGCGCCGCAAAATCGACCTGCTCATGGACACGGTGTTTACTGAGGCGGAAGAGCAGGCGATCTTCGCGCACCAGGGACTGTCACGCATTCACGTCTTCTATCGGCTCTGGACGCTGAAAGAGGCCATCATCAAGGCGCTAGGCCGGAGCTTGCACCTTGACGCTGCCAGCGTATCCTTGCCACTTGCCGTGCTCCGAGGCAAGAAGCAGTGCATACTGGAGTTGTCCCAGTCGCCCGGCGTCGCGTGGCAGATCCGGGACCTAGGAAATGCGGATTTCGCAGCCGCCATTGCCTATGAAGAAGAAATCTTCGATTCACCAAGGCGGACCGCATCATGACTAGCCCAAATGCAATTTGGGAATTGCCCGCGCCCCTTGCCACATTGGACGTGCCCGTAGACGACGAGACTGTTATCACCTTGCGCCGTCACGGCAACATGGCGGGCCCGCGCGTTATTCTGAGCCACGGCAAAGGCTTGGCCATCGATCTCTACTATCCGTTTTGGTCCCTCCTGTTGGACGACTTCGACGTTATCATCCACGACCTGCGCAACCACGGCTGGAATGCCGTAACATCCATTCGAGAACACACGGTTGCCACGTTCGCCAACGACCACGACCTGATTCTGGATGCCATAGACTCCCACTTTGGCGCAAAGCCCATCACGGGCGTGTACCACTCGGTCTCCGCGCTCACCACACTCGTTTCGCCGACCAAGGGTAGCCGGCATGCCGCGCTCATTCTATTGGACCCACCGCTGTGCAAGCCCGGCCGCAGCTACGTGGAATTCGATAACGCGGCAACACGGGCGGCTACCAGAGCCCGCAGGCGCACGTTCCGCTTCAAGTCCAGGGAAGACTTCGTCGAGTTACTTGGCTTCTCCCCGTCCTTCCAAAACACCGTTTCAGGAACATTCGAGCTCGCCGCGCAAGCTACGCTCCGCGACTGCGCAACGGACGCGGGCTTTGAGCTTCGCTGCCCTCCGGAATACGAAGCGCAAATCGTCGATTACGCTAGTCCCTATGCCGTGCTCGTGGACTTTGCAAAGTTTCACTGTCCCATCAAGGTTGTTGGGGCCGACCCCACGTTGCCGTATTCCTACCTGCCTACACTGGACCTCAGCGATATGCTCAGCGTGGACTATGACTTCCTGCCCGACGCCACGCACTTTCTGGCGTTGGAGCGGCCGGAAGAGTGCGCAGCGGCGGTCCGCGAGTTCATCGCGGCGGAAGCCGCGGACTAAGGCGGCAAGTCCTCCATTCGAATTCGCACAGCAATCCCGCAGGAGAGTCTTGATCCGGGTTTGTGGCAACGCTAGACAGGCCGAAAGACTAGTCGTGTTCGCCACACGGATCGTCCACAAATCCGGTAGCGCAGGTTTGAGACCTACATCCGCGCATTCCCCGCGCCAATCCGTCTCCCAAGCCCGGTAGCGCTGGCTTGCAACCTGCGTCTGAGGGGCCGCACCAAACACCGGATGTGCCCGAGCGAGCGTGCGCGCCGACAACTGCAACCGGCCGTTGCGCAATTCCAGGTGGCGACGAGCGCCATCCACTAGACTCCGCGCCCGGCCGCGCCGACCGGCTAACCTACTGCCCGCCTTTGACGTAAACGGTCACGATGTCCAAGCCGTGGTACTTCTGGTGGCGCACCTCGGATGCATAGTGGCGTAGCAATCGAAACGAGAGGTCGCGCTGGTCGAAGACTTCAGCCTGCTCGTCGAGATGGGCGAGCCGGTCTTCCAGGTTTTCTTCGGCAAATACCGCCAGGAACTCAAGCGCCACCGTACCGTCTTCGGGCCGCGCGAGGATAACGAGCCGGGGCGGGCGTCCCGTAGCGACCGTTTGCTCCCCCTGCAGCAAACTGGCCAGGGCTTCTTCACCGGCGGAACGGAGCCGGTCGGATGCGTCAGCGCTCCAACGCAGCGATCCCGCAACCGCCTGTAGGAAGGCGTCAACCTGGGACAGGCTTTCTTGCTTTAGCGGGACATCCAACCGCTGCCGCCGCGGCCCCGTGAGATCAAGCAGGAGGGTCAGCAGTATGGCAACCGCGGCCCCCATCGTTATGCCGTTGCCGAGCAACGCGTCCCAAGGTGGACGCAGCACACCTACCAAGACGTTCTGTTGCTGCAGGCCCGCGCCAACCGCAAATGAAATGCCGACGATGAGCGCGTCTTGATAGCCTATGCCGCCGCGGGCCACGGTCCTCACGCCCTCGATGAACAGAATGCCGATGGCCAAGAGCAGGTATGCGCCCATGACCGGCGTGGGAATCGTCAACAGTAGACCGGAGATCTTGGGGAACAGCGCCAGGAGAATCAAGATTGCGCCCAACGCGTAGGCGGCACGGCGTGCGGCGACTCCGGTCAGCTTGATGAGCGATATGGTGGTTGAGGAATACGCGCTGGTGGGCGGTGTGCCCGCGAGACCCGATAGCAGGATTCCCAGGCCGTTTGCATATAGTGCGCCTTGCACCGAGCGAAAATCGACTGCCCGCGGCACGCGCCGCGAGACGTTTTGCACAGCCACCGCGTCGCCGATGGTCTTGATGGACTGCACGAGGGTGACGACGAGGAACATGGGCGCCAACGCCCAGAATCCGGCAGAAGGCGTCAGTTCCAGGCCGGGAAAGCCGCCGGCAGGAACGCCAAACCACGGCGCATCGAGGAGACGTGTCAAGCTGTATATGCCAAAGGGCGCCGCGACCGCGCAGCCCGCCCCGATGCCAATGAGCGGCGACCAGAGACGCCACCGCGCCGGCGCGCGTAGAGCCAGCATCATCGTAACTATGAGCGTCACCAGCGCCACTCCCGGTCCGGCCAGCGGCGGCGTGCCGTCGGGCACCTCAGTCAGCCTGTCGATCGCCACGGGCAGAATCATCGTCGCGATCAACATGAGCACGGTACCCGAAACGGCCGGCGTGACGATGCGGCGCAGTCGCGGCAACCAGGCCGAAATTGCCAGGTAGAAGAACGCCGAAAGCACGATGAGGCTGGCCAACGCCGCCGGTCCGCTCTCCTGCAAAGCCAGGACGGAGACCGCCACGAAGTTTGGGGTAGCGCCGGTGATAAAGATGTGGCGCGCACCGATAAAGCCGACTCCGGCGGCCTGCAGCGCCGTCATGCCGCCACCAATGATCAGCGTGGCGAATACGGCCCACGCGAGATAGCGCTCATCCTGGCCGGAGGCCACCGCGGTTACGGCCACTACCAACACCGCCGGCGTCACGCCAATCAGGACGCCCTGGGCTCCCACAATTGCCGCGACAACGAGCGAACACGGCTCGTCCGGCTCGTAGCGTATGCTCTGGTCTGCGCTAGCGGTCGCCATTGGACGCCTTCAACCCGATTTCCGCAACATCTAATTCAGCTTCTCCGGCGCCGCACGGGCAGAGCGGCGCGAGGGGGCTAGACACCGCCGGGAACGTCTCTACCACTAATTCGAAGGTAGTCCGGCTTAGGCGGCTGCCCGGTGTAGCGAAACTCCGTGGCCATGTAGCTCATGGTGATCGCCCGCCGCGACTGCGCTGTGAGATTGGGCGCGGTCCCGTGGAGCAACAGGCTGTGGAAGAAGAGGCCGTCGCCCGCCTCCATGGGTATGGCGACGACGTCGTTCGGGTCGTAGTTGGCTTCGTTGATGATGTAGTCATCCGGCACCCGCTCGTGGGGCACGGCGCCCCGCTTGTGGCTGCCGGGAATTGCGGTGATGCAGCCATTTTCCGGCGTAGCAGGCTCAAAGGGCATCCAACACGAACTCAACGCCATCGGTTCGATCGGCCAATACGGCGAGTCCTGGTGCATGCCCTTGGCCGACCCTACCTGCGCCGGCTTCATGAGCACCGCGTCGCGGAAGAGCTTAAGATTCCTGCTGCCGATGAGTGTCTGCATGCGTTCCACGATCTCGGGCCGCATACCGAGCGCCCGAAACACGTCGTCGTACAGGACAAGCTGGTCCATCTTGCGGTAGGCGTCGCCGCGCTGCTCAGGCCAGGGCAATTCGCCGCGCTCGACCCGGGGCTCCACCTGAATGCGAATGCCGTCCGGTATGGACATACGGTCGTACATGTACGCTTCCAGCCGCTCGACGAGGCTGGCGATGCCCGCTTCCGATACCACCCCCTTCACCAGGAGATAGCCGTTCTCGTCGTAGAACGCCTTCTCCTCGGCCGTGACCAGGGATTTTGTTTCTGCCATGGCGTTACCTCCAAGCTGCTTTCACGGATTTCCACGGCGCATCTACGCCGCCGGGAGCGGCACGGGGCGCCGCATTCCCGAGTGTTGCTCTCTACCGCCACTCGTTCGTCCGCGCTCCTCAAGCGAGACTTGTTGGCGGAGCATTCCTGCCGTCCATGCCCTGCATTATCGCCCAAAGCTGCCGTTTAGCAAAGTTACCTGCGCTTTGGGGGTCATGCGTAGAGCGGTGTCCGGCGGCGGTCACTCAGAAGAGCGCCGGTTGGCGAGCGTCTAGCGGCCAGGCGTTTACGCCCGTGTCTCGCAAGTGAGCGGAAAACTGATGGGGCCCAAACATGGTAAACACGCGCTGTGGCCGAGCCCGGCGCACGTAGTCGTTGAGTTGGCCCCAATCGCAGTGATCGCTGAGTGGCAGCGCTTCGTCTACGCGCATGCGGTACTTGCAGGAGGGGTCAGTAGCCCAGCCACTGAGCAGCACCGTGCGATAGGGCGCGAGCGCGGCCATTTCGGGATACCGGCGCGCGTGGGGCGGCACAAGGTAAACCGTACCCTCCTTGCGCCTGCCGTCCCAACGCGAGAACCGGCCCGGAAACTCAGCGCCCAAATCGCAATAGACCCCAGTCATCGCATACGTGGACGCATGCACCTGCACGTCAAAGCCCGCGTCAAGCAAGATGTGCAACGCTTCCTGTCCCTTGCCCAGACTATAGGCGAGCACAACCGGCGCTTCACCGTTACGCAGAACGCCATGCGCCCACTCGCACAGCCGGGCGGCGACGCCGGCACGAGGGGGAAACTCGTAGCTGGGGTGCCCAAAGGTCGCGTCGATGATGAGCGTATCGCAGGGGATTGGCGCGGCGGGCTGCCCAAAGATGTCATTTCCCAAATGCAGGTCCCCGGTATAGACGATGCGCTCTTCGGTGTCGTGCACGTCGATGATGACTTGGGCGGCGCCGAGGCAGTGCCCTGCCGGGGCCAGCGTCAGCGTGCAGCCGTCCCGCTCGTGCGGTTCACCGTACGCCAGCGGCAACGCCGCCTTGACCTTCATACGCTGCGCGGCCAGGGCTATGGTCTCCGCCGTCGCCAGTACCTGATGGTGCGATGCCAGATGGTCGCTGTGGGCGTGAGAAATAAAGCCAACGGGCTTTACTCGCCGCGAGTCCAACCACAGATCAAGGGTGCGGAGAAATATACCGGGTTCGATGGGTGTCTGCATAGTGTGTGACAGTTCGCGAACGAGCGGCGCGCGCTAAAGTTTGGGCGGCGCACAGACTCCGTATGGCGTGCGCCGCCAGCATTGCATATGTGTGCGACAGGCTGAAGCGAAACGCTGAATAGCGCCATTCCGATGCCCTACCGTATCCAGGCCGTCGTTTGGGCAAAAGCAATGGCTAGCGTCAAGATTCCGGCGCAATCGATCCCACAAGTTCTAGCGCTCGATTGACGAAGAGGCCCTGTGTGCCCGCGGCGTAGTGCGCCGGGGCCAGTTCGTCGTCTTGATACGAGCCGAGTTCGTAGCCACCGCGCGGAATCTCGCGGTCGGACGGCACGTAGCCGATCATGTCGTTCGCCATGCTCACGTGCACCACGTCCAGCCCGAATTGCTCCTTCACACGGGTGCGTGTTTCCATGCCGTACTCCAGGAAGAACTCACCGGGAAAGCCGACGAATACCAGATGCCCGACACGAATGACCTGCAGTTCGGTTTCCAGGCCATCCGCCAACGTGCCGTCTTCCAGTTGCCGTAGAATACGTTGCGCCCACCGGGCCTTGCCGAAGGGCAGCCGCCGACCGGTATCGGGAAATGCGCCGGTCTCGAGGGCCTGCCGCAAGTAGTCCGCCGTCGGCGGCTCGGCAAACGGCGCGACGATGGGCGTGCTCGCGGCGGCAACGCCCGCAAGTGCGCGTGGGCTGATAGACTCTCGCGTCTTGACTACCTCCGCGCCCATGATGCGGCCCTCGCGTTCAAGCTCCGCAAAGTTGGCCGAGCGAAAGCGCGTGCCCGTCGCGTCGGTATAGTTGGGGCGTATGTCGCCGTGGCACCCCAGCAAGAACCCCACAACGCAATCATCGCCGTACACACCTTCCACAAAGGACCGCGCCGGGCCGGGATAGTCGGCGCTCATGGCGTGGTTGTCGCTCATGCTCGTTGGGTGGCAGGCATAGTTGAAGATGATGCCGGCCGGCTCACCGCATTCGTCATCGAACCGCACCACCGGCAGCGAGTGATCGACGAGGCCGTCGGGGCGGGGGCAATTGACCACTTCGCCGTTCAACTCCCCACGGCGGTTGACTGCCAGCCCATACTGTCCCGTGCCAATACCGCCGACGACTGTTTGTGAGCCTTGCATAGCCATCGCCACCACGCCGGCGAGCTTGTTTTCCAGTTCTGCCAAGTAATCGTGGTCCAGCACCGGCAGGGCGTAATCCAGTTCCGCCGTGGGCATGCCGCCCGGATAGGGCTCGCCCGCTCCCGGCAGGCCGGCCCCCCAGCCTTTGGTATTGGGGCCGCTGTGCCCGTGCGACGTGCCCAGCATGACGTGCGCGCCCGGGATGCCGGTCAGAGACGTGATCTTGCGGCGCACCGCCTGGGTGCGTTCCAATGGAAAGTCCACCAAATCGGCCCCGATTACGGCAGCCGTCGTCGTGCCGTCAGTGAAGACGTAGGCGGCGGCATAGAGCTCGTCGTGTATGTCGTCAGACGGGTAACGGCGGCCGCCATAGCCGCCGAGATGCGTCCCCACCGGCGGAGTTATGTTGACTTTGGCCGCACCCAGGCGGACGCTTGTAGACATACCTGTCCTTTCTTATCTCACAGTCAGCGGATATGCCGGGGTCCGGCCACCCTAGTTGTCAACACTGAGGACGCGCCGCGCCAGCGCCAGGGCCCGCGCGACCACGAATTCCTCCGTCTCTGGTTCAAATGGCGCCGGATACCAGAACCAGCGATAGAAGTCGGCCGGTTCGGAGCCCCCTTCCGGATAGGCGCGCGCCGTGCATACGTAGCCCACCTCCGAGTTGCTGTAGCCCAGCGTGAGGGCCATCTGCGACTCATGGCTCTCCTGCAACGCCCGCTCGATCGCCAGGCCGATTTCGACGAAGATCTCGCCGCCCATGGCCACGATGCACACGCCCCCCAGCCGCACAACCTGGAGTTCCATATCCACGGAGCTGGGCAACCCCTCGCCCTGCTCAAGCTGCTCGATGAGGTGGTCCGCCCATGTTGCCCAACGGGAATTGCGGGGACTAGCCTTGTACGCCCGCAGTTCGTCAACGGTGGGCGGCGTTTGGAAAGGCAACGGCAGTTGCTCGCGGGCGACGGCGATGGGATAGCCGACCGCCATGGCGCTTTCCCGCGACGCGCGCACGGCCACGGCGCCGGCGCCCCGGCCCAGCGCCTGGATTTCCGCCGGTGTACAGGGATGGAAGCGGTCGCCGTCCGGGGTGAGCACGCGGGGGCGAATGTTGCCGCCGCAGCCCGCCAGGAATACCGCGATGGGCGCGCCGTCCGCGGCGAGTTCCCGCTCGATCTCGTCTTTGGCGGGAGCAATGTAGTCGCCGCCAATTAGGGGGTTGCCCCGGTAGTCGAAGCCCGTGCCGTGGCAGGCGATGGAGAAGACGATCGCCATAGGCGAGCCGTTCAACCGGTCGACGCGCAAGACGCGAGCGCGGTTGTCCACCGTGTCCGCATAGTTCGGCAGCATGTTGGACCGGCCGTCCACCACCTTGCGGCGATTGACGGCAAACAGACCCTCGGCCTCGCCAATTGCCAGCGAAGCGGGCTCCAACGCCGCATTCGCCCGGGCCACCGTGTCGGCAATGCGCCGGATGACCCACTCGCGGTACTCCATATCCACGGGATCGGGCGACAGCACTGAAATGCTGGGTCCGGAGTGGGTATGGGATGCGTTCAGCAGGACATTGTCACCGGGAATGCCGGTTTGCGCGGCAATGCGTCCCCGGATTGCCGCCGCCAACGTGGCTTCCATGTAGATGAGGTCGTTGCCGACCAGCGCAACTTTCGTCGCGCCGTCGTCCAATACGACGGCGGTGCTGTACAGATCGTCCAACACCCCGGTGGACGTCACCGTCATGCCGCTTTGCAGCAAGCCGCCGATGGGCGGGGTGATTTGAGTCTTGGCCGCGCCCGCCCACAATGGCGCGCGCTCCGGCAGCGCCTCGTCCGGCCTTTGCGTCAGGTCTTTCACGCTCTGCTCCCTTTCGTGCTATTCGCTATCATGATGCAGAGGACCTGAACATGCAAGTATTGTCGTATAGAGGGTTGAGCCATGCGTACGCGGGACGTCCTGCAGTTGCTGATAGACACGTGCGGCCCGCCGGGCGGAGACGAGGGCATCCTGTTCGGCGACCACGATCAAGAGGTTGACGGCATTCAAGTCTGCTGGATGGCGAGTCTCGACGCCATCGAACATGCGGCCTCGGCCGGCGTCAACACCATCATCGCGCATGAAGACCTGTACTTCCCGTCCTGGCGCGCGCCGCACCGCGCGACGCCGGTGGACTACGTCAGTTGGCGCGTCAACCAGCGGCGGCTCGGTCTGCTCACACAACACGGCATGGCGGTGATTCGCGCCCACGGCATGCTGGACCGGCACTGTATATTCGATGCGTTCGCCGCTGCCCTCGGCCTCGGCGCGCCGGTAGTGAACGACGGGCCGTACCTCAAAGCCTACGACCTGCCGTCCGGCACAACCTATGGCGGATTTGTGGAACACGTGAAAGCGTCGCTGGGCATGGAGGCGGTGCGCGCCACACCCCACGATCCTGACGCCGTCGTGCGCCGCGCCGGACTGCCCTGGGGCGGCTTGGGCCTTTTCGTCAACGTGGGCTATATGCAGTCGGTGCTCAAGTACGGCTGCGACGTCTTCATCGCGGGTGAGAGCGACAACTACGGCATGCACTTTGCGCGGGATTCCGGCGTGCCCATGATCGAGACGAGCCACGAGGTGAGCGAGAATCCCGGTCTGGCCTTGTATGCCCAGGAATTGCGGGCCGCGTTGCCCGATACGCCGGTGCACTTCTACGAAAACCCAATGCCCTGGCGCTGGTGGTAGGATGGAATTAGGGACGATTTCGTAACGGAAGGACGACCGCTCTTGAGGGTCACCCTCGCAGCAGTCCTCCTGGACGCATTCGGTACGCTCTTCGCCCCGGTTTCCGCGGGCTCACCCGCTGCGCATCTGTGCCGGCTGCTGGCCGCCGACGGCGTGCAGGTGTCGCCTGAGGATGCCGGCAATGCCATCATTGCGGAAGTAGGTCTCTACCATGCGAAGTTCCCCCACGTTCGCGACGAGGCAGTGATGCGAGAGCTTGAATTCGAGGCTAGCGACATCACCATCGCGCACCTTGGCCTCACCGGTTTTCCCCGCGAGCGCATGCGGCAGCACTTGCTCGACCTATTCAGAATGACGGCTTTTCCGGACGTGGAACCGGCCCTGGCGGCCCTCCGGCAGCGGGGTCTCGCGCTGGGAGTTGTGAGCAACTACAACGCGCTGCTGCGCGCGCACCTGACCGAACTGGGCCTGGCCGATTGGTTTTGCGTTATGGTAAACTCCGCCGACTTTGGGCGCGCCAAGCCCGATCCGGGCATCTTTCTGGAGGGTGTCACGCAACTTGGCGTCACGCCGGAGCGTGTGCTCTACGTCGGCGACGACCTGGAAAACGACTATCACGGCGCGCGGCGGGCAGGGCTGCACGCGGCGCTCCTCAACCGCGACGGCGCCCCGGTCGAACAAGGCATTCCCACCCTATCGACTCTGGCTGAGTTACCTGAGTACATCGACCGCCACCTGGGCTGACGAGCAGTCTACGCGGGCTTGCGCAGGAGCGCGAACACGGAAAGACCTGCCGGTAGATTCCAGTGCTTTAGCAGGCGCCGCTCGCTTGACAACGTCCATGCCAATGCGGCGTTGAGCGGCGGCCAGAGCGGTTGCACGTCCGACTTGCGCGCGTCACCTTGCCGCACCGCGAGCCGCCGCAGCACCGCCAGCGGCAACAGGAGAGCGTTCAGGTAGGTCAGCCGTTCCACCCTGAAATCTGCCGCCGCGGCCAAGCGCCGTACGGAAGCTGCCGTGTAGCGGCGGCGCGTATGCACCGCGACGTCATGCGCGCCCCGCAGCCATTGGTAGGCGGGCAGGCGCAGCGCACAGTAACCGCCGGGAACCAGCACTCGGCGCGCTTCTGCCAGCGCCGCCGCCTCGTCGTTTACCTGCGCGTGGTAGAGCACTTCCAAGCTCAGCACCAGGTCGAACGATTGGTCAGCAAAGGGCAGGTGGGTCACAGATGCCTGCGCGAGCCGCCCGGCCTGGCGTTGTCGGCAGAATTCCAGAGCTTGCCGGTCGATGTCTACGCCCGTAAGCGTACCCAAATTTGCAAAGTGTTTAAGGTTAGCCCCAGTGCCGCATCCGGCGTCCAAAATGCGAGCCTGCCCGTGCGGCACGTCGCTGTCGGCGAGAAGCGTCCTCAGAAGCACGCGCATGCCCGTGTACCACCAGAAGCTGTCTTCAAGTTGGTACATGGATTCATACGCTTCGCGCTCCATGGCGGACCCATCGGTTCCTAGCTACCTAGCCGTCGCGGGGGAATCCGCGCACACCCGCGCACACGGCAGCCACTTCCTCAGCGGTGAGCTCGGGGAACATGGGCAGCGAGAGCACCGTGCGCGCCAGCCGTTCGGCATTGGGGAACTGCCCGGACAGCGCGTGCCACTCCGGATAGGCCTCGAGCTCGTGCAGGGCGTGGGGATAGTGCACTTTGGTGCCGATCTCGCGGGCCTGCAAATGCGCTGCCAGGCCATCCCGCCGCTCGCTGCACACAACGTAGAGGTGGTAGACGTGGTCGCTGCCGGCCTGTTGAAGCGGCGTTAGTAGTCCCGCGGCGGCGCCCACGGCCTCGCTGTAGCTATGGGCAATGGCGCGTCTGCGCTCGCTCCACGCGTCGAGGTGCGGCAGTTTTGCGCTGAGAATCGCCGCCTGCATCTCGTCGAGGCGGGAGTTTCGGCCCTTGACCACGCTCATGTAGCCCTCGGCGATGCCGCCGTGGCGCAACACGCGCACGCGCGCCGCCAGTTCGGGATCGTTCGTCGTCACGGCCCCACCGTCACCGTATGCGCCCAGGTTCTTGGTGGGATAGAAGCTGAACGCGCCCACGTCGCCGATACTGCCCACCTTCCGGCCCTGATAGCGCGCGCCGTGGGCCTGGGCCGCGTCCTCAATCACTTTAAGGCCATGTCGTTGCGCAATATCGCAAATTGGCCCCATAGACGCCGGCTGGCCGTAGAGGTGCACCGGCACGATCGCTTTCGTCGCCGACGTGACCGCAGGCTCGATGCCCGACGGATCGAGGGTGGCGGTATCCGTGCACACGTCAACGAGGACAGGCGTCGCTCCCGCCGCGCTGACCGCCAACGCGGTGAAGTTTGCCGTGAAGGCGGGCACGATGACTTCGTCTCCGGGCCCGACCCCGCAAGCTCGGAGCGCAAGCTCGATGGCGTCGGTGCCGTTTGCCACGCCAACACACGCGCCGACGCCGCAATAGTCCGCGAACGCCTGCTCGAAGGCGTCGAGTTCCCCACCCAGCACGAACCAATTCGAAGCCAGCACCCGCTCGATCGCGTTACGAACGTCCGCCTCGACGTCCGCAAACTGCCGCGCCGTAGTGAACTGTGGGACGTTCGTTGCGAGTTTGTCGATAGACGTGGACATGCTAGCCGTTTTCCACCTGCAAGCTGCCTTCTTGCAGCGTCGCTACCAGCTCCGCATCCCAGTAGGCATCTTTGTGTTCCTTGCAGTAGGCGAACGTCCGCTCCAGACCTGCCGCGAGGTCAGTCGTCGGCGTCCAGCCGAGGGCGCGCCCAATCTTGGTGGAGTCGAGATAGACGCTACCAACGTCTATGGCCTTACGTTCGGGCGGGAACGGCGCCATGTCGAACCAGTCATCAGGCAGCCCCGCCGCCGCCAGCAAGTGTTGCACAAGCTGCAGGTGACTGATGGGCCGCAAGCCGCCCACGTTGAAAACCTCGCCCAGCGCGCGGTCGTGCGCGCCGGCCGTCAGCAATGCAGCCACCACGTCGTCTACGTACACATAGTCGCGGAGTTGCTCGCCCGAGCCGAATACGCGCAGCTTTTCACCGGCCAGCACCTTGCGCACGAAATGGTATATGACGCCCATGCGTCCTTCCGCGTCCTTGAGCACTTGGCGGGGGCCGTACACGTTCGTGAGGCGCAAAGCGGTAGTGGGAATGCCGTACGCACGGTGGTAGACCATGTGATACTGCTCACCCGCCCACTTGGTGATGCCGTTCACGTCGGTGGGCTGGACGGGGTGCGCCTCGTCCACCGGCAAGTACTGGGGCACGCCGTAGAACTGCCGCGTGCTCGTGTAGACTACGCGGGCCCGTGGATTGTGCCGGCGGCACGCTTCCAGCAGATACACCTGCGAGCGGGCGTTGATGTCGTTATCGGTCAGGGGGTCTTCCATGCTGCCGATATGGCTCACCTGACCCGCCAGGTTGAAGATGTAGTGCTGCCCGCGCACCAGGAAATTGATGGCATGCTGATCGCGCACGTCTGAGACGTTCACCGACACCCTGTCGCGGACATTGGCAATGTTATAGACGTTGCCGCCGTGGTCCGGCACCAGGGAATCGATGATCAGCACCTGCGCCCCCAGTTTCACGAGACGCTGGGCCAGATTGCTGCCGATGAAGCCGAGGCCGCCAATCACCAAAACGCGCTTGTCGCGATAGACTTGCTCGAGGTCCAAAGCCATTCCTCTTTATCGACTGTCTTGATTCGTGGCGTTGCCACTCAGGCCGTCGGGCAATTCGCCGCCGGCGTTTACACCCAGGGCGCGCCGCGCGGTCTCCAGCCGCAGCAGGCTCTCCGGCTGCACGTTGCCGATGTTCACGTTTGGGCCAAAGTTCTGCATGAGCCACCGGGCCAGCGTATCCGGTTCCGAGTAGGCGGTGCCCTCGATCCAGGGGCCGGTCAGCTCGAACATGAGCTTCTCCGGCGGGGCCGCCGCCGTGAGTTCCGTTGCCAGAGAAATATCGCGGCCGTGCCCGAATATCTCCGCCGCTTCCACCAGCACCTTGCTGCTGCCGGCCTCAAGGCAGGCGCGTATGTCGTCTTCCAGGCTCACGGTGACCGCCAGCCCTTCCTTCTTGCCTACTTCACCGTAGACTTCCAGACCGTAAGCGGCGGATGCCTTGGCGATGAGCGCCTGCTTTTCCGCCAAGGATATTGACAAGAGATTGTCGGAGACCTCGACGGCGGGAAAGCCCACGGCCCGTGCTTCGGCCAGGAACTCATCCACCTTGCCGCACAGCACGGCGTACTCCAAGAACTGCCCGCCCGGATAAGGCACAACCTGGTATTGCCGGTAGAGGTCGATTTTGCGCATGACCGTGTCGCGGGGCAAGAGACGGGCGACGCCCACGGCGATCTTGGCGGAATCGATGTATGCGCCGGCCAGTTGGAGGATGTCCTCCTGCTGGCGCAGGCCGAGACCGAAGTCGATCATCATCGTCTGGCCGGCGGCGCGAGGCTTGGCCGGACGTTCCAGCATGGGTATGGCGCTGAAGGCGTAGTCGGTCATGGCTTGAAAGCTCAATCAATACCGAGAATGCGCGCCATATTGCCGTAGTAAACCTGGTCTTTATCCAGCGAATCGGCGCCGAGCCGGTCCAGGAACGAATCGTAGGCGGTGACCACGTCCGGTATTTCCGGCGGGGTGACATCGGAACCGAACACCAGCTTGTGCGTGATGCCCGCCCCCGCCACGGCGTTGTACATCATGTCGTGCACAATCTGGCGGTTGCCGTAGCGGATGGTGATGGGGCCGCTCAAGTCCCAGTAGACGTTCTCATTCCACCGCGCCACCCAGGCTGCCTCGGCAAACGACGGCGACCCCAGATGCGCGCCGATGAGGGTGAGCCTTGGAAAAGCGCGGGCGATTGGATCCAGCATCCACGGCATCATGCGCGCGGTGCTAACGTCCTCGGCCCGCGAGCCGCTGCCCGGGGCGCGAAAGAGCTGGCCTGTGTGGAACAGAATCGGCATGTTGCGGGCCTCGGCCCGCTCGTAGAAGGGATAGTATGCCTTGCTATCGTAATTTTCAAGCGGGCGTATGGTCTTCAGGCCCCGAAAACCCATGTTGCCAAGTTCATCCACAATGCCGGGGTCATCCACGCCGAGCCGAATGAAGCCAAAGCCAACGATGAAGTCCGGGTGTTCCTCGATCAACGCGGCTACGGCGTCATGTACCGGCGGGTTGCCGGTGGAGAGCACGCACATCCGCTGGCAGCCGAGGGCGCGCTCCATGCTCAGAAGGTTCTCCAGTTGGCTCTCGATCGGGACTTGTGAGCCGGTGGGATCGAACGCCGTCTGCGGATAGTGCACGTGCGCGTCAATGAAGCGTCGGTACGCCATGGTGATTGCCCCCGCTACGCGCCCAAGGTCTCGCGAATGCAGTTGCGGCTCAAGGTAGCGTCCTCCAGCACCGACCGGTGCGCCTCCATGCCGTGACCGGGTTCAATTTCAACCACCACCCAGCCGCGGTAGTCCGAGCCGTTCAGCGAACGCGCCACGGCCTGCCAGTCGATAGCGCCGTCGCCAATGGCCTCCACGAGCACGCCGTCGGGCCGGCAGTCCTTATAATGCACGTAGCCGATGCGGGAACGGAACGTGTCGATGAAGTCCACGGCTCCCGCCGGGCCGATCACGCGGGCGGCGTTCGCTATGTCGTAGGCCAGGCTGATGTGCGACGCGTCGAGTTCGAGAATGCGCCGCATTTCCCGGAAGTCGTCTTCCAATTCCGGGCCGTGCGTATGGTGGAAGCAGTGGGCGCCATGGTCCCCAAACAGGGCACAGGCAGCCCGCAGGTGCTCATTCTGGGTCGCGAGTTCGGCGTCCGTTTTCGGCTCGCCCCGCTTCGCCCCCGGACTAATCAAGACCGATTTACAGCCCATGGCTTGCGCAAAGGCAGCAATGATCTGCAGGTTGGGCAAGGTCTGCTCACGGGCAACATCGTCCGTGTAGAAGTTGCCGCCGGTATGCAGCGCCGCCAGGGTCAAACCGTGTTCGGCGATGAGCGCGCCAACCTCGGCCGGGTCAGGCATTGCGGTGGAATCGCTGTCGCCGGCCGGCGGCGCGCCGCCGGGACGGAGCGCGTTGAACCTGCCACCGGCCAGGAAATGGTAGCCGATCTCCACGCCGCTGTAACCGGACTCCGCGATCTGACGCAGCACGGTATCGAGGTTCTCTGCGATGGGAAACTCACGGAGCCATGCGTTTGCTTGGATGCCAACCTGTATGTCTGCCATAGCGTCTTCCTTGCCAGAATAGTGTTCCGCGTCCGGTTAGCGGCTTTCCGTCCTTGCCGGCGCATTTGGCTGCCGGGCCGTTTGGGGGGCGCCCGTAACGCGGGCTCAACGCACGAACTTCCTACCTGGGATACCCGGCGGCGAGCCGATTGACGAATTGAGAGTTTGCCGGGTCTAGGATACCATGAATCGCAATGAGCGACGGGAATTGCAGGGGGCATCAAGGCCAACCGAGCGTTGCGGTGAAACGCCGAAGCGCGGCGTGCCCCAACTTGCCGCAAGCAGTGTTCGAGCAGCGCGAAGGAATGACCCATGAACGTAATCGTCATCGTCTCCGATACGTTTCGCTACGACCACATCGCCGCCAACGGCAATCCGGACATTCGCACGCCGCACTTCGACGCGTTCGCGGCGGAATGCGTCAATTTCGATCACGCCTACGTGGGGTCGTTTCCCACAGTCCCCCACCGCACCGACCTCTTGACGGGCCATTATGTCTATCAAAACCGGGGGTGGTCGCCACTGCCGGCCGGCGAGCGGACCCTGGCCATGGACTTAGGGCAAGAGGGGTACGTGAACCAGATGGTGGTAGACCACATGCAGCTCTTCGCGCCGGGCATGAACTTCCACCGCGGCTTCCACGGCTGGCAAGCCATTCGCGGCCAGGCGGGAGAGCCGTACATCACCGACCCCGTGCCCATCACGTTGCCGTGCGCGCCGGAGAAGATCCGCACGCCCGACGCCGCCGTACGGTATTTGAAGAACGTCTACTACCGCACCCACGAGCGCGAGCACTTCGTCGCCCAGACGTTCGCGGAAGCCGCCGACTGGCTGGAACGCAACTACACCCACGAGAAGTTCTTCCTCTACATCGACACCTTCACGCCCCATGAGCCTTGGGACCCGCCGCAGCACTATACCGACATGTACGATCCGGGTTACGAGGGAGAGAAGATCTTCTGGCCGCGCTACGACCGCACCGACTATCTAACGGAGCCCGAACTCCGGCACGCCCGCGCCCTCTACGCCGGGTCGGTGTCGCTGGTGGACACGTGGTTCGGCCATTTCGTGGAGCGGCTGCGCAATCTCGGCCTCTGGGATGACACCCTGATCATCTTCAACGCCGACCACGGCTTCTATATCGGGGAGCACGGGTACATCGGGAAGCACACGGTGCTGGAACCCAAGCAGGGCTGGCCCCTGTACCGGGAAGTCTCCCGTGTGCCGCTGCTCGTCCGCGCGCCCGGAATTGCGCCGCGCCGGACCGATGCCCTGGTCCAAGCCATCGACGTGACGCCGACGGTGCTCGACCTGGTGGGCGCGCCGACCAGGGACGGCCTGCACGGCAAGTCGCTCGCGCCGCTGCTGCGCGGTGAGACCGACACCCACCGCGACGCCGTCATCACATCACCCCTGTTGCCCACGCAAGAGGACGTGCTGCTTTACAGCACCGTAAACGACGGCGAGTGGACGCTCATGGATCCTGGCAAACACGGCGGCCTGGAGCAGGCGGAACTCTACCATTTGACGTCCGATCCCGATGAGAAGACCAACGTCATAGCGGATCACCCCGACGTAGCCCAACGGCTCCACGAGCGCTACGTGGCAGAGATCGAGGCGCTGGGGACGGAACGGGCGCGGGTCGACCTGCGGCGCTGGCCCAGCGACACCTAAGCGGCGCCGCGTCGGCTCAACCGGTGGGTGTCAACCGCTCCATGCCCCCCAAATACGGTCGCAAGACGGTGGGAATGCTCACGCTGCCGTCGGCTTGCTGGTTGTTCTCCAGCACGGCGGCGTAGAGCCGGGCCGAAAAGGCCAGGCCGGAGCCGTTGAGGGTATGGACGAATTCCGGGCGCGCTTGGGGCGCGGGCCGGTAGCGTACGTTGATGCGGCGGGCCTGGAAGTCTTCGAAGTTCGAGCACGACGACACCTCCAGCCACTTCTCGATAGCCGGGCACCAGACCTCCAGGTCGTAGCATTTCGCGGCGGCAAAACCCACCTCGCCGCCGCACAGTTCGACTACCCGGTACGGCAATTCGAGCTGTTGCAGCACCTCTTCGGCGTCAGTCCGCAACGACTCTAGCTCGTCGTATGACGACTCCGGCGTAACGAATTTCACCATCTCTACTTTTTCGAATTGGTGCAGGCGCAGCAGCCCGCGCGTATCCTTGCCCGCCGCGCCCGCTTCACGGCGAAAACACGGGGTATAGGCCGTGTACTTGAGGGGCAGCGCGTCGGCGTCGAGAATCTCGTCCTTGTGGATGTTCGTTACCGGCACCTCTGCCGTGGGCACCAGAAAGAGATCATCCGGGTCGGTGCG
The DNA here is from genome assembly GCA_022824225.1 of Chloroflexota bacterium. GTDB lineage: Bacteria > Chloroflexota > UBA11872 > VXOZ01 > VXOZ01 > VXOZ01. Next base: position 28,183 of record JAJEAH010000063.1, read on the forward strand.
GTACATGTCTTCTTCGAACTTGGGCAATTGGCCCGTGCCGGTCATGATTTCCCGCCGCACCACAAACGGCGGCCACACTTCCTGATAGCCGTGCTGCTGCACGTGCAGATCGAGCATCCAGCTTGCCAGCGCCCGCAGCAGGCGCGAGCCGTCGCCCTTGAACAGCGGAAACTGCGCGCCGGCGATCTTTGCGCCGCGCGGGAAGTCCAGAATGTCCAGCGCCGCGCCGATGTCCCAATGCGCCTGCGGAGTAAAATCGAATTGCGGCCGGTCGCCCCACGTCGCGCACACGACGTTTTCCTCTTCCGTTGTGCCGTCCGGCACCGTCTCATGCGGCACGTTGGGGACTTCCAGCAGAGCCGCGCTGATGCGCTCCTCCACCGCCGACACCGCGCCATCCAGTTCTTTGATGCGCTGCCCCACCGCGCGCATGCGCTCGCGCAAGCCGCTGAGGGCTTCCTTGTCCTGCGCGGCGCCGAAGCTCTTGGAGGTACGATTCCGCTCGGCCTTCAGGGCTTCGCTTTCCTGGAGCAGAGCGCGACGCTCGCTATCCCACGCCACCACGTCGTCGATGACGCTCGCGTCCTCGCCGCGCCGCGCCAGGCCGGACTTCACTGCCGCCGGGTCCTCACGGATACGACGTATGTTGAGCATTATTCGGACTCCCGGTTGCGCACTGGTGGAAACAAGATCACGTCGCGGATAGAGGCGCTGTTCGTGAAGAGCATGGCCATGCGGTCGATACCGATGCCGATACCGCCAGTCGGGGGCATGCCATATTCCAAGGCCAGGAGAAAGTCCTCATCCAGGGGCTGGGCTTCCTCGTCACCGGCGGCGCGTTCTCGGGCTTGTTCCTCGAAGCGTTGGCGCTGGTCCAGCGGATCGTTAAGCTCGCTGAAAGCGTTGGCAACTTCCAGTCCCCCGACGAAGGCCTCAAATCGCTCGACCATGCGCGCGTCGTCTTCCCGCCGCTTGGCCAGCGGCGACAGCGCCACCGGATAGTCTACGAGCAGCGTCGGCTGTATCAGGGTCGGCTCCACGCGCTCCGCCAGCAGTTCGTCCACCAGCGTCGCCCAGGTTACGCGCTCCGGCGCGGCGATACCTTGCGCCCGCACCTCGGCCAACAGCGCATCGGCCTCCGGGAACGCGTAGATGTCGATGCCGGTGGCGGCCTCGATCGCCTCATGAAGCCGCACGCGCCGCCACGGGGGAGTCAAGTCGATTTCATCGTCCCCGTAGGGAATCTGGGCAGCGCCGTGCACCGCCAGCGCGACGCTAAGGTACAGCTCTTCGATGAGGGCCATCATGTCGGTGTAGTCGGCGTAGGCTTGGTAGGCCTCGAGCATGGTGAATTCAGGATTGTGGTCCCGGTCCATGCCTTCATTGCGAAACGTGCGGCCGATTTCGTACACGCGTTCGAAACCACCGATGAGGCAGCGCTTCAGGTAGAGTTCGGTGGCGATGCGCAAGTAGAAGTCTTGGTCCAACGCGTTATGGTGGGTAACGAACGGCCGGGCGAACGCGCCGCCATAGAGCGGCTGCAGCACGGGTGTTTCGACTTCCAAGTAGCCGCGCTCGTCGAAGAAGCTGCGCACTTCGCTGACCATACGGCTGCGCACGCTGAAAGCCTGCCGCACGTCGGGATTGGCGGCAAAGTCAAGATAGCGGCGGCGCAGCCGGGTTTCGGTATCCCGCAGGCCGTGGAACTTTTCCGGCGGGTTCTGCAGCGCCTTGGCCAGCATGACGGCGCGCCGAACCTCGAGCGTGATTTCGCCGGTGCGGGTGCGAAAGAGCGTGCCTTCCGTGCCCACGATATCGCCGAGATCGTAGAGTTCTTTCACGGTGGCAAAGGCATCATCGCCCAGGACGTTCAGCCGAAAATAGAGCTGGATGCGCCCGGAGGCGTCCTCGACGTGCGCAAACGCCGCCTTGCCCATCTTGCGCAGCGTGAGGATGCGGCCGGCCAGGCGCACGGTCTCCCCGGCGGCAGACAAAGTCTCGAAGCAGTCCAGGGCTTCTTGCGCCGCGTGGGTGCGGTGGAAACGCAGCGGATACGGCTCGATGCCCTTAGACCGCAGGGCATCGAGTTTGCGAAGTCGAAACTCCTCCGCCGACGTGTGTGACTGCTCTGCCGAATCCGTGGCTACTTCACCTCTTGGATGGTATAGGTCAGTGTGCCGGCGGGCACGGAAACACTGACTTGCTCACCGACACGATGGCCCATCAAGGCGCTTCCCACGGGACTCTCGTTCGAGATGCGGTTCTCCATGGGATCGGCCTCAGGGGCGCCCACAATCGTAAACGTCTCGAGGTTGCCGTCTGCGTCGCTCACGATTACTGTCGCGCCCAGATCGACTTCGGCGCTGGCGTGATGCTCCGTGACTACTGCCTCTCGCAGAACATGCTCAATCTCGATTATGCGGCCTTCGATGAACGCCTGTTCCTGCTTAGCCTCGTTGTATTCCCCCATATCGGACAAGTCCCCGCCAAACTCCATGGCTTCATGGATGCGTTTGACGAGTTCAGGACGCCGGACGCCCTTTAGTTCTTCCAATTCTCGCAGGAGCTTATCTCTGCCCTGAGGCGTCAGCAAATGCTGCTCCGCCATGCGCCACCCTCCTATAAAAGAATTTGACGGAAAAGAGGGGCCTCCACTGGTCACTCTTTTCCAGTCACACTCATTTTATCAGTGTAGAGGGCGTTTGGTCAACGATCAGGGGCGAAATTGGCGACCGGGCACAGCCGGCGCCAGACTCCCGCATCGGGGCGCCAAGGCCATGCCGCTCTGCGCCTTGCCTACAGCTTTGGTACGGCAGGGGTACGACGGCAGGGCAGGGGTTGTCCCCAATGCTGTCGCATTAGTCTCGGACACTGGATCAAGTGGGGCAAAATTCCCTCGCCTATGCGATGGCAACGTTGCCTCAATTGTGTAGGGGCACGACATGTCGTGCCCCTACACTGAGTCGTGCCCCTGCAACACTGCGTACAAGTTGTCGTGCCCCTACCGTGGTTGACAGTCTGGGTAGCGGCAATCCGATCCTGGCTGTTGGTTCTATTGCGTCACTATTGGGGTTGCCCCCGCCCTGCCGCGTGTTCTGCCTCAGCAACGTGCCGCCGTGGCGGTTGCTCAGCGCTATTGGTTCTCCAAGAACTCATCCATGGAGGCTTGGCCCTTCTCTTCGAAGAGCTGCAGCGCGTCGGGAATCGTCGCCTCGCCGTTGCGGATGCTGTTGATGGCTTCGCCGGTCGCGCCGAGAATGCCCCGCGCGCCCGGCACGCTGGCCACGAAGCGCGCGCCGTCCATCTCCTTGATGATCAGTTGCTTGAACGGATCGCCCTGGATGTAGTCCTCACTCTCGGCCACCGACTTGCGCACGGGAATGCGGTCCATGACGTTCGACCACTCCAGGTTGACACCCGCTTCGTAGAAGAAGTCGATAACCGCGAAGCCGCCGTCCGGATTGGCGCACCCATTGGGAATGCAAAATGCCCAGTCGCCGGAGTAGTTGGAGAGCACCCCGTCGGCCGACGGCAGGGGATAGCCAAAGTAGTGAAACTCGAAGTCCGGGTGGAATTTGAGGAAGAAGGCGTTGCGTACGGCGTTGCCCTCGTAGTAGTGGGTCATCTCGCCGTTGGCCGTCTGCTCGCGGTTGCTCTTGTCCGTGTGGAACGGCGCAATGCTCGGCCAGCCGCCTTGCAGGTCGTAGATGCGCATGAGCCACGTGAGCGCCTCGACGGCAAGCTCATTGTTGACGGTGAACTTGGTCTTCTCACCATTGAAGATCTCGCCGCCAAGCTGCCAGTACGGCACCATCCACGTGTGCACGCCGCCGGAACCGCGGAAGGGGTCCCAGGAAAGCACCTCAATGTCGTCGCCCTGCTTCTTAAACGTCTTATTGACCGCGTCTTCCATTTCCTCCCACGTCTGCGGCGGATTCTCCGGATCGAGGCCGGCCTCCAGGTATTGATCCGTATTGGAGAAGATGATGCGGGCGTCGATGCTGTAGGAGAGCGCGTGGGTCTTGCCCTGGTACTGGGTTGCGTTCAACTTCTCTTTCCAGAGATCGTCGAACTGGATGTTCTGCGCGGCGCCCAGCCAGGGATCGAGGGGCTGCACGATCTCCAGCACGCCCCATTCGTTTTGCACCCATGACTGGGTCTTTACCACGTCCGGGGCGGTGCCGGCAGCCACCACGGTCTGCACGTCGTTGAAGCCGCCGTTGGGCCTGCCCAGCGGGATCATCTTGAATTCGGTGGTCTCATCGAACTGCGCCCGCAGCGCCCGGGGAAGCTCCTCCGTATCGAAGTTCCAGGCGGGAAATGAATGGTACCAGAACGTGACGGGAACAATCGCCTCTCGCATCGGCATTTCTTCAGCCTCTTGGGCTGGGGCTTCCGCCTCCGCCTCCGGCTCCGCCGCGGCCGGCGCCATCTGCGCCTGTCCGCAAGCGGCGAGGAGTACAGCGCCGGCGCCGCCCGCCGACATCGCCAAGAACATACGTCGAGACGTACGCATGATACGTATCCTTTCCGCGCAGCCGCCCCAAACGTTGAAGCGACCAATTGCGCAATAGCGTTTTACGTACGTCCCGTTAATACCATTCTGGCTACGGCAAGTCAAGTCTTTTTGAATTGCTCAAACCTTGACACAAAAGCAAGAGCGACAGAGGCCGACCGGCCCCAAGCGCAGCGGCGGCACGGTTGACAAAACGGCTTGACGCCTGCCGGCGACCGCGGCCGGCAGGGCCGGAAACGGCGGGCAAGCCGCAGTAAGGCAGGGCAGGGCCTGGCCGTTGCCACGCGGTGAGAGCAAGCGTGTTGGCAGCGCGCATGGCGCGATTGCGCCATGCTAGGTAAACACTATGGAGGGGGGCGTCGCCGCTAGACTCGCCGCCGCGGGCAGGACAAGACTCGGGTGACACGTAATCGCGCAAGAGACGAAAAGGCGCCCCCAGCGGGAATCGAACCCACGTTTCAGGCTTGAAAGGCCTGTGTCCTAGTCCACTAGACGATGGGGGCGGGACTTGATTTGTCCTCAATCAATTATAGCGTAAACCCGGCGTTTTCGCGACGGCCTGCCGGAGCGCGGGTGTGACTCATGGACAAAGTGAGTGGACGTGTGAAAAGGCTGTAGAGGTATGAGAGTCAGATTACTAGGCTACGCCCCGATGCGTCTTCCTGAAGAGCGTAGCGACGGCGAGTTTCGCAATCTCCTCCCACTAGATTCCTCGCTGCGCTCGGAATGACAATCGCTTCACCCCTCGCGCTTCCCCTTCACTCACCCCATGTCCCCGCCCTCTATAACATGCAAATGACAGAGAGTGCCTGACCCCACAAGATGTGCGGCCCCGACACGGGTAGCGCGTCTACTGACTGGTAACATATCGCGCCTGTAGTAGGATGGCGCCCCCCACACAGAGAGTGCGTCTACCCTCAGAACGCGCGGCCACCCTCAGAACGTACGGCCGCCCTCAGAACGCGCGGACCTCCCCCCATGGTGTCGCGTTGAAGCCTGCGCCTGAGCCGTTCGCCCTGAGCTGAGTCGAAGGGTGAACGGCTCAGGCACGAGATCGTCGGTCTTGGGCCTTCTAGGCGCCGTTTGTGCTTCGACAGAGCTTGTGCTGAGCCTGCCTGCCCTGAGCTTGTCGAAGGGCCGAAGCGCTCAGCACGAACGGAGAATACTGAATGCATCAACTTGAATGCGACAGCATTGCGGCCCTCCTCCCCACAGAGTGTGAGTCCCCGCGACGGTGTGAGGTCTGATTCTGCTGATTCCCGGATCACCTGCAAATGAGCGGAGTCTAGGGTCGTTTGCCTCTTGGCCGAAAGACCATGCCGGAGCCCATCCGCTGGCGTCCAACGCGCCGCCTCCCGCGGCAAAGGCTAACCAGTCAGTCTCATTGACTATCGCCGCGGCCCAGTCTATGATTTACGTAGTAGTGTCAAGGGCCTGTAAAAGGATTAAACGATGAATGCCAAACTGCGGTTTTCACGCCGGAATATCCTGGGTGGGATGGCGGCCCTGGGGGCGGGGAGCCTCACGATCGCCGCGTGCGGCCAAGTAGCCACGACTCCCGCGGATGCGCCCGAGGCCGAAGCGGAACCTGAGCCGGAACCCACCGCGGCTCCCGAGGCCATGGAGGCCACGGTTATCAAGTACATGCACTTCACTACCCAGCAGGAAGTGTGGGACGAGACCTACGGCGCCGTCATCGGTCGCTATGAAGAGCGCAATCCCGATGTTTCGGTCGAACTTGACATCGTGACGTGGCCGCTCACTGCGGTGGCGGAAAAGGCCGTGGCCGCGAGCGCCGCGGGCATTGCCTATGACATGTATTACGGCTGGTTTGGCTACATCAGCCAGTTTGCCACGGCGGACATCATCCAGCCGCTCGACCCCTTCATCGCGAAAGATGCGGACGTCGACCTCTCCGAATTCTACGAAGGCGCTCTCGAGCGGATCGGCGGTAATCTGTATGGGATCGCCTGGTTCCTGGGCGCCCGGTCCATCTGGTACAACGACGACATCATGACCAATGAGGGACTCACGTCTCCGGCCGACCTGGATGCGGCGGGCAACCTGAATTGGGACACCCTTACCGAGTTGGCAACAAAACTCACCACCCGCGAGGGCGCGAACGTGACGCGCTGGGGCCTGAGTTTCAATGGCAACGCTTTCTCCAGCATCGTGATCGCGCTGAAGTCTTGGGGCGCTGGCTGGTGGAACGAGGACTTTTCCGCCCCGGCCATCAATACGCCCGAAGCGGCCGAGGCTGTGCAAACCGTGCTGGACCACGTGGTAAAGCACCAGGTACATGCGCCGCTCAACCGCAAGGAAACCGACGTTGCGCCGAATTTCACCGAGCAGAAGCTCGGCATGATCCTGACCGGTCCCTGGTTCACGCGGACCATCAATCAAGAAATCGTCGAGGGCCAAACGCCCTTCAACGTCGATCTGGCAAACGTGCCGCTAGGACCCGGCGGACGCGGCACGCCGTTGCTGATCAATGCTTTCTGGATTGCCAGGAGTTCGCCGGCGCCGGACGCGACCTGGGACTTCTACAAGTACCTCATCAGCGAGGAAGTGCAGCCGGATTGGGCGAACCTGGGCGGCGGCCGCTTTCCGCCTAACCGCACGTACACCCCGGCCGTGCAGTATCCCTTCGAGAAACCCGAAACGTACAAGGCCATCGCGGACGTGAGCGTTCCCTTGCGCCAGGCCGTCAGGCAGTCCGACATCGACGGCGCTTGGGGCGCGCTCTGGGGCCAAATGGAAGCCGGCGAGATTACCGTTGCGGAGGCCGTTGCCGAGGCCCAGCAGGTCTCGGAAATCGCGCTGCAAGAGGGCGGCTGCATCTGCTAAGCTGCCGACAAGCACTACAAGAATGAGTGTAGTGACAGGCGCCCAGCGCGGTGGCGCCTGTCACTACTATGCTGAGAACAGGAGCACACGCCATGGCAATCAAGACTCCCGTTGACGCAAGACTCGCGATCGAGGGAGGCGCGCCGGTCCGGTCGGCGGACGATCCTCTGCCCGAAATCTTCCCCCGCGACGTCCCGCAAGAGTCCTTTGACAACATTCATGAGGTCCTCGAAAAAGGCTTGTCTTCCGGGTACTTGCCGCGCTTCGAGCAGGAGTTCGCCGAGGTGAACGGCGCAAAGTACTGCGTCTCGTTGGCAAACTGCACCGCCACGTTGCACACCATCGTCGCGGCCATGGACATCGGCCCGGGCAAAGAGGTCATTGTCAACCCCATCACCGACCTTGGTTCAGTGGCCGGCATCATGGCCCAGGGCGCAATACCCGTCTTCCCGGACGTGGACATCCGCACGGGCAACGTCACCGCCGAGACGATCGAGAAAGTCATTTCACCCCGCACCGCGGCCATCATTTGCGTCCATTGGTACGGATTGCTCTGCCCGTTGGACGACATCGTGGCGCTGGCCCAGAAGCACAACATTCTGCTCATCGAGGACGTGTGTCAAGCGCCGCTGGCGAAATACAAGGGCCGCAACGCCGGCACCTTGGGTGACGTCGGCGCGTTCTCATTCGATGCCGAAAAGCACCTCTCCGGCGGCCACGGCGGCGCGCTGCTGACTGATAACAAGGACATTGCCGACCGCGTGTACTTGTTTGGCGTAATGCGCGGCGGCGTGCCCGTAGAACGCTACGGCCGCAAGCACGTGCGCTTCGGCCTGAACATGCGCTTTGGCGAGTTGGAAGCGGCGTTCGTGCTGGGCATGCTCCACATTCTCGAAGAGCAGAACCAGCGCCGCCGCGAGACGACCGCCGCGCTGAGCCAGCGCATAGAAGAGGACATTCCCGGGTTGATCCCGCCGTACATACCGGAAGGGGGCGACCACATCTATTGGTACTACCACCTGCGCGTCGATCCCGATGCGTTCACGTGCGGCCTCTGGGAGCTCTCCGACGCCCTCATGGCCGAGGGCTTGAAAGCCGAGCCCGGCCCCTGGCAGCTCGTTCCGGACAGCCACACGTTCCTCCACACCAAGACCACGGTGGCCGGCGAGTCCCACTGGCCGTGGGACCATCCCATGAACGAATTTGCCAAAGACATCGAGTACAGCGCAGACATGGTGCCCATCGCCAAGGAGCACGTGGATACCACCATTCGCTGGAATTGGACCGACAAGTACACCGACCAGGACGTTGAGGACATGGCCACAATCCTGGCCAAGGTGACGGACCGGTACCGCGCGTAGAGCGGCGCAATCGGCCTTGCGCGTGACGAACGAGGCATGGGCGGGCGCGCCGTGCGCGCCTGCCCTGTTTGCCTGGTGGGCTGTGTGGCACTCCGAGGGGGAGGTTACGGTGTATCCCAGTGGCGCTCAGTTTTGCCTGAGCCTAACGTTCGACATCGAAATGTCGTACAACTTTCCGTACTGGCATTCGGACTACGACGACTACGGCGCAATCGATCCGCACGTCAAGCAATACGTGCACACCATGCTCGACGTCGCGCAGAAGTATGGCGTCGAACTGCAATTCTTCGTGGTCGGCAGCGCCTTGGAGGACCCGGACGTGGACTATCTCAAGCGTTTGGTCGCAGAGGGCCATGCCCTGGACAACCACACGTACCGGCACGTCAACGTGAAGGCGGCGCGGATCCCGGACCTGCACCCGTCGTACAAACGCGCGCCGTGGCGCGCCGGCAACCTCACCCCCTTGGACTGCCTGCGCCACGAAATCCAGCAGACGAGCGCGGGCCTGAGAGAGCGGCTGGGGGTCGCGGCCAAGGGCTTCCGCACGCCGGGCGCGTTTCCCAACGGCCTGCAAGACTCGCCGGCTGTCCAGAGCCTGCTCCACGAGGAGGGATTCCGGTTCGCTTCCGCCCACTACAAGTGCCCCACCGAACGCACGTGGCGGCCGACGCGCGCGGACATGGAGGCGGCCGTCCGCCTGAGCCTGGATTCCCTGCAACCCTACCGCTATCCCAACGGCCTGCCGGAGATACCCATGATGGGCCTGAGCGATGCCATTGCTTTCCGTACGCTGGACCTCGACCGCTGGGAGTACATCCATCACGCGACGGTGGCGGTTGACCACGCGTATGACCACGGGCAGGTGCTCAGCTTGCTCGCGCATCCTTCGTACCTCGCGGCGCGCGATCCCCACTGTGATATGCTTGACACCGTGCTGCGCCGGGCGCTGGACAAGCCCGGCGGGTGCTGGGTGGCAACCAACCGGGACATCAGCGAGACACTTCTGGCCGCGTAGATGCGGGGGCTCCCACACGATGCTCCCGGTGCGAAGCGATTTGCCTTATTCCTCCGCGGGACCGAGACCGTAGCCATCAGATGCTGCGCCGATTCCAGTTCTGCCCAACCGCGCAGGGCGGTGTGACCTCAACGCTACAGGCGTCAACTACACTGAAGTGGCCGTGCGCCCATGCCAGCCCCAACACAACCCCGACGGTGGGGACTCCCTTTCGGCGTTTAGCTCGACAATAGTATGCTAGGGACAGCGGCGGTCGAATCCACTCACGAGAGCAGGCTTGGCATATGACGGCGGTACGAACGGACACGCAGTGGCTGCAATGCGTACGTTGCGGCGCGCGCCACGCTATCGGGATATACGCCTTCGGCTGCCCCACGTGCCTTGCCCAAGGACGGGAAGGGCCGCTGGACTTTGGCGTAGACGTGGCGGACGGCGTGCCCGCCGGGTTTCAGGCGGCGTGGGATGCCGGGCCGAAGCACAATATCTGGCGCTACGGGGACCTGCTCCCCGCCGCAGACGACCCGTTGAGCCTGGACGAGGGCGGCACACCCATCACGTTCCTTGACGATTTGAGCGCTGAACTTGGCCTGAACGTCTACGTCAAGAATGAGACCATGAACCCCACCTGGTCGTTCAAGGACCGCCACGCCGCCGTGAACCTTACCATGGCAAGACAACACGGCTACACGAAAGTCGTGGCGTCTTCTACCGGCAACGCCGGTCAGGCCGTGGCGGCCTATGCGGCGCTGGCGGGCCTGCGCGCGCTGGTGATTGGGTATCCCAGCTCATCCGAATTACTCCGCCGCGTTATGCAAATCCATGGCGCAGCGGTGGTGACCATGCCCAAGTCCGAGATCGGCGGCATGATGCGGGAACTCGTCGAACACCACGGCTGGCTGCCGGTTGGCTCATCCGACCCCAACCCCCTTGCCAGCCCCTACGGCGTGACGGGATACAAAACGATCGGCTACGAAATCGCCAGTGCCCTCGGCAAAGCGCCGGATACCGTGCTGGTACCCACGGGCGGCGGCGACAGCTTGTACGGCGTCTGGCGCGGGTTGATTGACCTGCGGGACATGGGGCTCATCGACCGCCTGCCGCGCATGGTGGGCTGCCAAACCGAAGCGACGCATCCCCTGCTGCACGCGCTCTCCCACAACCGGCACGAAATCGAGGTCCAGCCGGAGCCGGTCTCGCTTGCCACGTCCATCATCGAGGGCCGCTGCGGTGTGCACACGTTACAGGCGCTCTACGCCTCCGGCGGCACGGCCACGGCCGTGAGCGAAGCTGAGCTACGGCAGGCTATCCGTCTGATGGCCGGGCGGGGTTTCTTCTTCGAGAGCGCTTCCCTCGCCACCATCGCCAGCCTCCTGCGGCTCCACGGGGAAGGCTACTTCCGCCCCGGCGAGACTGTTGTGTGCGTCATCACGGGCAGCGGCGTCAAGTGGCCGGACGTAATCAACCAGGTCGCACCGGCGGCTCCCCACCTGGAGCAGCCAAGCGTGGCGGCCTTGGCCGACGTCATGGACTTGTAGCATGTTCGTGAGATTCGCCGTTTTCGTGGCGGGTGAAATGACTTCAGGGATTGCAGAGCACGCAACTCTCGTGCGCTCGTAGCCTGGGCAAGGCTGGGGCTTAGGCAAAGCACGCGGTTGAACTAGCTCGCAGCTTGAGCAAGCTAACAGCTTGAGCAGAATTGGGGAGAACACCATGCAGCAGCCGCATCGTGTCGCTGTTGGGTCTATTCTGACTGAGTGCAACCAGTTTGGCGGCAAGCTCATCGAATATGCGGAGTTTGCGCGCAGCCAGCTTGCCCGGGGTCAGGATGTTATGTTGATAGAAGGCGGCGCGGTGGGCGGCATGTTGGCCGCCCTGCGCGAGCGCGGCGCGGACATTGTGCCGCTGGTCGTGGCGAGCGCATATCCCGGCGGACCGATCGCCCAGGACTGCTACGCGCAACTGAAGGCGGACCTGCTGGCCGACCTCGCAAGCGCTCTGCCCGTTGACGGCGTGCTGCTGGCCCTGCACGGCGCCGCCGTCACCACGGCAATCGGCGACGTGGAAGGCGACCTGCTGGCGGCGACGCGGGAACTGGTTGGCCCCGACGTGCCGGTTGTCGGCACCCTCGACCTGCACGCCAACATCACTGCGACGATGGTGCGCCAGGCCGACGGCCTCGTCGCCTGGGAAACGTATCCCCACGTCGATCCGTTCAGTACCGGCGAGCGCGGCGCGCGTCTGCTGTTGGGCACGTTGGACGGCGCCTACAAACCGGCCATGGCCATGGCGAAAGTGCCGATCCTGACCAGCGCCATCAACGCCAGCACCGTAGGCGAAGGTCCCTTTGCCGACGTGATGCGCTTGGCCAAGTCATTTGAGGAACTGCCTGAGGTCATCTCCACCAGCGCGCTGCACGCCCACGCCACGCTGGACGTCGCCGAGATGGGCGGGGGCGGTCTGGTCATCACCAACGGCGCTGAAGAGCGGGCGGTGGAACTGGCGCAGCGCATTGCCGACCGCATGTGGGCTAACCGCTTTGCGCTGGAGCCTGAGATTCTCACCCCGGCAGAAGCCGTCGCTGAGGGTCTCAAGATTCGCGGCGGCCCCGTGATTCTCGTCGAGTGCGCCGACTGTGTCGGCGGCGGCGCGGCGGGAGACAGCGTGGCGACTATCCCTGCCGTGCAAGACCTCAGCGAGGGAATTGCCATTGTGCCGGTGGTCGATCCGGAAGCCGCCGCCCGCTGCCATGCAGCCGGCGCAGGCAATACGGTCACCCTCACACTGGGACACAAGATAGATCCCCAATGGGGTGAGCCGCTGACCCTCACCGGAAACGTGCGCAAACTAAGCGACGGCGCGTTTCAGTATACCGGCGGCATTTGGGCCAAGGAGTGGGCAACCATGGGTCCCTCAGCGGTCTTCGAGAGCGGCAGCGCTAAGATTCTCATCACTACCCACGGCACGTACGAATGGCGGGACGAGCAATTTCGCGCCTTGGGCATGGACCTCGAGGGCGCAAAGTTCATCGTGGCAAAGAACCCCATGAACTACCGCCAAACGTATAGTGAAATGGCGAAGGGCGAATTCGTCCTCGACACGCGTGGAGCTACACCGCCGACGCTCCGGCACTTTACGTATCACAACGTGCCCCGGCCCTATTTTCCGCTTGTCAACGACATCCCAAACTTCACGCCCACTATTCTGCGCGGAAGTGAATGAAAGGAACAGACCGTTCCATGTCCGGCGTTCTCGTCAACGACCTGCATTCGCAACTCAATCCCACCACCGTGGACCGCATCGTGCCCGTTGACTCTCTGGCTGCCATTCAGGCCGCCGTCGCGGCCGCGGCACGTGAAGGCAAGCCGCTCTCCATCGCTTGTGGCCGCCATGCCATGGGCGCGCAGCAGTTTGGCAGCGATACGGTGCTCTCGGACACTGCTCCGCTGAATCGAGTGCTTGACTTTGACGCCGCGGCGGGAACGGTCACGGTGGAGGCCGGTATCTACTGGCCGGAACTCATAGTGGCCTACCGGCAGGCCACGCCCCCTGGCGGTCCGCACTGGTCCATTGCCCAAAAGCAGACCGGCGGCGACCGCATGGGCATCGGCGGCGCGCTGGCGGCAAACATCCATGGACGCGGACTCACCATGCGGCCCATCATCGCCGACGTGGAGTCGTTTGTGCTGGTGGACGCCAACGGCCAGGCGCGCACGTGCGGCCGCGCGGAGAACGCCGACCTTTTTGGGCTGGCCATCGGTGGCTACGGCCTCTTCGGCGTTATCTACAGCGTGACGCTCCGCCTCATGCCGTTGCGGAAACTCCGGCGCGACGTGTCCGTCATCGACATTGCCGAGCTCATGCCCGCCTTCGAACAGCGCATCGCCGACGGCTACTTGTACGGTGACTTCCAGTATTCGATTGACGACGCATCGGACGGCTTTCTGACACGGGGCGTGTTTTCGTGCTATCGCCCCGTGGCCCCGGATACCCCCATACCCGAAGGACAGCGAGAGCTAACGGTTGACGATTGGCGGCGTTTGATACTCTATGCCCACGCCAACAAGCCGCAAGCTTTCAAAGAATACGTGGAACACTATCTAGCCACCAGCGGCCAAGTCTATTGGTCTGACCTGCACCAGCTTGGCTACTACGAGGAGAACTACCATCGCGCGCTCGATCAGCGACTGGGCGCCGCCGGGCCCGCCACCGAAGTCATCACCGAAATCTACGTGCCGCGCCCTGCGCTGGCCGACTTCATGCACAGCGTGCGAGAGGACTTCCGGCAGCACGGCACTGAGGTGGTCTACGGCACAATTCGGTTGGTAGAGCGCGATGACGAGAGCTTCCTGGCATGGGCGCGGGAGAGCTTTGCCTGCGTCATTTTCAATCTGCACGTTGACCACAGTCCGGCGGGTCAAACCGGAGCGGCGGCGGCGTTTCGCCGGTTGATCGACCGGGCCATTGCGTATGGCGGCAGCTACTACTTGACGTACCACAAGCACGCCACCCGCGAACAGGTGGAGCAGTGTTACCCGCAGATGCCGGAGTTCCTCCGCCTCAAGCGGCATCACGACCCGGAGGAGCGGTACCAAAGCGATTGGTACCGTCACTACACGGCAATGTTCGCGGATGTGGTCGGTTGACTACGGGACCTGCTCTGCGCGAGATTCCTTGCCAAGTGGCCCGCAGCCAGCTACATGCCTCCCAGACTCGCGTTCACCACATTCCGCATTCGGCCTCCTCCGGCCCAAGGTGCGAAAGGAAACGGCAATCCGCATCCACGAACCGATGACCGTACTCACTGATCTCGCGCTCGGCTTCTGCAACGCCCGGTGGGGTATCGCGCTTGTTCGCCAGGGGTGCGCGCAGCGGCAGGGCTCCCAGATTCTGTGGGGCCTTGGCTTCTTAGCGGCCGCGATTGCGGCCGTGCTGGGCGGCGCCTCCCATGCCGTGGGCGACCAGTCGCCTACGCTACGGCGCAAACTGTGGAAGGGCACGACCCTGGCTACGGGGTTCACCAGCGCAAGCATGCTCGCAAGCGCCACGCTTGCTTGCACAACGCAGCCACTGAAGGGCAAGCTCCTCGTGAGCATTGCGGCAAAACTGCTGGCTTACTGCGGTTGGATGGCGGCCCACGACAAGTTTCTCTATGTCATCATTGACTACGGTACCGCCATGGCTGGAATCGTCGCTTTCCACGGACCGGCCGCGCTGCGCAAGGGCGCCGCCAACTCACGCTACATCGTGGGTGGCGTCTTGGTCTCCCTCGTCGCCGCGCTCATCCAAATGCGGAAGGTCAAGCTTCATCGCCACTTCAACCATAATGACTTGTATCATCTCGTGCAGATTGGCGCTTGCTATCTCTTCTTTCGAGGTGGGAGGCACTTGCGAGACCAGCAGGAGCCCGCAGCGAACAATCCTGGAATTCCGGCCAATGGCAAGTCCTAAAGTGTCACATCCCGCGTTTTGACGAGCTAAATGCCCAGGCCGCCAGTTGAGAAGAACGCCCACATCCCTTTGCGCAAAGGCGCAAGGGCTCGCCGCGAGGGAGGAACGACATGTCGCAGGAGACCAAGAAGCGCGTCTCAATCCCGTTTCTGTCCCGCATCAGCCTTTTCTGGCTGGGCCTCTCAACCGTTTGGGCGGGCCTGAATATCGTCTATCTGCCCGACCGAGTGGAAACACTCGTCGGCTCCGCGAACAAGGGCACATTTCTCGGCCTGTTGGTTTCAACCGGTCTCGTGGTCGCCATAGTTGTCCAGCCGCTCATGGGCGCGGTGAGCGACCGCACGACCGCACGCTGGGGTCGGCGCAAGCCTTACATGCTCTTGGGCTCACTTGTAAGCGCCCTCTTTCTCCTGCTCATGGCCGCAGTCAGCACGTATGCCTTGCTGTTTGCGGTTGTGATTCTACTCCAGATTTCGGCCAATAGCGCGCACGGACCGTACCAGGGCATCATTCCCGATCTGGTGCCACAGAACCAGCGGGGACGCGCCTCAGGGTTCTTCGGTCTCGCCAATCAAATCGGAATCCTGTTAGGTGCGCTTGTGGCAGGGCAGTTCTTGGATCGCGGACAGCCCGGCAATTACCTCTTCGTCGCTGCTGGCGTCCTTGTTTTCGTGGCAGTGGTCTCGGCGCTCACAATCCGCGAAGAGCCCTTAACGGAAAAACCGGAGTTTGCCGGCGTATTGAGCGAGTTTCGCAAACGCCTTGCGGAGCTACGCACAAGACCCGGGTTTGCCTGGATTTTACTCTCCCGCTTGTTCTTCTTCATGGGGTTGCTTGCAGCAGACCAGATTCTCCTCTTCTTTGTGGAAGAGCGCTTGGGGCTGGAAGAGAATTCCGGTCTCTACGTAACCATGGCGTTAGCGGTATTGATCGTCGTCGCCGGGGCATTTACCGTACCTGCAGGTTGGATCTCAGACCGCATGGACAGGCGCCGGCTCATCTTTACTGCATGCGGTGTAGGAGTCCTGGCGTCGCTAACCTTGCTCTTTGCGACCAATATCCCCATGCTGCTCATCAGTTTCGCGCTGCTTGGGGCGGCGGTGGGAATCTTTGTCTGCTCCGATTGGGCGCTAGCGATCGATCTCATGCCGGATCCCAAAGCGCCGGGCCTGTATATGGGCCTTACCAACCTGGCAACCGGCGGCGGAGACGCGCTGGCGAGCCTCAGCGCGGGCGTGGTGCTGGACACTTTCAACAGGATGCAGCCGCTCCTGGGCTACACTGCCGTATTCACCATGATGGCGGGGTTCTTTGCGCTCAGCGCGGCAATCATACTCAGGGTGCCAAAGGTCTACACTGGGGAATAACATCTGTTGCCTCGCCCGCCAGAACCAGGCGGTGAACACTCAGGCCGGAGTGGGCAACGCAGACGCCGCGAGACTGTGGTTGGGGGAAGGTGCGTGAAGTGAGCGGCCAGTCATCAGCGGCGCGGCGCAAGTTGTGGAAAGGCACGACCTTAGCCTCGGGGTTTACAAGTGAAAGTATGTGCGCGAGATCGGCATGTGCTTGAACGACGCAACCGCTAAAGGATGAGTTCCTCGTGGTCATCTTGGCTAAGCTGCTGGCCTATTGTGCTTGGATGGCGTCACGCGCCAAATAATTCTCCGTCACTATTGACTACGGGTCAGCCATGGCGGGTGTCGTGGGACTTCCTAGACACTCCACGATGCACAGGGACGCCTCAACCGCACGCTGCATTCTCGGTGGAATCGTGGTGTCGCTCGTTGCGGTCATTATGCAAATGCGTAAAGTCAAGCTCCACCGCAACTTCAATCACACTGATTTGTATCACGATATACAAATCAGTGCGTGTTGCCTCTTTTACAAAGGCGGGCGACTGTTGGAAGATTATAAGGAACGGATAGAAGGTTCTACGTGAAAGCGCTATTCGTGGATACTCGGCATCGAAACACGCACCAATCACCAAGGGTAAGGATTGCCAATGTCGCGTAGAGACCTAAAGCCAGTATCATTGCCGTACTTAGCGCGGCTCAGCCTCTTTTGGCTGGGCATCTCCACCGCTTGGGCGGGACTGTACGTTGTCTACCTGCCGGACCGCGTGGAGACACTCATGGGTTCAGCGCAGAAGGGCACGTATCTTGGCATCTTGGTTTTTGTGGGTCTCCTCGTTGCCGTAGTCGTGCAGCCCGTCATGGGCGGCGTGAGTGACCGCAGCATGGCGCGCTGGGGCCGCCGCAGACCCTACATGCTTATCGGCTCGCTCGTCAGCGCGCTCTTCCTGCTGCTCATGGCTGCTGTGAGCAACTACGCTCTGCTCTTGGCAATGGTTATCCTGCTCCAGGTCTCCGGCAATAGCGCGCTAGGGCCGTATCAAGGCATCGTCCCGGATCTCGTGCCGGCAAGCCAGCGGGGACGCGCCTCGGGATTCTTGGGCCTCGCAAAGCAATTGGGAACGTTGTTCGGGGCGTTTGCCGCGGGAATGTTCCTTGACCGCGGCTCTCCCGGCGGTTACCTATTCGTGGCTGCCGCCGTGCTTGTCTTTGTGGCGGTTGTCTCGGCGGTAACCATTCACGAGGATCCGCTGGAAGAAAAGCCTGAATTCTCCGGCGTCTTCGACGAGCTGCGCACCCGCATCGCCGAGTTGAAAGAGCGACCGGGCTTTGCCTGGGTGCTCTTCTCGCGGCTGTTCTTCTTTATGGGGCTGCTCGCGGGGAACCAATTGCTGCTCTTCTTCATCCGTGAGCGCCTGGGCATCAGCGAAGACAGCGCAGGACTGAACGTGACCATCGCGCTTGGCGTCCTCATCGGCGTGGCGGCGATAATCTCCATACCGGCCGGCTGGGTAGCGGATCGCACGGACAGACGTAGGCTGGTACTTGCCTCCTGCAGCATGGGAGTGCTTGCCTCCCTTTTCTTGATCTTCACAACGAGCTTTCCCATGCTGCTCGTCGGCTTTTCGATACTGGGGGTAGCGGTAGGCATTTTCATTACTGCCGATTGGGCCTTAGCAATCGACCTCTTACCCGATCCCAAAGCAGCCGGGCTCTACATGGGTCTAACGAATCTGTCCACATCCGGCGGCGACGCCCTCGCCAGTCTGACCGCGGGCGTGGTGCTGGACATCTTCAACGGCATCCAGCCGCTCTTGGGCTACCCCGCCGTCTTCACTATGATGGCATTCTTCTTTGCGCTTGGCGGCGCGACAATCCTGAAAGTGCCGAAGAGCTACACTGAGACGGCGGATCAGACGCCGCCGCGGGAGCCGACCCGCAAAATCACGTGAGAGAAGCGCTCAAACTTGGCTATGCGGTTTGTGGTGCGCGGCACAAAGGGGATGCGCCGTTTGGTGCAGGAGTTGAGGGGGGGCCGCCACGTCGCAAGGGCTGCGGAGAAGAAAGACGCGCCCGCGGTCGATACTAGGAAACGGCAGTCCGCGCGGCAGGAAACGCGGCTCGCGATGTGAAGCGCAACCGGCCTACGCCAGCGCGCCGCCCTTTTGCGCCACCAGCATTTCTTGCAGTGTGCGCCGGTCCACGTGCTCATCCGGCTCGACGCCGTCCATCGGACACACACCCGCCGGACACACCTTCTCGATGATGTGGGCTTCGTACTCTTGGCGGAAATTCCGCACGGTGCTCACCACGGGCCACGGCGCAAACTGGCCGAGCCCACAGAACGACGCGCCCATCATGTCCTGCGACGCATGTTCGATGAGATCCATGGTGTCGGGCGCCGCCACGCCGTGGCGCACGCGCTCCACCAGAGAGCGGAGCACCCGGGTGCCGTCGCGGCAGGGGAAGCAGAAGCCGCACGATTCCTCTTCGAAGAACGTCGCGTCGCGGATTGCCGCATCCACCACACACGTGCGGTCGTCCATCACGATGACGCCTGAAGTGCCAAGAATCGTGCCGGCCTCTTGCACCGGTTTGAAGTCCAGCACGAGGTCGATCATGTCGGCGGGCAGAATTGCGCTGGAGGCGCCGCCGGGCTTCCAGGCTTTCAGTTCGCGGCCCTGCCAGACGCCGCCGCCATGGTCGTAGATCAAGTCCCGTGCGGTGGTGCCTATGGGCAACTCGTATGCGCCGGGGCGCTCCACGTGACCGGAGAGACAGTAGATATTCAGGCCGGCGCCGCCATTAACACCCAGCTTGTTCCACCATTCGCCGCCGTTCAAGACGATTGCGGGCAGGTTGGATAGGGTTTCCACGTTATTGATGAGGGTAGGCTTGCCAAAGAGGCCTTCGTTGGCGGGAAATGGCGGCCGCGCCCGGGGATAGCCCCGCTTGCCTTCCAGGGAATTCATGATTGCCGTCTCTTCGCCGCAAATGTACGCGCCCGCGCCGCGACGCACGTAGACTTCCACTGAAAATTCGCTGCCCAGGACGTTCTGACCCAGGAAGCCGTGTTCATACGCCTGCCGGACCGCCTCTTTCACCCGCTCGTATGCCAGGAAGTACTCGCCCCGGATATAGATGAAGATGATCGAGCAGCCGGTGGCGTAGGCGGCCAGCGCGCAGCCCTCCACCAGCAGGTGGGGGTCTTCTTCCCCGATTATGCGGTTGGAAAACGTGCCCGGTTCGCTTTCGTCGAAATTGCACAGGACGTACTTAGGTTCGCCCTGCGCCCCTAACAGGAAACGCCATTTCATAGCGGTAGGAAAACCGGCGCCGCCGCGGCCCCCCATATTGGCTGCTTCCACTTCACCATGGACGTCCGTCGGCGACAATTCCGTCAGCGCCTTACGCAGCGCGGCGTAGCCGTCATGCGCCTGGTAAGAGGCTATGTCTTGAGAATTCTCGTTATGTATCCGCCGCAGACAGACCTGTTCCATGCCTCACGCTCCTCGCGGTCGCCGCTTCACTGCCGCGCTCTACTCACTGCCGGCAATGGCTGAGACCTTGGCTTGTACTTTCTGCAATGCCTCCGCCGGCGAGACCCCGCCCACGGCGACCTCATTGACCAGCAGCGCGGGCGCTTGCTCGCACAGCCCCAGACACATCACCTCTTCTACCTCGAAGTCCTCCGGCTGGGCCGCCGCGGCCTCTTCCAATGTATGCAGTACCTCCTGGGCGCCGCGCAGGTGGCATGACAGATTCACGCACACGCGGGCGATGACAGGGGGCTTGGGCTCAAAGAAGAACATCGTATAGAAGGTCGCAACGCCGTAGAGTTGCGCTTTGGTAATGCCCAACTCTTCCGCCACCATGCCCACGGCCTGAGGCTCCAAATACCCGAACTGGCGCTGTACCGCATGGAGCATGTCAAGCGTAGCGCCGGGCTCCTGGGCGCACTCCTTGATTTCGCGCCGCAGAGCCGCATACTTAGCGGCGGCAGCGCTGTCTACTTCGCCCGGTTGCGTGGCCAATGACGTTCCTCCACTGTGCTTGCCTGCCGGCGGCGGACCCGCTCACCAGGCGGTCGAACCGACCGCTAATCCCGCTTGGCAAAGATGTCCATGTCGCTACTGTGACCGGGAGCCAGCCGCGCATCGGGGTTAATATACCGTACTGCTTGATTTACTGCCATGGCCGCCTCGGATGCGCCGCACGCAATAAGATTGATCTTGCCTTCGTATGCGGCAATGTCGCCGGCGGCGTAGACGCCGGGGCGGCTGGTCACCATGGTTGCCGGGTCTACCTTGATGCCCTTTCTGCCCTCCAGCTCAACTCCCCACTTGCGTATGACGGTGGTATCCATGAGAAACCCGACGCAGATGAGGATGACGTCCACGTCCAGATCGAAGGTCTCTTTGGACGAAAGATTGACGATAGTAACGCCGGTTAGCTTGCCGTCGGATACGTGTAGTTCTTGCGCCTCGTGCCGGGGGAAATGGACATCCACATTGGATTCGAACACCAGCTTGACCGTGGCTTCATGCGCTTGCCACACCGGTAGGCGGTGAATGAGCGTGACCATCTTGGCGACTTCATCCAAGGCTAGCGCCCAGTCCAGCGCCGAATCCCCCCCGCCAATTACCAGGACACGCTTGTCGCGAAACAAATCCATATTCTTGACGGTGTAGAAGATCTGCTTGTCTTCGAACGGTTCGACGCCCGCCAGTCTGAGCTTCCGGGGGGCGAACGCGCCGTTCCCGTTGGCGATTAGTACAGACTTGCTGCGAAACTCTTCGCCGCTTTGGGCGCGGAGCACGTAGATGCCGTCATCCTCATCGAAGTCAAGAATCTTCTGGGAAAGATGGACCGGATACTGCCATTGGTTGGCTTGCTCGTACATGGCGGCAACGAGGTTTTTGGCGAGTATCGCGGGGAACCCGGCCATATCGTAGACGAATTTCTCCGCATAGAGGGCGGCCAGCGCGCCGCCCAACTCGTCCATCGCTTCCACGAGTTGTGCATCGAGACCGCGCACACCGGCGTAGAATAGCCCGAACAATCCCGTCGGCCCCCCGCCGATGATCGTGAGGTCTTTTACGCCATTCTCGCTCATGTCTAAGAGCTCCTTCCTGAGTTCGCGTTCGCGCCTGGTAATGTGTTTGCTTGAGTTCTGCCCTGCGGCAGGGCGCGTAATCCTTCCCCCGAATGGACACGTGCGAATAGAGCGGTCGCATACCGGCCAGGGTCACCCCTTGGCCTCTTCCTCCGCGGCCTGATACGCCTGCTCCAGCAATTCCATAGTATGGATTGACCGCGTGGCGACCCCCGCCGCCGCCAGGGCGCTGTCCATCTGCAGCATGCACCCCGGATTGCCCACGGCAACGTAGTCCGCGGCCGTGGCTTCTATGTTCACAACTTTCGGCGCCACGACGCGCTGCGACATATCCGCCTGCACGATGTTGTAGATGCCGGCGCTGCCGCAACAGTGGTCCGAATTCTTCATCTCCACAAACTCCAGTCCCGGAATCGCTTGAAGCAAAGCGCGCGGCTGGTCGCGAACGCGCTGCCCGTGCGCCAGGTGGCACGCGTCCTGATAGGTCACGCGCTTTTCGATTGCGCCAAACTTCGTGTCGATTTCGATTTCGGTCAAGTATTCGCTAATATCCTTGACCCGCGCCGCGAAGGCCCGCGCCCGCTCCGCGTAGGCCGGGTCGTTCTCCAGCAGGTCGCCATATTCTTTCAGCGCCGTGCCGCATCCGGCGGCGTTACTGATGATTACGTCTAAATCGTACGGCTCGAACGCGTCGATGTTTCTCCGGGCCAAGTCCTGCGCCGTTTGGCGAGCGCCGGCGTGCACGCCCAATGCGCCGCAGCAACGCTGCTGTTTGGGTATGACCACCTCACACCCATTGCGTTGGAGCACGCTCACGGTTGCGCGGTTCGTGTCGCCAAAGAAGTAGGGCATGACGCAGCCGGTAACAAACCCCACGCGGTGTTTCGTCCGGCCGCGGGCCGGCGCCACTTCGGTGTTCGGCGCGGCGTAGAACGTGCGGGAGAGTTTGGGCAACAGCGCTTCCGCCTGCCCAAACTGGCCGAACAGCCGCAGGACGCCGCTGCGGCGCACGAGCGCCTGGAGTCCCGCTAACTGGTAGAACCGGAGCAATGCGGCCAGCGCGCGCAGGCGGCCGGGAAACGGAAAGACCTGCTTGAAGACGAGCCAGCGCACGAAGCGGGCCGTCAGTCCGCCGGGACGCACCCGGATGGCTTCCCCCCGCGCCGCCTCGATTATCTTGCCATACTGTACGCCCGATGGGCAGGCGGTCTCGCAGGCACGGCAGTCAAGACACAGGAATATGTGCTTGAGAAATGTGTCGTTGATGGGTATGCGCTCTTCTTTGGCCGCCTTGGCCAGATAGATGCGGCCCCGGGGACTCTCCATTTCCAGCCCGGTCTCGCGGTACGTCGGGCAGGCGTTGAGACACAGACCGCAGTGGACGCATTGGGCCAGGTCTTCGTCCGTGAGACCCTCGAAGCGTACCCGTTCGTCTTCGTTGTCGGGGATTACGAGCCCCGGCGTTTCAGTGTCAGTCTTCACACTCGCTCCATCGCTGCCATACCTCGCGCCCACGCCTAAATGCCGCCGACAAAACGCCCGGGATTGAGAATGTGACCGGGATCGAAGGCGCGCTTGATACTGCGCATCGCGGCCAGTCCCTGCGGGTGCGGCCCCCACACGTCACAGGCCGCCTTGAGGGCTTGCGAGCCCCGTTGCAGCACGAGGCTGCCGCCGTGCTCCTGGCTGACAGCGCGCGCGTGTTGCACCAGGCCATCCAGGCCTTCCAAGGACGATTCCTGCTCGCGAGCAGCGTGCCGTGCCCCGGCGGCTCGGCGCACAATGCACTTCAGCGAGCCGTTCAGGGGATCACCGACTACCATCGCCTCGCCGCCCACCGCGGCCGCACTCCGCATCAAGTCTCCGTAGACGTGATGGGTAGCGGTCGGCACAGCGCTGGCCTTGAGCGCCGCGTCCGGCGCGTCGGGCTCCCAGCCCAAGTCTACGCACTCCTGCCACAGCGCCGCGCCGGCATCAGGACCGATTTTCTCGATGGCGGCAGCGCCCGCTGCCGTCCCCGTAGCTTCCGCGTCGCGCGCCTGCCGCGCCACGGCGCTCTCCCCGCCCAAGAACCGCACCAGCAGCACGTGAGGGCCATTCGCTTTGCCCAGCACTCGCTGCTGCGCGGCTTCATTCATGACGGCCGCGGCCGTAGGCAAATGGGCGCGCAGGTCGAGGCCCGCCGCAAATGCAGCATGGGAATCTTCGAACGCGCACAGCAACGTCACGTCCGCGTCAGGCAGCGGATGTACTTTGAACGTAGCCGAGGTGATGACGCCTAGCGTGCCCAGCGCCCCGACGTGCAGTTTGTGCAGCCCAAAGCCGGCCACGTTCTTCACTACTTCACCGCCGCTCTTGACCAGCGTGCCGTCGCCCTGCACAAACTGCAGCCCCATTACCAGGTCTTTTGCGGTGCCAAATGCGTAGCGTAGCGGGCCGTGGGCGTTGGCCGCCACGACCCCGCCCACGGTTGCTCGGGCGGGATAGGGAACGTCCAGGGGCAACGTTTGATTGTGGGCGCGGAGCGTTGCCTGCAAGTCGGCCAGCGTTACGCCCGCCTCCGCCGTGACGATAAGATCAGCGGGTTCGTAGCCAGTGACGGCGTCGAGGCCCGTGGTGCGCAGAGCGACGTCCGCGGCGGCGGGCGGACCACCCACGTCGAGCATCGTGCCGCCGCCAACGATCAGGGTTGCCGCTCCTACCCTTGCCAGCTCCGCAACCACTGCCGCCAGCGCGGGCGCCGACGAGGGCGCAACGCTGAGACCGGGCCGCTTGCCATCCACGCTTGGCGTATCGCCGGTTATTGCCTCCGGCGAGGCAATGTCGGCAAGCCGGGTGTGAAGCGTCTCAGTCTGCAAGGGGATTTTGCATCCTACTTCCAGGCCGCGGCGGCGGTGGCATGAACGGGGGCCTTGCCAATGTGAATCTTCGCGGCATGCGGACCCTCGCCGGTGGGGAACACCTTGGTGGGATTGAAGAGCCAATCGGGATCGAACGCGCGCTTCAGCTTGCGCATGGCTTCCAGGTCGTCGTCACTGTACAGCCAACCCATGTACTCTTGCTTCTCGGTGCCGATGCCGTGTTCGCCCGAAAGCGATCCCCCGGCGTCGATACACGCGCGGATGATCTCTTCGCCTGCGGCTATGACCCGCTGCACCTGGTCGCTATCGCGCACGTCAAAGAGCAGATTGGGGTGCAAGTTGCCGTCGCCGGCATGGAAGACGTTGGCGATGATGATGTCGTACCGCTCTGCCACGTCTTCGACAAAGCGCATGATTTCCGGGAGCTTCGTGCGGGGCACCACGCAGTCCTGAATGTAGTAGTTGGGCGCCAGCCGGCCCAACGCGCCGATGGCGCCTTTGCGCCCGGCCCAGATTGCCTCGCGTTCGGCCGTTGACTGCGCAACTCTGATCTCGCGGGCGCGGGCCGCGCGGCAGAGGTCGAGCACGGCCTCCCGCTGCTCGTCCAGTTCCTCCTGCATGCCATCTATCTCGACGATGAGCACGCCGCCGGCGCCGGCCGGATAGCCGACGTGGTGCGCTTCCTCGATCGCTTGGGTGACCACCTGGTCCATAATCTCCAATGCCGCGGGGATGATGCCGTTGCCAATGATAGCCGAGACCGCTTCGCAAGCATCGGGGACGTTGTCGAATATCGCGAGATAGGTCTCGACCGCTTCCGGCAGCGGCAGCAGTTTGACCAGGATCTTGGTCACCACGCCCATGGTGCCTTCGGAGCCAATGACGGCGCTGAGCAAATCGTAGCCCGGCGCATCCGGCGCCTTGCCCCCCAGCCACGCCACCTCGCCCCCGGGGAAGACCACTTCCAGCCCCAGGATGTGATTGATGGTGCAACCGTAGCGCAGGCAATGGGCGCCGCCCGAGTTCTCGGCCACGTTGCCGCCCAGGGTGCACGCCTTCTGGCTGGATGGGTCCGGGGCATAGTACAAGCCGAGGCCTTCGACCTCGGCGGAGAGATCGAGATTCACAACGCCCGGTTCCACCAGCGCCGTGCGGTTTTCGGCATCGATTTCGAGGATGTCGCGCATGCGGCTAACCGAGAGCAGGATACCGTCTTCCTCCGGCACAGCGCCGCCGGAGAGCCCGGTTCCGGCGCCTTTGGGCACCACCGGCACCTGCATTTCGCTCGCAACGGCCAGGATACGGCTTACTTCGGCGGTCGTACGGGGAAAGACGACGGCAGCCGGCAACTGGGCGTCGATGGAGGCGTCGCGCTCGAAGACGATGAGGTCTTCAGGCCGGTACACCACGTGTTCCGCTCCAACGATGGACTGCAAGCGCTCGACGAGTTTGCGCGTGTCCATGGCCCACTCCCTGGCTCGAATCCTGCCGTCGTGTCCCTGAATGCGACACTGTGATGATACCATAGGGCCAATGCGGCTACCAGAATGCTCGCTCCTTCGGCGCTCCTGGAAAGGCGTTGGCTCACCCTCCTTGTCAATGCATACAGTCGGAGGGGAAGTGTGGCCTATCCGGCTGGCAAGGCGTGTGCGAGCGCCGTTCGCGATGGGGAAAACCGGCTAGTGGTGCGCCCGCTGCCACTGCGGATTTCAGAAGTCTCTCGTTGACGAGGATTGGGTAGGATAGGGGCAGGAGCGCCGGGCACGCGGCGATATTTAGGGAGCGGACACGTCAAGTTACCTGCGTTGTCCGGGGTGGCATGTCACTTGGCCGGGCGCGTCGGGCACAGTTCGCGGGCGACAGTGCGGCTTCAAGTCGCACTCGAAGAATCGGACCAATTGAGCAACAAGTCCACTTAGGGCTTGGGCCATGCCCAGTTGAGAAGGGAACCGCACCGGCAATGGCAACGCTCCCGGGAGCTGAATTGGAACGCCAACTGTACGATCTGCTGGTTGCCAAGGAGGGCGCCGTTCAGTCTCTCAGGCCTGTTGGCAGTGGCGCTCAGGACGCGCGTGTCTGGCGCGCCGTCACGGCGTCGGGCCGCGTACTTGCGGTCAAGCAGCACGCCCATGCCGGCGCGGCGGAGATGGAATTCGGCGTCCTGCGCATGCTGCACGGCCTGGGCGCGCCAGTGGTGCGCCCCGTGCGCGTTCTGGCTTCGCAACGCGTCGTCGTCACGGAGTGGCTAGAGTTTCCGACCGTAGCGGACTTAGTTCTTCGCAGGCAGGAGTCTCCTGCTGACTCAAGGCGCTCGCTAAGCGGCGTGGCCCACGACCTCGTGCGCGGCTGCGCTGCGTTGGAAACGGCGTTCACCGGACTGGCGGCGCGGCTCCGCCTCGACGACACCGGCGAGCGCGAACGGCGCCACAGGGAGGTGCGGCAGCGCTGCCGCCGCGCGTACGAGACCCACGTACGGCTGGCAACGAGCCGCCTTGGCAATTTGCCGTCCGGTTGGCAATCCGGCCTGCGCCGGGAGTGGGCTGCGGTAGCCAACGCTCTCTGTGCCGGCCGCCTGACCCTTGGCGGGCGCGACTGCACGCCAAACAACGTGCTGGCAACCGGCGACGGCGTGCGCTTTCTCGACTTTGCCGTGCTGGGGCTCGATTGGCCGGAAGCGCGCCTGGCGCAGTACGCAGCCGTCGTGCACTCCTCCGCTCGCGCGAAGGCGCACGCGATAGCGCACGCGACGGCGCATAGTTCACTCTTGACCCTCGGCCAAGCGCAGTGGTACGTTGATAGTGAATGGATTGATTGCGCGCAGTTGGATATGCATCACTTGCTGCTGTGGAGCGAAGTGATGCGGCTGGTCATGACTGGAGAGATCGGGGCCGGTAACGCCAACGTCGCTGCGCGCGATGGCAGCCTCCAGCAGGCGTTGCGGGTGGCGCTCACGCCCGTGGCCGCCAATTCGCCCGCGAGGGCAGTTCGGGCGCGCCTCGCCGCAGTATGTGAGGACACAGCGTAAGCCACGTTGCACTGACGAAGGAGAGACCGATGGCAGAAGAGTGGAAGCCGCGCGAACGCGAACTCGTAATAGACGGGCTGGAATGGGTGGGCCGCATGGCGGACAAAGCCCGCGCCCAGCATGGCGGCTACATCGGCGAGTACATCTACCCTTGCCCCATGGACCAAAGGGTGCTGCATGATTTGGGCATGAGCGCCGAGGAATTCAAGCAGATTGCCGTCGAGGCCGCGACCGATAGCGAATTGGCCGCTAAAGTCAAGGCCGCCTCCGGCAAAGAAGCGGTAGCTTCACCCACCTGAACCGCGAATATGGTCTACAGGGCACAGGCAGCGCTCCAGCGCCTGCTACCGGTTTTCCGTTCGCATTAGGCGAAGGCGCTGCCGCTGCCGGGAGAATACGAACATACCTGCGCTGTGCGCAGGTATGTTATATTTGGCGACAATGTAGAACAGAGGAGACACCTTTGGGGTCTAACGTACAAGACGCAGCCGGCGCGCCGGGCGGTGGGCAAGCGGTGGCGCTGTGAATCCTGAACAGAGACGCGCCGCCCTGTTGGGCGCGGTGTGCGGCATGATGCTGAGCGGCGGCTATGTCATGGCCCGCCGGCTGGCCAGGCGCGTGCAGCCCCACGTCATAGACTGGCAACGCGCCGAGCGCATCGCGTTGCGCGTCGCCGCGCGCAGCCCGGAGAGCATGCTGCCCAGCAACATACTGGCGGAGTTGCGGGGTGAGTACGAGGAACTGACGGCGCTGAGCCGCGAGCGAATTGAGCCGTTCATTCAACTGAACGTGCCCGCCGCCTGCCATGACATCGAGGTAGTCGACCGCCCGCTCTGGGTGCGGCGCAATCTCAGCAACGTGCAGCGGCTCCTACATCCGGTTGAAGAGGTTTACCGGGAGAGCGTGGGCGTCAATACCAGCACACTCTTTCGTCTGGCCCACGGTGGCATGCAACTCACGCTTTCCGCGCAGACGGGTATGGTGCTGGGTTTTCTCTCGCGGCACGTCTTGGGCCAATTCGATATGCCGTTCCTCGCGCCGCCGGCGCTGGAGGACGGCGCTGAACCGGAATCGGACAGCCGCATCTACTTTGTCGAGCCGAACATTCGCCGCTTGCAGTCCCGCCTCGGCATCCCGGCGGATGCCTTCCGGCTTTGGATCGCGCTCCATGAGACTACTCACGCCGTGCAGTTTCAGATCGCGCCGTGGCTTGCCGGCCATCTGGCGAGTCTCATCGAGACGTACGTGGAGAGCTTCAGCGCACTGCTCAGGGAGTCGCGCCAACCCTTGCGCGCCATGCTCTTACCCGGCGCGGAAGCCAAGGACAAGGACGCGAGCCTGGGCGGCCTGATGGGGGCGTTGACTACGCCGGATCAGCGAGAATTGCTCACGCGGCTGCAAGCCGTGATGTGCGTGGTGGAAGGCCACGGCAACTTCGTCATGGACGAGCTCGGCAAGAAACTCATTGCCGATTTCCCAACCATGCGCCAGCGGCTGGAAGAGCGCAAACGGGGCTCGCTGGAACGCGCGGTCATGCGGTTGCTGGGCTTTGATCTCAAACTTGCGCAGTATCGGCTGGGCGAACGCTTCGTGCGCCACGTCGTGTCCGCGGAGGGTATGCCGTTCCTCAATCGCGTGTGGAATTCCGACCGCGCGATGCCTACGCTGGACGAAATCAATGCGCCGGAGCGCTGGGTTGCCCGCATGCGAGGAATCCGCAGCGCGCCGCACGTGTAAGCGGGTTCGTCCGGAGAGAGTCTACCGCGCTGGGCAGGCCATCGCCTGTCCCGCCCTATCCTCTTGTGCGCAATGGCCGGCAGCGCACTATCCTCCCGCGCCACTTCCCTCACCACGGACGGGAGCGCACGTACCTACTGCAGTTTCTGCGCGCGCACCGTCTCTTGATTCACCTCGCTCCCAGGCAGGGCACGCGACCCACAGCCAACCCAGAGTCCGCCTGCCATGGTTTGCATGGTGACTTAGCGCCAGCCCCTATGCCGGCTGCGGCGGCGTGTATGTCAAAACCTGGCCGTCCTGGTTTAGCCGGGCGCGCAACTCCGCGTAATCGACGTCCTGCACGGGAATCCCGTGCTGGTCGGCGATGACGGCTGCCGTCGCGGCGGACTGCCCCAGGATCATGAACACCGGTTCCATGCGAATCGAGCCATAGGCGATATGCGTTGAGGAGACGCAGACCGGCACGAGCAAGTTCTGCACTTCCTCCCGTTTCGGTGTCAGCGACCCGTATGCGATTCCGTAGGGGCGCAACGGCTTCACGCCGATGTCCCCTTCGTTTTGTACGAATCCATCGTCCGTGACGTAACGCTGCACGTTGTGCGAGTCCAGGGCGTACGAGCCCATCCCAACCGGCTCCGGCGCTTCCCGCTTGGCGAGGCACTCGTGCTCGGTCATGACGAATGCGCCTGCCATACGGCGCGCTTCCCGGACGTAGAGCTGGTGGGGCCAGTTGCCGTTGTCAGTAAACTCGTCGCGGGCCAGTCCCCACTCGGCGCATTCAGCGCGAATATCGCTAGGCACGCGGGGATCGTTGGCCATGAAATAGAGCAGGCCTTGCTGGTAGCCGGTGTGCTCTTGGACAATCTGCTCGCGGACCGCGTAGGAACCTGCCGGATACGCGTAGTTCATCCCGATGTTGTCTGTGCTGAAAGGTCCGTGGTTATTCGTATCCGTCTTGGCGTTCGGGATCGGGTCGAACTTTCGGAAAGTTTCCCGCCAGCCGGTGTCGAAAACGCGGAGCAGCAGTTCGTACTGTTGCGGGTCGTAGGCGTCCGGCCTGGTGAATGGCACGTGGTTCTCGGGCACTTTGGTCAGGCACAGTCGGAAACAGTAGGCCTGGAGCCGCCGGTCGCCGCGCCCGTCCTCGCCAGGAGGTTCCGGGCTGATGCGCGGCAGCAGGCCGCTCGACGGATCGCCGGGGACGAGATAGGGGTCCACGCCATCGGGAAAGTTGTGGCCATGGTGGCGGGCGTCCTTCTGCACGCCCGCCCATTCCTCACCGAACTTTGCGGTTCCTTCACGGCCGACCCGGTACGAGACGCCGGCCGCCGCCATAAGGTCTCCCTCATAAGTTGCGTCGATGAAGGCTGCACCCGCAAAGGTGGATCCGCTGACGGTAGTGATGCTCCGGATGCGGCCGTCCTGAAGGGCCACGCCGTGCTCGCGGTCCAGCCATGCGTCACGCCGTACGGCGACGTTGTGCTCCGCGACGAGATCCTCGAAGACTTGCTCCGCCACATGCGGCTCGAATGTCCACATCGTGCGCTGCTCGCCATCCATGGCGGGCGTACCCTGGCCGCGGTTGCCGTATGCCGCGCGCTCTTGCCAACGCCAAGCGTCGGGAGACTGATAGTGTTCCCAGATGCGCTGGTGGAATTCGCGGGCGAGACCTCCGATTACGGCTTTGTTGCCAGTATCCGTAAAGCCGAGTCCGCCGGCCGAGAGGCCGCCGAGATGGCGCTCCGGCGCCACCAGCACCACCGACCGGCCCATCCGGCTGGCTTGGACGGCGGCCATCACGCCGGCCGACGTGCCGCCATAGATGACTAGATCGAAGGTTTCCGCAGGCTTGTCAGTGATGATAGAAATCCCGGGTGACGGCGAGTGTAGCCGGAGATACAGAGTCGCGGCGCTGGAATTGAGCCCGTGACATGCGCTTGCCTCAGAGTCAGACTTAACACTACCAAGAGGAAGTCCGCAATGCCGCTGTTAGTCGTTCGCGCCGATGGCTGCGCGAAGCCCTTGTCGAATCATGGACGGCTTTCTGCCAACTTGCGGCGGTTCTTCTCACCCTTCGACAAGCCTGTACTGAGCTTGTCGAAGTGCTCAGAGCCTGCCCCGTTCTGGATACGGGGGCGAACGTTGGTCGTGCAAAAGACGAGTGTAAACGGGCTCTAAGATCTGAAACTAGTGGTCCGTTACGAGGATTGCGTATTCCAACGAATCAGCCAGCGCCGAATAGCTCGCTTCGATGATATTCGTGGAACTGCCCACAGTGCTCCATTCCGTATGGCCGTTCGTGCTTTCGATCATCACGCGCACACCGGCCGCCGTGGCGCTGCTTTCATCGAGCACCCGCACTTTGTAGTCCAAGAGCCGCACCCGTTCGAGTTGCGGATAGGCGGAAACCAGCGCCTTGCGCATGGCGGTGTCCAAGGCGTTCACGGGACCGTTGCCTTCGGCGGCGGTGTGTTGCACCTCGTCGCCAACCTGGATCTTGACTGTGGCCTCCGAAAGAACACTCCGACCGCCTCGTGTTTCAACCAATACGAGGAAATCGAGGAGAGAGAACGGCGGCGCGTAGTCCGGCTGGCGGCGCTTGATGAGCAGTTCGAACGAGGCCTCGGCTCCTTCGAATTGGAACCCGCGTTGCTCCATCTCCTTGATCTCTTCCACCAAGCCGAGCACATCTTCGCTCTGGCGAGAGAGACGAAAGCCGAGGCGCTCGGCGCGGGAAAGCACGCTGCTGCGTCCGCTCAATTCCGAAATGAGTACGCGCATTTCATTGCCCACCGCCGCCGGATCGATGTGTTGGTAGGCGATGTGGCTCTTGGCCATGCCGTCGGCGTGGTAGCCCGCTTTGTGGGCAAATGCCGAATGGCCGACGTAGGGCATGAACGGGTTGAGCGACATGTTGGCGATCTCGCTCACGAAGCGCGCCACGTCCGAGAGGTGCTGCAATTGGTCGTCCTGGATTGCCGCATAGCCCAGCTTGAGTTGCAGATTGGGAATCACCGTGCACAGGTTGGCATTGCCGCAGCGCTCGCCCACGCCGTTCACCGTGCCCTGCACGTGTGAGGCCCCGTTTTCCACCGCCGCCAGCGTATTGGCCGTAGCCAGATCGGCGTCATTATGCACGTGGATGCCGATGGGCACATCGAATTCCGCTTCGACAGTCCGGGTCACCTCACCCACGTACGCGGGAATGCTGCCGCCATTGGTGTCACACAAGACCAAACAGTCGGCGCCGGCCTCCTGGGCGGCGCGCAACGCAGACATGGCATACGCCGGACTCGCCCGATAGCCGTCGAAGAAGTGTTCGGCGTCGAAGAATACCTCCAGCCCGTGGCGTTTGAGATAGGCGATTGTCTCGCCGATCATCGCCAGGTTGTTTTCAAGGGTCGTTTCCAGCACCGCCGTCACGTGGTGGTCCCACGCTTTGCCCACGATGCAGACCGCGCGGACACCGGTGCCGATGAGGGCACGGACGCCGGCATCGCTCTCGACATTCGTGGACTTGTGGCGCGTGCTGCCAAAAGCCGTGATGGTGAGATGCTGCCACTCTATTTCCCGGGCGAGGCGAAAGAACTCCTGGTCCTTGGGATTGGAACCCGGATAGCCGCCCTCAAGGTAATGGATCCCCAGCTCGTCCAATCTGCGCGCAATCTTGAGCTTGTCCGATGCGGCGAACGAAAGCCCCTCGGCTTGGGCGCCATCCCGCAGCGTCGTATCGTAGATGACGATCCGGCGCGCTGACCTCGCCCCCTCCGCGCTCGAAGCGCTCTCCGCAGTAGTCTGGGCTTCCATGCGTGACCTACTCCGCTACGACAACTCTTTGGTCCATCTTGTGCGGCAATTCACAAGCCTGTTTGGCAAGCATTCTACCATAGCGCGCCGGATGCGCATGCCTCTGGCGTCAATTGGGCTTTTTCTCCTGCATGAACAAGCCGTACACAAGCGCGGCAAGAATCGCCCCGGACATGGGGCCGATCCAGTAGACCACGTGATTGTCCCAAGAGTTGGCCGCCAGCGCCGGGCCAAACGTGCGCGCCGGATTCATGGAAGCGCCGGTCAAGGGGCCGCCGAGAAGAATGGCCGCGGCTACCGTGAACCCGATGGCAAAGCCGGCCGCGCCGGGAACCTTCGCGCCGATCGCGCTGCCAAAGATGACGCTGACCAGCATGAAGGTGAGCAGAGCTTCGACGAGAACGGCCGTGCCGAATGAGATGTCGGCCGCGACGGCGGTTGTGCCGAGATTGACCTCCTGCCAGGCAGCGGCGGGAAACAGCGCCCGCAACGTGAAGCCGGCCAGGACCGCCGCCGCCAGTTGTATGGCAACATAGAAAGCTCCCAATGTGACAGAAACCTGGCGCAGGACGATTGCCGCAACGGTAACGGCCGGATTGAAGTGCGCGCCGGAGACGTGGCCGAACGCCGTAATCAGCGCAGCCAGGGCCAGTCCGGTGGCAAGCGCGATACCCGTCAAGCCAAGCCCTTCGCCGCCGCGCATGACAAGGAGCGCGTGCGTAATGTTGGCTCCCACAGCCACGAGGAAGAAGCAAAACGTACCGGCGAATTCAGCCACGAGAGCCTTGATCGATTGTTCAGTCAAGCTCTAATCACGCCTCCTGGGGCGGCGCCCCACCACTACTTACCCTTGTATGGACTTTTGCCACTTGCTATTGTGCTAGGTAGTCGGCGAATGTCAAATGAGCAGCGCGGCTTGACGCAACTAGATGTGTCTTGCCAAGCCCGCGCCGACCTGCGGTTAGTGCGCAGGCAAGCGCCGAAGCTGTCGTTTGCCTGTGTCACCAGTTTGATGGGCGGCTTGCAGCGCGGCGCGCTCATGCGTGCCCGCTTTTCCTCGATGCCCCACCGCCGGTACAAAGCGGCCCGAAAGCCAACAGAAAGCGATCTGACATGCCATCCCAATCGGACTTGAACGAGACC
This sequence comes from Chloroflexota bacterium, assembly GCA_022824225.1. Classification (GTDB taxonomy): domain Bacteria; phylum Chloroflexota; class UBA11872; order VXOZ01; family VXOZ01; genus VXOZ01. Next base: position 62,411 of record JAJEAH010000063.1, read on the forward strand.
GGCGCCGTATCCATAGCGCCCAACCATGGCCGCGCGGGCACGTGGGGCACGTGGGTCGTGACGTACACGGCGGGCAGCCAGGGCATTGCCACCGGCGGCGGGCTGCAGGTGGCCTTGCCGGAACGCTGGCACCAGTGGTGGCGCAACTCCGGCCGGCGCGTGCAGAGCGTGGACCCCACGGCGCCGTTCTACGTCACCGCACACACCGACCGGCCCGGCGTGCGCCTGCGCTACGAGGTGCTGGACGCCACCGACGGCGAATACGCGAAGCCGTACCGCCGCAACGTCGGCTACCCGGCGGGCAGCCGCTACTCGTGGACGGTGCAGGTGACGGTTGTGGAGGGCGCGCTGCAGGCGGGCGACGTGGTCAGCGTCGTGTACGGCGACATGACCCACGGCGGACGGGGTTTCACGCCGCCCCTGTGGACGGGTTCACCAGAGCGCGTGCGCGCCGCGGTGGACGCGGCGGGAGGCGGGGAGTTTGCCCTCTTGCCGGAGGCGGCCCTGCCGCTGCTCAGCAATGAGCCCGGCCCGCCGGTAGAGCTCTTCATCGTGCTCGAGTCACGCACGGTGGTGGGCAAACCGGCGCGGGTCCGCATGGTGGCTCTGGACGAGTTCCAAAATGCGGTCTCGGCGCCGGAAACCGCCATTTACCTTGTCACCGAGACCGGCGCCGCCACTCTTCCCCCCAGTCCCGTCAAGCTCGGCGCAGCCGGCACGTGGGGCTGCCGCGAATTCCACGTCACGCCCACGGAGGAAGGGGCACTGCGCCTGCGCGGCACCTCCCACGACGGTAGGCTGTATGGCCTCTCCAACCCCAGCAAGGTCCAGTCCGCTGCGACGGGCGCGGGTGGCGATTCCGGCGGCCTCTACTGGGGTGACATTCACTCCCACAGCCAGTATTCGTGGGACGGCACCGGCACGCGGGACGACCACTTCCGCTATGCGCGCTACGCCTCTTTGCTCGACATTTATTGCGCCACCGACCACAACGACAGACGCAGCATGAGCCAGGACGACTGGCAGATGAACGTCGCTTACACTGAGAAGTGGTATGCGCCCGGGGAATTCGCCACGATTCTTGGCTATGAGGCGAGCTTTGGCGCGCCATGGGGACACCACAACGTCTACTACCGCGATGGGGAGGGCCCGCTCAACTACCAAGACGAGGAGAACCCGGAAGAAATCTGGCAACGAGGTGAGCGAGAGAACTTAGAAGGCGAGATGTTCACCATCCCCCACCATACGGGCGGATTCGCGCGGCCCGGCAGTGGTGTGAAGCATGACTGGCGCATTCACGACCAGCGATTCCGTCCCAGCATCGAGATTTACTCATCCCACGGGCTCAGCGAGGAGTACGCGCCGGACCATCCCATTTCGATGGACGTTTCCGACTTCACCTTCAACGGCCCGGGCGATCCCGGCAACTATGCCGTGGACGCATGGCTGGCCGGACTCAAGCTGGGCGTCATCGGTTCATCGGACAATCACGGCGCGCAGCCGGGGATGGAGGGTTTCGGTACGATGGCGGTCTGGGCGCCGGAACTGACGCGTGAGGCGGCTTTTGACGCGATTCGCAACCGCCGCACCTACGGCTCCACCGGATCGCGCATCTACTTGGAACTCACGGTGAACGGGGAACCCATGGGCGGCGAGACGACCATAGCCGCCGGTCAGCCGGTGGTCGTGCAGGTAGAGGCGCTGGGCACCGGTCCCCTGCGCTGGATACACATCCTCCGCGCCGATCTCGACCAACCCGATGCAGGTTTCACTGTCGTCCACCAAGAGTGGTTCCCCGGCGCCAGCGCGCCCCTGGATTTCAGCCTGGAATGGACCGACGACAAGCCGCCGGCCCGCGCCGTCTACTACGTTCGCGTGCGCCAACGCGACCTGGTCCACGGCCGCGTTGCCCAGGCTTGGAGCAGCCCGGTGTGGGTGACCAAGGCTTGAACGCACATGTCTGCGCGAATGTCCCCCGATGATTGCCTGGAGACTCTGGCACGCCACGCGGGTAGGACCAGGCTGCAAACTCGAAGGGCTACACTACGACGGTGACCGGGAGGAGGTGCTGGTGAGTTCCATCACAAGTCCGGACCCCCCGCTGTCCACGGATGCGGTCAAGCAAATCGCCGTGCCGATTCTCAAACTGTACGGCGCGAAACGGGCAAGTCTCTTTGGTTCAGTAGTCCACGGTAGACTGGGACCGGAGAGCGACATCGACTTCCTGGTGGAATTGCCTGAGGGAGCAAGCCTGCTTGATCTTGCCGGCCTGGGCTTGGATCTGGAACAGGCCTTAGGTCGCAAAGTTGACGTTCTGACCTATCGCTCTCTCCATCCCCGCCTGCGCGAACGTATTCTTGCTGAGCAAGTGGCGATTCTCTAGTCCTATGACTTCAGACCCCCTTGTCTTCCTACAAGACATCTTGGATAGCATTGACCTAATCGAGTGCTATACTCAGAACCTTACAGAGCCTGCGTTTCTCTCTTCGCAAGAGAAGCAAGACGCTGTCATTCGAAGACTGGAGGTCATTGGGGAAGCAACGCGCAATCTTCCCTAGGAATTCACTGACGTCCATCCTGGAGTCCCGTGGGGCCGAATCGTTGCCATGCGCAAACGTCTCGCTCATGCCTATGCCAGCGTAGACCTTAAGCTGACGTGGGCGGTCGTCGTAAACGACTTACCCCTTTCTCAAGAGAGAAGTCCTGGCTCTAGTCAAGGCTCAGGATGAGTAGTCTGGCATGCTAAGACCCTAAGCGTTTTCGCCTGCGCCGAGACTTGAGAGTCTCTGGCATACTGTATGCCAACTAGCTGCCTTGCAACTGCCATGTCTACTAGGTTTTGCTGGCTTTCAAGTGGGAAGAAAAGGATTCTCAGTGACTAACGAACAGATTTCACCGACCCAGTACAGTGTCGTGATACACAAGAACGTCATGGTGACCGCCCGAGACGGAGTTGAACTCGGAACGGATGTCTACCGCCCTGCGCTGCCAGTGGACGGCGGGCAGGGGAGCGTTGGCTTGACACAAGAGGGGCTGACAGCGGTAGAGGGACAGTTCCCCGTCATTCTGGAACGCACGCCGTATGACAAGACGGGTCTCGGCTTGCGGCGGAAGGGACATTACTACGCCCGGCGGGGGTACGTGGTGGTGATCCAGGACGTGCGGGGGCGGTTTACGTCTGAGGGTGAGTGGTACGCCTTTGGCGACGAGGGGCCGGACGGCTATGACACCTGCGCGTGGATCGTGGAGCAGCCCTGGAGCAACGGCAAGATCGCCACCACCGGATGCAGTTATGCCGGCTGCACGCAGAGCGCGCTCGCGTCGCTGAATCCCCCCGGCTTGGCGGGCATGTTCGTCGAGGAGGGGCCGTGGAACTACCACACCGCCTCCATGCGGCACAACGGCGCCTGCGAGATGCGCTTCATGATTTACGCCTTTCGTATGGCCACGACCAGCAAAGAGGCGCTCAGCGACCCGCGCCTGCGCCAAAGCCTGGACAGCGCCTTTGCCAACGTGGCGCAGTGGGTAGAAAACGCGCCTCTGAAGAAGGGCGTGTCGCCGCTGGCCGAATTGCCCAGCTACGAGCAGTGGCACCTGGACGTGCTCACCCACGGCGACCTGGACGAATACTGGGAGCGTCCCGGCTACGGACCGGAACTCTTCTACGACGAACACGCCGACGTGCCGACGGTCTATTTTGGCGGTTGGTACGACTCCTACGCGCGCTCGACGTGCACCAATTATGTCGAGCTAAGCGAGCGCAAGGATTCGCCGCAGACCCTCATCATGGGGCCCTTTACCCACGGCACCGGCAGCGCCGAGGTCTCCCATGCCGGCGACGTGGACTTTGGCCGCGACGCCGCGATCTACGACATGAACGAACTGCGCCTCCACTGGTTCGACCATTGGCTGAAGGGCGAGGACACCGGCGCGGCCCACACCAAGCCGGTGCAGATCTTCGTCATGGGCGGCGGCAGCGGCACGCGCAACAGCGACGGCCGCCTGGACCACGGCGGTCGCTGGCGGGCCGAAGACGAGTGGCCCTTGGCGCGCACGCAGTGGACGCACTTCTACTTGCACGGCGACGGCGGCCTGAGCGCGGATACGCCGTCTCCCACGAAACAGGCAAAGCAAAGTTCCTTTACGTTCGACCCGGCCGACCCGGTGCCGACCATCGGCGGCAACCTGTCGGCGGGAGATCCCGTGCTCGTGGCCGGCGCGTACGACCAGCGGGGAGATGAGCGCTTCTTTGGCTATTCCGGCAGCCTGCCGCTGGCGGCCAGGCCCGATGTGCTGGTGTTCCAGACGCCGCCACTTGAAGAAGACATCGAGGTCACCGGGCCGCTCACCGTCAAACTTTGGATCGCCTCGACGGCCGTGGACACGGATTTCACGGTCAAGCTGCTCGACGTGCATCCGCCCAACGGCGACTACCCCCAGGGCTTTGCCATGAACATCACGGACAGCATCCAGCGCGCGCGTTACCGCAACAGCCGCGAGCAGGCCGAGATGCTCGAGCCCGGCACGCCCACGCCGCTCACCATCGAGATGTATCCCACCAGCAACGTGTTCGCCGCAGGCCACCGCATCCGGCTGGATATCTCCAGCAGCAATTTTCCCCGCTTCGATGTCAATCCCAATACCGGCGAGCCGCTGGGACGCCACACGCGGCTGGAGGAGGCGCACAACACGGTCTACCACGAGCCGGGGCGGCCCTCCCGCATCGTGCTGCCGGTGATTCCCAAAGACTGCGACACCGCATGAAGTCTGATTCAATACATGAACAGAGCGCCGGTCTCGCGCCGCCGGACTACACGGCCCGCATCGCGCCGGCCGATCCCGTCACCGTCGGTCAGTACGGCACGTGGGAGGTCGAATTCACGGTAGGCGCGCAGGGCATGGCGATCGGCGGCGGGGTGCGCATCGCGCCGCCGCATCGCGAGAAGCAGCGCTGGGACGTGGGCAACGTGGTGGCGGCTACTAATGTGCCTGGCACCAGCGTGCGGGTAGATGTCGTCAACGGCCATCCGCTCTCCTACCACCATTCGCAGTATCCGGTCATCTACGCCGTGCTGGAGGGCAAGCCGCTGTGCGGCGGAGACACGCTCACGGTCACACTTGGCCATCCGGGCAGCTACGTTTCCGGCTTTCGCCAGCCCGCACAGGCGCAGGACATAGTCACAGTAGACTCTGAATTCGACGTTGGGGTAGACATCGAGGGAAATACCGACTACAGCAATCCGGACTATCCCGTTCGCGGCGGCGGCCGCCACTTTGCTCTGCAGGCGCAACCGAGCCTCGCCGTCCTGCCCGGCGAACCGGCGCAGCTCGGGGTCTCCGTGCCGCAGTTCGAGCCGGAAGTCGCTGCCGTTCGCGTCTACGTGCACGCCAGAGACGCCTTTGGCAACGTCTGCGCGGACTTTCAGGGCGCGCTAAAGCTGGAGGCCGTAGATAGGGCGGACGGCGACTCGCAAGCTGCTGCGACTGCGGCAACGGATGGCCGGGGTGTCGCCGAAGCCACAATTGAGATTCCGTGGCAGAAAAACGTGTACGTTGTGCGGGCGCGGGACGAGCGCAGCGGCATCATCGGCAAAAGCGCGCCGGTAGCGCCCCAGTTCCGTCCCGGCGGCTACAACATCTACTGGGGCGACGTACACAACCACACCAACCTCTCCGGCGACGGCGTGCGTGATATTGACGACGCATATTGGTATGCCCGTTACATTAGCGGCCTGGACTTCGTCGCCGTCACGGACCACGAGGGCGGCAGCGATTGGGCGCGCAGCCAGGCGTGCGCCAAGCAGTACAACACGCCGGGCGAGTTTGTCAGCTTCCTGGCATACGAATACAGCAGAGCGGGCGCATACGGTCACCGCAACGTGTACTATCTCGACGACGACATGCCGTGTCCCACGCCCGACGATCCCAACGATCTCTGGGAGCAGTTACCGCCGGGCCGCGCGCTGGTCATACCGCACCATCCCAATACGCACTCCGAGGGTGGTACCACGTTTGGCCGTTGGCAACCGACGGACTGGAGCAGGCGCCATCCCGAATTTCAGCGCCACGTTGAAATATGCCAATTGCGCGGATCTTTCGAAGTTGAGGAAATTGGCGATCCCGTCATCCTGGGCGGCAATGGGTCGTCCGCCCGCAGCGCTTTGGCCAAGGGGCTGCGCCTCGGCTTTGTGGGCGGCACCGACAACCATCGCGGCCATCCCGGCTCGCGCATGGATACCATGGGAGGCATCAACTATCGGCTGCGGCCGGTCGGCGGCATCACCGCCGTGCTCGCCCACGAGTGCACGCGGGAGGCGCTGTGGGAGGCCCTGCTGGCCCGCAGGACCTATGCCACCACCTGCGAGCGCATTTTGCTCGATTTCAGCGTCAATGGCGTCTGCATGGGCGGCAGCGCCGCCGCGGCGTCTGATTACACCGTGCGCGTGGCCGCCATTGGCACGGGATCAATTGCGAGAATTGACGTCATCCGGGACGGCAGCGAAGTGCACACGATCCAGGGCGTTGCGGCCCATGTAGAACACGCTTGGCGCGACACGCCGGCGGCGCAACCGGGGTACTACTATGTCCGGGTGCTTCAGGCCGACGGCAACGCCGCGTGGTCAAGCCCGGTCTGGATCGAGTCCGAATAGTCCGAGAAAACTCGCCCAATGTCCCCTGTAGGGGCGAATCCGTTTCGCTCGTTGTGCTATACTAGGGTCACGAATCGTGCAGGAGGCCCGTATCAATAGAGGAAGCCACGTCATGGCTCAGGCAGAAAGCGAAACCCAAGGTAACATGGCTGATAACCCGACCATCATCGCCTGGATGAAGCCGTTCTGTGGGTGGAGTAATGGCGTGCGCGCCGTATTTCAAAAGTACGGCCTGGAATTCGACGACCGCGACATCATCAACAACGCCGCTAACTTCAGCGAGATGGTACAGCGCACGGGGCAGACTATGCAGCCGTGCATTGCCATCGGTGAGCACGTGCTGATTGATGTGTCGGGAGAGGAAGTGGAGAGTTGGCTGATCGCGCAGGGCTTCGTTGAGCCCAGCGATGCCGAGACCGAAGTGCCAATTGACCGTGCCTGCGAAAACGAAGGGGCGCCACAGCCGGTTTCGTTGCAGATGCGGCCCTCTTCTCGTTCCCGCTAGCCCTCCGCACTAGAGAAAGCTGTCCGCTCTTAGCATACCTGCCCGTTTTACTGCTATTGACCGCTAGCTACTCTTTACCGCTACACTCTTATCCGTCTTACTCCCCTTCTATTGCCTCGCTACTTCATCGCTCCGATTAGTTTGCTTGACCTGTTTAGGCATGGGGTAGGCTTGACACTTGCTGCATTTGCGCCCATGCGCGTGGCGCGTTTCTCCAACCGTGCTTGCATGCCAGCATCCCCACTGTGCTAAGCAACCCCCGCACCAACCCCCCGCAGTGGAAAGACTGAGACTTGAGAGTTCTATGCAGACCGCGGTCTGCGGCACATGCTTCCCCGCAGTCTTCTGTGTCCGTCAGACATGCAGAACTCTGGTTTCGATTACAGCCGGCGGCCAATGCCCCTGATTCTCCGCTGTTCTACTTTGCAGCGACGAATCACTGCCGTATCATAGGACATGAGGCCAGCGCAGCCCTCGTGTCCCCAGTCCCATAAAGGCCAAACGCAAGATGTTCCCCTCACGCAAGTGGCTCTATCCCGGAATGCACGTCAAGCGCTGGATCGTGCTGCTCATGTTGGGTTTCATGGCGTTTGCTCTCGCCGGCGCCATGCAACTCGCCTGGGCATACAGAACCTTGGCGGTTCCCGAACCGTTCACAGAGCCCGTTCAGACGATAACCCTCCAGTTCATCCCGCACCCGTTCCGTGCCATGTTGGTGGGCTCGATAGGATTGGCCATCACCGTCTTGGCAATCTTCAAACTCTATAATTCCCTGATGGAGGTTGTCGCGGAGCCCCGGCAACGGGAGCGGCTGGTTGACCTCATCTACGCCCGCAGAATGCTCAAGACCGGGCCGCGAGTCGTCACCATCGGCGGCGGCACCGGCCAGTCGGTCCTGTTGCGCGGCCTGAAGGAATTCACGAACAACCTGACCGCCATTGTGACCGTGGTGGACGACGGCGGCTCATCCGGACGCCTGCGCCGCGAATTCGGCGCGCTGCCGCCCGGCGACGTGCGTCAATGCATCGGCGCCCTCGCTATCGCGGAGCCGCTCATGACGCGCATGTTGAACTATCGGTTCAGCAAGGGTGACGGCTTGGAAGGCCACAGCCTGGGCAATCTCATGATGCTCGCCATGGCTGACCTGACGGGAGGGTTTGAGTCGGGCATACAGGAGCTTTCCCGCGTCCTGGCCGTGCGCGGGCAAATCATGCCTTCCACCCTCGAAAGTGTGAAACTATGCGCGGAACTCGAGGACGGCCGCACGATTGCGGGTGAATCGGCAGTCGGCAGCGCGGGTTCATCCATCAAGCGCGTCTTCCTGGACCCGGCGCAGCCCCCTGCCTACTCTGAGGCGTGTCGGGCGATAGCGGAAGCTGACTTCATCATTCTCGCGCCGGGCAGTTTGTACACGAGCCTGCTACCCAACTTGCTCGTGCCCGAGATTGCTCAAGCCCTGAGTGAATCTACCGCCCTCAAGCTCTACGTCTGCAATGTGGCAACGGAACCAGGGGAAACCGCTCACTACGGCGTCGACGAGCATCTGGCGGCGCTGCGCCAACACGCCCCACCTGAGATTTGCCGTTTCGTGCTGGCGAACGACCGCACCAAGGTGCCAACCGCGAACGGGACTTTCGAGTTGGTGCAAACGCCTGAAGCAGACTCCGCAGTGGGCGACCTTTCCGTAATCACGGCCGATGTTATCGACATGGAGGTCCCATACCGGCACGATGCGACAAAACTCGCCCAGGCCGTGATGCAGGTGTTTAACGAGTACAGCGGTTCCAAGCGCGAACGCAAGCGCGCCAGTTCCAGCGCGGCACGGGCCTCCTGAACGTAACTCGCGGTTTACGGTATGCTGGTAAGTGGCGTTCTTCGTTGTGCAGAAGGGGACTATCGAGCAGATGTCAAGCATAGCAATTAATGGATTTGGTCGAATTGGCAGGCTGGCTTTGCGCGCCATTCTGGAGCGGGCGCCGGACGTCACGCCAGTCGCCGTAAATGATCTTGCCAGCCCACAGACTAACGCCCATCTCTTCAAGTACGACAGCAATTACGGCCGCTATCCCGGCGAAGTCAGCGTAAGCGATGACGCCCTGACGATCGATGGGCGTGACATTCACATTCTTTCTGAGCGCGATTGGGCGGCGTTGCCGTGGGGAGAATTGGGCGTAGACGTTGTTGTCGAGTCCACCGGCGTGGGCACGGACCGCGAGTCCGCGGCCAAGCACTTGGCGGCAGGCGCCAAGAAGGTCATCATCTCCGCCCCGGCCACGGATGAGGACGTGACCATCGTGTTGGGCGTGAACGATGCTGCCTACGATCCGGCCGCGCACAGCGTCATTTCCAACGCGTCCTGCACCACGAATTGCCTGGCGCCGGTGGTAAAGGTGCTGCACGATGCCTTTACGGTCCGCCAAGGACTGATGAATACGATCCACTCGTATACGAACGATCAGCGCATTCTCGACCTCGATCAGAAGGACTTGCGTCGCGCGCGAGCGGCCGCGCTGAACATCATACCCACCACCACCGGCGCGGCCCGCGCGGTGGTCCAGGTCATACCGGAACTGAAGGGCCGCCTGGACGGCTTTGCCCTGCGGGTGCCCACGCCCACGGTCTCCGTGGTGGACTTTACGTGCCAGGTCGAGGAGAGTGTTTCCGCCGAGAACGTGAACGCTGCCTTCGTCGCGGCCGCGGCAGGATCCCTGAAGGGCATTCTGGGTTGCTCCGGTGAGGAGTTGGTCAGTATGGACTTCAAAGGCGATTCGCAGAGCTCCATCGTGGACCTGCCTTCTACGCTCGTTTCCGGCAACTTGGTCAAGGTCGTCTCCTGGTACGATAACGAGTGGGGCTACGCATGCCGCATTGCCGACCTGACCGCGCGCGTTGCGCAGACCATTCCGCAGGAAGCAGCAGTCTGAGCCTCAGGCCGCTGCCGGTCTGAGAATCTCGTGGGCGGCGCCTGAAAAGAGGCCGTGGGCATCAACTCCCACGGCTTTTCTTATGTTCATCGCCCAGCGCAGCCGTAGGTCCGGCAACACAGGGAGTTGCTATGGATAAGAAGACACTGCGTGACATCGACCTAACCGGCAAGACTGTGCTGGTGCGGGTGGACTTCAACGTGCCGCTTGCCGCGGGGAGAGTGGTCGATGATTCCCGTCTACGCGCGACGACGCCGACAATTGAGTACTTGCACGCGCGCAACGCCAAGATCATCCTTGTTTCACATTTGGGGCGGCCTAAGGGGGCAGTGGACGATGCCTTGCGACTCGCGCCGGTGGCCGTCCGCTTGTCTGATATTCTTAGTCTCCCGGTGGCCACTGCCCCGGACTGCATCGGCGCACCGGCTGCCACCGCCGTCCAGGCCCTGGCGCCTGGGGACATATTGCTATTGGAAAACGTGCGCTTCCACGCTGGGGAAGAGAAGAACGACCCGGCGTTTGCCCGCGAGTTGGCGTCGCTGGCGGATGTGTTCGTAAACGACGCCTTTGGGGCCGCTCACCGCGCCCATGCCTCCACGGCGGGCGTGACGGCTCACCTGCCCAGCGCGGCCGGCTTGCTCATGGAAAAGGAGATCGCCACCCTCTCCAGCTTGTTGGCCGGGGCGGACCGGCCGTTCGTCGCCATGATCGGCGGCGCAAAGATCTCCACGAAGATCGGCGTGCTCACGCACCTGTTGAACACGATCGACGTTCTCGCGGCCGGCGGCGGCATCGCCAACACCCTCCTCAAAGCACAGGGCCGCGCCGTTGGCAAGAGCCTCGTTGAAGACGACAAGCTGGACGTAGCCCGTGAATTTCTCCGACAGGCAGACCGCGCCGGCGTAACCGTGCTCGTGCCCGTTGACGCTGTTGTCGGCCCTGTTGGCGACTCTCAAGGCGCCGGAAGCGTTGTCGCAATTGACAGAGTCCCACCGAACCTGATGATTGGCGACATGGGGCCGCAGACGGTGGCTGCCATCGGAACTGTCCTTGAGACGGCGGGCACCGTGCTTTGGAACGGACCGCTCGGCCTCTTCGAGGAGGAACGGTTTGCCGGCAGCACACGGGCGCTCGCCCACGCGCTGGCAGCCTGCGGCGCCGTGACCATCGTGGGCGGCGGCGAAACCGTGGCGGCGATTGAGGCCGCCGGTGTGGCAGACCGCATTACCCATGTCTCTACCGGCGGCGGGGCCACGCTAGAGTTCTTGGAAGGCAAAACGCTACCAGGCGTGGCTGCGCTGGATGACGCTTAGGCGTGGGGAACTCACCCTCCAAGGATACCCTGTGGGACAAGCGCGGGACCTGGTACGTTACGCGGAACGGGCACCCTCTAGTCAGTAGGGGAGCCGCCCGCGCTGCCGATCGATCAAGAGTGCGGCGGCGAACGGCGGCCCTTCAGAGGCTCTGCGCGGGACCGGCACGACAACCCTACTCCTCGGTCCGTTGTCGATGCAACAGATCCGCCAGCAAGGTACGCTCCACCTCACGCCGCGTCACGCGGGGATCGGCATCGCCCCAATCTCGAAAGCCGCGCCGCGCTTCCAGCCCCACGGCGCCTTGCGCGAGCAGGTCCTTCATCGCTTGGGGCGCGTCGGCGAGATTGCTGAGCGAGGGATAGAGCGTAGTGGCAATGGTGACGTTCATTGCCATGCCGCCCAGATCGCGTTGGGCCAGCGGCCCCACCCTGGCGAGGCGCAGCCCAAAGCCGTTCACCACCACCGCATCGATCTCCTCCGCCGTGGCCACGCCACTTGCCCAGAGCGCAATCGCTTCGCGGCTCAGGGCGTGCTGTAGGCGATTGTGGATGAATCCCGGAATGTCCTGTTGCACCTTCACGGGCTGCTTGCCGGCCCGGCGCCAGAGGTCATACGTCGCCTGCATCGTGTCGTCGCTGGTGCCGTCGCCCCGCACGACTTCCACCAGCGGCAGCACCGTGCCCGGCAAGATGAAGTGGCTGCCGACCACGCGGTCGGGCCGCCGGGTGGCAGCCGCCAGAGCGGAGATGGATAGAGATGACGTATTGCTGGTCAGTATGGCGGCCGGCGGTGCTTCAGCGTCCAGAGCGGCGAACACCTCCTGCTTTAAGGCAAGGTATTCCGGCACCGACTCCACGACGAAGTCGGTTTGCGATACAGCGGCAGCCCGGTCAAGGGTGCCGTCCACGTGCGTCATGGCCGCGTCCGCTTGCTCGGGAGCGATCAATTCGAACTCGCCCAGCGCGTCCAGGCTCGCCCGCATGCGCGCCTCAGCCAGCTCCAGCCGGTTGCTGTCAATATCTACGAGCGTGACCGCAATGCCAGCCAGGGCCAGCACGACGCCAATGTCCGCGCCCATGAGACCGGCCCCCACAACGGTGGCATTGTGAATGGCGTTCGCTTGCACAGCACTTTCCTGTTCTAGCCGCTATGGGCCTGAATCGCCGTGATGGCTTGAGGATTGTCTAACTTGGTTATATCGCCCAGCGGCTCGCCCGCATACGCCCGCCGGATAAGTCCGCGGGGAATCTTTGCCGCCAGGTTCTTGGGCAGCGCGTCCACCACGTGGATCTCGTCGGGCCGACCGGTTCTATCGTACGTCGCGCCCACGTGCGCGCGCAGGCTATCGGTAAATTCGCCTTCTCCAGCAGCGCCAAATAGGCCATCCACCACGATGAAGCATACGATGCGTTCGCCAAATTCGGCGTCTTTGGCGCCGATTGCCGCGGCTTCCGCCACTCGCGGCGGGCCGGGATAGCTCAGCAGGGCCTGCTCGATCTTGCCGGGATCATGGTTGATGCCGCCGCGAATGATGAGGTCGTCGCCGCGTCCCAGAATATACCATAGGCCGTCCGCGTCCATCTCAACGCGATCGCCGTGCACCCAGAGCCGCTCGCCGTGCGGGAAGTACGTTGCCAAGTAGCGGTCTCGCTCACCCAGAAAGCCCCGGGTCATGGACGGAAACGGCTGGCGGCAGGCAAGATTGCCCGGTCCCGCCGCGACTGGCCCGCCCTGGTCGTCCACGATCGCGATGTCCATGCCCAGACCGGCGCTGCCCAACGTGCCCGGCTTGAGCGGCATCACCGGCAGCGGCGAGAGCAAACATCCGATGACTTCCGTGCCGCCGGAGACGTTCATCACGGGGCACCGACCCTCGCCGAACGTATTGAAATACCATTGCCAGGTACGGTCGTCGAGGATTTCTCCCGTAGAGCCCAGAATGCGCAGCGTCGAACGATCGTGCCGGGTGAAGTCTTCATCCAGGGCGGCAAGCTGGCGCAAGGCAGTCGGCACAAAGCCAAAGATCGTGATGCCGTGTTTCTCAATCAGCTCGAATACGCGGTGCGGCGTGGGAAACACGTGGGTGCCTTCGTAGAGCACCACCGCGCCGCCGAAGAACAGCACGCCGATGATTTCCCACGGCGCCATCATCCAGCCGAAGTTCGTAAACCAGCAGAAACGGTCCGTGCTGCGACAGTCGAAGGCATAGCCGACTTCCTTCACAATCTGCGCGAGCGAGCCGCCGTGGCTGTGCACGATGGCCTTCGACGTGCCTGTGGTGCCGGAGGAAAACAGGATGAGATTGGGGTGTTCGGCAGACACGGCTTCGGTCGCACACGGCCCTTCTCCTGCGGCAAGCGCGATGAAGTCTGGCCACCACAGGGCCGGAGCCGCCGGACTATGGCGCGTCTCTCCCCGTGGGATGAGCACCACGCGCTCAAGGGACGGCACGCCCCGCACTGCGGCATGCAGCGTGGGCGCGCAATCCGTCCACTTGCCGCCCCGAGGGTACGCGTCGTTCATGAATAGCAGCCGGGCGTGACCCCGCTCCAGGGATTCGGCAACATCCTGCGGCGTAGAGCGCGCGGCAATTTGCATACACACCGCGCCGATTTTCATGGCCGCGAACATCACCGCCACGGCCTCCGGGGAGACCGGCGCGCAAAGGCCGACGACGTCGCCGGCCGCGACACCCAGATTCCGCATTGCCGCTGCAGTTGCGCAGACGCTTGCATGGAGTTGCCGGTACGTTAGTTCCCGGGTTTCGCCGGAATCACTTTCCCAGATGAGGGCCGTCTGTTCACCCCGGCTGTCGCGCACGTGCCGGTCGATGCAGTTGTGCGCGACGTTCAGGGCGCCGCCTGGAAACCACCGCGTCCACGGCATGCCTTCAGAAGCATCGTAAACCGAGGCGTAGGGGGTCTCCCACTCGACGCCCAGGTGGCTGAGCGCCGCATCCCAGAACCAGGCGATATCGCGTTGCGACCGCGTAACGAGTTCCTGCCAGTTCGGTATGCCATGGCGGACCATGAAGTCTCGCACCCGGGATTGGGCAAGATAGTCTCCATAGGGTTCCCACACGAAGCTCCGACCCATTCCACCAGCCTTTGAGACGATCGCAAGCGCACATGGCCACGGCCACGCTAGGGCGTGACACTTTCCACGCTCGCTGGCATGATACTATCAATTCCGGTTCAGCGCGTGGTAGATGCACGTTCGGCTCTATCGGCTACACGCAGCGCGGGCCGGTTGGCCGGGCCAGCAATTCGAAACCTCGCCCGCGCCGTCAAGCCGCCCCGGGCGCAAAGGGAGTAGGAGATGAACGCGGAGCCATTCACCGGCGATGACCCTCGTTGGCTGCTGGACGATTCCCGGACCCCGTCGGCAGAAGCGCTGGCAGAGATTGCGGAAGTCCTGAGTAAGTCGCCGAACCCCGGTAGGTCCCTGCCCCTTGGACCCTTCATTGCTCACCTGCCCGACGCGCCGTCCGTGCTAAAGGCCTGGCGCACGTTTGACGAACGCGTGGCGCAGCTTTCTCCGTACTGTAGCCGCCGGGGCACCGAAAGTGTGACGCAATTGCTCCGCTATGCGCAAGCGGCGCACGGCTGCCTGCGGCGCCGGCTAAACGAAACTGAGTCTGCTCACGATGGCGCCACGGACGCGGAATTGCGCACGCGCCTCGGACACCTGACGGCAATTCAGCGAGTCAACAGGGTGACCAACTCCACGCTCAACGTGGAGCAAGTGTTGGTCCAAACGGTCCGAGCGATCCGTGACGTCTTGCAACTCGACGATTGCAGCATCTACCTCTTTGACGAACGCCTCAATCGCCTGACGCTGCGGGCAACTACGGGGCTCAACCCGGAGGCCGTAGGTCGCGTGCACCTAGGACTGGGGGAAGGCGTGACCGGCTGGGCGGCCCAGCACGGGCAGCCGGTAGCTCTGGAAGACGCGTCGAACGACCCGCGGTTCGTCCATTTGCCCGATGTAGAAACCGAACCTCTGCGCAGCTTGCTTGCGGTGCCCATCATACTCTTCACGGCTAATAAGCTCCTTGGCGTTCTAAACTTGCAGACCTGCCAAACGCGCACATACTCCCAGGAGGAGATCAGCTTCGTTGAGACCGTATGCGGCCAAATTGCCATAGCAATTGACAATGCTCGCTCGTATGCGCAAACGGATGAGCAACTCCGAGAACTCGTCGGCCAGTTGACGGCCTTGCAGCGCGCTTGGGCCTCGATCGCGTCGAGCCTTGACCTGGGTCAGGTGCTCGATAGGATTGCACGCCACGCGGCTGAGCTATCTCGCGCCGACAAAGCCGCAATCTTCAAGGTAGACGCCAAGACGAACGATCTGTTCATCATTTCCGGCCACAACCTGAACCAACAGTTTAGGACTATTCGGATGAAGGTAGGCGAAGGCGCCGTGGGTCGCTCTGTGGCGCAGCGCACGCCGATCGCCGTGACCGACGCTAATGACGATCCCAGTTTGGCGAGGGTCTACCCGCAAATGGAGGCGGAAGGCATCCGGTCCGTCCTCTGCGTGCCGCTCGTCGCGCGGGAGAAAGTCCTCGGCGGCATCAGCATTTTGACGCAGGAGCGTCAGGAGTTTAGCGATGAACACATCCAATTTCTCTCGATGTTCGCCCACGACGCCGCTCTGGCGATCGAAAATGCCCGGCTCTACGAGGAAGCGCAGCGCGCGTTAGAGACCCAGGCCATTCTCATGCGAGAGATGCAACATCGCGTCAAGAACAACCTGCAGACGGTGGCCTCGCTCCTTTCGCTGCAAAAACGGCGCGCAGAGTCGCCGGAAGCCGCCAGCCTACTGGGCTTAAGCGCGGCGCGCGTCCAGAGTATCGCGGCAGTGCATGAACTCTTTTCGGAAGCGGACATTGGCCTGGCGACCGTCGGCGAGATTTCCCATCGCGTCTTGGAAATTGCGCTCAAAGACCTCGCGCCGCCGGACCAACGGATTGACTTCGCAATCGAATCCACGCCCATCAACTTGGGGTCGGAGCAAGCCACCGTCTTCGCGCTGGTACTCAACGAACTCGTCTCCAATGCCATCGTGCACGGTCTTGCGGGTCTGGCCGCGGGGACCATCCGCCTGACGGCCCGCGAAAAAGATGGCGTCATCGAAGTGGCGGTGTGGAATGACGGTCGGCGCGTGCCGACCGACTTTTCGCTCGATACCCACGCCGGCCTTGGCCTCAGCATCGTCCGGCAATTGGTCACCCACGAGCTTTCGGGCGCGTTTACCATAGAGAATGATCCGGACCGCGGGGCGACCGCGCGGGTGAGCTTTCCGGCAAAACGGGGCGACTTCTGGACCGTGTGGTGGAAAGGCTAGCCGGCCAGGTCTCTTGCCTGCTCCTGGCGCTATGCCAATGGCGGGTAGAATACCGCGTTACCCATGTAAGGGTCTGAAATGCGCTTGACGATAATGGGCGCGGGCACTCCGGGCATCAGCGCGACGCAGTACGGATCTGCCTACGCGGTCGCCGTAGGCGACACCCGGCTGTTGTTCGACTGCGGGCCGGCAACGACGTATAAGCTGCTCAAGTTGGGGATCGCCCCGGCAGCCATCGGCTACCTCTTCTTCACTCACCACCACTACGATCACACGTCGGACTATCCCGGCTTCTTACTCTCGCGCTGGGACACCGGCTACCATGGCGCGGACCGGCTGCGGGTCTACGGCCCAACTGGAACCGAGCAACTCACGTCGCGCCTCATCGACCCCGAAGCGGGGGCCTTTGCTCCCGACATCCTGGCGCGCATCAACCATCCCATCAGCGTGCGGGGCTACCAATCGCGCGGCGGCGCTCTGCCACGCACGCCGCCCTGTGTCGCGGTCAAGGACGTGGGTCCCGGCCCAGTCTGCGCCGGCGCAGACTGGAAGATCACGTGCGCGGCCACCCGGCACGTGCAACCGTGGCTGGAGTCGCTGGCCTACCGTCTCGACAGCGCGGAGGGCTCCATCGTCTTCACTGGCGATGCCGGCCCGGAACCCGGACTCCTGAAACTGGCGCGAGGCGCGGACACGGTAGTCGCCATGTGCCATATGACGCGGGCGCAAACGCGAGAGGATGAGCGCGACGCCAATCTGGGTACGATCTCCGCCGGAAGGTTGGCGCGCGAGGCCGGTGTCAAACGCCTGGTCCTCGTCCACCATACCCGCGCAATTGGCGCCGAGACGCTTGGCGCACCCCAACCGGGACAAGCCGAACGCGTAATCGCCGAAGTGGCCTCACAATTCCACGGCGAAATCGTCTTGGGCAGAGAATTCCTGCAACTGGAACTCTAAGCGGGCGGACGTTTATTCAAGTGGATCCCAAGGGCAGGAAGCCCCACCAATCCCATTCAGCTCACAGGCAAGCCAACCAGACATTCAGCCACTACGCTTCCGTAGCCTCAGTAATTGCCTGGCGCAGGTCCGTGCAGGCGCGGTAGAAGATGTTGGTATCGCAGGAAACGGAAACCATCTTTACTCCCCGCGCGGCCCACACGGCGGCGTCTTCGGGCGTGTTGACGAACGTGCCCACCACCTTGCCGTGTTGCCCGCAGAGCGTTACCGTGCGCTCGATGACGTCCACCACGCGCTGATGGCCGGTCTGACCGGCGACGCCCAGGGATTGCGAGAGATCGTACGGCCCAATGAAAATCGAGTCATAGCCGGGCACGGCAGCGATGGCCTCGAGATTCTCGACGCCTTCCGTGCCTTCCACCTGGAGCACGACTGCCTGATTCTCGTTGCAGACACTGAAAAACTCTTGCGCGCCCAGCGCGCCGTATTGGCCGCCGCGCAGGAATACGTGCACGCCTCGCTCACCAGCGGGGGCAAAGCGCGCGGCCGAGACCGCGGCCTCCGCCTCTGCCGCGGTGGAAACAAACGGCACTTGCACGCCGGAGGAGCCGCAGTCCAGGGCCGGTCCGATAAGCCAGGAAGCCGACGACGGCGTGCGCACGAGAGACGCGATGCCAAAGTGGTCGCAGGCGCTCACCAAGTGAACGAGACTCTCGGCATTGATGTGGCCGTGCTCTTGGTCCAATATGACGAAGTCAAAGCCCGCGATCGCCAAGGTCTCCACATGCGAAATCGTCGGCGCGTCCACGAATACGCCAAACATCGTCTCGCCGCGCGCGATTCTGCGTCGCAAGCCAATCTGCTCAACGGTCACAAGCGTGCTCCTTCAGTACTCTCAGGTTTCATTCAGCATAGTAGCTAGAATGTACCTAGGCAAGCGGCGCCCCACTCGCTTGCGCAGAGCAGCGCAACGTCCCGGCGCGCGGCGGCTCCCCAAGCGGGGCGCGGGACCGGCGCTGCGAGCCCCATGGCGAGAGCGTGTATACTCTACGTTAAGTCACTTGTAGCGGCCCGAGAAGGTTGAGGTCACCAATATGGAAGGCATTCAGGACTTTGCCGAGCGCGTGATCGAAAACGTCGAGCGCGTCATCGTGGGCAAACACGCGGAGGTGGAACTCACCCTCATCGCCTTGCTTTGCGGCGGGCACGTCTTGGTCGAGGATGTTCCCGGCGTTGGCAAGACCTCCCTGGCGAAAGCGGTGGCACGCTCCATCGGCTGCAGCTTCAAGCGACTTCAGTTTACGCCGGACATGCTGCCCAGCGACATTACCGGCGTCTTCATCTTCAACCAGAAGACGAACGAGTTTGAGTTCAGGCCCGGGCCCATCATGGCGCAGATCGTGCTGGCTGACGAAATCAACCGCGCCACCCCCAAGACCCAATCGGCGCTGCTGGAGGCCATGGAAGAACGACACGTTACGGTGGAAGGGCAGACCTTCCCCCTGCCCAGGCCGTTCCTCGTGCTGGCAACCCAAAACCCTATCGAGTATGAGGGAACGTTCCCCCTGCCCGAAGCGCAACTCGACCGCTTCCTCATGCGTATCGAGTTGGGCTATCCCCGCCGCGCCGACGAGATGACAATCCTCGAATCGCAGCAACGGGCCCAGCCCCTCGATGAAATCAGCCAGGTGGTGGAAGTGCGCGAGCTAAGCGAAATGCAAGAGCGCACTAAGGAAGTCTACGTTGACCGACTGGTGCGGGAGTACATTGTGGAACTCGTGAACGCCACCCGCCAGCACCCCGACGTCTACCTGGGCGCCAGCCCACGGGGCAGCCTGGCGCTGGACCGCACCGCGCAGGCCCGCGCCGTCCTCATGGGACGTGAGTACGCCACCCCGGATGACGTCAAGTATATGGCCGTGCCGACCTTGGCGCATCGCCTGATCGTCAGTCCTGGCGCCGGTGTGCGCAATACCAGCACCAACGAAGTCGTGCTGGAACTCTTGGAGTCCGTGCCGGTGCCGGGCGCGAGGGTATAGGGCTGCACAGTCGCGCGGAACAACCATAGTGATTGACCAGAGTGAGCGCCGGTTTGCGTTCAGTGTGACCAACAAGTGAATTGTGCAGGCAAGAAAATGGGTATAGATTTGGTAAGCCAGCGTCTCGCCGACTGCGGACTGGCGGTGCGCATTGCCGACGCGGGGGAGAAGTGGGGTTGGTTTGCCGTGGCAGCGACGGCTGCGGGCGTTTGCGGCGCCACGTTTGGGCACACAACTGCTCTCGAAGCCGCAAATGAGCTTGAAGAGCGGCTGGATGTCCCGCATGGCGACAGTGGCGGCAGCGGCGAGGAGATTGCCGCTACCGCGGCGCGGGAACTGGTTGCGTTCTTTGCCGGCGAAAGTGCGGTGTTCACCGTTCCCCTTGCGCTGCGGGGTACTGGGTTCCAACGCGCGGTGTGGGAGGCGACCAATGCCATTCCCTACGGCGCATTGATGTCATACCGGGACGTGGCCGCCCAAATCGGCCGCCCGCAGGCCTACCGCGCGGTGGGCAATGCGCTTGGCCGGAATGCGCTGCCCGTCATCGTGCCGTGCCATCGGGTGATCGCTAGCGACGGCAGCTTCGGCGGCTACACCCAAGGGTTGCCTTGGAAGGAACGGCTGCTCGACCTGGAAGGGTCGCTCCGGCGGGTAAAACACCCTTAGCTGGCGGCGCTTTCGCTGGGGCTTCCCAACGCACTCGCCACACACGCCGCGGCAGAGCCGATCTACCTATCTCACTTGTAGTTTGGCATTCCTGCATCGATGGGCGGGAGCGACGGTAGTAGGCAGGAGCTAGCGTTGGCCGTTCGTGGCCCGTGGTAGCCGGTAGCACAGGTTTGCAACCTGTGTCTAGCCCCTCGGTTTGGCGCGTTCGCTCCACATTACAGCAAGTAAGCGCAGGTTACGCGCGCATTCCGCGCAAACCTACGCTACCCATCGATTCAATCGTATTGAACCACCAGGTTATGTTGACATTTTACCGTCACTCCCACGAAAGTTCGCCCCCGTGCGGGGGCGCGGAATCCATCTTCCCCCTGCGCCAGTCTGTCCTTCTACGAGGGGTAGAGAGTGACGTTGCGCACAAATAACGCCTTCGTCGATTGCTCTTTCTGTTGCTCTGCGGAGCAAAGCGATGGTGAGTCCCGCACAAACGCACTAGATTCCTCGCTGCGCTCGGAATGACATGAGATGTCACCGCTGCCTAGTCTTGGTAGGCGCCGGGCTCTCTCCCGTCGCAGTCCGGTTATTGGCTCTCCTCTGCGTATCGCGTCCGGCTGAGGATATCGTCGTTGAGGAAGCCGACCTCTTGACCCCGATAGACGGTCACCAGGAAATCCTCGCGGGGTACTTCGGCAGATTGCACCAGACGGTTGTCGATCTCATCGATCGCCGCGCGCAGTTCCGGTTCGGCCAGGTCCTCAAGGAGCACCAGCGAACAGTAGACGACCGTGTGGGCGTAGTGCAATTCGATTTGCGCGACCGGCATGCCGCCTCTGTGCAGCCGGTAGCCCTCTGAGGTGGGCGTGCGGTACTGCCGTTCGAATACGACGTCCGAACTCATTGGGCTATTCCTCAATGTCTAGACTTATGTCGAGCGCTGGGGCCGAATGCGTGAGCATGCCTACCGAGATCAGGTCTACGCCGGTTTGGGCCGCATCTTTGACGGACTCAAGGCTGATTCCGCCAGACGCCTCGGTGAACGCCTTGCCCCGCGCCATGTCCACTGCCGCCGCCATCATTTCCGCAGACATATTGTCAAGCAGAATACCATCCGCGCCGGCCGCCAGCGCTTCCGCGACCTGTGCCAGAGTCGCGGCCTCCACCTCGATCTTCAGAAGGTGATGTACGGCAGCCCTCGCTCGTTGCACGGCTGCCGCGATGGAGCCGCAGGCGGCAATGTGGTTGTCCTTTATGAGCACCCCGTCATAGAGACCGATGCGGTGGTTATGTCCGCCGCCGATGCGCACCGCGTACTTCTCCAGGTGTCGCAGACCGGGCGTCGTCTTGCGGGTATCGACGATCTGAGCGCCGGCGCCGGCCGCGGCAGCGACGAATTCGCGCGTGAGGGACGCCACGCCGGAGAGATGGCGGAGGAAATTGAGCGCCACCCGCTCGCCTGTCAGTATCGCCCGCAAGGGTCCCTCCACGCGCAGGATCGTGGCGCCCGGTTGCAGGTGCGCTCCGTCGCCAACCAGCGTCGTCGTGCCCACGGCATCGTCTAAGAGCGTGAACACCCGTGCTGCGACGTCAACGCCGGCCAATACACCCGCCTCTTTGGTGTGAGCGGTGGCTACACCTACTTGATCGGGAGGAATGAGCGCGGCTGTGGTGACGTCGCCTGCGCCGACGTCTTCGGCCAGGGCGCGGCGAATAGTCTCGTCAACCAAACTGGGCAATAGCGCCTGCTCTGGAGCATTCATGGCAGCTTTCCAGTTTTCCTTGCGTACATTAGTCGTCTAGGCGCTGCCGGAACGGCGTGTCTCCGGCGCGATTACGATGCGGCGGCGCCAGCCCTCATTGGCGTCAGGATAGTCCTGGCGAAAGTGCGCGCCGCGACTCTCCCGGCGCAAGCGCGCCGCCGTGGTGAGCAGCAGACCCAAGACCAGTGATGACCGGTATTCCTGCTGGCGGCGCGTCGCCCCGATCGGCGCGCGCGCCAGCCACTCGCGGAGCTGCGCTTCCGCCGCCGCCAGGCCCGTCTCGTGGCGCACAATGCCCGTATTGTGCCACATGAGCTGTTGCAGCGCAGGCATGGCGCCGCCGGCCCGCTTGCGGTGCGTGGCCGGGGGCGGAATGTCGATGCGCACGTGCCGGTGGGGCGCAAGATCGGCCTCTCGCTGCGGGGGCAGCGCATAGTCGGGCACGTCGATGTCCTGGGAATCCAGCACGATGCGCCGGGCAAAGACAACCGCTTCCAGCAGCGAGTTGCTGGCCAGGCGGTTTGCCCCGTGGGCGCCGGTGCATGCCACTTCGCCGCACGCATACAACCCGGGCACGGTCGTGCGGCCCTGCAGGTCCGTCAGCACACCGCCTGTCATGTAATGGGCGGCCGGAGCCACGGGAATCAATTCCTTAGTTATGTCTATGCCATAGTGTTGGCAGCGCGCAAAGATGGTAGGAAAGTGCGTACGAGTCTCCGCCGCGTCCAGATGGCGCATATCCAGGTACACACAGTCAGTCTGTGCGGGTTCCATCTCGCGCACGGCCGCCCGCGCCACCACGTCGCGGGGCGCCAACTCCGCCAAGTCGTGATAGCGCGACATGTACCGCTCGCCGCTCTCGTTACGCAAGTGGGCCCCGGCGCCGCGCACGGCCTCTGAGATCAAGAACGACGCGGCGCCGGTCAGGCGCAGGGCGGTGGGATGGAACTGGTAGAATTCCATGTCCGCGATACCTGCGCCGGCGCCGAACGCCAGCGCCACGCCGTCGCCGGTCGCAATGGCAGGATTTGTGGTGTAGGCAAAGAGCCGGCCCGCGCCGCCGGAGCACAGAATGACTGTGCGAGCGCCAAATTCGCGAAACTGCCCGGCGCGTTCGTCCAGCGCCTCCACGCCCACGCAGCGGCCGCCCTGCACCAGCAGTTTGGTAGCGGTATGGTTTTCGCGTATTGTCACCGGGCTGCGCCGCGTGTAGCGGGAAAGCGCGCCTTCGATCTCTGCGCCCGTGGCGTCGCCGCGGGCGTGGAGCACGCGCGGCACGGAATGGGCGCCTTCATTCGCCAGGGTAATCTCCCCGTGCAACGTGTCGAAGTTCACGCCCAAGGCCATGAGTTCGCGGACACAGGCGCGGCCCTCGGTCACCATCGCCATCACGGCGTTGGCGTCGCACAGCCCTGCTCCCGCCACCATCGTATCCTGCCAATGCAGGGCGGGACTGTCATCCGCGGCCACCGCGGCGGCAATGCCGCCCTGGGCGTACTTCGTGTTGGATTGGGAGAGTCGCCCCTTGGTCAGAATGAGCACAGAACCATATTGGCGCGCGTAGTGTGCTGCGTAGAGGCCGGCGATCCCGCTGCCGATGACGATGTAATCGTAGGTAATGGCGATCCCTCCCGGCGGAATTCGTCGACGGGAAACAAGTGTACTTAAAGATACTCGACCGCCGTGCCGTGCTCAACCGAGACGAGACCGGGCCCATCCCGCCGGGCCGCTTTGCCAGACGTGCACCATGTGTCTGCCGCCGGAAGCATTCATGGGGCACGGCCCCTAGGACACGGCGCCCTTGGCTGTGCCTCGCTCACCCATCAGCCGTAGTGGGCTCTGCATCGGAGTACTCTCCGGGAAACGGTCTCTTGATACTCGCTGGTGCCTGCCGGCGGCCCGCCGCTGCGTAGGCTCTGCCGCCCAAGCCGCATTTACACGGCTTGGCGCGCGCCGTATACTTAACGTCAACGGGAACGCACCGCGTGGATGTGATTCCTGGGGTGAGGGCATTAAGGACGCTGCACGCCATGGCAAGCGACAACCAAGCGTCGCCAACTCGACCGACTACGGCCGGCATCGAGCGCTACCTGGAAGCCATCTACGCCTTGGGCGATGAAGGCCGGGAGGTTATTGCCGCGCGGCTGGCCGAGCACCTGGGCGTCGCCGCGCCCACGGTGACCGAGGCCTTGCGCCGTTTGGTAAAAGACGGCTACGTTTCCCTCAACCGCCGGCGGGAAATCGAGTTTACGCCCATGGGACAGGCGGTGGCCGAGCGCATCGTGCGGCGTCACCGGCTCTCGGAGCGCCTGCTCACCGACCTGCTCGGCGTGCCGTGGTACGACGTCCACGAAGAGGCCAGCCGGTTGGAACACGCGATATCGCCGAGTGTGGAGGCCAAGCTCGCGGCGCTCTTAGGTGAACCCGCCACCTGCCCCCACGGCAATCCAATCCCCGGTTCGGGCTCTCCCAATCTGGAGACCGGGCACTATCTGGACGTGGCCGCCGAGGGCGAGGAAGTCGTGGTGGAGCGTATCACGGAGCAAGCCGAACAGGATAGCCGGCTGCTCGAGTATTTCCATCGCAATGGGATTGTCCCCGGCGCTCTGGTGCGCGTGGCGCGGGTGGAGCCGTCTGTCGGCGCCATCGAATTGCGGGTGGGCGAACAGACGGTGAGCATCAGTCTGCAAGCAGCCAACTGGATCTTCGTGCAGCCGGCCCCGTGACCCGCCGCCGCCCAGTGGAGCGGTTCCCGCGGCCGGTCGCAGTTTCGCCGCCGCAATGCACATGTTACGCGTCCCGCACGCAGCGCTCCGGCGCTCGCAGCGTTCTAGTGGTAAAAGGTAAATGGCATGGCCAAGAGCGGATCGCGCAGAAAGAGAAAGAAGCCCCAATCGTCCCGCCGCAGGCAGCGCGCGAAAGAAGCGCCGCCGGCGCCGGTGGAGGCCGACGACTATAGCTGGGACATGGAAAGCCGGCCGCGGCGTGTATTCGTCTGCATTGGCCCCTCCTGCGTCGACCAGAAGAGTCGCGGCATACTGACGGAAGTCAAGAAGCAAGTCGACCGGCTCGGTCTAAGAGAGTCGGTTCACGTCTACGCCGCGACGTGCCTCAGCCACTGCAAACGCGCCCCGGTGATGCGCGTCTATCCGGAGGGCACCATCTACTGCCAGGTCCAGCCGCGTGACGTGCGCACGCTTGTGAACGAGCACCTATACAAGGGTGAAGTCGTTACCCTTTTCTCTCACGACCCCTTCACCACCGTACAGTGGAATGATGAAATCGACTCGTAACGGCGGCTAGGCGCGGGAGAGTCCTGCGCCGGGCGGCCGCGTTGGCAAGGAGCGCGTGCGAACCGGGCGAGCCGGCCACGCTGGCTTGCGGGAGCTTGCCGCTTTCCGACGGGCCCGCGGCGAGAGGCGGGCGCTTTGGTTGCTCTGTCTACGAAGTCACCGTCCGCCGCTTAGGCCGCGCCAACACAGCTCCGAGGATTCACGTTTGGTGCGCGGCAGCATGCCTGCGCTCGCCCGCAGCTATTGCGGCCAGCGCCGCGGCAACTTCTTCACGCAATTCAGGGTGCAGCGCCCGGACGTTCACCCGCCGGAGAGCTTCCAAGGCAGTACTGCCCGCCAGGCGTCCCAGAGCCCACGCCGCGTGTCCGCGCAGCAGCGGCGCTTCCCGATCGTCAAGGAGGATTCGCCGCAGTGCCGGTATCGCCGCCGGGTCGCCGGCATTGCCGGCGCCGACGATTGCGTTGCGCCGCAGCCCCTCGCGCTTGGCGCGCAGCAGCGGGGTGCCCTGAAAGCGGCGCGTGAATTCCTCTGCCGTGATTTCCAACAACGGGATTAGCGCCACGGTAGGCCCGACGCCCGGCCGGGGCAGAAAGTCATCATCCGCATTGGGGTTCACGTGGCGATTGACAGGGCACACTTCCTGACAGATGTCACAGCCAAAGACCCGCATGCCCACACGAGAACGCAGGTCGCGGGGAATGCCGCCGCGATTTTCGATGGTCAGATACGATATGCAGCGGCGGGCGTCTACCTGGTACGGCGCAACGATGGCGCCGGTGGGACAGGCGTCTATGCAGCGCGTACAGCTTCCGCAGTTCTTGCGCTTGGGTCTCGTATAGTCCAGCTCCAGGTCGGTAACGACTTCAGCCAGGAAGACCCACGTGCCTTCCGTCTCGGTGAGGATCATGGTGCTCTTGCCGTACCAGCCGATACCGGCGCGAAATGCCGCGGCCCGGTCGAGCATGGGGCCGGTGTCGGCGAAGAAGCGGGCAGAGGCGTCCCTGGCCGTGAGGAACTCAACCAGTCTGCGGAGCTTCTTGCGCAGTACGTTGTGGTAGTCACGCCCCCACGCGTACCGCGACACGATGCCGCGGGGCCCGCCGGCAGCCTCCCAGTCTTTACCAGGATCTCCCACGTAGTAGGGCAGCGCCAGCGCGATGATGGAGCGCGCCTCCGACAGCAGCCAAGCGGGCCGGGTACCGCGCTCGACACGGGCTGCGTTGTACCAGTCCATGCCGGCGAGATGTCCGGCCTTGAGCCGGGCCCGGGCCGCGGCCCGGGTCTCGGTGAAAGCGTGGGCCGGGGCAATGCCCACCGGCCCGAAGCCGAGCTCTTCGGCAAATGCAATGATCTCTTGCGTACGTGTCATAGTTCTGGGCTCACGCCCTGTGCCTGTCACCGCTAGTCCCCGCACCAGGCGAGCGGGACGTTTGACTTGCATTGAATTCAGTTTAGCGCAGAACAACAGGGAGAAGCGTGCCCCATGCCAAAACACGGCCCAGCAGGCGATTCTTACGGTCCAGAGGTGCGACGCGGTTGGGATTCTGTCGCGCGAACTTCGCCATAATCACAAAGAAAAGCGCCGTCAAGTCTTGACCGCTCCCAAATCCCGCCGCTATAATTGCGCTTGTGGATAAAGGTGGGGAGAAGTGGGGCAAAATGTGGATAAAGCCCCTGAGGTGGTCAGCCCGGTGTTCCTCGGCGAATTCCAGCACACAGTAGACCAGAAGGGCCGCCTTGCGATTCCGGCGAGGTTTCGCGAGGAGCTCGCAGACGGCGCTGTCGTCACGCGCGGCCTGGACAAGTGCCTCGTCATCTATCCACGAGGCGAGTGGGAAACGCTGGCCGAGAAGGTGAGCCGCCTACCCCAAACTCAGCCCAACGTGCGGACTCTGAGCCGCTTGCTGTTCTCAGGGGCCGTCGATCTCTCCCTGGACGGCCAGGGCCGCACCGTGCTGCCGCAGTTCTTGCGCGAATACGCCGGGATCGCGGCGAATGTGGCCGTGATTGGGCTCTACCAACGCATTGAAGTTTGGTCTCTCGAAGACTGGAATGCCGTGAAGACGACGACGGAGGCCGAGGGCGGCAGCCTGGCGGAGCAGCTTGCCGACCTGGGCATCTAACACCGCCCTAAGGTGGGGGCACGCAACGTGCCCACGCCTCGATCCTGTCGAATGCTACCTTTTCTCCGACGTACCCCGCGAAGCTCCCCCAATGAAACAATTTAAGCGCAGACATGCAGACTCGTCACATCCCAGTGCTCTTGCCCCACGTGCTCGAAGCACTGCGGGCTGACACTGGCGGCAGGTTCATCGATTGCACCGTAAACGGCGGCGGGCACGCCGAAGGCATTCTCGCCCAGAGTTCGCCCGGAGGCCGGTTGCTGGGGCTTGACCTCGACCCCTTTGCGCTGGAGCGCTGCGCCGAGCGCCTGCGCCGGTTTGGCGACCGCGTCCTGTTGGCCCACCAGAACTTCGCCCGGCTGCTTGCCGCCGCGGAGAGCGCCGGCTTTCGCGCGGTCAACGGCATCATTTTCGATCTTGGCATGTCATCTCTGCAAATCGGACAGCCGCAGCGAGGCTTTTCCTGGCAGCAGGAGGGGCCTCTTGACATGCGCATGGACCCAACCCAAGCGCTCACCGCCAAGGCCATCGTGAATACGTGGCGACAAGAGGAAATCGCGGACGTGCTCTGGGAATATGGTGAAGAGCGTCATGCCCGGCGCATCGCGCGGCGCATCGTTGCCGCCCGGCGCACGCGTCCGCTCACCACGGTGAGCGACGTAGCCGCCATCGCGCAGGGGGCCTATGGCGGGGGCAAGCGCCGCATCCATCCGGCCACCCGCACGTTTCAAGCGCTGCGCATTGCCGTGAACGGGGAGTTAGACAATTTGCGGAGCGCCTTGGCGCACGCGCGCGACCTCCTGGCCACCGGCGGGCGGCTGGTAATTATCGCATTCCATAGTCTGGAAGACCGCATCGTCAAGCGCTTCTTCCAGCGCGCCGCCGGGCGCTGCATCTGTCCGGGCGGCATTCCCCAGTGCGTCTGCAATCCCCAGGTCACGTTGCGCGTCCTGACGCGCAAGCCGATCCGTCCCGATTCTCAAGAGTGCGCGCGCAACCCCCGCAGCCGCAGCGCGTGCTTGCGCGTGGCCGAACGCGTCTAGCAAAGCAGGAGCGCCCCATGGCCCGACAAGAAACAGCCCTGCCACGAGCCGTACCCCGCGCGGATAGCCCGGCGCGCAAGCCATGGTACTACGAACTGAGCCCGCTGGTAGCGGTGGACATGGGCATTCTGGTGCTGTTCCTGGTGGCGATGTTGTACCTCATGCCCACCGGCCAGGTGGCGGACGCGGGCTTTCGCATCCAGGTCTTGGAGCGTTCCATCGAGCGAGTAGAGCGCGAGAACCAAATGCTGCGCACGCAAATCGCCCAGGCCAGCGATCTCCGCGCAATCGAAACGGTTGCGCGCAGGGATCTCGGCATGGCGCCGGCAGAGCAGGTGCACTTTGCGCAAATGCCGCCCAGCGCCCGTCAACTGCAAGCGCCGGGCGACGGCAGCGCCGCAGAGGCCGAACTGCCCTTCAGCAGCCGCTGGGACATCGTTCGCGAGCAATTCGACCGGCTGTTCGGGGAAGGAGGGGCCGGTGCCTCCTGAGTCCCCAAGCGCAGTGCGCGTCCGCGTCTTGCAGGTCTTTGCGCTGCTCGCTGCCCTGGCCATCGCGGGTGAGCTGGTCTGGCTTCACGTGGTGGAGAGCGACACGTTTTCCGCGCTCGCTCAGAAGCAACATCGGAACGACACGCAGATTCTGCCCCAGCGCGGCAGCATCCTCGACGCGAATCGTACGCTCTTGGCAACAGCCGAGTACCTTGACGACGTGGAAGCCGCGCCCAATGTGCTGCGGGGCGGCAATCTGGCCCAGACTATGGCAAGCAGGCTGTCTCAACTCCTGGACAAGCCCGAGGACCAACTCTTGGCTCTACTCGACCAACCGGGGAAACCCTACGTGCTGCTGGCGAGGGGCGTTGCCCCGGACGTAAGCGCGCGTATACAGGAGATCAAGCAAGATGGGCAAGCGCCCGGCATCTCGCTGCGGGTCACGCCCTATCGCACCTACCCCTTCGGCACGCTGGCCGCCCACGTCATTGGCTTCCATAGCCAGAGCGGCAGCGGTCAATACGGTATCGAAGGCTATTACGAAGACCTGCTGCAAGGCGCTCCCGGGCGGCGGCTGAGTTCCAGCGCGCCCTTTGGCGGAGAAGCGGGCGAGGCGACGTGGGTGCTCCAGAACGCCGAACCGGGCGCCGACCTGGTGCTCACTCTGGACGGCGGGGTGCAACACATCGTAGAACGTGAACTCGAGGCGGCTCTGGAGGAGTACGGCGCGTCCAGCGGCACGATCATCGTCATGGACCCCAAGACCGGCGCCATCCTGGCCATGGCCAGTCTCCCAACGTATGACGCCAACCATTACCAGGAGTTTCACAAGCCCAGCGAAGACGCCTATGCCAATCCCGCCATTAGCATGCAATACGAACCGGGCTCGACATTCAAACTCATCACCATGGCCGGCGCGTTGGATTCGGGCGTTGTAACGCCGTCTTCCACGTACTATGACGGCGGCAGTATCGAGTACGGCGGTGTGGAGATCAAGAACTGGGATGAATCGGGCCACGGCGAAAGCGATATGACCGACTTGCTCGCCTTTTCGAGTAACGTGGGCGCGGTGCACGTGGGCAACCGTTTGGGCAAGGACCTGTTCTATGAATACGTCCACGCCTTTGGTTTCGGCGCGCCTACCCACGTAGACCTGTGGGGCGAAGTGCGCGGCGACGTCTTGACCCCGCAGTCGCCGAATTGGTATCCCTCAAGTCTCGCTACTAACGCCTATGGACAGGGCATTGCCGTTACACCGCTCCAGCTTACGACCGCAGTTGCCGCCATCATCAATGACGGTGTGCTCATGCGGCCCTATGTAGTGCAAGAAATCCGCACGGAAGACGGTGTGGAGCGCGTCGAACCCACGCCGGTGCGCCGCGTCATTCGCACCGAGACCGCCCGCACGTTGCTCGCCATGCTCGTGGAAGCGAGCGGCCGTTCGGAGAGCAAGCTCCATCGGGTAGAAGGCTACGCGGTGGCGGGCAAGACGGGCACGTCGTCTATCCCGCTGCCAACCGGCGGCTACGACGAGCGCTTTACCATCGCGTCGTATATTGGCTTTGGGCCCGTGGAAGATCCGCGTTTCATCGTTCTCGTCAAGATCGACCGGCCGACCGTCGAGCCATGGGGTTCGCTGGTAGCCGCGCCGGTCTTTCGCGACGTGGCTTCCGAACTATTCCGTTACTATCACATTCCGTATATGGCATCCCGGCACGAGACCGCAAGCGAAACGGCAGGTTAGCGCAATGCTCCGAATTCTCCCGCGCATCGTGCCCGCAAACTGGGCGGATGACGCCCGGCGCAAACGCTGGCCGGATGTTCCGCTGACCGTGCTAACCTTTGCGCTCCCTCTCGCCGGACTGATCGCCATTTACAGCGCCAGCATCGCCGTCTCCTATAACGAGACCGGTGATCCACACTTCTACTTCCGCCGCCAAGTGCTGTTCCTCCTGGTGAGCTTTGCCGCGGCGGTCACCATGTTCCGGATTGACTACCATTGGTATAGTCGCATCCAGTTCTTCGGCATCAGCCTCACCTTCTGGCTCTTGGCAGCCGTGGTTGGGGTCCTGGTCTTGATGGCGGTAACCGACGTAGGCCACGTGGCCCGGGGGTCGGAACGCTGGATCCGGTGGGGGCCTTTCAGCCTGCAACCCAGCGAAATCGCAAAGCCCATCCTCGTCCTCTACCTTGCCCAAGTGTTCGCGAAACCCGCGGAAGGGCTAAACAGGCTCGCGCAATTTGCGGCGCCGACGCTGATGATTGGCCTCGTTGCCGCCATTGTCGCGCTGCAGCCGGACCTGGGCACAGCCATCATGATCTTGCTCATCGGCGCTGCAGTACTCGTGGCGGCGCGCATGCCATTCCTGCTGCTGGTGGGCGTCACCGTCCTGGGGCTGCTGGCCGCCTGGTATGCCGTATTGCAAGAGCCCTACCGCCTGGCACGCCTGCGCGCCTTCTTGGACCCGTTCAATCCGCAGTACCAAGATAACGTCTCCCACCATATCAACCAGGCGTTTCTCGCCTTTGGGTCGGGCAAGATTACAGGCGTTGGACTGGGACGCGGGTTGCAGAAGTTCTTCTACTTGCCGGAGCCGCACACCGACACAATCTACGCCGTGATAGGGGAAGAGCTGGGTCTCTTGGGCACGCTTGCCATCCTGCTGCTTTTCGTCTTGTTGGCGTGGCGGGGCTTCAACGTGGCCGCGCGGGCGCCGGACCTGTTCGGCCAACTGCTCGCCGTGGGCGTGACCTGCGGTCTCTTTGGGCAAGCTATCCTGAACATGGCGGTGGTCACCGGACTACTGCCCTTCACCGGCATTCCCCTCCCCTTCATTAGCGCGGGGGGCTCGTCGCTGCTGGCCAGCGCCATGGCCATGGGGCTGCTCCTCAACGTCTCCACCCAAACGATCAGCGCGCCACGGAAGAAGAAAGGCCGTAGCTGGAAAATGGATGCCAATGGCAACCCGAAGCCCTGAGGTCAAGGGCATGGACGCCCACGACCTACGCGATTTTCTGGCCAAGCAACCGCGCCGCGTCCACCTCATTGGCGTAGGCGGCGCCGCCATGTCCGGCCTCGCGCGCATACTGAGGCAGCAAGGACATCACGTAAGCGGCTCGGACGTGGCGCCCTCACCCGCGCTCCAGGCTCTGCGCCGCCAGGACGTAGCCGTAACCGTGGGGCATGCTGCCCAAAATGCCGCCGACGCCGATCTGACGGTATACAGTTCCGCCATCAACCCGGACAATCCCGAACTTGACGCCGCGGCCCGGCGCGGCACGCCATCGGTCAAGCGTGCCGTGCTGCAAGGCGCGTTCAGTCTCGAACGGGCCACGGTGGCTGTTGCCGGCACTCACGGCAAGACGACTACCACAACCATGATTGCCCACGCCCTGCGGGAGACCGGGCACAGGCCCTCCTACATGATTGGCGGTGATCCGCGAAACTTCCCGCACAGCGCCCACTGGGGAAGCGGCGCTTTCTTGGTAGTCGAGGCGGATGAATTCGACCGGGCGTTTCTCGAGCTCTTTCCTACCGTTGCCGTCGTCACCGCTCTTGAGGCCGACCATCTGGACACCTACGGATCGGCGGCGCATCTGGAGCGGGCGTTTCAGGCATTTGTCAACAAGGTGCCCCCGAACGGGGCGGTGGCTACACGTGCGGACAGTCCCGCTTGCCGCCGGGTAGCTGATTCCGCGCAAGGCGAATTGCGCACGTGGTCGCTGCACGGCAACGCCGACTGGATCGGCACGGCGGTCACGCCGCGCCGGGGTACCGGCTGCACGGCGACCCTGGTCAACTGCGCCGGTGAACGCCATGGCCTCGTATTGCAAGCGCCCGGCGTCCACAACGTCCTCAACGCGCTCGCCTGCGTTACCGCCCTCGACGCCCTCAACATACCGGCGGCTGCGGTGACGGAAGCGCTCAGCAGCTTTCGCGGCGTCTGCCGGCGCTTTGAGTTGCGCGACCGGGTGCACGGGATCTCGGTGGTAGACGACTACGCCCACCATCCAACTGAGGTGCGCGCTACGCTGCGGGCCGCGCGGGAGTGGCATGACGGCCGCGTAGTGTGCGTGTTCCAACCCCATTTGCGCAGCCGCACCGCCGACCTGTTTGCGGACTTCAAAGAGGCGTTTCAGGACGCCGACAAGCTCATTCTCGTGGAAACCTACGAGCCCCCCGGACGGAACGACCCGTCTGCCGTATCGAGCGCCGACCTGGCCGACGCGGTACCGGCGCCACGAGACACCCGCTATGCCGCCACATTGCGCGACGCGCTCAGTCACGTAACGCAGACGGTCGCGCCAGGGGACCTGGTCATCGCCATGGGCGCGGGCGACATTACCGAGTTGTGCGATCCCCTGCTCGCGTACTTGCACGAACGCGCCGCATCAGAGAGTTCAACATGAGCACCATCGCAACGCACGACCGCTGTTCATCCGGCGCACAGACCGGCATTGGCACACTGAAACACGTCGCCGCCCTCGCGGCGCAGCCGCCGCACGAACTGAAGCCGGCGTGGCGCGAACCCTTGGCGCGGCATACGTCGGTGCGTGTCGGCGGTCCGGCGGACCTTCTGCTGCGGGTGCGTTCGCGGGACGCGCTGCGCCTGGTGGCGGCGGAGGCCTTTGCGCGCGACCTGCCGTTTCGCGTCATCGGCGACGGCACGAACGTGATCGCCGCGGATGCGGGCATTCGCGGACTGGTGATTCGCAACCACGGCGGCGAGCATGGCCTCTGCGCCGACGGCGTGACCGTTTGGGCAGACGCGGGCTGTTCGCTCATTGGCACGGCGCGCTGGACTGCGGGTCTGGGCCTCTCCGGACTGGAAGGCGCCGCCACCATCCCGGGCACTGTGGGCGGCGCGGTCGTCAACAATGCGGGCGCGTACGGGTGGACTGCCGCGGACTCCGTCACGCGAATCAGGGTCTTGGACGGCCATGGCGAACGCTGGATAGGCGTTCAAGAAATGCGCTACGGCTATCGAACGAGTATCGTCAAGCAACGCCCCGGCTGGGCGGTAGTGCTGGGAGCGGAGATGCGCCTGACACGCGGTGACGGGGCGAGTATCCTGGCCGCCATGCGGGAACGCTTGGCCGCGCGGCAGCGCACACAACCGACCGCGCCCAGTTCCGGCTCGGTCTTTCGCAATCCGCCCGGCATGAGCGCCTGGCAACTGATTGACGAAGCCGGACTGCGCGGCCGCGAGTGCGGCGGCGCGCACGTTTCGCGCAAGCATGCCAACTTCATCATAAACGGCGGCGGGGCTACGGCCCATGACGTGGCCGCGCTCATCGATGAGATCGAAGAGACGGTGCGGTCCCGCTTGCGCGTGACGTTGCAGCGGGAAGTCGAATTCATCGGCGCGTGGGAAGCCGCGCGCCCGCAAGAACACGGCACGAACTAACATGCGTAGCGATGACCCACAAGCTGAAGGCACGGTAATCGGGCGATTCTTCCGTCGTTTGGGCCGCGGCGTGCGGTCTTTCGGCCATCGTTGGCTGTCGTTGCTTGTCGTTTCCGCCGTTTCATACGCCCTCTGGGGACTGCTCACTTCGCCGGAATTCCACGTGTCCGTGGTGTCCATCCGCCGCATCACGCCGCCCACGCTGGCCGGCGACGCGTCGCTCGTGCAAATACGCTCGTTCACCGGACTCGTGGGGCAAACGATCTTCTTCCTGAACCCGGATACAGTCACGCGCGAAATCGCGCACCTGCCGGCAGTGGCCGACGCCCGTCTCTTCCTGGTCTTGCCCGGCCAAGCCATCGTCGAAATGGCGGAACGACAGCCCGAAGCGCGCTGGATCGCAAACGGCATCGTGTACCTCATCTCGCGTGATGGTGAAATCCTGGGCAGCGATGACGCTCCGGAACTGGTCGTCACTATCGTCGACGAAACCGGAAACCCCATTCGCAGTGGGGACCGGGTTGACGGGGGCGCCGTGCGTATGGCTTTCCAATTGCAGGAACTCTTAGCGACCGCCGGGATAGGTATCAGCGCGTTCCATTACACAGCGCAGGACGGGCTTTCCGTCAAGGCAAATGAAGGCTGGATTGCCAGGTACGGCAGCGCCGAGCGCCTGGTGGAAAAGACCCAGGCATTGCTCACCGTGCTGCAAGTCGCGCGGGAAGAACAGCGCTTGCCGAGCGACATTGACCTCCAGCCAAACGAGAGCCCAACATTCCAGTCAATACCGACAGCACGCTCTTGACAAATGCGAGTCTAGTGGGTTTCTAGCTTTGATTAAACTGGAACATGACATTATACTTGTACTATTCACAGCCCGAAAAGTAGGTAGGGGATTTGGGCAAGAGTAACCCCATTGTCGCCTTGGACGTCGGCACCACGAAAACGCGTGCGCTCGCATGCGAGTCGTCCTCGGGCGGCCTGTTGAATGTCTTGGGCTACGGTATCGCTGCCAGCCAAGGCATGAATCGAGGCGCGGTAGTAGATATGCAGGCAGCGGCCGGATCCATCCGGAACTGCTTGCGAGACCTGCAACAGCGTCTTGGGCAGACACCGCTGACAACGCACCTTAGTGTGAGCGGCTGGAACGTCACGTCGCAGGTCGTGCGCGTGGAGACGGTGGTCAAGCAAGCCAAGGGCGCGATTTCCTCAACCGAAATCGACGATGTCTTGGAGATGGCGCACCGTTCCGCCATGCCGGAGGGCCGTCAAATCCTCATGGCCTTCCCGGTGGGCTTCATTTTGGACGGCACTGAGGGCATTCGCGATCCCACGGGCATGTACGGCCACGTGCTCGGCGCGGAAGTACACATGGTCACGGGCAGTGTTGGTCCCATCCGCAACCTAAAGTCCTGCGTCACTGCCGCCGAGTTGGCGGTGGACGGCGAAATCACCCCGCAAGCCTTGGCAGCGGCCGAGGCTGTCTTGTCCGACCAGGAAAAGCAGATTGGCGTTGTGCTGGTGGATATCGGCGGCGGCACGACCGACATGGTGCTGTATACCGACGGCGTGCCGTGGCATACTGCAAGCATCCCGCTAGGCGGCGTGAACATCACAAAAGACATCTCCTACGGCCTGCGATTGCCGCAAGAGGTTGCGGAAGAGCTAAAGTTGCAGTACGCTAGCGTTAGTGACAGCGCGCTGGAGGATGATACCGAGATCGACGCGCCCGGATTCTCTCCCGGTCGTTGGACGGTCTTGAAGCAACAGGACGTCTCCATGATCGCCGCGGCCCGCATGGAGGAGATCCTCGAACTCGTCAAGGACGAAATCCGGCGCACGGGCCACTTCGACGTTTTGCCGGCGGGCGTAGTCTTTTCCGGTGGTGGGTCCGAATTACACGGGCTGGAGGAATTGGCAAGCGCCGTTTTGGATTTGCCGGTGCGGCAAGGAGCAGTTCCGGTGATGCGGGGCCTCGGGGAGGATGTCAGCTATCCGGAATTCGCGACGAGTGTAGGCTTGGCGCTCCACGCTGCACGGGTGCAGCGAACGCGCGTACGGCGACCGGTAGCGGCCGCACTGGGCACCGTTGCGGAGAGACTTGGTTCAGTAATGCGGTCGTTCAACCCAATGAGTTAACGTAGTGTAGGTTGGTGCGCATGGCTAACGGTGCAGAAAACCGCATATCGCGATTGCCGTCGAGTTCGAGCGACGACTTGGGACGACTGGACGCCCGAGAACATCAAGAATCTTGGGCGCGCATCAAAGTGGTCGGGGCAGGCGGTGCGGGCGGCAACGCCATCGACCGTATGATCGAAAGTCAGGTCGGCGGCGTGGAGTTCATTACCGTCAATACTGATGCGCAAACGCTCATGAGTTCGCAGGCTGAGACTCGCCTGCGCATCGGCGACAAGCTCACTAAAGGTCTGGGCGCCGGCGGCCGGCCGGAGGTGGGTGAAAAAGCCGCCGAGGAAGCCTATGAAGAGTTGCAGGATTCCCTGCGGGGCGCGGACATGGTATTCATTGCCGTCGGCATGGGCGGCGGCACCGGCACGGGGTCTGCTCCCGTAATTGGCGAGATCTCACGTAATATCGCCGCTCTGACCGTGGGCGTCGTAACCCGGCCGTTCACGTGGGAAGGTGTGCCGCGGAGACGCATCAGTGAGGAAGGCATCAGCCGGCTGCGGGAACACGTGGATACGCTGATCACTATTCCGAACGACCGCATCCTGGAAATCGCGCCGAAGAACACCCCCATCACAGAGGCTTTTCGTCTGGCAGACGAAGTGCTGCGGCAAGCGGTGCAGGGCATTTCGGACCTCATCACGCAGCCCGGCTTGATAAATCTTGACTTCAATGACGTTAAGGCCATCATGCAAAATTCCGGCACCGCCTATATGGCCATCGGCTACGGCAGCGGCGAAAACCGCGCCGCCGATGCCGTGCGGGACGCTCTGGCGAATCCGCTGCTGGAAATGTC
Organism: Chloroflexota bacterium; assembly: GCA_022824225.1. GTDB lineage: Bacteria > Chloroflexota > UBA11872 > VXOZ01 > VXOZ01 > VXOZ01. Next base: position 99,915 of record JAJEAH010000063.1, read on the forward strand.
CATCGACGGCGCCAAGGGCATCTTGCTCAATTTCACCGGCGGCCCGGACATGAGCCTGTATGAAGTCTCTCAAGCCGCCGAGATAATCTCCAATGCCGCCGACCAAGACGCGCAGATCATCTTTGGCTCGGTTATCGACGAGTCTATGAGTTCGGACATCCAAATCACGGTTATTGCCACCGGCTTCGACGAACAGGACATTCGTCAGGCCAGCATGCGCAGGACCGCGGCGCCCCCCACGCGGGAGGACGACGAAAGCCCTTCCGTAATCCCCATTGGCCGTGAAGAATTGGACGATACCGATACGGAACAAGACCTGGAAGTGCCGGCTTTCTTGCGCAAGCGCGTGAACCGGCGCGAGCGGTAGTCCCGGTCCCCGTCTGCTAGTGTGTGATCGCTAGAGAGCTGAGGCTTTTCTGGGACGCCTCGCCTTTTGCCGTGTTCCTCAATTACAGGGGGAAAACACAGGCGGTCTTAGATGAGCGGTCTGTGTTCCATGTCTGGGTTGGGGAGGCGCGGCACTTGTGACCGACTCTTGGTCTGAACCACCCGCTTGTTTGTGTGATCGACTCTCCAGCCGTTTGGGGAGAACTGGCTAACCGTTGGGGGAGACTTGCTCGCCGGTGGGAATGACCTTTCCATTGTCATGTTGTGGAGCGCGGCGGCAGAGCGTGTGGAACTGGTAGTTCGCTTGGATTTCTCGCTCCGCTCGGAATGACAGGACATTCCGCCCGGAATGACAAGACGCTCCGCTCAGAATGACAAGACGCTCCGCCCGGAACGACAGGGCACCCCACCCGGAACGACAGGCACTCCACCCGGAATGACAGGATGCACTCACCGGAGTGACGGGGCGCGCCGCTCGGAGTGGTAGGACCGGGCCCTTCCGGAGTGACGGGACACGCCACTCGGAGTGGCAGGACCGGGCCCTGCCGAAATGTCGGGACGTGCCGTTCGGAGTGGTAGGACCAGGCCCTGCCGGAACGTCGGGACGTGCCGAGCAGGCGCAGTTGGATTCGCCGATTTGCCGGATAGCCACACCATCTGTTCAGGGAGGGACGCCCTTTGGCCCGCAACACGCAACCTTCAGGCGCGGGATTCCATCACGTAGCCATTCGCGCCGCCGATTTCGAGGCCAGCGTTAAGTTCTACACCGAGGGACTTGGCTTCACCGAAAAGATCTCGTGGGGGGAAGGCAGAGGTCGTGCCGTCATGCTCGACGCGGGCAACGGCAACTACGTCGAACTCTTCGCCAACGGCGCGCCGGGCCCCAAGCCCGAAGGCGCGATCGTGCACTTTGCCGTGCGTACTGACGATTGCGACGCCGCCGTCGCCCGCGCGGAAGCGGCAGGCGGCCAAATCACGACGCCTCCCACAGAGGTGAACATTCTGAGCCGCCCCCACCACACGCCGGCCAAGCTCGCCTTCTGCACGGGACCCGATGGGGAAGTCATCGAGTTCTTCCAGAACGAACTGACGTAGCTCCCCGCACGTGTCTACCGCAGGTTAGTCGGCAGGAATCACCGGCAGCACGATGTGCGAAGGATGGGACTTGCTGTGGTGGACCGTCTGCCGCGCTACCGTCCACTGGTCGTCCAGGCCGTTGTTTTCCGCCCCGGTATTTAGGTTGCGGTCGAAGCGCGGGAAATTGCTTGACGAGATTTCAACGCGTATGCGGTGGCCCGCCCGGAAGACGTTGCCGATCACCCATAGATCGATTTCATACGCATACACCTGCCCGGGCTCGATGAGTGACGACGTTCCCTTTCCTTCGCGGAAGCGGGCGCGCACGATCCCGTCGCACAGGCTGAGGGCGCGGCCGTCGGGATGCACGTCCACCAGTTTGGCAGTCCAGTCGGTATCCGTGCAATCGGACTCCGCATAGAGCACAACCTTGATGGGCCCGGTTACTTCCATATCGCTTTGCAGGCGATCGCTCGTGTAGCAGAGGACGTCCTGGCGCATCTCGATGTTCTGCTGGTCGTAGGGCCCCCACGGCACGATGTGGGGAGAGCAGCAGTTATTCCCGCCCAGGGTGGGCACAGGCGCCATGGGGTCGTAGGCATAGGTGTCCGCCGGCTCGTCCGCGGGCGCTTCCGGTGACAGCCCGCCATCGCCGTTGAGAGAGTTGGCGGCCCCCCGCGAGTGAAAGTACCACGTCTGCCAGTCGGTGCGGGCCAGCGGCCACTCGTGCTCGCCGCGCCACTCGTTGCTGCCCATGATGAAAAGTTGCAGCGGCGGCTCGGACACGATGCCATTTTGCTCGCCCTTCAGCCAATAGTCGAACCACCGCAGCTCGTCGCCGTCCAGGTCGAACAGGGAATCCTCGCCAAAGTCCACTTCCCCGGTAACGCGCGATAGGGAAAGCCCATGAGGCCAGGGACCCATGATGAGGCGGCTCTGCCTGGCTTCGTCTGATCCGCCATGCAAGCGCATCTCGCCCCAATTATCGAACGTAGCCTTGGAATAGAGGTCGAACCACCCGCCCATGTTGTACGCCGGCGCGATGATGTTCCCCCATTGGACGCTGTTGCTGAGTTGCTCCCAGTACTCGTCGTAGTGGGGATGTCGTATCCAGTCCTGCCAAAACTCCAGATCGCGCCCGATAGCCGCTGTGACCTGCTCGACGGGAAGTGTGCGGAAAACTCGCTTCCAGTCTTCGTACTCGATGTTCTGGGCCGTGCGGCCGTGAGTGCGCGAGCCCCAGGTGGCCAGCACGCCCAGTTGGTAGGCGCCCTGCGTATAGCCGGGAGAGTCATAGAAGTCGCAGGGGGCGACACGCGGCACGATGCACGCAAGGTGCGGGCTGCCCCGCCAGGCGGCGGTCCATTGAGTAATGCCCACGTATGACCCACCGGCCATGCCGACTTTGCCCGTGCTCCAGGGCTGCTCGGCAATCCACTCCACCGTGTCGTGGCCGTCGTCGGCCTCGTTCTTCACCGGATAGTAGGTTCCGTCGGAGTCCCACCGGCCGCGCACGTCCTGAATAACGGCGGCATAGCCTTTGCTGGCAAGAAACCGGCCCTTGTCGATGAGCAGGTCCGTATTGTTGCCATAGGGCGTGCGAATCAGGACCGTAGGCGCAGGGGCTCGTTCTTCCGGCAGGAATATGTCCGCGGAAAGGTCCACGCCGTCCCGCATCGGCACTTTTACGTCAACAAGGGTCTGGGGTCTTGCCACGCCGCCTACCTCCCCGTGAAGTTTGGGTACAACTCGCTTGCTTGTGCGTGAATTTCTCAGATATTTTCCGCTGGCAGTGTACCATATAGCACTTGGCGCGAATGACGCCGGAATCTTACCTGCGGTACCCGTCATCCAAGCAGGGCAGAGCTCGCGCTGCACGCATGGCATCTGTGTGGGGGCCAGTGTCTGGACACAGCCAGAACCCCGTGCCAAATCTCTGCCACCCTACTTCTTTGGTCTTTCCTAAGCGCATGGTATGATGATTGGACGTAATCCGCCGTTGCGGGACATAGACACGGCGCGACGCTCGTTAGAGAAATCACCAGAAACCGCCGGCAGAGACATGTCTACCTACTATCTGACCACCCCCATTTACTACCCCAATGCCAAGCCGCATATTGGCACGGCCTTCTGCACCATTGGCAGCGACGTGCAAGCGCGCTACCGCCGCTTGAAAGGGTATGATACGTTCTTCCTCACGGGCCTGGACGAGAACAGCCTCAACGTGGAGCGCCAGGCCAGGAGCCAGGGCAGGGATCCGCAGGACTATTGCGACGAGATGGCGGAGTTCTTTCGGGACCTCTGGGACAAGCTTGACATTTCCTACGACGGCTTTATCCGCACGACTGAGGAGCACCACAAGCACGCGGCGCGGCTCCTGCTGCAAAAGTGCTTTGACGCCGGAGACATCTACAAGGGGACCTATGCCGGGTGGTACTGCCTGCCCTGCGAGGCCTTCTATGCCGATGACGACTTGGTAGACGGCAAGTGCCCCGTGCACGACGCCGAGCCTGAGTGGACGGAGGAGGAAAACTACTTCTTTGCCCTTTCCAAGTACCAGGACCGGCTACTCGCCTTTTACGACGAGCACCCCGAGTCCGTGCTGCCGGACTTTCGCCGCAATGAAGTCGTCAACATGGTTCGCGGCGAGTTGCGGGACTTCAGCATTTCGCGCGCCAACAAGACCTGGGGCATTCCGGTGCCGTTCGACGAAGAGCAGGTCATCTACGTTTGGTTCGATGCGCTCACCAACTACATCACCGGTGTCGGCTACGGGCAGGACGACGAACTGTTTAACCGCTACTGGCCGGCAGACGCCCACGTTATCGGCAAAGACATCATCCGCTTCCACTGCGTCTACTGGCCCGCAATGCTCATGTCGGCCGGCGTGCCGCTGCCCACGACCGTCTGGGCCCACGGCTGGATCATGTTTCGCGGGCAGAAGATGAGCAAATCGCGCGGCACGGGCGTGGACCCCTTCGAAATGGTGGAAGAATTCGGCGCCGACGCCGTGCGCTACTACCTCGTGCGGGAAATCCCGTTCGACCAAGACGGCGTCTTCCATTGGGAGAGCTTCTATCGCCGTTACAATGCCGACCTGGCCAACGACCTCGGCAATCTCGTGCACCGCATCTCCGCCATGGTCTCACGGTACTGCGACGGTGTGCTGCCCGCGCCCGGCGCATCGGCTCCGGGAGACGAATCTTTGCAGGAAACGGCACGCAGCGCGGTCACCGGCGCGGAAAGCGGTCTAGAGGCCTGGGACCTGGACGGGGCGTTGGAGAGCATCTGGACACTCGTCACCCGCACCAACCAGTACATCGAGGAAAATGCCCCCTGGGTACTTGCCAAAGACCCCGCTCAGCGCGAACGCTTGGAAACGGTCCTCTACAACGTGTCTGAAGCCGTCCGCTTGCTGGCGTTCTTGCTGGGGCCGTTCGTACCCCAGACGGCGAATACGATGCTGGCGCGCCTGGGCGAGCCGCCGTTGGCAGACGGCGCCTGGGAGCGCGGCTTGACTTGGGGCGCGCTGCCGCCGGGACAGGCCGTGGCTACCGGCAAGCCCCTCTTCCCGCGTCTGGAAATGCCGGAGTTTGCGGAGGACGCCTAGCCTGGCGCAACCGGCAAGCGCATGACCGATACCCACGCCCACATCAACGCGCCCGCATTTGCCGCGGACTTGCCCCAGGTGGTGGCGCGAGCGACGGCGGCGGGCCTCACTGCCATCATCGTGGTGGGTGTGGACGTACCCTCGAGCCAGGCGGCAGTGGCTGTCGCCGCGCAATACCCCAACTGCTGGGCGACCGTGGGAATACACCCCCACGAGGCCAACTCGTGCACACCTGAGACCTTGCGCCAACTGGAAGCCCTGGCCCGCGCGCCCAAGGTTGTGGCAATTGGCGAGACCGGCCTGGACTACTACCGCAACTACGCCGCAAAGCCCGCCCAGCAAGAGGCCTTTGCCGCCCAGCTTGACCTTGCGGCCCGTCTGCGGCTGCCCGCGGTCGTCCACATGCGCGAAGCGTACGCCGACGTGTACGCCGCCTTGGGGGCAGACCGGCGGTTGCCCCCCGTGGTAATGCACTGCTTTTCAGGAGATACCACCCAGGCGCGGGACTTCATCGCTCTCGGATGCATGATCTCGCTGGCCGGAACGGTAACGTACCGTTCGGCGCGAAAGTTACACGACGTGGCAAAGATGGTACCATCTGAAAGGCTCTTGCTGGAAACCGATTGCCCGTACCTTGCGCCGGCGCCCAGGCGGGGCAAGCGCAATGAGCCCGCCTACGTGCGGCATACGTTGGAATTCATCGCGCGCAAACGTGGCGTGTCGCCGGCACACTTGGAAGAGATCACGGACGCCAATGCCCAGACGACTTTCGGAATCGCCTCCCCCGACGCGGACGGCTGAAGTAGATTCCCCCATCGCCCGCATTGCGGCGCCGGTGGCCGGGGGACTTGACCGCGTGGACGGCTTTCTGACGAGCGTCTGGGAGGAAGCGCCGAATCCGGCCCTTTCGCAATTAGTGCGCCACATCCTGGCGGCCGGCGGCAAGAAGCTGCGGCCGTTGCTGGCGCTGCTCAGCGCGGACGTGCGGTCGGTTGCCGACGAACGGGCCGTGCGTGTCGCCGCCGCGATAGAGATCCTCCATGCGGCGACCCTAATCCACGACGACGTCATCGACCACGCCCACGTGCGCCGGGGCATACCCACGGCTAATTCCATCTGGTCGAATTCGCTGGCCGTGCTCACCGGCGACTACCTGTTTGCCAAGTGCTCCCACGTGATTGCGGAACTCGATAGCCCGGCCCTTGACCGTATGCTGGCGCGCACGGTCATGCGCATGGTAGCCAGCGAGACTACCCAGTTTTCGGCCTTCGAGCAGACGGCGGCCTTAGAGCACGAGTACTACGGAAAGGTCCGGGGCAAGACCGCGTCGCTGCTGGAGCTCTGCTGCGAGGCGGGCGGCTTGGTGGGCGGCGCCGCGGCCGGCGAGCAGCAGGCGTTGCGCGCCTACGGCGAGAACTTGGGCATCGCGTTTCAGATCGTGGATGACATACTGGACATCGCGGGTTCGGAAGAAGAACTGGGCAAACCCGTCGGCGGCGACCTGCGTGAAGGCACGTTGACGCTCCCCATTATCTTGTTCTTACGGCAAGCCCCGGCGCACGCCGCCGTCAACGGGCTATTGAGTCAAGAGGCGGATGACGAGAACGCCGTGTGGGAAGCCGTGGCCGCAATTCGCGCGTCTGACGCCATCGAATGCGCTTACGCCAAGGCGTGGCAGTTTGCCGATCTGGCCCGCGCCGCGTTGACCGAGTTGCCGCAAAGCACGAGCCGGACATCCTTGGAAATGCTCACCGATTACGTGGTCCGGCGGCGCAGTTGACCGAATGCCGCGTGAGGCAAAGGGGGAATTGATGGCGCGTGTCCTGCTGGCAAAACTGCAACAAGAGACCGCCACCTTCAACCCGCATCCCACCCAATATGAGGACTTTCGGGTGGTGCGGGGCGCTGAAATCCTGGCGGAACTGGGCGGTACCCGCACCGAGGTCGCCGGCGCGCTCGACGTGTTTGCCGAACACGGCGACGTTGAGGTGGTCCCCACCGTGGCAGCCTGGGCCGTGCCCCACGGGCCGGTGGTAGATGCCGTGCTCGACCGCCTCATCGGTGAGATCCTGGCTGAAGCGGAGCGGCAGGGAGACGTGGACGGCGTGTTGCTCGTGCTCCACGGCGCCATGGCCGGCCAGACGGAATTCGACCCCGAAGGCAGGCTGCTGGCAGCCCTGCGCACGCGCCTGGGTCCGGTCCCAATGGTGGCTTCCCTGGACCTCCACGCCGTCATCACCGACCGCATGTTGCAGAATGCCGACATGCTGGTCGGCTACCTAACCTATCCCCACACGGACTTCTACGAGACGGGACAGCGCGCGGCCCGCAACCTCATGCGCTTGCTCAAAGACGGTGTGCAGCCATACACGGCCCGCGTCGCCATACCGCTCTTGACCCGTGGCGACGAGTTGATTACCGCCACCGGACGCTTTGGCGACGCAATTCGCATGTGCCAAGCGCTGGAAGACTCCCCCGGCGGTCTGGTCGGCAATATCTACCTCTCCAACCCCTTCACCGACGTACCCGACCTACAAACTTACGTCATTGTCACCACCGACAACGACGCGGCGCGGGCCAAGGCGGAGGCGGAACGCATCGCCGCTTACATGTGGGACAACCGCGACCTGTGGGAAGCGGAACTGACGCCGCTGCCGGACGCCATCGCGCTGGCGCGGGCAACGCCGGGGTTGACAGTCTTCTCCGATGCCGCCGACGCGACGTCGTCCGGCGCGCCCGGCGATAGCAACGCCGTGCTCAAGGAACTGCTGGCCCAAGACTACGCCGGCCGCGCGCTGATTCCCATGGTAGACGCGCCGGCGGCAGACGCCGCGTTTGCGGCCGGCGTGGGCAGCACAATTGACGTGCGCTTGGGCGGCACACTCGACCCCACTCGCCACACGCCGTTGCCGGTAACGGCCTACGTTAAGAGCTTGCACGACGGCGAGTTCACGTATGAAAACGGCGTAGTGGACCAAGCCGGCCGCACGGCGGTCCTCACCATCGGCGGCATCGCTCTCATCGTTACCGAACGTTCCGTGCTTTTCGTTGGGCTGCGCGCGTACCAGGCCTTTGGCCTGGAGCCGCAGGACTTCGACATTGTGGTGGCCAAGTCTCCCAATGGGTTCCGCACGTGGTACGAGCCGCTGGCCTCCCGCATCGTGCACCTTGATACGCCCGGCTCCGCCAGCCTCAACCTGGAGTCGCTGCCCTATACGCACTGCGTACGCCCGATTCACCCGCTGGACGATAACGTCGTCCCCACGCTGCGCGCCGAATAGAGCCCCCGCGGTTGCCGTGGGAGCCCCCCGAGTGCGCCTCTAGCCTGCCACCTATACATAGCTGCGCGATGGTCTCACCACAGGAAAAACCAACGTACGTCCGGCGCATGTTCGACACCATCGCGCCGACGTATGACTTCATGAACACCGTCATGACGGCGGGCGCCCACCACGTCTGGCGCCGTTCGGTGGCGCGTCAGATCGTTGCCGGTGAACCGCGCGTGGTGCTGGACCTCGCCTGCGGCACCGGCGACCTGAGCTTTGCGGTCATGCGGGAGTGCATGTCGCCTTGTATCATTCTGGGCGCCGACTTCTCGGGGCCGATGCTCCATTTGGCCCAAGCAAAACACGCGCGTCTGCCGGAACACCGGTTTCCGGTGACGTTTCTGCAAGGAAACGCGCTCGCCCTGCCACTGCCGGATGCCAGTGTGGACGTGGTAACCAATGCCTTTCTGCTGCGCAATCTCGTGGACTTGGACGCCTTCTTCCGAGAGTGCGCGCGCGTGCTGCGGCCCGGCGGCCGCTTCATCACGTTGGAGATTACCCATCCTCCCGTTCCGGGATTCCGCCGCGCGTTCGAGCTCTACTTCAACAACGCGGTGCCGCTCCTGGGCAAACTGCTGGTGCGACACCAGGAGGCGTATACGTATCTGCCAACCTCGCTGCAGTCGTTCCCCAACGCGCCGACATTGGCCGCGGCCATGCGCGCGTCCGGATTCGACCAGGTCATTTACCGCTATCTTGGACTGGGCACAGTGGCAGTGCATAGCGCGAATAAGGTAATCTGAGAGCGAACGAACCGAATTGGTTCAGCCCCGTGTACAAGGAAAGGACTTCAGATGAAACGACGCCTGTGTTTGGCGCTCATCGTGGCATTTGTCGCGGCGCTTCTCGGAACGCCGGCCGCCTTTGCGGCTGAGTTTCGCGGCGACACGACGATTACGATCGGCGAAGGCGAAGTCCTCAATGACGACCTCTATCTTTTTGCCACTACCATCACCATAGACGGCACCATTAATGGCGACGTTTTCGCCGTGGGCTCGTCTGTGACCATCAACGGCACGGTCAACGGCAACGTTTATTTGGCAGGCGAGAACGTCACATTGAGCGGCACGGTTTCCCAAGACGCGCGGGTGGTCGGCAACACGGTCACCGTGGCGGGATCCATTGGTGATGACCTTCTGGTCCTGAGCAACTCAGCCACGGTCCTCAACGGCGCATCTATCGGGCGCGACTTGATCCTGGCGGTATCATCGACCACGTTCGACGGTGACGTGGGCCGTCGCATCGCCGGCGTTGCCGATACGCTTATCCTCAGCGGCACCGTGGCCGCGGAGGTCGATGTTGACTCAGGGACATTGACCATTACCGACGGCGCGAGCATTGGGGGCGACCTGTCCTATCGCTCGGATAGCGAGGCCGAAATCGCCAGCGGCGCGCAAATCGGCGGCGACTTGATCCATGAAATGCCAGGGCCCGAATCCGTTGCCGGGCTCGAATTTGATCCGGTCTCATGGGGCTGGAGCATCGTCAGCCTTCTCATGGCCGCCGTATACGGTACGTTCCTGCTCTTTGCATTCCCCCGGCTCACATTGTCGGCGTCTAACCAGTTGCTGGAGAGCCCGCTCCTGAGCATCGGCATGGGAATCGTCTTCCTCATCGTCGTGCCCATTGCCGCCACTCTCGTGATGATCACGGTGATCGGCATTCCGCTGGGATTGATAACGCTGCTGGTCTACGGCATCGCTCTCTTTTCGGCGCAGGTATTCGTCGGCGTGACCATCGGCAGACTGTTGTTTAGCTTCTTTGCTAACGCGAACCGCCGCTTGATTCAGTTCTTCGGCCTGCTGCTGGGCTTGCTGGTCCTCTTCGGCATTTCATTCATACCTTACGTGGGTTCGTGGTCGCCGCTCGTCATCGCAATTCTGGGGTTGGGCGGCTTGATGGTCGCCATCGGCAAGCTGCGTAACATGCCACCACAGGCTGCCGCCCACGCGCCAGAGGGCTAGCCGGTGCGAGAGGATGTCACCGCCGCAAGACCTGCGGCGGCTGACTTCGACTTCAAGCCGGTATCAGCGCGGCAGGAATGGGACGCGACGGTCGCGCCGTGGGGCGGCGAAGTACTGCAAAGCTGGGATTGGGGCGAGTTCAAGGCGCGCACCGGCTGGCAGACCGCGCGCCTGCTCTGCCTGCGCCAGGGAAGACCGGTGGCGGCAGCCCAGTGGCTGCGCCGGTCCGCGCCCGTCTTGGGCTCTCTGGCCTACATACCCCGCGGCCCGGTAACGGCCCCAGACGCAGCACAGGCCGCCATTGCCCTGATCGAGCGTGTGGCGAATGACGCGCGCCAAGCAGGTTCATTCGCGCTCTGGGTGGAGCCGCCCTGGCACGCGAGCGACGGGTCGCGCCTGCCCGCTCACTTCGCTGCGACGTCGGATTATGTGCAACCTCAGGCTACCGGACTAGTCGATCTCCGGCCTGAGGCCGCTACGATTCTGGCCGGTTTTCACCGCAGCATGCGCCGCAATATCCGCCTGGCTTTCCGCCGTGGCTTGACCGTGCGTACCGGACGGACCACAGAAGACTGGCAGGCATTCTACGCGCTGCTCACCGAAACGGCGAATCGAGACGGATTTGGTATCCACACGTGGCCGTACTTCGCGGCGCTGCGGGATACGATGGAAGACTCCGGGCTCGTGACGCTCTTTCTGGCTGAGCACGACGGGCGTCCCGTAGGCGGCTTGGTGCTTACGATCTATGGCGGCACTGCCGCGTACCTGTTCGGCGCCAGCGCCACGGACGGCCGTGACTTGCGCATCGGGCATGGGCTGCAATGGCACGCCATGTGCTGGGCGCGGGAGCATGGTTGCCATACGTACGACCTCTGGGGCATGCCGGCCGCATCCGCCGGCGAAGATTCCCGCGCCAGCGGCGGGGGCTCCCTCGCCAGCGGCGAGGGCTCCCTCGCCGGCGCCTATCGTTTCAAACGCGGATTCGCCCCCCGGCACGTAGAATACGCGCCCACGGCACAGGCCGTGCTGGACCCCAAACGCTACTGGCTTTGGCAACGCCTGGCGCCGCTGGCCCGCAAGCTGCTGCCGGGATTTTAGATTCGGCCCCAGCCAAAGGCGTGTTCAAGTAAATTCCCCATGGACTCACTGCACATTCAGCCAATTGCCGACCACGCGCGCGTTGACTGGGATGCGGCGCTGGCTGCCTTGCCGGGCGGCCACTTCTTGCAGACCTGGGAGTGGGGCGATCTGAAAGCCCAGTATGGCTGGCAGGTCCAACGCTACGTCTGCGAACGCAACGGCAGACCGGCGGCTGCCTTCACGTTGCTGACGCGCTCGCTGCCCCGGCTGCCGTGGCGCGTCGCGTACGTGCCGAAAGGGCCGTTGCTGGACTTTGGCGACCCGTCGCTGTTCAGCGCCGCACTTGACGCCATCGCGGGTGTGGCGCGAGAAGCGCGCGCTATTTATGTCAAGACTGACCCCGACCTGGCCGCCGACGACTCAGCGGCAGCCGCCATCTACACGGAACGGAACTGGGACGCGAGCACAGAGCAAATCCAATTCCCCAATACCGCCCTGCTCGATTTGGCGGGGGGTGAGGACGCCGTCCTCGCCGCCATGAAACCTAAAACCCGCTATAATATCCGCCTTGCGTCGCGCCGGGGCGTCGTTGTCGAGCAAACGACGGACTGGGACATCCTCTATCGGCTCTATGCGGAGACCGCGGCGCGCGACGGCTTTGCCATTCGCGAGGCAGGCTACTACCACGCACTGTGGTCGGCGTTCAGCCGGTGCGGCCGCGGCGTAGCCTTCCTGGCAAAGGTTGGAGAAGATGCTGTGGCCGGTCTATATCTAATGCACTGCAGCGATACCGGCTGGTTCTTTACCGGGGCGTCGACCCACCGCCACCGTAAGATGATGCCCAACTACCTCCTGCAGTGGCACACGATGCAGTGGCTCATGGCACACGGCTACCGCTGGTACGATCTGTGGGGCGCGCCGACCGTGCTGGACGAGAGCGACCCTCTGTGGGGCGTATACCGCTTCAAGCAGGGCTTTGGCGCACAGTACGTGCGCCGCCTGGGGGCATACGACCGGGTCTTCAATCAGCCTGTGTACGCCCTGTTGACGCGATTCGTTCCTTACTACTGGCGCCTGCGCCACGGCCTGGCGCGCCGGACACGCCCAAACGGCCACAGTGCTTGACCGTACCGCCCTGGGTGCACTACCATGCGCGTGCACGGGCGGATCGAGCAAGCAATTCAGCCGTCGTTCGTAGGCGCGGCGCAGACGTCTGCCTCCAGACCGCGCCAGCGGATCGTGCCCGCGCCGCAAACCGGCAACCGGCGCTCAAGCCGCAACAGCAATGCGACCACGGGGAGACTTGAATCCATGGCAAAGATTGCCTTCATCGGCGCGGGCAGCGTGACGTTTGCCCGCCGCATCCTCACCGACATCTTGACCTGGCCCGAACATGCCGAAAGCTCGCTGGCCCTCATGGACGTCGACGGCGAGACGCTGCAAATCACGACGGAATATGTGCAGCGCCTCATCAAAGAACAGAGTCTTGGGGCCACGGTGACGGCGACGCTGGACCGCCGGGAAGCAATTGACGGCGCCGACTACGTGATCTCCGCGATTGACGTCGGCGGTCAACCCCTCCGCATGCAGGACTGGAAGATCCCCGCCCAGTTCGGCGTGTACCAGACGGTAGCGGACACCATCGGACCGGGCGGTATCTTTCGGGGTCTGCGCACGGCGCCGGTGCTGGCCGCGCTGGCCCAGGACATGGAGGAACTGTGCCCGCACGCGCTGCTCATCAACTACGCCAACCCCATGAACATCAATATGTGGCTAATTGGGGCTGTGAGCAAGATTCGCGCCGTGGGACTCTGCCACAGCGTACAGGGCACGGCGGCCCGACTCGCCCAGTTCTTGGGCATGCCGCCGGAAGACGTATCCTATTGGGTGGCGGGCATCAATCATCAGGCGTGGTTCCTGCAATTCCGGCGCAACACCTACCGAGGAGAAGACCTGTACCCGCGCTTACGCGCGGCCATGGAGGACCCCGAAATCTACGCCAAGGACAGCGTGCGCTTCGAGGTGATGCGGCACTTCCAGTACTTTGTCACCGAATCGAGCCACCACATGTCGGAATACACACCGTGGTTCCGGCGCACGCCGGCCGACCGCGCGCGGTTCATTCCCGAATACCTGAAGCGGTGGGCGGCTGAAAACCCCGATCTAGCTGCCAGCGTCACGGGGCCGGCGGACGATGAGGAAGCCCGGATTCGCGAATCGTTCATGTACGCCCGCCAGGAGCGGCGCGAAGACTATTTCGCAAACCAGCGCAAAGACCTGGATAGACCCGAACCGCTGCCATTCGATCGCACCCACGAGTATTGCTCGTTCATCCTGCACGCCGTCGAAACGGACACGCCGTACCGGTTCAACGGCAACGTACCGAACACCGGCTTGATTCCGAATCTGCCGCCGGGCTGCAACGTGGAAGTGCCGATTCTGGTGGATAGCGCCGGCATGCATCCGTGCTATGTCGGTGATCTGCCCGCCCAGTGCGCGGGCATCAACCGCACGAACGTCAACGTGCAGGAGCTAACCGTTCAAGCCGTCTTGCAGCAAGACCGCCGGCGCGTATACGAAGCCATCGCCCTCGATCCGCTCACCACGACCCAGTGCTCCCTGGAAGACGTACGCGCGATGACCGACCAACTCTTTGCGGCAAGCGGCGCGCACTTGACGATCTAGCCCGGACGCCGCTTAAACGGCATCTCTGGCCGGCGCTAGGTCGTGACGCGGGCTGTGCGAAGACGGAATGGGCTGGGCCGCAGGCAGGAACAGGGCTCCCGCTCGCGGCGCGGGGGAATTCGTGAGGCCGGGGAAACGGTTTGCGCCGGCCGCATTGCGGAGAGCTATCGTGTCACAGAATACTGACGAAACGCGACACACAACGGAGTCTATCGACGAGACCCCGGACGGGTATCCCATCTGCCAGTGGTGCGGCGGTGCGATCACCCACAAAGACGACCTCGTGGTGGCAGCGGAGGAGACGGGCGTGCCCACTCGGATCGCGCCCGTGGGCTATACCGCGCCGCGCTCGTTCACGGCATTTCACCGCGATTGCCATGCAGAAGCCACGGACGAGCCGCTGGAAGTCGCCGCTCCTACCGCCGCGACCTTCTGGACGCCCGTGAATGTTGGCATTCTCGCGCTCACGGCGCTCGTCATCCTGATTGTGCTGTACGTCGCCATCTTCGCCCAATAGCGCGCCGGTTAGGCGCGCAGAGACGCCACACAGGCTAGCCACCGAAAGACCGGCGGGAAGATCGCCCGGCTTGGCACTTGACGACCACGGGGCTATCCCGTACACTTCACGTGTACTGTGCAGCGCACGGGCAAGTTGCGTATATCGTGGAGATGTGCAGGACGACGCGGAAGCGTTCAGGGCGGCAGGCGAAGACCGCACGTCGCCAGGTGGTAGTACCTTAGTGGACAGAAGGAGTTGCTCCAAGTGGCTAGTGTAACTCTCGAATCCGTCACCAAGCGCTTTGGCGAAGTGGTGGCGGTCAGCAAGATGAACCTGGAAGTAAAGGACAAGGAATTCCTCGTCCTGGTCGGCCCTTCCGGATGCGGTAAGTCGACGACTTTGCGCATGATTGCCGGGCTTGAAGAGATTACGGAAGGAAGCCTCTTCATTGGCGACCGCTTGGTCAACGACGTGCCGCCGAAGGACCGCGACATCGCCATGGTGTTCCAGTCCTACGCGCTCTACCCGCATATGTCGGTCTACGACAATCTGGCATTCGGTCTGCGGCTGCGCCGCACGCCCAAGAAAGAGATCGATCGGCGCGTGCGCGAGAGCGCTGAGATGCTCGGCATCGGCGAGCTTCTCAACCGCAAGCCGCGGCAGCTCTCCGGCGGTCAGCGCCAGCGCGTGGCCCTTGGCCGCGCCATCGTGCGCGACCCCGCCGTCTTCTTGATGGATGAGCCGCTTTCCAACCTGGACGCCAAGCTGCGCGTTACGACGCGCGCGGAGCTCATCAAGCTCCACCGCCGCTTGGAGACAACCACCATCTACGTTACCCACGACCAGGTGGAAGCCATGACGATGGGTCACCGCATCGCCGTGATGCGGGATGGTGTTTTGCAGCAACTCGACACGCCGCAGAACATCTACGACCATCCGTCCAACATGTTCGTGGCCGGTTTCATTGGTAGCCCGGCGATGAACTTCCAGGAAGCAACGCTTACCGGCGATGCCGACGAGATGTGGGTGGAGACCGGTGGCTTCAAGTTGCGCTGGCCGCCGGATAAGGCAGCCGCGCTCGCCAAAGCCGAGGTTGACCGGATCTACTTTGGCTGGCGGCCTGAGGATATGTTCGACCCGCGCTTCCGCCCCGCCGCGCTGGATGTTTCGGAAGGCAACTCGATGACGGCCCGCGTGGACGTGGTTGAGACCCTGGGCTCCGAAATGTACGTTTACTGCCTGGCCGGCGACATCGACTTCGTGGCCCGGCTCGACCCGCGTGCAGAGGCCATTATCGGCCGCGACATCGAAATGGTCGTGGACGTGGACAATTGCCACGCGTTCGACATGCGGACCCAGGAAGCAATCTTCTAGGGAAACGCCACATTCCAATCCCAATCTCATTCTTGGCGCGGCCAAGAGTGGGACGAAAGCAGACAAGAGGAGGCAGACGCGAAGTCTGCCTCCTCTTGCTTTGATTTGGGGGTCCGATAATCCCGAGCAAAGCAGCTTAGCGATGACGGTAATCGGATTGGGTAAGGCAGGACGTTCGCGGCGGGCAAAGGCCCCGCGCGGCACGCCAGCATCCAGTCTACGCGGAAGCGTTCACGCGTAGCCGCGCCGTTGGCACGATGGGCTCGTGTTCTCGCCGCCGATCAGGTGGGGCAACGGCTAACTGGCATTCCGCTCAGACTCGCGTGCGCAAACACGTACAGGCCGCGCCGCCAAGCGGCAGGTGAATCTAGCAGACGCAAGAGGCCCCCACGACCGGGACAAGAGACGCTGCGACCGGATGGAGCAAAGTCGGCGGTCACAGGACGCTGCGCCGGGCCGGGCGAGGTTTTAGACCGGTAACTCCCACAGGGCGTACCACTTGGACTGATCGGCCTCCAGGGGCAGTTCGCCGTGCGCCACGGCTTGCATGCGCAGTTCCAGGGCATTGTCACGCGCCCGCGGCCCTGTAGGCGCAAACGGATAGAACGACCCGCGCTTGTAGTTGTACAACCAGTACAGCCCAGCGCCGGACGTGTCTCGAAAACGAAACGCCGCCGCCAGCAGTTGGTCCCGGTAGCCATGCTCGGACAAGGTGAGGCTCACCATGTGGATGGTGGTCACCAGGTCCTCCAGGTCGGGATCGTCCAGCACGACCCAGTGGAAGCCGTACGGGTCTTTCTGGATGAGGGTGTCCGTGCCCGTCTCTCTGCCGCTCACGGCCAGGAGATCGGCCAGTTCTTGCTGGAGGTTGGCAAACTGGCCGGACGAAAGCGAGCGAAAGCAGATTCCCGCCTTGCCTGTGCTTTCCAGACCGTTGCTCGCGGCAAAGGCCAGCGCGGCAGTGGACATGCTCATCAGACTCTCGAGCCGGGACCGCACCGGGCGGCTGCGGCCCAGCAACGCGTCCAGGAATTTCACTACGCTCGCTCCATCCGCTGTTCGAGCGCGGCAAGCCGCTTGAGGCGATTCTCAAGCGACGGGTGGGTGGAGATCAGTTCCATCAGGGAATTCTTGCTCAGCGCGGGCATGATGAAGAACGCGTTTGCGCCCTCAACCTGGCGCAAGTCCTGCTCCGGGATGCGCTGCATGCGGCCGCTGATCTTCAACAGGGCGGATGAGAGATGCGACGGCGAACCCGTTAGCGACGCGGAACCCCGGTCGGCGGCATACTCGCGATAGCGCGAGAGCGCCCGGATCAGAAAGAAGCTAATCACCCACACAATGAGGGCAACAATGTACACGAGGATGATTGCGTTGCCCTGGTTGTCGCGGCCCCGGCCGCCAAAGCCGCCAAAAAGGCCCATGTACATCCCAAAGCGCATGATCATGAAGGCCAACGTAGAAAAGAAACTGGCAAGCGTAATGACCATCACGTCGCGATTCTTGACGTGGCTAAGTTCATGGGCGAGCACGGCTTCCAGTTCGTCGCGGTTGAGCTGATGGATGAGCCCGGTCGTCACGGCCACCACGGCGTGCTTGGGGTCCCTGCCCGTGGCGAACGCGTTTGCCATGGTGTGTTCCACCATGGCGACCCGCGGCTTTGGCATGTCCGCCATGGCGGACAACCGCTCAACCATGGCGTGGAGGTCGGGGGCCTGTTCGGGGGTGACCTCTTTCGCCCCCATGGACCACAGGATCATCCTGTCGCTGAAGAAGTACTGCACGGCCATCATGCCGCCCGCGAAGATCAGCATGGTCATGGCGCCTGCGCCCAGCGACCACAGCGCGGCCAAGAAGAACACGTAGACGGCGCCAAGGAGAAAGATGGTGATGACCATGCGCACTTGCAGTCCGCCATCGCCAACCCATTTTCGTTGCATTGTGATGCTCCTCGCAAATGTGGCAAAGCTGCAATGGAAGGTCTATGGCTCGGTGCTCCGCACGAGAAGCGCCGTTGCAAGCGCCAAACGAAACCAACGCCGAAACACGCGCTTCTTCCCCAATTATACTTCAGATTCGGCCCTATGACCACGCAAGCGCAGTCTGCGGGAGCCGTGGGGCGCTACGGGGCGGCGGCTGTGCATGGCTGCCGAAAATTTGCTACAGTAGAAGCGAAGAAACTGGTTTCGGGCGGTACTCCTATTGTCCTTATCGCGCAAAGGCGCGCCACCATGGCAATTGCCGACAACGTAGGCAAGGTTCTGGCTCACATTGCTGACGCGGCGGCGCGCTCCGGCCGGACGCCCGAGGACGTCACGCTGGTTGCGGTCTCAAAAGGCTTTGGCCAGGAGAGAGTCACGGAGGCCGCCGCGGCCGGACTGGACGTTTTTGGCGAGAACCGCATTCAGGAAGCGGCGGCGAAGATCCCTGCACTGCCGGCGGCGCTGCAGTGGCATATGATCGGCCACATTCAGTCAAACAAGGCCAGGCAGGCAGCCGGGCTCTTCGATGTAATTCACTCGGTGGACAGCGAACGGCTGGTCAGGAGCTTAGCGCGGCACGCCGCCGACCTGGACCGGCGCATTCCCGTCCTGCTGCAAGTGAATGTAACGGGTAAGGAGAGCCAGTTTGGGCTGCCGCCCGCGACCGTGCCGGCGTTCGCACGCCGCGTGGCGGACTTTCCGGCGCTGCGCTTGGACGGCTTGATGACGATCGCTTCGTTCACGGAAGACGAGAAGGTGCTCCGGAGCGAGTTTCAGACGTTGCGCCGGCTGCGTGATGAGGTGCAGGGCATCGTTCCCGACCACCCGTGCCGCGAACTTTCCATGGGCATGACCAACGACTACGCCGTCGCGATCGAAGAAGGGGCAACCATCGTGCGCGTAGGCCGCGCCATATTTGGCGAGCGAACAACCGCCCAGGCCGGCGTAGCCAGCGGCGCGGCGCACAGCACGGATACTGAAATGGCAGGCGCATGAACGACATCATTTGTACCTTCGTCGAGTTCCTCACGCTGGCACTTATCTTTGCCATCATCGCCCGAGCCTTGGCGTCGTGGTTCGTCCAGGATCCGGGCAATCCCATCCTGGCAATGCTCAACGACATTACCGAGCCCATCGTCGGGCCGGTGCGCCGTTTCATGCCCAATACGGGCATGATCGACTTCTCGCCGCTGGTTGCCCTCATCATTCTCCAAATCCTCCGCAGCGTATTGCTTTCGCTGATTTGCGGTTGACGCATGTCCCTGCCGGCGCCACACCTCCGAGATTCCGCCACCGGGTGCGAGTTGACTGTGCTGGCCAGGCCGCGAGCCCGCCGCACTGCGTTTGCCGGTACACACGACGGTGCTCTGTGCGTCCGCGTGCAGGCGCCCCCGGCGGACGGCAAGGCAAACGCGGAACTCATTCGGTTTCTTGCCGTCGTATTCGGAGTACCTAAGACTGCCGTAAGGCTGCGGCGGGGCGCCCGGTCCCGGCGCAAGACTATTTGCATTGAGGGCCTGGACGCGGCCGGCGCTTCGCGTCTCCTGAGCAACCTACAGACTGGAGAGTAGACCGTGCTGCAGACCCCGCGGGGCACAAACGATCTGCTACCCGCCGAACAGGCGGCGTGGGACTACGTTTCCGACCACTTCAGGGCCATCTGCGCCGCCTACGGGTACGGGGAGATTCGCACGCCGGTATTCGAAGATACGCGCCTCTTTCAGCGCACGGTGGGGGAGGGTACGGATATTGTCGAGAAGGAGATGTACACGTTCTTCGACCGCGGCGGCGACAGCCTGACGCTGCGGCCTGAGGGCACGGCGCCGGTGGTGCGCGCCTATCTGGAACACGGGATGCACAGACTGCCCCAGCCGGTAAAGCTCAGTTACATTGCCTCGATCTTTCGCTACGACCGCCCCCAGGCGGGACGGCTCCGCCAGCATCATCAATTTGGCGTTGAGGCCCTGGGCGAATCAGCCGCAACCGTGGACGCAGAAGTCATCGCCCTCTTGCTGCACCTCTATCGCAATGTTGGGCTTACCGGACTTTCGCTGCAACTCAATAGCATCGGCGACGCCGCATGCCGCCCGCAGTACATCGAGGAACTCTCGGCATACTACCGCTCCCACACCCACGCGCTGTGCGAGAACTGCCGCAACCGGCTGGAACGCAACCCGCTGCGCCTGCTGGACTGCAAAGAGGACTCGTGCCAGCCGTTCATTCACGCAGCGCCGCACACATTGGGCAGCCTCTGCGCCGCTTGCGACGCGCACTTCGACACTCTCAAGCGGTCGCTCGAGGCGATGGACATAGACTACACGCTGAACCATACGCTGGTGCGCGGCCTGGACTACTACACCCGCACGGTGTTCGAGGTGTGGCCAGAGGCCGTGGGCCGCCAAAGCGCGCTCGGCGGCGGGGGCCGGTACGACGGTCTGGCCCGGCACATTGGCAAGCGCGACGTGCCCGGCATTGGCTTTGGCACCGGCATCGAACGCATCATCCTCAATCTGGAGCGACAAGGGTTGGCGTCCGCCGCAGACGTGCCCTTCGGGGTCTATGTCGCAACTCTTGGCGACAACGCGGCGCGCTACGGCATAGGCCTGGTAAACGATCTCCGTCAGCGGGGCATCCGCGCCCTGATGACGTACAAGTCGCGCAGCCTCAAGGCCCAGTTGCGCCAGGCGGGGAATCTCGGCGCGCACTACGCCGTCATTGTGGGGGACGACGAACTCGAACAAGGCAAGGCGCTGCTACGCGACCTGAATTCTAGCACACAAGAACTCGTTGACGACAGCGACCTGGCCCCAACGCTCGAACGGCTGCGCGCCGGCAACTAAGGCCGCGCCACCGCGTGCGCCGACCGGCCTCAAGCGGCGCGCAAGCCCAACAGCCTGTCAGTGGGGTGGGGGCCGAACTAATGTTGTCGCACTAGGCTCAGACACTGGGTCAAGTGGGGCGAAACTGCCTTGCTTACGCGATGGCAACGGTGTCGCAATGATGTAAGGGCACGACATGTCGTGCCGCTACACCATCGAGTACGAACTATCGTGCCCCTACCGTAGTTGACACTCCGGGTAGCGGCAATCTGATCCTGGCTTTCAACTGCAATGCGCCACTATTGGGGGCCCGATCTTCTCCGCCGGTGACCGTCTGCGCCGCCGCAACCCACCACGAGGCCCACTCCCCTGCGCCCAAGCCTGCCTGCCAGCACAGCGTTATGTAAAGCAAAGTCAGTATGGACTGCTGCAGCCCGGCCGAGCCGGGACGAACCACGTGTAGTGCGCTACACCGCGCCGGTGGAACGTGCGAGAGCCTGCCCCGCATTCATTGCGGAGCAGGCTCTTGCCATCATGCCCTGCCAATTGGCAGGTCTTCTTGCTTTCATTGGCAATGCGGAGACCGCGCTATCCGGCCAACCGCCGCCTAGACCGGAACGCCCGACAGCACTTCCATCAATTCCACGTTTTCGTCGACCTCTGCCTTGCTCTCCATGCCCAACACGATGGCGTTCACGCTGGGTAGATCGAGCACATACTCCAGCGCCCGGCGGCGGTCGTGCAGGAGCTTGCCGGCCCCGTAGACCTTCATGCCGTAAATGCCCTTGCCCCGCGCCGACATGTCGTCCATCACCGGCACCACTTCCTCAGGGGAGGCGTCCATCGAGACGCCGTCGTAGTTGATGCGGGCCAGCACCACCTCCACCCACGGCGTGGCGGCAGCCAGCTTGAACGCGTCGAAATCGTGGCACGATACGCCTACGGCGCGCAGCAGGCCCTGGTCCTGGCATTTGGACAGGGCGTCCATGCAGTCGGCGTAGCGCGACGTCCAATCGGCTTCCGTGAGGCAATGCAGGAGCACAATGTCCGCATAGTCCGTACCCATTTCCCGCAGGAACCGCTCCACGTCCTCCCGGACACCTGCGGGCGTGCGTGACGTAGTCTTGGTGGTGACCACCACCTGGTCGCGGGGCAGCCTTTGCAGAGCCGCGCGCACGTGGGGGTGAGACCCGTATTGGTCGGCGGTATCCCAGAACCGCACACCGGAATCGTAGGCATAGCAGAGCAGGTCTACCAGCCCTTCCATGCCGAGCTTCCGTGTCTGGTTGGAGGAACCGCTCCAGCCCACGGTGCCGGTGCCGATGCACAGGCGCGAGACTTCTATTCCGGAGTCTCCGAGCGTTACTTGCTGCATGTTTCCCACTCCTCTATTGCCGTTGATTCGTCCTTATTCTAGCACCCATCGTCTATCTGCGCTTGACTGCCATGGACTACTGCACTACGTACGGCATCACGATCTGGGTGACTACACCGAATGCCGCGCCGCCGGCGACGAGCCAGACCGAGTTTACTTTCGTTCGCCACAGCAAGACCAAGGCAACCACTCCCGCCGCTACCGTGGGCACGTCGATGAAGGCTGCCTGTCCGAGAAAGACGGCCACGGCCGCCATGAGGCCCATGGCCGCGCTTACGACGCCGTCCAGAGCGCTGCTGAAGACCTTGGACTGTCTCAGCTTTGGTATCCAGGGATTGACGGCTGCCACGAATGCGAACGAAGGCAAGAATATGGCCACCGTCGCCAGGGCGCCGGCCAGCAAGGCCCCCTGCACGCTGCCCAGATAGGCATGGCCCGTGAGAAAGCCGACAAAGGAGGCCGTGGTAAAGAGGGGCCCGGGCGTAAGTTGCCCCACAGCCACCGCGTCCAGCAATTGGTCTTCGCTCAGCCAGGCCAGGCCTTCCACAAAGTCGCCGTGCAGGAACGCCAGCAGAACATAGCCGCTGCCGTAGAGCACGGCGCCTATCTTGAGAAACGTCAAGAATAGCGTTCCCAGCCCAAACGGCGCCGCGACCGGGGTGAAGAGCACGGCCGGCAGCGCAAACAGCGGCTTGGCAAAGGGCGATGCCCCCAAAGCTGCCAGCGGCAGGGCCGCCAGACTGTTGCCGCCGGACTTCGGAACCCGTTGCCATCCGGCGAAGACGATCGCCGCCAAGACGCCGCTCCCAAAGAGCAACAGCAATTCGTTGATGCCCAGCAGCGCCAGCGCGCCTGCGCCGACGCCCAGGGCTCCCAGGGCGATGCTGCGCCAGGCCGTGCTCAAAAGCCCAATCAAGGCGTGGACGACAATGGCGATGACGACCGGTTTGACGCCGTAGAGGATCCACGCCGCCTGGGGCAGATGGCCGAACTCAACGTAGAGCCAGGCGAGGGCGGTCACCATGAGCGCCGCGGGCAGGATGAAGGCGATGCCGCCCAGGATGAGGCCCCGCCAGCCGCTCCGCACCGCCGAAATGTGAATCGCCATTTCCGTGGAATTGGGGCCGGGGATGAGGTTCGTCGCCGCCCACAAGTCCACGAATTGCTGCTCGGTCAGCCACTCTTTACGGTCTACTAACTCGCGGTGCATCATCGCCACGTGCGCCGCCGGCCCGCCGAACGCGACGCACCCAAGCACGAAGAAGTAGGAGACGACCTCACGCAGACGAGATGCTTGCATTGCACATACTTCCTAGGCGCATTCGTTCTACCAATGGGCCGGCAACTACCGGCGGGCCGCTGCCTGTCACGGCACCACTCTTTGCCCAACCCACCGGCAGGCGCGCAAGGTGACAAGCAGCGCACTCTCTAGTACTGTAGATGAGAGTATGAACGTGAAGCAAGGAGGCTCCAAGTGGCGCGCACCGTTCGCATTGCCGTGTGTTCCACGCCGGTGCGCGTGCCGGACGGCGCCGACGATGAAAAGCGCGCCTACAATTTGGGCGTAGCTGAGGATTTGCTTGCCCAGGCGGCGGCTAGCCGCGCCGACGTGGCCTGCCTCCCTGAAGTCTTCCACGTGCGCGGCGTCAACCGGACGGGCAACGTGGCGGCGTTGTTCGAGGACGTGCCGGGCGGGCCGACGTTTACGCGCATGTCTCAGCTTGCGCAACGCTTCGGCATGAACGTCATCGCGCCCATCCTCGCCGTCGAGAAGGGCGAGCGCCGCAACCTGGCCATGGTATTCGACCGCACGGGCGCATACGTGGGCGGCTACCAAAAGGTGCACCTCACCGATACGGAGCGCTACGAGTGGAACATCGTGCCGGGAAGTGATTGGCCGGTTTTCGAGCTTGACTTTGGCACGATCGGCATCACGATTTGCTACGACGTGAACTTTCCGGAGGGCTTTCGCATTCTCGCGCTGGAGGGAGCGGAGATCATCTTCCATCCCACGGTCTACAGCATGTACGGCGAAGTAGGCTGGGAAGCCGTCATCACGTCCCGTGCCATTGACAATTGCGTATACGTGTGCCCGGTGAACAACGGCATCGCCGACGACGCGCCCTGGATGCCGGGCATGTGCCTCAACCGGAGCAGCGTCATCGGGCCGGACGGTCTCTTTCTGGCGGACCTTGGCCGCTATTGGGGCACGGCGGTGGCGGAGATCGACCTGGACCGGCCGCGTATGGTGCGCGGTATGGGAGTTTCGGGAGAGGCGAATTTTCGCGAGCAAATGTGGACGCATCGGCGTCCTGAAACCTATGGCAAACTTACCGATCACGGCTATTGGGCAACAAACGGTCAGCCGCGCCGCGCGGACGCCGCAGTCTCAGCCACGCATGAGGAGTAGCCGGCAATGGCACAACAGACGGTAACACGCTTCACCGAGTCGCTCGACCTGTTCGCCCACGCGGAAGAGGTGATAGCGGGCGGCAGCCAGACCATGAGCAAGCGGCCGAGCGCCTATGCCTACGGCGCGTACCCAATCTACGCGTCGCGCGCCGCCGGGTCGCACATTTGGGACATAGACGGCAACAAGTACATCGACTTTGTAAACGCCCTTGGACCCATCGTGCTCGGCTATTGCTATCCTGAGGTGGACGCGGCCATCGCCGCGCAGCTCGAAAAGGGCATTATATACGGCCTGCTGTCTCCGCTGGAAGCCGCCGCGGCTGACAGCGTCATCGACGCCGTACCGTGCGCGGAAATGGTCCGCTTTCTCAAAGGAGGCGCCGAAGCCAACAACGCGGCTGCCCGCATCGCCCGCGCGTACACGCGGCGGGAGATCATCCTCAATACCGGCTATCGCGGCTGGTCCGACGGCTGGAACACGAGCCGCAACGACGGCGGCATACCCGCTGCCTTTGCCTCTGCCGTGCAGCAGTTCCGCTTCAACGACCTGGACCACCTGGCGGAACTCTTCCGCGCCCACGACGGCAACGTCGCGGCGGTATCGTTAGACGCGGCATCGCTCGGCAAGGAGCCGGAGCCGGGATACCTGCAAGACCTGAACGACCTGGCGCATAGTCACGGCGCGTTGGTCATCTACGACGAGATCGTCACCGGCTTTCGCCTTGCCATGGGCGGGGCGCAGGAATTCTACGGCGTCACGCCGGACCTCGCCACCTTTGCCAAAGCCATGGCCAACGGCATGCCGCTGGCCGCGGTGGCGGGTCGGAAAGAGGTCATGAAGGCGGCGGATAACTGCATCATCAGCATCACGTACGGCGGTGAAGCCCTGTCTCTGGCCGCCGGCGTGGCTACCATGAACATTTTGCGCTCCCACGACGTGCACGACCACCTGCACCGCACCGGTGAGTCGCTGCGGGCCGGCATCAACCGTGCGGCCGCCAACGCCGGGGTGGCATTGGAAGCGTACGGCCTGGCCCCAATCGGCGGCGAACGCTTCCTCGACGCGAAAGACGCCGAAGAAGAGGGCCTCATGTGGCACTTCCTCTTAGCCGGCTGCGCCCAACGGGGCGTGCTGCTGCGGCGAGGCGGCGTGAACTTCATTACCTACTCCCACACGGAAGCCGACGTGGCGCAAGCGGTAGCAGCTATCGAGGACGCGTTGCACGAACTGCGGCGCGTCCGGGAAGCCGGCGGCCTGGCCAGCGCCGTAAGCGCGACCGCCGAGCCGCACACAGACATCACGCGCACGCTGTAGCACCAGAATTACAACTATGCCGTTGCCCCTCGTCATCACGATCCATCTGGACCCGGTGCTCGTCCAACTGGGCCCCATCGCGTTTCGCTGGTACGGTCTCATGTACGTGCTCGGCATCATGGCCGGTGTGTGGACCATCCGGAAGTACGCTAACGAGCGCGGCATCGACGATGATCAGATCAACACGCTCTTCTGGCCTGCGGCCATCGCAGGATTCATCGGCGGGCGGCTCTACTATGTCTTGCAGCAGCCACTCGAGCCCTATTTGCGGCAGCCGTGGCGGATTGTTGCCACCTGGGAAGGGGGCATGGCGTTCTACGGGTGCATCTTCGGGGTCGTGCTGGCGCTGCTGGTGACAAGTTGGCGCAAGAAGATTCCGATCTGGCCGGTCTTGGACGCCGCCGCGCTGTTGGCGCTGCCCGCGCAAGCCGTGGGCCGCATCGGCAACATCGTCAACGGCGACGTAATCGGCTATCCCGCCGACCTGCCCTGGGCGTTCCTCTACACCCATCCCGCGACGTTTGCGCCTAGCACCACCGTCGCCTACCATCCCGCCGCCGTCTATGAACTCCTGGGCAACGTGGTGATCTTTGCTATCCTGTGGCCGCTGCGGCACAAGCTGCGGCCGGCCGGAACGGTGTTCGCCACGTATCTAGTGGGCTACTCGGTGGCGCAGATCATCATATTCGTGTGGCGTTTGAACGAAGTGGTCATCTGGGAATTGAAGCAGGCGCAGGTAACGGGCATCATCGTGGCAGCCGCGGGCATCCTGCTCGCCCTCTACTTGCGCCAGAACGCAGAGAGCACGGACACGAAAGCAGCATAGGAGGAGCCAAGGGCCGCGAACATGACAGGAACTTCACGCGCACTTCTCATACTCATCGTCTTCATCGGCGGCATTTCGAGTTTGGGCACGGAAATCGCCACCTCTCGTCTCATAGCGCCGTTCTTCGGCACCTCGCTCTTCGTCTGGGCCAACGTCATCGGCTTCACGCTGCTCTATTTGACCGTGGGCTACTACCTGGGAGGCCGCTTGGCCGACCGCTTCCCCCGGGAAGAAATCCTCTACCAACTGACGGCCGTGGCGGCGGTCCTCATCGCGCTGCTGCCGTTTGTGTCTCGGCCCATTTTGCAGTACTCCCAAGAGGCGTTTGCCAGCTACTCGCTGGGCGTCTTCTGGGGTTCTCTGCTGGTGGTGATGCTGCTGCTGGCCGTGCCCATCACGCTCCTGGGCTGTGTATCGCCCTATGCCATTAGGCTCTCCCTCGAAGACGGCGACGTACGGCAATCGGGCAGCGTGGCCGGGAGGCTCTACGCCATTTCCACGGTGGGCAGTCTGCTGGGGGCCTTCCTGCCCACGCTGGTGCTGGTACCCAACATTGGCACCCGCAATACGTTCCTCGCCTTTGCCATTGCGCTGCTGCTCGTTTCTATCATCGCCTTGGGCAGACGACGGCTCTACCCCATCGTCTTCCTGCTGATCGTCATTGGGCTCGCGGTCGTGCCCCAAGTCACCATCAAGCCCGCGGAACGAGGCGTGGTAATAGAGGAAAGGGAATCCGCCTATAACTATATCCGCGTAATCGAACGCGATGACACCACGCGTTTGCTGGAGTTGAATGAGGGACAGGCCACGCACTCCATCTACCATCCCGACCGGCTGCTCACCGGCGGCCCGTGGGACTACTACCTGGTGGCGCCGTACTTCGCGCCCGACGTTGCTCCGGCAGACTTGCAGCAAGTCTTGATGATTGGTCTCGGCGCGGGCACGGTGCCGAAGCAGGTTACGCAGATATACGGCCCCATAGACATCGTTGGCGTCGAGATCGATCCCGAGATTGTAGAGGTTGGCCGCACGTACTTCGATATGAACGAGCCCAATCTTGAAGTGGTCGAACAGGACGGCCGGTACTTCCTCATGACCGACGACCGCAAGTACGACATGATCGGCACCGATGCCTACCAGCAGCCGTACATACCGTTCCAGATGACGACGCAGGAGTATTTTCGCCACGTGCGGGACCGCTTGACGCCCAACGGGGTTGCAGTCATCAACGTAGGCCGCACGTCAACCGACTTTCGCTTGGTGCATACCATTGCCGGCACCATCAAGTCGGTTTTTCCCAACGTGTACATCATAGACATACCGGGCACCATCAATAGCATTGTAGTAGCCACCAATCAGCCCAGCACGCCCCAGGACTTTCTGGACAACGTGCAGCCACTGCTGGCGAGCGGTGAGGTGGACGCGAGATTGCGCACGGTGCTCTCCTCCGCGGCAAACAACTTTCGCGAACTCACCGAGGTAGAGACGCAGACGTTTACCGACGACCTTGCGCCCGTGGAGCAACTGATCCACACCATGATTCTGGACGTAGCCCAGGGCGAATAAGCTAAGCGCCGTTCACGGGTAGGCGGCGCTCGCTGGTTTCGCTAGGAGGACGCGCCGTTGCGCGGGGCCGCCAATCGTTAGGTTGGGAGGACATGGACTGATTGCGGGCAGAATTTGCGGTCGCCCACGGCAAGCGGACACAAGAGAACCGGCCTGAGCACGCGTGCTCAGGCCGGTTCTTGCTACCGGTTGGCGTTTCCTTCAACGGAAAAGAGCCGCCTAGGACGCAGTCTGCAGCAAGTCCGCTTCTATGGACTTGAGCAGTTGGGGCTTGGGCCGGAATCCTACGACGCGACCGACTTCCTGTCCGCCACGGAAGAAGATGAGCGTCGGGATTCCCTGGACACCGAGCCGAGTTGGCGTTTCCAGATTGTCATCCGTATTCACTTTGGCAAAGACTACTTTGCCCTCAAGCTCGTTGGCGAGCTCTTTGACGATGGGGTCCACCATCTTGCAGGGACCGCACCAAGACGCCCAGAAGTCCACAACCACTGGCAGTTCGGACTCGGTTACGTCCTTCGTAAAACTATCGTCAGTTACCGTAATCGGCTCCGCCATGCTTACCCTTTCTTCCGACACCGCTCAAACACGTTTGTATTGGCAGTCATCCTCATTTCACTATGACAGAGATTCGGGTCGCTGGCAACTTGCCGTAGGGCGCGCCACGCTCTCGCACCCCCGAATTGCGCTCCGCACAGCGCCGGTTTCCCCCCGCTGCGGGTCTGCGGCGGCGCTCTGGGCGGGCACGACCGCACGCGGCTGCCTCCGCGCGCCGCAACGGCGGGACGCCTTGACAGGCACGACAATTGTGGCCAATATTCCGACGTAGCCGGTGCGCCTGCCTTGCAGATACTCACCAGAACAGGTATCATTCTTCGTTAGAAATCTCCTCCTCTCCGTTTTGGCTTCCCCCTCCATGTCTTCTACCGCTGACCCGCGAACGCTTTGGCAAACTGTCCTCGGGGAGTTAGAGCTAGAGGTGCCCCGGGGTCAATTCTCCGCGTGGCTTCGCAACACCCGCCTGATCGACGCCGCGAGTTCGCCAATGCGCGTAGGCGTGCCGCACACCTTTGCCAAAGAAGTAGTAGAGCGCAATTACCATACGCTGGTGCAGCAAATCCTTGCCCGCCTCTGCCAACAGGACGTCGCCGTAGTGTATGAGGTAGCCGCCATGGGCAAAGACGACTTGGACCGGGCTCCTCCGGCAGCAGCCGCGCCGAAGGCTGTGGCGACTGCCGACCGCGAGGTCAAGCAGTCGCAGTTGTCGCGCTCACCCGGATCGCGCAACATGGTCAACGCGAAGTTCAGCTTCGATCGTTTCGTAATTGGCACGGGCAACCGCTTGGCCGCCGCGGCCGCGCAGGCTGTGGCCGAGCGCCCCGCGGAAGCGTACAATCCGCTCTTCATCTACGGTGTCGCCGGCCTGGGCAAAACCCACTTGCTCCACGCTATCAGCAACCACGTGATGGATGCCCAGCCTGACCGCCACGTGGTGTACGTCACGTGCGAGACGTTCACCAACGAGTTCATTCGCGCCATCAAGGACAAGCGCATCGATGAATTCCGGGATCGGTACCGCTCCGCCGATATTCTGCTCATCGACGACATCCAGTTTCTGGCAGGCAAGGAACAGACGCAAGAGGAATTCTTCCACACGTTCAATGCCTACCACGAGTTCGGCAAGCAAATCGTGCTCTCCAGCGACCGGCCGCCCAAGAGCATCGAGACTCTCACCGAGCGCCTGCGCAGCCGCTTCGTCTGGGGTCTCATCGCGGACATTCAGCCTCCCGACCTGGAAACGCGGATTGCCATCCTCAGCACACGCGCCGAGGAAGAAAACGCCGTAGTTGCCGACGACGTGCTGGAGTTCCTGGCAACGCACCTCGTGAGCAACGTGCGGGAGTTGGAGGGCGCCCTGACACGCCTATTGGCGTTCGCCAAGCTGAACGGCCAGGAGCCAACACAGGAACTCGCCATGGAGGTCCTGGACGGCCTGCTCTTCAACGTGCGCAAGGATGCCTTCAAGCCGGAACAAATCCTGGATGCGGTGGCAACCTATTACCGCGTGCCGGTGGCGGACCTGGTCGGTAAGAAACGAGACAAGACCATTGCGCGCCCCCGCCAGATTGCCATGTACATGATGCGGGAGGAAACGCAACTCTCCCTGCCGGAGGTGGGGAGAGTCCTTGGCGGGCGCGACCACACTACCGTGATGTACGGCTGTGACAAGATCAACAAGGAGCTTGAGCACAGCACCGAACTCCAGCAGGAGATCGCCAGCGTGTGGCATATTCTCCGTCCCGCGCAATGATCAGGCTCTTGGCCCCGCCATGCTTTCCGGCGTCGGCGGCACCGCATTCGCCTACACAGCCGGGCTTCACCCCTCCGGCCTCACGTGACTGCCGTGCCGCGTCTCCTCACGGACGGTGGCGCCACCTCACAGTCTGGCAGTTCCCCGTAAGCAGGAATCGAGCCCACGCGCGGGGTGGAACCAGTGGCCTTGCGCTCAACTACGTGTGTCATTCTCGCCGAAACGGGCGCCCGCTCAAGGCAAACGCGTTCAGATCTGAGGCGAGGCCTCATCGCAAAGCCAGACGCGGCGGTCCACACTGCGCTCGGCGGCGCGCGGCGGACAATTCTGAGCGGCTGGCGCTGCCATGACTGACAGAATCGCTGAGGACGCGCCGCCCTGCCTGGTCTTTGCTACGGGCAATCCCGGCAAGATCGAGGAAGTCCGCTATTTGCTGGGGGACATTTCCCTGAACCTCGTGACCGCGACGGAGCTCGGCTTGGATTTGCCCGCCTCGGAGCCCTATGCCACCTTTGCCGAAAACGCGGCGCACAAGGCCCTGCACGTGGCGCGACAGACCTCTCATCTTGTCATGGGTGAGGACTCCGGGTTGGAAGTGGACGCCTTGAACGGCAGGCCCGGTGTTCGGTCGAAACGCTATAGCGGTCCGGCTGGCGATGCCCAGGCAAATAACGCAAAGTTACTGCGCGAACTCACCGGCGTACCGTGGCCCCGGCGCCGGGCACGCTTTCGGTGCGCTGTGGCGCTGGCACGAACCGGCACGGTGGTCTGCGCCGCCGACGGCAACTGCGAGGGCTTCATCGCGGAGCGGCCGCGGGGCAGCGGCGGCTTTGGCTATGACCCGCTCTTCTATCTGCCCGACCGCCGCCAGACCATGGCGGAACTTGCCGAAAATGAGAAGAACCGTATCAGCCACCGCGCCTGCGCCCTTGAGCGCGCACGCCCGTTCATACGACAATATGCATTGAGGGGCTAAACGGGTGCGCTCCCTAGCGCACCGCTTCCTGGCGCAGCGCACAGACTATATCTCTAGGCTCACAGCGAAAGGTGAAGGCATGGGCAGCGAACTGGAAACAAAACACGACCGCATCGCGCAGTTTCTTTCGGATCAAGACCTCGACGCACTGGTGCTGGGCCGCCTGGCCAACTTCGCGTGGGCCACGGGCGGTCGCGACGGTTTCATCATGATTGCCGCTGAACACGCCGCCGCGCACCTGGTGTACACCGCTGACGAAAAGTCGCTGGTGGCCGACCGGATCGAGATGCCCCGGTTTCAGGAAGAAGAGGGCCTCATGCCGCCGGAGTGGACGCCCGTCGCGCCCTACTGGCACACGGACCGGGCCCAGGCAATTCACTGGAATACCGTGGCCCAGGGCAAACGCACCGGCGCCGACTGCGACGTGCCCGGCGCAGCGAAACTCTCCGGTGAGATTGCCCGCTTGCGGTATGAGTTGCTGCCGGAGGAAGTCGCACGCTACCGGGCCCTGGGACAGTCCGCCGCCCAGGTGCTTGAAGAAGCCGCCCATGAAATCGCCCCCGGCATGACCGAGCATGCCATCGCCCGCATTATTGCCGGCAAGGCGATTGCCCGGGGAGTCCAGGCGGCGCTGACGCTGGTAGCCACCGACGAGCGCATCTTTAAGTACCGCCACCCCATTCCCACCGCAAAGACGTTGGACAAGTACGCCATGCTGGTGCTGTGCGGACGCCAACACGGCCTGATCTGCTCGGTAACACGCCTCGTGCACTTTGGCGAGATTCCCGCCGAAGTGCAGGCCAAGTCAGCCGCCTGCGCCCAGGTAGACGCGGCATTCATATTGGGTTCCACACCGGGCCGGCCGGCCCGCGACGTCTTTGCAGAGGCCGTGGACGAATATGCGAAAGCCGGCTATGCCGACGAGTGGCAGTACCACCATCAGGGCGGCGCGTGCGGGTACGAATCTCGCGACTACAAGGCCTCGCCAACCAGCCAAGAAGTGGTGCTGGCCAACCAGGCCTTTGCCTGGAACCCCAGTATCGCGGGCGTCAAGAGCGAGGACACGACTCTGGTAACTGCGGCAGGGGTTGAAGTCCTCTCCGCCGCTTCGGACGCGTGGCCGACGATCGACGTGGAACGCCACGGCAAGACCATCGCACGGCCTGCCATTCTACAACGGTGAGGTAGTGGCCGATGCAACCACAGACACGTGCCGACCGGGCCCAGAACGGGAGTTCAGCGCCCGCCGTGGACTGGCGCGCCGTTAGCATATTCATTGCCATCAGCTTTGGCGTGGCGTGGGGTTTGTGGGGCGTGGTGTTCCTGCTGGGCGGCAGCGAAAATCTGCCGGTGTTTACGATCGGATCAGTGGCCGCCATGTGGGGACCTGGCGTTGCCGCCATCATTTGCGGCCGCTACGTGACCCACGTGCCTCTGCGCAGATATGGACTACAACGCGGCAATCTGCAGGGCTACGCTAACATCTACCTCTTCATGCTGCCGTTCCTCTTCGGGGCCATGGCGCTCAGCGTTGGTCTTGGGTTCCAGGAAATCAACGCCACTTTAGAACCGCTAAGCAGCGAAATCGCGGACGAGCAATACCCCTTCAACGACCCCGTGCTCGTGACGTTTCTCACCATCATTGGCAGCTTCACGCTCGCGGCCCTCTTCAACAGCATCTTTGCGTTGGGCGAAGAACTCGGCTGGCGGGGGTACTTGCATGCCGCGCTGGCCCCGCTGGGAATCCTGCGCGGGACGCTGCTCATCGGCGTCGTCTGGGGAGTCTGGCACGCGCCGGCCATTCTGATGGGCTACAATTACCCGGACCAACCGTATCTGGGCGTGCTCTTCATGGTGTGGTTTACGCTAGGCTGGAGCTTCATTCTGGGGTGGCTGCGTGAGTCTACGGATAGCGTCCTGGCCGCCGCCTTCGGCCACGGCCTATTGAACGCTGTGGGGGGCTTGCCGTTGCTACTCTTGCTCGATGCCAACTCGCTCATTCGCGCCCCGCTTGGGGTTACCGGCCTCGTGCCGCTGACGCTTCTTGCGATAGTAGCCTATGGCTTGCTGCGCCTGCGCGCGGGCAGAGCACCGGCCGCCGCGTGATGGATTGCGCAAGCGCGAAAAGACGAGAATGTCCCGCCGGTGAGGCAACCGCAACTCCCGGCGGTGCCCCCGGAACTGCGCAGAGATGAATGGCTAGCTCTTTTTCCGCGAACTTGGCCTGCGCGCGGGCCGGTTGGCGCTTGCGGCTGTGGCAGGCGCAGCGCGTGCTTGCAGTTGGCCAGAACGCGATTGAGCGGCTGGCACGCGCCTAGTCTCTACTGCCTTGCCCCCAGGCAAACGCGGCCTGCGGGCCGTGGCATCGTTAGGCCTATTCCTCGTTGGCGAATTGCATGGTATAGAGCTGAAAATAGCTGCCCCGCTTGCGTAGCAGTTCCTTGTGGGTGCCGCGTTCCACGATCTTTCCACTGTCCATCACGATCACCTGCGTGGCGTTCTGGATTGTGGAGAGGCGGTGGGCAATCACAAAGCTCGTGCGGCCCTGCATGAGCACCTGCAGCGCTGCTTGAATCTGCTGCTCCGTCTCGGTATCCACGCTGGACGTCGCCTCATCCAGAATGAGAATGCGCGGATCGGCCAGCAACGCCCGGGCGAACGAGATTAACTGGCGTTGGCCGATGGAGAGTTGCGTGCCCCGCTCCCCCACCAACGTTTCATAGCGGAAGGGCTGCGCCTCGATGAAGTCGTGGATACGCACGGCCTTGGCCGCGGCGATGATCTCTTCTTCCGTGGCGTCCAGCTTACCGTAGCCAATGTTCTCCTTGACCGTGCCGGAAAACAGGAACGGCTCCTGCAAGACGAGCCCGATCTGCCGGCGCAGGCTTTCCAGGGTCACCTGGCCTATGTCATGGCCGTCCACCGTTACCGCGCCGGAGCGGATGTCGTAGAAGCGGCAGAGCACGTTGATGATAGACGTTTTGCCCGCGCCCGTATGCCCCACGATGGCGACAAGCTCGCCCGGCTGGGCCTCCAGAGATATGCCGTGCAGCACCGGCGTATCTGCCACATATTCGAATACCACATCGTCGAAGCGCACGTGGCCCTTTACCTGCGGCAGCGCCTTGGCGTTGGGCGCGTTGACGACCTCCGGCACCTGATCGAGCAGGGCAAACACCCGCTCGCTGGCCGCCATGGCCGACTGCATCTGGTTGAACCGCGCGGAGATGCTGCGCAGAGGTTGGAAGAACCGCTGCACGTAACTCAGGAACGCGACCAGGATGCCCAGCGTGACCGTGCCCTCCACAACGGCCACGCCGCCGAACCAGATGATGATGACGATGGCCACGGCATTGATCATGCTCACGGTAGGAGAAAACGCCGCCGAAAGCCCGTTCGCCTTGAGCGTGGACCGCACGTACCGATCGCTCAACGCTTGGAAGCTGCGCAGGTTTTCCGCCTGACGGTTATAGGCTTGGGTAACCCGCACGCCGAGGATGCTCTCGGCAAAGTTGCCGTTCATCACACTGCGCTCTTCGCGCGCCTCACGCCAGGCGCTGCGGGACTTGCCCTTGAAGAAGAAGGCCACCGTGATGAGGCCGGGTAGAACGATGAACGTAAAGAGGGCCAGTTGCCAGTGCATGTAGAGCATCACGAAGAGGATACCCACCAGCACGAAGAGGTCCGTGGCGGTGTTTACGATGCCTTCCGTCACAAGCCGGTTTATGTCCCGCACGTCACTGGTGACGCGGGTGATGATGCGTCCGGCGCGGTTGCGGTCGTAGAAGCCCAGCGAGAGCCGTTGGAGGTGCACAAAGAGGCCCTGGCGCACGGAGAAGAGCAATTGCTGTCCTAACCAACTGATAATCCACCGGCGCGCGCCCATTGCGCCAAAGAGCACAAGTCCGGCAAGCAAGTAGAGCACAACGAGTATGTCGAGCCCACGCAGATTGCCGTTCGCCAGCGGCCCGTCGATTGCTACCTTGAGGATATACGGCCGCAGGACACTGGCAACCGTATAGATGGCGGTGACGGTGACACCGCCGGCGATCTGCCAGCGGAACCCGGCCGTATACGCGAAGAGGCGGGCAATGATCTTGAGGTCGATCTCGCCCTTAGTCTGGTCCTTGTCGTCATCCAGGTCCGCCTGGGGCCTGACGGGCTCGCCCTTGCCGGATGCGGGAGGCGGCGCCTGTTGCGCGCGCTCAGCCATCGGCGTCTCCTGGGCCGGCGCCCCAGCCGGCTTCACGCGCCATGGCGGCCATGCGCTCCTGGTCTTTGAGCTGAATATCGTAGATGCGCGCGTAGAATCCTGCCCGTTGCACCAGCTCTTCGTGGGTGCCCCGGTCGACGATGCGGCCGTCTTCTACAACGAGGATCAGGTCCGCATCCTTGATGGTCGAGACGCGCTGGGCCACCACGAATTTCGTGCAGTTCCGGGCGTACTCCTTGAGACCTTCGTAGATGCGGAATTCCGTCTCCGTATCCACACTGGCGGTGGCGTCGTCCAGCATGATGATGGGGCGTTTGAGCAGCAGAGTGCGCGCCAGCGCAGTGCGCTGCCGCTGGCCGCCGGAGAGGCCGGCGCCCCGCTCGCCGATGCGGTGCTGGTACCCATCGGGGAACGCCGTGATGAAGTCGTGGGCCTGGGCGGCCTTGGCCGCGGCGACGATTTCATCCATGGTGGCGTCAGGGCGTCCGTAGGCAATGTTGTTCGCCATGGTATCCGCAAACAGCATGGGCTCCTGCAACGCGATGCCGATTTGCCCGCGCAGGGAGTCCTGGGTGACGTCCCGCACGTCGTGGCCGTCGATCTTGACCGAACCGTCCCGCACGTCATAGAACCGGCCGATCAAGTAGAGCAGTGTGGTCTTGCCGCTGCCGGTGGGGCCTACGACGGCGACCATTTTGCCCGGCTCGGCTTCCAGGTTGATGTCGTGCAGCACGGCATAGCCGCGCTCGTATTCGAACGTCACGTCCTGAAATACGACGCGGCCCTGGACCGGCGGCAGTTCGTGGGCGCCGGTCTGGTCCCGCACCGGCGAGCGCGTATCCAGCACGCCGTAGAAGCGCTCGCCGCTGGTGATGCTGGTGGCGATGCTATCCATGATCCCAGGCAGTTGCTGGGTCGGTCCGACGAGCATTTGGAAATAGGCAACGAACGCCACCAACGCGCCCAGCGAGAGATCGCCGCTAATCACGAGCCGCCCGCCCAGCCACAGCACGATGACGATACCGAGCACCGAGACCATGTTCATTGCCGGGCCAAGCGTTGCATTGACGTTGACGGCCCGCATCATGAGGCGCACGAGCTCGCGCCCCTCTTTCTCAAACTTGGCTTGCTCGTGAGACTCCCGCACAAAGGCCTTGACCACGCGGGCGCCGTTGATGGCCTCTTCCAAGGCGACGACCACCCGCTCGCGCTGCTGGCGGACCCAGCGAAACGCCGGCCGCACGCGTTTGTTGTAAAACCACGAAATCACGCCCAGGACGGGGAGGAGCGGCAACGACCAGATGGCAAGTTCACCACTGAGCCAAAACATGATGCCAAGCACGATGGCGTAGCGCAGGAAGGTATCGAGCATGTTGATGATGGCTTGGGTACCGAAGCCCTGCACCAGCTCGATGTCGCTGAGGGCGACGGAGATCATCTCTCCGGCCTGGATTTTGTCATGAAAGCCGAAGGAGAGGTGCTGCAAGTGATCGTAGAGCCGCGAGCGCAAGTCGTAGCCGGTTTTCTGGGAGACGACGGCGGTGAAGAACGCCTTGCCAAAGAGAAAGAGCGCAGCCAAAAGAGAGACCGCCACGATAGCGCCGCTCATGATGCCGACGTACAGCAGGTCGCCCGGGGTCAGGCCGTTGTCGATGACTTCTTTGAACAGTGTGGGCGTAACGAGGCTCAAGACGGTACTGACAAGCCAAGCCCCGTAGGCCAGCGAGGCAAAGCCGCGGTGACGCATCGAGGCCGCAACAAGTCGTTTGAGTACATCCATGCGGGACTATGCGCAATCCTGTGCTAGAGGGGCTTTCTACCGGCGAAACCGGTGTCCAATTCATGCCAGAAGCGGATTTCATCCTCGCCTTGCTTCCAGCACAAGAACACGACGCGGCCTTCCCGCACGGCGGGAAAATCCACCAAGCCCTGCTCGACGTCCTTGAGGGCGATGCCGCGCTGCACAACCTCGTTGATCAACCGCTCGGCTTCGGCCCGCAATGACTGGACTTCATCCAACGTGGGCACAAGCGCTGTGGCTGCCGGCAGGGGATGGCCGTTGCTCTGCTGCAAAGAGGCGGGATAGGACTCCCGTTCGGCATACTCGCGGAACTGAGCGAAGATCTCCTGGAGACGGGCAACGACTTCGCTCACGAGGGGCAGGAGAGAATTGGCTTCCTGCAGGGAAAAGAGCTTCAGCGGCTGGGAAGGCGTATCTGAAGACGACATTAAATGGGTGGGGAAATGCAAGGACCGATGAAAACGACTACTATCTTTGCATAGCGACCTGTGCGCGTCAAGGCACATGCGCCCGCCGCAAGCCTTGTACGCATGCCCTTCCGTTGCTAAAATTCGACCATGGATCGCATCACCCTCGAAAACTACCGCTGCTTCCGTGAGAAGCAGTCGGCGCGCCTTGCACCCCTTACCCTTCTCGTTGGCAATAACAGCACAGGCAAAACGTCGTTCTTGGCGCTCATCCGGGTGCTCTGGGATGTAGCATTCCGCAATGAAGCGCCGGACTTCCGCGAAGATCCGTATGACCTGGGCACCTTTCGCGACATTGCGCACGCCCGCGGCGGTAGGGGCAGACAAGCCGATTCGTTTATGGCTGAGTTTACCTACCAGCATTCAACACAGGTGCCGAATGAAGAGGAGGAAGTAACCTTCCACCTGGAGTTTCAAGAATGGAATGCAAGGCCATTTCCAGTGCTTAGAGGCTTTATTCGCGGGAATGCGCTGTTTGCGGTAAGAACGCAATGGGATGGGAGCCATGTGTTCCATTTTCAGACTCGGAACGGTCAGGATTTCAACCCAAAGTTCGCGGAGAGAGTTGAGTACGGCGTACATAGTCTGGATGGAACCCGATTGACCAGCCTTTCCGATTGGATTTGGCATATCAGGTTTGGTCAGTTTCTTGGGATCCGCACTCCTGTTTCTGAGCGGGATGAGTCGCAGACTGCGAAAAATGCCACACGGGCTAGTTCTTTGCCTACCGAAGAGAATATAGCCGAATTGGAATCGGCAGACCTGAGCACATCGTTCTTTGGCAAGCAGCGTCCCTTCGCTAGTGCTCCCATTCGTTCGCGTCCTCGCCGTACGTATGATCCCACTAGACCGACTCGAGATCCTGAGGGAGAGTATGTCCCAACCTACCTTGCTAACATCTCGTATAGTGACGAGCGGGAATGGGTACGACTTAAGACTGCTCTAGAGGCTTTTGGCAGTGAGTCGGGGCTCTTCGACGAAATGGAAATCAAGCTGCTTGGCAAGTTTGGCGGTGCACCCTTTCAGGTGCAAATTCGCAAGTTCGGCCGCCGCCTGAAGGGTCCCAAGCGGAACCTCATCGACGTCGGCTACGGAGTTAGCCAGGCCCTGCCGCTCCTCACCGAGTTGCTGCGAGACGATGCCCCCTCAATGTTCTTGCTCCAGCAACCGGAAGTGCACCTGCACCCCAGCGCCCAGGCCGCACTAGGCAGCCTGTTCTGTAACATCGCAGGCCCAAAGCGGCAGCTTTTCGTTGAAACCCACAGCGACTACATACTCGATCGCATACGCATGGACATTCGTGACAAAAGGACTGATCTCAAACCTGAAGATGTGTCCATCCTCTTTTTCGAACCCGGCGAGCTTGACGTCACCATTCATTCCCTGCGTCTCGACCAAGAAGGCAATGTCTTGGATGCGCCGCCGGGGTACGGGCAGTTCTTCATGGATGAAACACGACGCTCTATCAGACTCTAAATGTGTGCAATCATCGACGCTAACGTCAGAGACCACGTCTTTGGGGACAACCGACCGGCAGCGGCGGAGTATCTGTTCGATCACATAAACAGCGAAAGGAACGATCTGAAGCTGGTCGTAGGAGGCAAACTCCGTCAGGAACTCAGCACATCTAGGGCGTTCAGAACCTGGCTGCAAACCGCATTGCTGTATGGAAGGGCCCAGAGCATTGCCGACGAAGAAGTGGAAACCGAAACTCAGAAATTGCGGAGTCAAGGGATTTGTTCATCCGACGATGAACACGTGCTTGCTCTCGCGCAGGTGAGCGGTGCGCGTCTGCTCTACACCAATGACCGCGCCCTTCAGAGGGACTTCAAGAATCGCCAAATTGTCAGTGGCGTCCAGGGGAGAGTCTATACGATACTGCGCAGCGAGCACGTCACACCCACACATAGGGACCTTCTAAGACGCACCGACCTCTGTGGTAAGTAAGGCGGTAGAGGGGCAAAACGCCTCTTTCACGATTCTAGGCTTCAACCGCTTAGCAACGACAAGAGAACATGCTGAATATCCAGAAGAGAATCTACGAGCTTCTCGAAGTCGCCCATCCGGACGACACGGCCAGCCGTGTTACGGACTTCTTCCTCTTCGTCCTGATTGCCCTGAACGTCGCTGCGGTGATCTTGGAAACCGTTGAAGACCTGGCAGTGCAATTCGAGGCCGTGTTCTTCTATTTCGAGGTTTTCTCGGTGGCGGTGTTCACAGTCGAGTACGTCTTGCGATTGTGGACGTGCGTAACGGACAAACGCTACGCGCGGTCGCTTTCCGGCCGCATACGCTTTGCCGGGTCGTGGCACGCCGTGGTAGACCTGCTCGCCATTCTGCCCTTCTATTTGCCCATGATCCTCCCCATCGACCTGCGCGTCGTCCGCGCGTTGCGCTTCTTCCGTCTCTTGCGCTTTCTCAAGCTTAGCCGGTACTCCGAATCGATACGCATCTTTGGCAAAGTGCTGCGCAGCGAACGCTCCGAGCTTTTGGTGGCGCTGTTCGTCGCGGGCGTGCTGCTCGTGCTCGGCTCCAGTTTTCTCTATATCGTCGAACACCAAGCGCAGCCCGACAAATTCTCCAGCATCCCCGCAGCCATGTGGTGGGGCGTCGCCACGCTGACCACGGTGGGCTACGGCGACGTGGCGCCGATTACACCGCTGGGCCGCTTCCTGGGCGCGATTGTGGCGGTGATGGGCATCGGCATGTTTGCCTTGCCGGCCGGCATTCTCGCTTCGGGCTTTGCCAAAGAAATGGGCAAACGGAGGGGCGTGCATGACGTCTGCCCGCACTGCGGCGAGCCGCTGGATGCCGGCGATTCAGACTAGCCTCTGGGCGCCGGACTCACGGCTTGCCCGGCCGCAGGGATGCAGTCGCGGGTCTGTGCGATTTTTCGGCGCGCTTATTGCGGGCCGCCCACGCCCGCACCGCTCCCGTAGAAACTCCCAAACCGGCAGTTTTGCGCTGCCGGAGACAGACCGCATGTTCCCCGCCGCCCTTGTTCGCTATTCTTCGGCTTGGTACTCGCCCCGCGCGATCAGGTACTCCCTGGCGTAGCCCAGGTATGTTTCGGCATTGCTGTAGATGCGGTCGATTTCCTCCGCCGTGACCTCGCGCAGCGTCTTTCCCGGCACACCGAGAATCAGCGAGCGCGCCGCAAACTCCTTACCTTCGGCCAGCACCGCTCCCGCGCCCACGATGCTCTCGGCGCCTACCGTGGCGCCGTTCAGGAGCAGCGCGCCCATGCCCACGATGCAGTGGTCGCCCACGGTCGCGCCGTGTATGACGGCGGTATGGCCGGTGGTAACGTGCGACCCGACCACGGAGGGAGACCCGTGGTCCGTGTGCACTACGCAGTTTTCCTGAATGCTGGTGTGGGAGCCAATGACGATGGGCGCAAAGTCGCCGCGCAGCACCGCCCCGTACCACACGCTGGCGTAGTCGCCTAGCTCCACGTCTCCTATTACGTAGGCGTTCTCAGCTATGAAGACGTTCTTGCCCACCCGTGGCATCACGCCCTTGTACGGCAGCACAGGCACAGTTCTTTCCTCTCTTGGCACGTTCACACCGACCGAAATCGCATTGTATCGCGGCGCCGCTCGACTCCCGCCCGATGCGCGCTGGCGCGACGCCACGGCCATCATAGCACCGTTTCCGGCACGCACGCCCGTGCCTTCAGCCCGCGCCGCGCCCCTCGGCATGTGCGCGTGTACGATTCCCCATGCCTATGCTATGGTGATATGGAACAAGCATGGAATTACTATGACTAGTCAACCACTGCGTAAGGAGAACGACAACCATGGCGGTGACGACGGAACCGAAGCACTTCGGACTGCTAATCGACGGCGAGTGGGTGGATCGGCGCGACGGTGAATTGCTGGAAGTCCGCAGCCCCAACGACGGCCGCGTTTTCGCCACATTGCCCCAGGCCACGCAAGACGAACTGGACGCTGCCATCGAGGCGGCCCAGCGCGCCTACGACCGGCAAGAGCTTTCAGCCTACGAGCGCTATGAAATCCTCTACAAGGTCTCCCAACTGCTCCTGGAGCGGGTTGAAGACATTGCCTACCACATGAGCATGGAGGGCGGGAAGCCCATCAAGGAAGCCCGCATCGAGGTGGCCCGCGCAGCCAGCACGATTCTGGTGGCGGCGGAAGAAGCCAAGCGCATCCATGGCGAACAGATTCCGGTGGAAGCCGCGGTAGCTTCCGAAAACCGGCTCGCCTTCACCATGCGCCAGTCGATTGGCGTGATCTGTTGCATTTCGCCCTTCAACTTTCCCGCGATTCTCGTTGCCCACAAGATTGCCCCCGCCATCGCGGCCGGCAACACGGTGGTGCTCAAGCCCGCCAGCGCCACGCCGGTCACGGCGGCAAAGATCTGCCAGGCCTTCTTGGACGCCGGCCTGCCGCCGGGACATCTGAACCTGGTGGTCGGCGGCGGCGCCACGCTGGGCGAGTGGCTCATTCAGGACGAGCGCTTCGCCATGTACTCATTCACCGGCTCGCCAGACGTGGGCAAGCACCTGCGCAATAGCATCGGCCTGCGCCGCGCTACCCTGGAATTGGGCGCAAACTCACCGGTGATTGTCGATAGGACCGCAGACGTAGCCATGGCCGCGGACGCCGTGGCCCAGGGCGGTTACATGAACGCCGGCCAGGTCTGCACGTCCGCCCAGCGCATCCTGGTGCACCGCGACGTGGAAGCGGAATTCGTCGACGCGCTGGTGGGACACGTGCAGAACATGCAGGTCGGGCCTTCGTACGAGGATACGACGGACGTGGGCCCCATGGTGACGCTGAGCGCCGCCGAGCGCGTGGAAGCCAGCTTCAAGGAAGCAGCCGCGGCCGGCGCGACCATCCACTGCGGCGGCGCACGTGACGGACAATTCGTCACGCCTGCCGTGGTAAGCAACGTCACCGCGGACATGCAAATCTTCCAGGATGAACTGTTCGGTCCCGCGGTCACGGTGACGGTCTTTGACGACCTCGACGAGGCAATCGCCCTGGCAAACGATTCCCGCTACGGCCTGCAGGGCGGCATCTTCACGAACGACCTGGAAACGGCCTGGAAAGCCGCGAGGCAGGTGCGCATCGGCGGGTTCATGGTCAACGATACGTCCCGCTACCGCGCCGACCAGATGCCCTTCGGCGGCGTAAAAGAGAGCGGCATGGGCCGCGAGGGTCCCAAGTACGTCATCGAAGAGATGACCGACCTGAAGCTGGTGGTGTTCAACCTGCAGGGGTAGCTGAGCAGGTTGCGCCGCTTTGGAACTGTGACAGTGGTCGATGTATCTGGAAAACCAGAAGCCAGTTACATTCTTGAAGTCTGAGACAGCAATGTAGCGCGGGGGCTTGTCCCCCGCCTCTTGCGCTCATCAGTAAGGTTGAATCCCGATCTTGGCACCGCAAGCCGAGATTGTTTGAGGTAAGGAACACCATGCCGCAGGACCGCATGCTCAGCGTAGAAGAAGCGTTCGCGCGCATCGTCTCGCAGTTTGCCGCGCTCGGCACAGAAACCGTGCCGCTCATGGATGCGCTGGGCCGCGTGCTGGCGCAGGACGTGGTGAGCGCGGAGGACGTGCCGGCCTTTGACAATTCGGCCATGGACGGCTACGCCGTGCGTTTTGCCGACACGCAGGCGGCGAGCCAAGAGAATCCGATAGCGCTGCGCGTGGTCGGGGATCTTGCCGCCGGCGCCGTGCCGGACGCGCCGTTGGGGCCGGGCGAGGCGGTGCGCATCATGACCGGCGCGCCGGTGCCGCCGGGCAGTGACGCCGTGGTGCCCTTCGAGGATACCGACCGCACCGATTGGGCGCAGTTCGGCACCCCGCCAGGCGCGAGCGGCGACCCCGCCACCGTC
This sequence comes from Chloroflexota bacterium, assembly GCA_022824225.1. Taxonomy (GTDB): domain Bacteria; phylum Chloroflexota; class UBA11872; order VXOZ01; family VXOZ01; genus VXOZ01. Next base: position 143,842 of record JAJEAH010000063.1, read on the forward strand.
GGCATTCTGCTGCCGCCGGAGTACCAGGACAACGTCCGCTTCCGCGCGGAAGACATCAAAACCGGCGAAACCGTGCTCGCTAAGGGAAGACTCCTGCGGCCTGCCGAAATTGGCGTGCTGGCGTCGTTGGGCTGTACGACCGTCACCGTGCATCGCCGCCCGGTGGTGGCCGTGATCCCTACCGGCGACGAGGTGATCGAGATCGATCAACCCCTGGGGCCCGGCCAGGTGCGCAACAGCGCGGCCCACGCGTTGGAAGCCCTGGTGGTGCGCTACGGCGGCATCCCGCGCCGTCTGCCGGTGGTGGGCGATACGGTGGCGGAAATCCGCGCGGCGCTGCTCTCCTGCCACGACTGCGACCTGATCGTTACCATCGGCGGCGTATCCATGGGCGACTACGACCTGGTGCGCAACGTGTTGGGCGCGGAAGGCGACATCGACTTCTGGCGCATCCGCATGCGCCCCGGCAAGCCGCTTGCGTTTGGCTCTATCGACGTCGCCGACTCGCCTGCAACGAATCCTCCTCCCAACACGGAAGAATCCGCCACTCCCGCGCAAGCACCCAGTTCCGTCACTCCCCCGCAAGCCTCCGGTTCCGTCACTCCCGAGCAAGCCTCCAATTCCGTCATTCCCGCGAATGCGTCCGGTCCCGGAACTCCCCCGCAAGCCTCCAAGTCCGTCATTCCCGCGAAAGCGGGAATCCATCTTGCCTCCGCCGCAACGGTGAAACGCGCCGACAATTCTAGTGCCACCAATGAACCCAAACGGGAGTCAGGCACCCCCGGCTTTCCAGGTTCTCCCGGCTCGCCAGGTTCTCCCGGCTCTCCCGGTGCCCCTGGCACTCCCAGTGCTCCTGGACTCCCCGCCACTCCCCCGCAAGCACCCGGTCCCGCCGCTCCCGCGCAAGCCTCCAATTCCGTCATTCCCGCGAAAGCGGGAATCCATCCTTCCTCCGAAACTCAACCCCACCGTATCCCCGTCGTCGGACTACCCGGCAATCCCGTCTCCGCCTACGTGACGTTCGAGGAATTCGTCCGTCCCGCGCTGCTCGTCATGCAGGGGCGCACCGCCTTGCACAAGACCACCGTCAGGGCCCGCTTCCTGGACAGCATGGAAAACCACGGCCGCCGCCAGTTCGTGCGCGTCATCGTCGAGCGCGACGACCACGGCTACACCGCGCGGCTCACCGGCGAGCAAGGGTCGCAGCTTCTCACCTCCCTCGCCAAAGCCAACGGCCTCGCCATCATCTCCGAGCATACAGATTATGTCGAGCCCGGCAGCGAGGTCACCGTGCAGATGCTCGACTGGCCTGAAGAGGCGTGACGCTGCCATATAGAGCTTGCCTCATACATGCGTCGCTCTGTTAGATCAGCCCTTCGACAGGCTCAGGGTGAACGAAAAATACGAAAACCCGTTCGTGCTGAACCTATAAAGCATGATTCCGTTCGTCGAGCCGATTTATGAGCCAACTTCTATCTGGGAGTGACCCAGTGGGCGAGCTTTCAAGAATCACTGCTCGCCCGGCAGAGCTGCCGTTAGTGATGCAATTAGTAGTTTTGGGCTTGGTTGGCAACAGGTAAGACATGTGATCGTCTTTAGGCCTGAGCCAACTTCCTGCTGTCATTCTGAGGAGCGCAGCGACGAAGAATCTAGTGTGCGAGCATTTCTAGATTCCGCGAACGCTGTTCGACGCTGCGCTCGGAATGACATGAACGCTGCCGGCAAAGACTACAAGCCTTTGTCTACTAATCCCGGTTAGCGATTGTCTCCCCTCCCGGCATTTGGTACAGTTAGTTAAGGCTATTGAAGCGCTCCGATGAAAGCGGGGCATCGCGTTGGCGGTATTCGGCACACACAAGACGTAAGAAGCATTGAAGGCGGGAGGCTTTACAGAATCGCAGGCAAAGAGCTTGCTCAATGCCCTCGGTGAATCGAAGGAGTCGCTGGCAACCAAGGCGGACATCGGCACCGTAAAGACGGACATCCGCGAACTGGAATTGCGCATGCGGCTGCATCTCTACGGGGTAGCTATCGTCGTAGTAGGCATCCTGGCCGCTTTGGAACTGCTGCCTCGGTAGACCCGCCGTCTCACATGCTCCGCGCTTTCGATGCGGTTCGTCAGGTTGCCTGGACTGTTTGCGGTTGCCGCGTTTCGCCGGCAATGCGCGCCGAAGCCTAGAGGCGCGCGACACGCACACTGTTGTCCGCGCAGCAGATTGAGAGGAAGCCGCACATGTTCATCCAGTGGATGTCGACCCTCAGCACCGCCGACACTGTGCTCTTCTTCCTGTCGCTGATTGCCATCTTCCTCATGCTCGCCATCCCCTTCACCCTCCTCTTCTCCGTCGCCATCATCGACGAAGTCCTCTCCAACCGCTTCGACAGCCTGGACTAAGTTGATAGCATCCAGCTAGCCGGTGGTGGCCCTGCGGTATTCCCTCGATCTCCCATCATGTAGACCCTTGAAGCCGATGCCATGGTGAAGAGTACGACGGGAGCCCTCACTCTTGCCCCCACCCTGAGGTGAGGGAACACTTTCCCAGTGAGGGGTACACATTTCAAGAGTCATCACGGAGCGGCGCACAGCGATAGCTGTACGCGCCGCTCCGTGTTTCGCAAACTACTCTGATTCCTGCCGCCCGCCGCGCTCTTTACTGATCCGTCCGGTACAGATACCGCACGTCCCACAGCCCATACAGCGTCGGGGTCGTGTTCCCGAACACGTTGCGGGTGGCGGTGAGGCGTTCGCCGAGGGTGGTGTAGATCACGGGGACGTTTTCGGCGGCGATGGCTTGAGCTTGGTGGTAGAGGGCTACGCGCTTGGCGTGGTCGAGTTCCTGGCTGGCCTGGATGTAGAGTTCATCGATGGCGGCTTCCCAGGCGGTGGCCGGTTCCAGCTGGTTGGGGTACCAGAGGTGGAAGGCCTCGCTGCTATGCCAGAAGGCGATGCCGCTATAGGGGTCCGAGCTACCGCTGAAGCCGACAACCATAGCTTCCCACGCATACGAAGCGGTCAACCGGGTCACCAGATCGCCGAACTCGATTGACGTATAGTCCGCCTTGACGCCAATCTCCTTCATGCCGTCCGCGATGTGCTGCGTTACGGCCCCGCGCACGGTATTATCGCCGTTGGTGACGAGGGTGAACGCGATAGTGTTGCCGTCTTTATCCTCACGGATGCCGTCGCCATTGGTATCCACCCAGCCGAGGCTATCCAGGATGGCGTTGGCTTGGGCGACGGCGTAGGGATAGCGGCGCACGTCCGGATTATGGAAATCGCCGGCCGCGGGGCTGATGGACGCCCACTGCGGGTAGCCAAGCCCGTCCAGGATGTCCGTGACGATAGCGTCCTTATCGATGCTGTGGGCGACGGCCTGGCGGAATTGGGTGTTCTGGAACCAGGCCAGCTTCTCCGGCGCCACGTAGGGCGCGCCGGTTTCCGCATTCACGCCGGGGTTCAGGTTGAAGCCGAGGAACGTGGTGCCAAAGGCCGGGCCGCGCCGGTGGATGGTGAAGTTGCCCGCCGCCTCCAGCGGCATCAGGTCCGCGTACTCCTCGCCAAGGACGCCGTGGACGTCCGTCTCACCGGCCTTGAACATGGCAAGCTCGGTCTCAAAGCCATCCACGATGTGGTAGACGATGGTGTCCAGATAGGGCAGCGCATTGCCCGCGGCGTCCTGCAGCCAGTAGCTGGGGTTGCGCCGCAAGATTAGGCGCTCATCGGGATCGTAGCGCTCGATAGTGAAGGGGCCGGTGCCGATGACTTCACGGGGGTCCGTCTCGATGTCCCACACGTCAGCAAACGTCCCGTCGTTCACGTGCGGTTCCAAGATGTGCTTGGGATAGATCGACGTGCTCATGGAGCGAAGGAAGGGCGCGAACGAGACCGGCAGCACGCACTCGATGGTGTAGTCATCCAGCGCGCGCACAGTCATGCGGCCTTCCGTCCACTCACCGCTCTCTGCGTCGATGTAGCGGAAGGTGAACGCGGCGCGCGTCGTGGTGGGAATGTCGTCGTTGTAGATGATGCGGTTGAAGGTGAAGTCCACGTCGTGAGCCGTGAACGGCTGGCCGTCGTGCCAGGTCACGTCCTGGCGCAGGTGGAATGTCCAGGTCAACCCGTCCTCAGAATGCTCCCACGATTCCGCCAGCAACGGTTCGACCTGATCGGTGAGCCAGGAGGTCTCGGTGAGGCCTTCGAAGAGATAGCTCAGATAACCGGATGATGAGGAGTCGTTAGCCAGGGCCAGGTTGAAGGTGAGCGGCTTACCGATGGTGGAATAGGTGACCTGCCCGCCGGGCGTGCCGATGGCATATGAGAAGTCCGCCGCATTCTGCTTTAGCTGCGCGACGATGTCCGCATAGTCTGTGGCCGCAACTTGGGCGTCGGGCACGGGCTGCTCGGCGGTCGGCACGGTGGTGTAGACCCCGCAAGCTGAGAGCGCGAGCATGGCGACAAGCGCAAACAGGCCCAGGACAAAGGCGAACGGTCTAGATCGCTTCAGATTCGTAAGCTGCCCTGAAACTGTTTCCACTCCGTAACGATTGGCTGACGGCAGTGCCAGCCTGCGGCGTAGCGGCATGTTTCTTCCCTCCTTGGAAGTACTACGTGAAACTGCCAGTTTTCTTTTATCTTGGACTACGTTGGGTCTGCGCAGAATCGCACTGTCCGGCTGCCTGCAAACTAAGGGCAGCGCACTACATTCGCCCAAGAGCCGTAATCCAACACAGATGATTCCACTGTATCGCATAATGCGGTTACTCCGGCAAAGCACGGCCGCCTGGTATAGTCCGTGCGGGCCGTCGACCCGTGCCGAATGGTAGAGTGCGTCCTGCGCTCTTTCCGGTTATGGCGAGCAATCGCACAATACAGATCACCCGCTACACCAAAGCCGTCTGACTAATAGGCGCGCTGCTCACTTGACCAGACGCCGGTGCAGGAGCGCAACGGCAATGGGGAAGAGCACGGCAGTCATAGCGAATACGTAGAGAACGGCAAACAGATGGGACATCCCCAACTCCCCGGTTACGAAGCCTCGCGCCAGGTGCACGGAAGGCGTGAGCGGCGCCGCCCACGCAAGCGGCTCTACCCAGTCCGGCATGACGGAGATGGGGAAGAACGCGCCGCTGAGGAAGTAAAGGGGACTGGCCACCACCGTGAACGTCAGCGACAGGATGTGCACGTTCGGCGAAAGCGCGGCGAATATGAGGCCCAGCGCCCCAAACTGCACGCCCACCAGCGCCGCTGCCAGCAGGACCCCCACGCTGGAAACGGTGTCTATCCACCCAAATGCCGCCGCCACTGCCCCAATGCACACAGCCGTGAGGATTGCCCTGGTCATGGACCAGGCCATGTCACCCATAGCGACCTCCCGCGTGCTCACCGGTGCGGTCAGCGTTGTCTCAAACACACCCTTCTGGATGCGCATGAACCCACCCCAAGCGCACTCGAAAATGGCATGGAACATGGCAGAGCCCACGATGATACCGGGCGTAATGAACCGCGCATAGGGCAAGCCGTCGACATCATTCACCAGCGTACCGACACCGATGCCGATGGCGATGAGGATGACGAAAGGCTCAACGAAATACCAGGCCGCCGACGTGAGCAAGTTGCGCCTGAGCACCAGAGCGTGCCGGTACCAGATGCCGGCAATGCTGCGCAGCCTGACGCCCGCGACGTATGCGGTTGCAGTAGCGGCCATTACTCGTCGTCCGTCAACGTGCGGCCTGCCATGGCAAGGAAAACATCTTCGAGATTTGAGGGGCGGTAGGAAACCCGCACGCCCTCCAGGCCGGTGAGGTCCGGGCGCGCGCCGTTGCGGGACGTTACGGTGATGACCGCGCCAGCGTCCCGATAGTCGAAACCGGCGTTTCCGATCCAGTCCACCACGTCCTGGCGCGCGCCGTTGGCCACGCGCACCTGCGCCACTTCCGGGCCCGCGTGCCGGTTTACTAGCTCATCCGGCGCTCCCTCAGCGAGGATCTTGCCGTGGTGCATGATTGCCAGCCGGTCGCACAGCGCCGCGGCTTCATCCATGTAGTGGGTGGACATGAGGATGGTCACACCGCCTTGCTTCATTGTATCCAGCTCTTGCCACACGCGATTGCGGCCCTGTGGATCGAGGCCGGTGGTGGGTTCATCGAGCACGATGACTTGCGGGCTAGTCATGAAGGCTCTGGCAATGGCGAGGCGCCGCTTCATGCCGCCGGAGAGGTAATCGACTTCTGCTTGCGCCTTGTCGGTCAAATCGAAGAACATCAGCACGGCGTCCGCCCGCTTTTCCGCATCCGCGCGCGAAAGTCCGGCGGTGTAGCCGAACACAATGAGGTTCTGCTTGGCGCTGAGGTCGGTGTCCAGACCGTCCTCTTGCGTTACGACGCCCAGAACATTGCGGACTTCCCGCGCCTGTCGGGTCACGTCTATGCCGGCCACGGTCAGCTTGCCGCCGGTAAGCGGGGAGAGACCGCTGATCATGCGCATAGTAGTGGTCTTACCCGCGCCGTTCGGCCCCAACAGGCCGTACGTCTCGCCGCGGCCCACTTGGAATGAAATCCCATCCACGGCGACGGTCTCGCCGTACCGCTTTGTCAGTTCCGTGGCGCGTATGACGATGTCGCTGTGGCGATCGTCCACTGTTCTCGTCTCTCATGGCAAAGCCGACAATCTGAGGTGCCGCTGGGCAGCCGAACGCACTAGCCCCCCAGCAATGCTGGGGGACACGACCACTCGTGGCACTGCGCGAAAAGCCGCTTGGCACGCCTGGAGGGATTCGAACCCCCGACCCTCGGTTCCGAAGACCGATGCTCTGTCCACTGAGCTACAGGCGCAAGAGGCCCTCTACCAGTATAGCAGGGGTTCGGGAGGAGTCTTGGGGCTAGGCGATGTAGATGCGGCTTGCAACGCTTCACCCAAGTAGGGCGAGTTAGTTTCTCGCTGGGACCCTAGATTCCTCGCTGCGCTCGGAATGACAGATTTTTCAATGCTGTCTACCGGGAATAGGATGTTACCAGCGAATTGCCTGCCGCTTATAGGAGTGACTCCTCAATGACCATGTGCCGGCACAGCATGTCGCAAAGCCGCCGTTAGGGCCGCATCACTGTGCCGTCGGCGCGGCGAATGGGCGGCCACGCCCCGCCGTAAGGGGTTTCGGGCAGCGGGAAGCGCGCAGCCAGCCCTTCATCCAAGTCTACGCCCAGACCAGGCCGGTCGTTCGACCAGAGCCCGCCGTCGCGGACTTCCGGCGTGCCGGGAAAGACATCCTGGGCTGCCTGGTTGAACACGTGCTGCTCCTGAATGCCGAAGTTGTGGCACGCCAGGTCAAGGTGCAGATTGGCCGCGTGGCCCACCGGTGAGACGTCGCCGGGGCCGTGCCATGCGGTGCGCACGCCGTAGAACTCGCAAAACGCCGCCAGCTTGCGGGCCATGGAAATGCCGCCGATGTCGGATATGTGCACGCGGATGAAGTCGATGAGCCGCTCTTCGATGAGGGGCACGTATTCGGACTGGTTCACGAAGAGTTCACCCATGGCAATGGGCGTGGTGGTCTGCTGGCGCATGGTGCGAAAGTAGCCGTTGTCTTCCGGCGCCAGAGGGTCTTCCAAGAAGAAGAGATTATACGGCTCGAGGGCTTTGGCAAGGCCAAGCGCTTGAATTGGCGGCACGCGCTCGTGCACGTCGTGGAGCAGTTCCACGCTGTCGCCCAACCGGTTGCGCAGGTGCTCGAACAGGCGGGGCACGAGCCGCGTGTAGGGCGTGGGTTCCCACACGCCTTCCAGCGCTTTGTGGTCCACGGCCTGTGGCCCAGGCGGCGAGCCGGGTTGCGTACCGGCGGCGCGCTGCGATTCCCCCTGCGCGTTTCGTTGCCACCGGGTAACACTCTTGCGCGCGCCGTAGGTGGCCAGGCCCGGCACCGCGGTCTGGCAGCGCACGTAGCGGTAGCCCTGTGCCATGTAGTCGCGCACCGCTTCTTCTACGGCAATCGCGTCTTCACCTGCGGCGTGGGCGTACAGCGGCGCGTATTCACGGCACTTGCCGCCAAAGAGCTGATAGAGCGGCAGGTTGGCGCACTTGCCCTTGATATCCCACAAGGCGGCATCCACACCCGCCAGCGCATTGTTGAGCACCGGCCCGCTGCGCCAGTACGAACTGAGATTAGCGGACTGCCAAATGTCTTCGATGGCGGCGGGGTCCTTGCCGATGAGGAACGGGCGGAGGTATTCCTCCACCGCCGTGACGACCGTGAGCGGCCGCTGGGTAAACGTGGCACAGCCCAGGCCGGAGAGGCCCGGCGTGCTGGTCTCGATCTTGACCACGACCAGGGCTATGCCTTCCGGCGCGGTGCACACAGCCCGTACGTCGGTTATGCGCATATCATGCTCTCCTCATCGTTCGCTCGGCGACGGTTGCGTTTGTCGTTCTTCACCGCGCGGCTTCGCCCGGTTGGGCGCGACCTGCGCAATGCGCAATACACGATCAAAACCCGCCAGATCGGGAAACACCTCGCACACAGCCCCGGGAAGCAGGACAGCGGCCAGGCGCTGTAGGCGAGCGGCCATATCGTATCCAATCTCGAAGAACGCCGCGCCGCCGGGCAGGAGGGCGGCCGGCAGACCGGCAAAGAGCGCGCGATACGGTTCGAGGCCGTCCTCGCCGCCGGCCAACGCCACGTGGGGCTCATAGTCGCGCACGTCGCGGGCCAACCCGGCAATGTCGGCGGTGGGAATATAGGGTGGATTGCAGACGACAACGTGCGCCGGCTCGAGGAGCGCATCCAGATAGCTGCCTCGCAGTAGGGTAATTCGTTCCGTAACGCCATGGAGAGCGCAGTTTTCCCGGGCAACTGCCAGGGCGTCGGCAGAAATGTCTGTCGCGTAGACGCGGGCGCAGGGCAACTGCTTGGCAAGGGCGATGGCTATGGCGCCACTTCCGGCGCCTATATCCGCGAGGAGCAGATCACTTCCCTTGCGCCGCCCGGTCTCACCGGCTAGATTCTGCGTATCGCCGGACACGAACGCCAAGGCCTGCTCAACCAAGAGTTCAGTCTCCGGTCGCGGGATGAGCACGCGCCGGTCTACCGTGAACTCCAGTCCCATGAACGCTTTCTTGCCGCAGATGTACGCTATTGGCTCACCCCGTCTGCGGCGCGCGATGAGGCGGCGAAAGGCCAGCACCTGCGGCACGGTGAGCTCGGCGATGGCCCCGCCCGCCAGGGCTTCTTCAGTGCACCCCAACACTTGGCGTAAGAGAATGCGGGCGTCGCGGGCGAAAGACGCGATACCGCACGCGCGCAGTTGGCCCGCGCCCCAGCGCAGGGCGTCCTGAGGTTGCCGTGTTTCGAGTGGGTCGTGAACCGGCAGCGCCGCGCTATCGTCGGCGGCAGGCGGAGACGGATCGAGACAGCGGGCGCCTTGGGCGCCGGACTCAGGCACGACGGAAGCGGGCAGCGCGGCGGCCCGTCGAGGATCAGGAGATTCAGACGTGAGTCCCCTGCGGGCCTGAACTTCTGTCATTCCGAGCAAACGCGAGGAATCTCGTGGGAGGAGTACTGTAGGCTCTCCGTCGCTACGCTCCTCAGAGTGACCCATCGGGGAACGGCCTGATATGTTGACACGCATCGCCTTACAGCCTAGGCCCAAATCGACTCTTTTCGGGCACGTCCTCTCGGTCCTACGTGCCGGCCGCGGCCAGGCGTTCGGATTCGTAGGTGGTGCTCAAGGACTCCAACACTCCCTCCACGCCGCCGTCCATCATCTGGTCCAGCGAGTAAATAGTCAGGCCGATGCGATGGTCGGTTACGCGGTTCTGGGGGAAATTGTACGTGCGAATCTTCTCGCTGCGCTCGCCGGTGCCTACCAGGCTGCGGCGCATGGCCGTTTCCTTCTCCCGCTGCTTGCGCTGCTCCAATTCCAGTAGGCGCGCCCGCAAGACCGCCAGCGCCCGCATCCGGTTCTGCTGCTGCGAGCGTTCGTCCTGGCACGTGACCACGAGGCCGGTGGGCAGGTGGGTGATGCGCACGGCAGAGTCGGTGGTATTCACGCTCTGGCCGCCATGGCCGCTGGCTCGATAGACATCTATAGACAACTCATCCGGGCTGATGCTCACGTCGATTTCCTGGGCTTCGGGTAGAACGGCCACCGTGGCGGTAGACGTGTGGATGCGCCCGCTGGTTTCCGTAACCGGCACTCGCTGCACGCGATGCACACCGCCTTCGAACTTAAGGCGGCTAAACGCGCCCTGGCCGTTCACGAGAAAGATGACTTCCTTGTAGCCGCCGATGCCGGTGAGATTGGAGGAAAGCACCTCCATCTTCCAGCCCTGCTTTTCCGCGTAGAGGCTATACATGCGGTAGAGATCGGCGGCAAAGAGCGCGGCTTCCTCGCCGCCCGTGCCGGCCCGGATTTCCATGATGACGTTGCGGTCGTCGTTGGGGTCTTTGGGCACGAGGGCCGCGCGCGTCCGCTCGAGGAGTGACTCTCTTTCGCTCTCCAACTGCTCGATCTCCAGCCGCGCCATTTCGAGCAACTCTTCTTCATCCTCTTCCCCCAGGAGTTCCGCCGCGCCCTGAAGCTCCCGGTCCACGCGCTGGAGGTCGGTATACAGTTGCACAATTTCCTGGAGCGACGACTGTTCTTTGGCAAGCGCAGTTATTTGCGGAATGTTATTGCTGTTTTCGGCCATGAGCCGGTTCAGCTCGTGATACCGCGCTTCGATTTCGGCAAGTTTTTCCAACATAATTCGTCTTGCTTTCTCAGGCGCTTTGCGCAGCCGCCAGGTTTACGTCGCCCGCGCGCTCATCCGCCGCAATTACGGCCTGGAGGGCGGCGATGGCTACGCCAACCTGATCGTTGTCCGGTTCCCGGGTTGTCAGTGACTGCAAGAGCAATCCCGGCCACACCAGCCCCCGCACGAACGCATGCCGCACGTGGGACGCGGAAAGCCGCAACCACTCATAGGAAAGTCCGATGAGTACCGGCGCCAGCAGCACTCTCTCGGCCACGCGCAGCCAGAGCGTCTGCTGTCCCACCACGGCATATACAATGATACTCAAAACCACGACTACCAGCAGCAGCATGGTGCCGCAACGCGGGTGGGCGGTGCCGAATGGTTGCACCGTCTCAGGCGCCAATTCCAAGCCCTGCTCCTGGGCATGAACCACTTTGTGTTCGGCCCCGTGGTACGCGAACACGCGGGCGATATTCTGCGCGTTGCCAATCAACCACAGGTACCCGATCAGGAGGGCCAAGCGGACGAACCCCTCGGCAACGCTGGCAACCACGGGGTGGCCGCCTTGGGCGTAGAGCGGCCCAACGATGACGGTCGGCGCCACGAAGAAGAGGACGATGGCCACAGTCAGGGAGCCAAACATACTCCCCCGCACCGCCTCAGCATCCGGCAGGGCGGACGGCTCGTTCCGTGCGTCTTCCGCCGCTGCCTGTACTTGCGCGGAGAAGGACAGCGCGCGGGTGCCCAACGTCAGCGCGTCCCACATGGTGATGACGCCCCGCAAAAAGGGCGTCTTGCGGAAAAGCCCGTTGCGCAGACGGTTGGGAATCGGTTCTGTGCAGGTGACGATGTGCCCGTTAGGATGGCGTACGGCCACCGCCACGTGGCGCTGACCGCGCAACATCACACCTTCCAACACTGCTTGTCCGCCGTAGAGTGGCCGCGCCATGGGTTGTGCGCCGGACGGAAGCTATCCACCGGCGGCGAAATCCAGACTCCTCGTCGCTACAGCGCCCCGCAATTGCGCATTGTCCGCAATTGGGATCGGCTCAGTTTCACGCGGCCCGGCAACCGGAGCGGGAACAGACAGACCGGAAGCCCAATGCTGTTCTCGTTCACGGCCGGCTTGCCGATTCTTGCGGCGCGCAGCCTTGCAGCTAATCCTGCATGCGCTTGGAGCGACGCAGCCGCTGCATGAACCGGTCTACCTGACCCTCGGTGTCCACCAGTTTCTGCTGGCCGGTATAGAAGGGATGGCACTTGGAGCACAGGTCGACGCGCAACGACTCAGCCGTGGAGCCGGTGGTAAAGGTATTGCCGCAACTGCAAACGATTTTCGCCTGCTCGTGATAGGTCGGATGGATGTCTGGCTTCATTTCTCAATCTCTCTCAGTATCGGCGCTGCCCAACCGGGCAAGCGCATGCCTCAGTTCGTCATAGACGCTTTGCGGACACCTCGTTCGGCCAAGGGGCGGGGGACAAGCCCCCGCGTTACAGCCGCCTCCCGCGTGCCGACGTTCGGCCAAGAGGCGGGGGACAAGCCCCCGCGCTACAGCAGCCTCCCACATGCGGGCTTTCCGTCAAGAGGCGGGGGACAAGCCCCCGCGCTACAGCACAGCCTCCCGCGTGCCGACGATCGGCCAAGTGGCGGGGGACAAGCCCCCGCGTTACAGCAGCCTCCCACGTGCGGGCGTTCGGCCAAGTGGCGGGGGACAAGCCCCCGCGCTACAGCAGCCCTTCCCGCGTGCGGGCGTTCATCTGGAAGGCGACCACCGCCCGCGCCGCAGAACAGCGTGTAAAACAGCAGACGCGCACGGCAGCTGCATCACCCGCCCTGCCGGCTCGCAGCCTCAGAGAGCCGCACGTAGCCCTGCTGAAAGGCGCACACCTTTGCAGTATACCCCATGCCTACTGTGTGGTACAGTTTACGCGAGAATTGCCCGTGCGCAGAGGCCGTTTGCGGCGGCTCGCCGGGCAAAGAGTACCAGGAGTTGGGGGCAACTGCAGGCCTGCCGTCATTGCGATTACAGCAGGCCCAGGGGAACATTGCGGGTCACAGGCCACCTAACGCTAACGGAACGAACGCAGCCCTCACTCCCAGCCGTAGCTTGCGTAGCGCTGGACACTGGTGGCTTGACAATTGGGCGGCCGGGCCGCCGGCCGCCCTGGCGAGAACCGGCTCACTCGTAGCTACAGCCCGCCGCTGAGCCGCACCGGCGAACCCGCCTAAGCACCATAGACGCCCGCTACAGGTAGAGCACAATGCCGTCGTTGGCCGTCAACATCGCGCCCCGCCACCCAACGGGACTTCACCTGATGAATCCGGTGCTTACGGCGTCCGGCACGTTTGGCTACGGTACAGAGTATGCGTCGCTCTACGACGTCAACCGCCTTGGCGCGATCGTGGCGAAGGCAGTCACGTTGCGTCCCCGCCGCGGCAATGCCATGCCCCGCATCGCGGAAGTGCCGGGGGGCATGTTGAACGCCATCGGCCTGCAAAACGTGGGCGTGGAAGCGTTGATCCGTGAGAAAGCGCCGCAGTGGGCCGCCTGGGACGTGCCAGTGATCGCCAATGTGGCAGGGGCTTCACTCGACGAGTACGTCACCATCGCCGAAATGTTGGACGGCGTGCCCGGCGTCGCCGGACTGGAACTCAATATATCCTGTCCGAACGTCGCCCACGGTCTGGACTTCGGCACCGATCCCGCCATGGCCGCCGCAGTCACGCAAGCAGTGCGGGAGCGCAGCTCGCTGCCGCTCATCGTCAAGCTCACACCCAACGTCACCGATATTCGGCCCATCGCCACCGCCGTTGCCGAGGCCGGCGCCGATGCGCTGGCCGTCATGAACACGCTTTCCGGCCTGACCGTCGATCTAGCGCGCAAACGCCCGGCCCTTGCCAGCACCACCGGCGGGCTATCGGGTCCCGCGGTGCGCAGCATTGCGCTGCGCCTGGTCTATGCCGTAGCCCCGTTGGTCGATATTCCCATCATTGGCATCGGCGGCATAGGCGAAACCGAAGACGCGCTTATGTTCCTCATGGCAGGCGCCACGGCGGTGCAAGTGGGCACGGCGAATTTCTACAATCACCGCGCCCCGCTGGAGATCATCGCGGGGCTGGCGGCGTACTGTGCGGAAGAAGAGCTTGACAGCATTATGGACATCGTCGGCGCGGCGCTGCCGCAGTCCGCGCCAATTGCCTGAGAGCCTGTTTACGATCTTCTTGGAGGAGTCTACAAGCCTAATGAAAACCGATCGTGTTAAGCGCTTCGACAAGCCCAGTGCGAACGGTGTTCGTGCAGACAAGATGACTGAAAACAGGCTCTGAGTTCTTGCTACAATTCCCGGCTGGAATTCGCGCCGTCGCACCCAAAGCGGGCGCACAACCTTTGGTGTTGAGCGCCGCGCCGTCCGGCGGACCGCCAGCCCCCGGCTGCTGAACCTGCCTACATGATGTAGCGGATCAGGCCGCCGTCCACCTGAATCGTCGCGCCCGTAATGTACGCCGCCCGCGGCGAGGCGAGGAATACGGCCAGGTCCGCCAACTCCGCCGGCTGGCCGAGCCGGCCCAGCGGGATCTTTGCTTCATACGCCGCCATGATGCTTTCTTCTGTCTGGCCCGTGGAGCGCTTCTGGGCGGCAACGTTGTCCTTGATGCGGTCGGTGAAGATACTGCCGGGGCAGATATTGTTGACCAGTATGTTCTTGGGTGCGAATTCGTTGGCCAGCGACTTGGCCAAGCCGATGACGGCCGGACGTATTGAATTCGAGAGCAGGAGACCCTCAAGCGGCTGCTTGACCGAAGTCGAGGTCACGTTGATGATGCGGCCGCCGCCGGTGGTGGGCATGTGGGGCAGCACGGCGCGCACGAAGCGCACGACGCTCATGAACGTCAGGTTGAAAGCGCCCTCCCAGTCTTCATCTTCGAAGTCGGCAAATGCGCCCATGGGCGGCCCGCCGGCGTTGTTCACGAGTATGTCAATCTTGCCCAGCCGCTGCACGACGAGATCGACGAAATTGGTGATGGCGTCCGGTTTTACGACGTCCACGGGTATAGCCAGGACATCGGTCCCGGTCTTGGTCTGAATTTCCTGAGCGGCTTGGGAGAGGTTGTCCGGGCTGCGCGAGCAAATTGCCACCCGCGCGCCTTCCGCGGCAAGGCCCAGGGCTATGGCCTTCCCCAGCCCCTTGCTGCCCGCGGACACAATGGCGGTCTTGCCGCTGAGTTCGAGATTCATGAGCTTGGCTCCTTGCCTGATTGCTGCGATCGAGTATGTGGGTGTTTCGGCTTTCAGGATCCTTCACGTCGCGCCCGCCGCACCGCCCTCGTCGATACCTGTCGCTCTGGTTCCTACGCAGACCCGCGTGGCCCGCTAAATCCTTCTTCCGCAGCCGTACGCCGCGCTGTCGAACACCAGGACGCTGGGCGCCATCTAATTCGCGGCAGCGCCAGCCACGGGTTCTTTAAATGGGATGCGAAGAGTCTTTTCTTCCAGCCGCGCCGTGCCAGGCGTAAGCCGCGCCAGAACCGTTGGCAGGACGATGTTGCGCCGGTACGCGCCAATGCGAACGGTGAGTTCATCACCGCGCTTCACCACGTCTATGTTGCCCTTCTGGCTGAAGGGCAAGTCTATATCCAAGTAGTAGCCTTCAGCGCTCCGCTGCACCGCATGGCTGCGGCCGTCGTAGAAGAGCCGCAGCGGGTCCTCGTCGGCGAAAAGCTCGGCAGCGGTCTGCCGGAGCATCCCGAAACCCACGGCTTCCTGGGCAAAGAGCGGCACCTTTCGCATAGGCAGCGGAGAAAAGGCCTCGCGCAAGAACTGCATGTGCTTGTTCTGGGCGGCCCGCCAGGCCGTGAAGTACGCGTCTTGCACAGTATCGGGGAGCACGCGGTTGCAGATGACGAGGTCGGTGCCGTAGCCGTAGAGGGTCAAGTAGGTGAGGGTGCGCTGGGCCTCGCGAATTACCATGCGTTCCGGATTTAGCACCAGGCGCACGGACGCCCGCCGCCGGTCGGCAAGCAAGTCCCGCAGTCTGCCCAATTGGCTCGCCAGGTCTTCTGCCTGGCGAAAGACATCGCTGCCCGGCGTCGGGATGCCAATCACCGATTCCAGCACCGGGTTGACCACTCGCGCCACCCGCCGCTGCAACGGCAGGATGCGTTCCAACCACCAGCGGGCGTCCTCCGGGAACGCGAGCAGCCGCAGAGTTTCGGCCGTGGGCGCGCAATCCACCACGACGACGTCGTATTCCCCGGATTCGTGGTGCATGTTCACCCAGAGCAGGCTGGATAGCTCCTCCATGCCGGGCAGGATCGCCATCTCCTCCGCCAGCGTCTCGTCGATGCCGCGCCACGCCAGCAGTGCGCTAAGCCACGATTGCACGGTGCCCCAGTGCTTGCGCAGGTTGTAGTAGACGTCCGTTTCCTGCGCCCAGAGGTTGGGAGCGATGTTGGTGGGCTCCGGCCCTAGGTCTATGTCCAGGGAATCACCCAAACTGTGGGCGGAGTCGGTGCTGAGCACGATGGTGCGGTAGCCGAGTTCCGCGCAACGCAGGGCAGTAGCGGCCGCGCACGTGGTCTTTCCGACCCCGCCTTTACCAGTGTAAAGCAATACACGCCGCGCCACTCGTGTTCCTCGACATCTGCTAAGGGATCACGCGCCCACTACTCACGCACACCCTACTATGGTAGCAGCTTGATTCGCGGGAATGAAATGCCGCGCCGGCCGCGGCGTTGGCGCGCACACTCAAGGCAGGGCCTGAGAATCGCCGCATTAAAGGACAAAGAGACATGCAGATGCATGCCTCTTTGCAGCCGGACTCCGCTTTGCGGGCCCCGCGCCAGGCCGGCGTGAACGCAGGACCGCGCCCTCTGCGACCTCGCAATCGGACCTACGACGCCGTCGCCAATTGCGTCCGCGCGCCGCCGTTCTGGCTGGATGCGTACGCCGCTTCGATGAACGAGATGATCTCGATAGTGACTTCTATGTCCAGCGGCGGCGCGCCGGTCTCCAACATCTTCATGATCTCGCGCAGCAGGTT
>JAJEAH010000077.1 GCA_022824225.1 Chloroflexota bacterium
GCCCGCTTGGCGCGGCTCCTTAGATTCCTCACTGCGCTCCGTTCGGAATGACATTGGATTAGTCGCTCCGTTCGGAATGACATTCGATACACCCTTCGCGCTACCTCTTCACCCTCCCCGTCTCCCCGCCTTCTACAACATACAAATGACAAGGAATGCGGTCTCACGGCGATCTCAAGTCTATATCTACTAGTTCCCCCTCAAACATAGCTTGACGCTCAAATCAATACTGCGCTGGGGCCGTGAATCCTTGTGACGCTGACGCATTGCGCCGATAGCGGGGGCGAAGAAGACCCTACGGGCACGCATGCGCCCCGAACGCCAACGGGACCCCGCGCTTGGTGGTGGTAAAGCGGGGGTCCCGGGGAAAGTGGTATGGGATTCTTGCTTCTGTGCGCCTCTATCGCCAAGCATAGGCGTTGTGCTCGGGATAGACGGCACCAAGTCAAAACTGTACGGCAATTGGGGCCACCGGCGGGGCCGGTTTGTCCCTTCGGACCAATGCCACAAGCGGGTTCAAGAGTCTGTATTAGCTCAATCCAAGCAACTTACTGGACTATTATAACACGTCCGTACTAACTACACTAGGGCCAATAGCCGCTTTCGTGGACTATTTCTATTTTCTCCTTTTTCTCCTCTTTATCTTCGGTTCTCTATCTCTTCAACACGTGAACACAGTTGAGCGCTCACGCGCGATACGGTACTCTCGAAGCGTAGACGAATAGGGCGGCATGGATTACTATTGCGGTAAAGTAGGGTAGAGTTACCCGAAGTACCAGGTGACGTTCGCCATGGTGGCGAGCAACGTGCTCTACAAAGCCCGGTCAACAGTTCCACGTCGCAAAGCAACTTAGCTGATCAACGAGGATTGAGCTATTGTCTACAATAAGCCTTCTCACCGCGCTGGCCAATGCATCCTGCGGCGTGTACGGTGTTTCCGTGGACCAGACCATCGTGTTTTGGAATCGCTCGGCGGAGCGAATGCTTGGCTTCACCTCAGAGCAAGTACTAGGGCGCCGCTGCTATGAAGTGGTGAACGGCTGCCCCCCGGGCAGTCTCACGCCCCAGTGCGCGAGTGGCTGTCCGTCTATCCGGTATTTGCGCGCAGGCCTGGTGCCGTCGGCCTCCAAACTCCACTTGCTTTGCGCATCCGGCGAGCGCAAGTGGGCAAGCGTTTCCCCCATGGTGGTGGCGGGCATACTAAAGGATGCCCCGTTGCTGGTGCACGTAATCGATGACGGCGTGACGGCGGAATCGCCGGGGGCTGTCACCAAGGAGTTGCGGCAGGCGTTGATTCATGGGGGCGCGGACATCTTGTCGGACCGCGAACAAGGCCCGCCGCCGCTAGAAGACTCGTCGCCGTTGACACCGCGAGAACTAGATGTGTTGCGGTTCATGGGGCTGGGGTGGGATACGCCCAGTATTGCCGCCGAACTTGGCATCAGCCGCCACACCGTGCGCAACCACATTCGCAATCTGCGCCAGAAGCTCGGCGCCGGAACCAAATTGGAGGCGGTGATTACCGGCCTCCGGCTGGGTCTCCTCTCATTCCGCGCGCCACCGCGCTAGCGGCCTGCCTCAACTGACTGCTCAGGCCGTGCCTGCACGTAGCCGTCATCTCATGCTGATTGACGCGACCGCGGGAATGCACGCCCCGATCGGCGAAACGGCCAGGCTCCGGCACGGCGCTGGGCGGTGCTCCCCGGTGAGACGGCAATTGGGCCGGTCTTGGCCCGGACTCTGAATCCCGCGAGCCCTGTCCGAAACTGCGCTCAGAATGACATAAAGTGTCAAAACTGCCTGGCGGGTGTATCCTCAACCGGCGGACTTCCTGGCGCCCACAGGAATAGTGGGTGTTGGATTATACGCTAACAGGATTCCCCATCTAGTGTTTAGCGTTGACAGTCCCTGCCATTTGGGGCGGCGCTCGCGTAGTTCCTGTAGCTATCGACTAATTCGTTGACAGTATCTTGTCTCCACTATGCAGTATTGAAAATTCATGTCATTTGTGTGTTTTAGAAGGCGGGGAGACGTTGGGGGGAGTAAAGGGGAAGCGCGAGGAGTGCATCGATTGTCATTCCGAGCGGAGCGAGGAATCTCGTGCCACGCTTTGCGCAATTCTGAAGCCCCAACACACTAGATTCCTCACCGCGTTGCGCTCCGCTCGGAATGACACGTGCATGAACATACGAAAGTTAGACCCACCGCTCTTTCTCCCAACTTTGTCAACGAAGTAACTGGCACTTACGGGAATGACTACAAGTGCGGTTATGGCATAGTCCGCTTGAGTCAGCCTGCCTGCGAGGCTGGCAGTTCGTTGTCCTATAGGCTTCTGAACTCCGGCGACACGTTCTCAGCGGCCACAGTCGGGTCACTCCGGCACAGGCACATCGCCGGAGCCCGTGGATCGCGGAGTCTCCCGGCCCGGCTGAATACTGCCAGTTGGCGCGGCCACCGATATCTGGCAGGCTTATGTTACAGACAAGTCAGTTGCGCGAAAGCAGCGCGCCGTGAGAGTGTGTCGCCATGGAGAGACTTACGCAGATTGCCCGACGCGTAACGAATGCCCGCGCGTTCGAACTTGGCATCGTCGTCATTATCGTCTTGAATGGCGCGATGCTGGGTCTTGGCACCTCGCAGTCGGTGGCAAGCGGCTACGGCGCCTGGCTGCACCTCGGCTATCAGGTTAGTCTCGCCGTATTCATTGCCGAGGCGTTGCTGAAGATGGCGGCAAGCGCCCCACGAGGCACAGGCTACTTTCGCGACGGCTGGAACGTATTCGACTTCCTGGTGATCGTGCTGGCTCTGATTCCCGCCACCGGCGACTTTGCGCTTGTGGTGCGCCTGGCGCGGCTGCTGCGGGTGATGCGGCTCCTATCGGCGATTAGAGAACTGCGCCTCATCGTGACGGCCCTCGTTCACTCTATCCCCAGCGTGGGCCACGTAATTATGTTGATGAGCATCATCGTGTATATCTATGCCATTGTCGGCTACGAACTCTTCAGCGACCACGATCCCGCACACTGGGGCAGCCTCGGCATGGCCCTGCTCACGCTCTTCAATATCATCACCTTGGAAGGCTGGACGGAGGTGATGTTCAAAGCGATGGAGTTTCACCCGCTGGCATGGCTCTACTTCGTGAGCTTCGTCGTGGTCGGCACGTTCGTGGTGATCAATCTCTTCATAGCCATCATCATCAACAATCTGGATGAAGCCAAGCTCGAACGGATCCGGGACTTAGAAACGCCCGTCTCCCGCGAGGAACTGCTGCGGGAACTGCGCGCAACGCAAGACGCCTTGCGGAAGATCGAGCAGCGCTTGAAGGACTATTAAGACTGGAGAGGGACGCGCTGCCGCGTCGAGCATTTCACCGGGCGGCCGGCGCGACGACACGCCGCAGCCGAATCCAATCCCGGTCTTGATCACGCTGGCAGAGCGCCCCGCAGGCCACGTGCCGCGGCAACTATCGGTTTTGGCAGTGCGGGAGCGCGGGGCCGCCTGCATGCACGATTTTTGGGTGGAGAGCATTTCAGGGTCGTCGCTTGCCTCCGGCCCTGGTGGCAGCCGAACTCCTGCCGGCCTTGCCGCCTGACCCGTCAAGCCGCAATCCGCGCGAACACCACCCGTCGCGGTCGGAGGCGAGGGCCCGGTCTGCCTTTACAGCAATTGCATAGGCCCTACTGAGCGTCTTCTTACAACAACACGACCTGAGCGGTGTATAATGTGGTGCATTGTAGAGTGGGAAAGGCTTAGGGAGCGCGTGCCATGACTGCGCCGCCTGCTCAACATCCACGGTTTGAGGCCCACGAGAACCCTCCCCTCTTAGCCAGTTTGGGATACGGGTTTCAGTTCAGTTTGCTTGCCTCGGCAACACTCCTGGTGACGCCCGTCATCGTGGCCAAGGCTTCGGGACGCGAAGACTCGTACCTCATTTGGATGGTCTTTGCCTCACTCATCGTCGTGGGCATTACGACGCTGCTACAGGTGCGCAGCATCGGTCCCATTGGCGGCCGCGCCGTGTTGCCCATGTTCACGGCCGCGTTTTCCATTCCCTTCTGCATCACGGCGGTGGTGGATGGCGGACCGGCAACCTTGGGAATGCTGGTCGTTGCGTCCGGCATCTGCCAACTCATCGTATCGCGGTGGCTATTCATCCTGCGGCGCATGGTCACTCCCACGGTGGGCGGCACGGTAATGATGATCCTCTCCGTCACGTTGGCATCGGTGGTCTTCGCACTCTTGGATGAAGCCTCGACCGCGGAGCCGACGTCCGCCACGGTGACCGCCCTCGTCACGCTCCTCGTCGTATCCGTGCTCACATTCCGGGGCAATCCGCTGTTGCGCCTCTGGGCGGCGCCCATCAGCATCGTGGTCGGCTGCGCCGTGGCTGCCGCTTACGGCGCGTACGATTTCGATCGGGTTCTGGCAGCGCCGTGGCTGGGCTTGCCCGCCTCTGTGCCGGACCTAACGCCCGATTTTGGCATCCCGTTCTGGACCATCCTGCCGTCATTCGTCTTCCTGGGAATCATCATCTCCATCCAGGCCAACGGCGAATCGATTGCCCTCCAGCGGGTCTCGAGCCGAGAAGCAAAGGCCATTGACTTTCGGCAGGTGCAGGGCACGTTGGCCGGCGGTGGCGTGGGCAACATCCTGAGCGGCATCGCGGGCGCGGTGCCCATCATCATCCATCCGGGTACGGTCGCCTTCACGCAGGTTACCAGTGTAGCTTCACGCCGTGTTGGCTATCTCATTGGCAGCTTTTTCATTGTCATGGCGTTCGTGCCCAAAGTCTCCGGCCTGCTCAGCACCATCCCCGGCCCCGTGATGGCGGGCTACCTTACCCTTGTCACCGGCACGCTCTTCGTGGACGGCGCGCAACTCGTCATTCAAAGCGAACAGAACCGCCAAAAGGTCGTGGTAGCCGGGGTTTCCTTCTGGATCGGCGCCGCCTTCCAATTCAAGCTCTTCGCCCTGCCGGTGCTGGGCCCGGTGTGGGATACCCTCTTGAAAAGCGGTATCTCCACCGGCGGTTTTGCGGCCATCGCCATGCTGCTCTTCTTGGAGTTCACCTCCCACCGCAGCATGCGCTTCATGTCGCAGCTTCATATCGACGCGCTGCCGGAGCTCAATGAGTTTGTCACTGAGTTCGCCAAGAGCAGAGGCTGGAGCCGGGCGATGACGGAACGCCTGATGGCAGTCGGGGAAGAGACCCTTCTTACTCTTGCCCCGCTGGATCTGGAAGCCGACGAGGACGAGCACGACGACCGGCTGCTTGTGGTGCTTGCCACCAGCGACGGTCCGGTGGCCGATCTGGAGTTCATCGGCGGCGGCGGCGACGAAAACCTGGAAGACCGCATCCGCCAACTCCAACAGCACGACTCCGAAACACCCATCGAACAAGAACTCTCCCTGCGCCTCCTCCGCAACTTCGCCGATTCCGTCCAGCACAAGCAGTACCAGGATACCGACGTGATCACCGTCCGCGTCACCGCGCCGGAATAGCTATCCGAAGATAGCCCTCTCGGGCGCTAAACCCTCCCGACCTCAAGCCTGATGTGAAAGGGCTTCACGCCCACTTTTCACTTCTGCCAGAGTTATGTTTACAATTCCCCGCGAGGGAAAGTGGAATGAGTGGATTCGCTGCTGTTTATAGACAGCTCTGTGCTCGCTACCCTAACGAACAGGACAGGGGCCGGGCATTTGAGCATCTTATCCAGAAGGTACTACTAACCGCCCCAATGTATAGGGATCGGTTTTCTGAAGTTCACCGCTGGAATGAATGGCTGGAGCGCGACGGCACTGATATCGGCATCGATATCGTTGCCAGGCGTCACGACGGCGGTCTCGTTGCGATTCAATGCAAATGTCAAGACCGCATCGACAAGCAAGGCTAAAATTCCTTTCTCGCTGATTCTCAGCGAGTGTCAAACGGTGAACCTTTCGTTGAGCGGTACGTGTTTTCAACCGCCACACGCTGGAGTTTCAACGCCAATCGCGCGCTTACGAGCATCGAGCCTCCTGTGCAGCGCGTTGACCTCTCCGGATTAGACGGTGCTGCAATTGACTGGGATGCGTGCCTTGAAGACGAGAATGCGCCGCTTAGAGTTGCGCCCCCCAAGGAACTGCGGCCTCACCAGTTGAGTGCCATCAACGACGTCCTCAAAGGCTTTGAAAAAAGTGACCGCGGCAAACTCATCATGGCCTGCGGTACAGGCAAGACGCTCACCGCGCTCCGTATCGCAGAACACATCGCCGGACTTGGCGGACGCGTTCTTTTGGCTGCCCCTTCTCTATCCCTGCTCGCCCAATCAATGCGGGAGTGGGGCGCAGACGCCAGGCTGCCAGTTCGGTTCTTTGCGGTCTGTTCAGATACATCGGTTGGCAGGAAAGATGGGGAAAGCACCCGGCCCTATGACATGCCAATGCCAGCTACTACCAATGCGGAGTTTCTGACCAGTAGGTGTGGGATTAGTACGCCTGAGCGAATGACGGTCGTCTTTTCTACGTATCAATCCATGAAGGTGATCGCTGACGCCCAGGAGTTGGGGCTTCCCGATTTCGATCTAGTCATCTGCGACGAGGCCCACCGTACGACCGGCGCGCTCCGTGAAGGTGATGAATCGGCATTCATGCTCGTCCACGACGATGAGGAAGTACACGCGCGCAAGCGGCTCTACATGACGGCCACGCCGCGCATCTACGCGGAGAAGGTTAAGAACACAGCCAAAGAGCAAGATGTCTTTCTCGCTTCAATGGATAATGAGGAGCAATACGGGCCGGAGTTCCATCGCCTCAGCTTTGCCGAGGCGGTAGAACGGCACTTGCTAAGCGACTACAAAGTCACAATTCTCGTCATGAGCGAGCATCAGATTGCGCGGGATTTCCAGAGATTATTGGCAGGTGAGGCAGCCCTCGCTGACGTGGGAAAAGTGATTGGTTGTCTCAATGGGCTTGCCAAAGTCGACCCGGAACGCAAAGAGTTTACTGATGATCCCAAGCCAATGCGTCGCGCCGTTGCATTCTCAAATACGATCAAGGATTCGAAGCACTTCGTCGACTTGGTTCGGCGGGAGCAGCAGGAAGAAACTCCCACTGTGCGCAACATTGCCTTTGAGGGCAGGCACGTGGACGGAAAGAGTGGAGTTCTCGAACGCGATAGACAGCTCTCCTGGCTGCGAGAAGACATGGCTGAGACCCAGCGCTGCCATATTCTCTCGAATGCCCGCTGCCTTACCGAGGGGATCGACGTGCCGGCTCTGGATGCAATCCTCTTCCTGCAGCCGCGCAAGTCTCAGATTGACGTAGTGCAGGCGGTTGGGCGCGTGATGCGCAAGGCAGAGGGAAAGAATAACGGTTACATCATCTTGCCCGTAGTCGTGCCGTCCGGAGAGGACGCGGCAGCGGCCCTCGACCGCAACGACGCCTACAGCCACGTATGGGAAGTGCTCCAGGCCCTGCGCTCGCACGACGAACGTTTTGACGCTTATGTCAATCAGCTAGACCTGAACACGGGCAGTGACGGGCCAATCTCCGTAATCGGCGTCGGGTCAGAGACTGGCGACGAAGAGGCGGAGGATGTGCGTGGGACGTCCGAAGCCCGGGTAGCACAACGGTTGCTGGACTTCGACATTGGCGGCCTGCGCGATGCCATCATCGCACAGATCGTCAAGCGGTGTGGCGAGCGCCGTTACTGGGAGAAGTGGGCAGATTCCGTCACCGACATCGCCCGCCGCCACGACGAGAGAATTCGTGCCTTGGTCGAAGACCCAAACGGTCGCGTGGGCGCGCGCTTCGATGAGTTCGTCGCGGCCCTGCGAGACAATCTCAACGATTCCATTACAAGGGATCGTGCTACGGAAATGCTCTCACAGCACTTGATTACCAAACCGGTCTTCGATGCCCTATTCGGCGGTCAGCAATTCACGGAGCAGAATCCGGTCTCTCGGGTGATGCAGCGCATGGTTGATGAATTGGCAGGCTATGGACTAGAGGCCGAAACAGCGGAGCTCGCCGGTTTCTATGAGAGCGTACGCCGCCGGGTCGAAGGCATCGATAATGCCGAAGGCAAGCAGCGCGTCGTGGTTGAACTCTATGATCGGTTCTTCAAGGTAGCATACCCCAAGCTGGCCGACTCGCTGGGTATTGTCTATACGCCGGTGGAAATCGTAGACTTCATTATTCGTAGTGTTGAAGAGCTCTTGCGCCGCGAATTTAGCGCGTCGCTGAGCGATGAAGGCGTCCACATCTTGGACCCCTTTGCGGGCACCGGCACATTCATCACCCGGCTACTGCAGAGCGACTTCATCGACCCGAACGCTTTGCGCCGCAAGTATGCGTCAGAGTTGCACGCCAGCGAAGTGACGCTGCTGGCCTACTACATTGCGGCCGTCAACATCGAATCAGCTTTCACTGAGTTTACAAGAGAGTACAAGGAGCGAGACCGCGCCTATCGGCCATTTGACGGCATGGTGCTGACTGACACCTTCCAGGCTTCCGAGGCGAGCGACCGCAGAGACACCTCATTCTTCCCCCGCAACAACGCGCGCATCGAACGGCAGCTTGGCCTAGATATCCGCGTCATTTTGAGCAACCCGCCCTGGTCCAGTGGACAAGCTAGCTATGAGGACGACAACGCAAACCAAGCCTATCCCTCATTGGACGAAAAGATTGCCAGGAGCTATGTAGAGTTCTCAGACTCTAAGGGATTGAAAAGCTCTCTATACGACTCATACGTGCGTGCCATTCGCTGGGCATCGGACCGGGTACTGGCGGGTGACGGAGGAATCGTCGGCTTTGTTACCAACAGCGGCTTCTTGGAGGGCAAGAGCTTCGATGGCTTCCGCAAAACGCTGGCTCAGGAGTTTCACTCGGTCTATGTCTACGATCTCCGCGGAAACGCCAGAACATCGGGTGAAACACGTAGGCGGGAAGGAGATGGAGTGTTCGATCAAGGAAGCCGCGCCGGCGTGGCCGTCCTGCTCCTTGTAAAACGACCAGGCCCTGTCACCAGTACCGCAGCAATCCACTACTTCGACATCGGCGACTACCTCACTCGCGAGCAGAAGCTGAATACTATCGGCGAGGCGCAGTTTTGGGACATCAAGTGGACGAAGATTACACCGAATGAACAGAGCGACTGGGTCAATCAACGAAGTGAAGGCTACCTTACGCTGCGTCCAGTTGCCTCAATCCAAAGTGAAGACTCGAACCCGTCCTTATCGCCAATATTCGCGAATTCCTCTTTTGGGGCAAAGACGAATCGTGACAGTTGGATCTTTAGCTCTTCCCGCAACAAACTGCGGGAAATGGTGCATGCTCAGGTAGCTTTCTACAACAACCAAGTTATCGCACTAAGGGACGGCGCTGATGAGGTCCATAGCGAACCGACTCTGTTCAAGTGGGACGGAACGGCTGAACAAAGAGCAAGAAAGGGCATCTTGGCAGATGTAAGTCGTGGTGGAGTCCAGTCAGCTATCTATCGGCCCTACTTTCGCCAGCACTACTTCATAGACCGGGTGTTGAATAACTCAGTTTATCAGTTGCCAAGCTTCTTTCCCACGCCTGACACTCGCAATCCGACAATTCTTGTGGAAAGAGGTCTCCGTGCCCTGGGTCGGTCACCTGCTATTATTGCTGCCAATATTGTTGCAGAAGGAGCAGTAGCGGGGGCGTCTGGCCAACGTGCCCAGGCCCTTCCCCGTTACACGTATGACTCTTCAGTTTTCCCGAAGCAGGGCCTACTCTTACAGACTGAGAATCGAAAACGTGACAACATCACAAATAGCACCCTAGCCGCTTACAGCACACGCTTTGGCGAATGGGTAACAAAGGACCACATCTTCTCTTACGTGTATGGAGTACTGCACTCGCCGGACTACCGAGAACGCTACTCAGCCGATCTTGCAAAGCTCTTGCCGCGCATTCCTGAAGTTTCAACCACCGACGCGTTTCGCGCATTTTCCGATGCCGGGCAGCGACTCCTTGACCTCCACATTGGCTACGAAGAAGCCCAGCCCTATCCTCTGGAAGAGCGGCTCTCGCCGGACGCCCCTGAAGAGCCTGAGCGCTACCGTATCCAGAAGATGCGCTGGGGCGGCACTGCAAAGGCTCCCGACAAGTCTGCAATCGTCTGCAATGACTGGATAACGCTCGCCGGCATTCCTGAAGAGGCACATGAGTACATCGTCGGCCCTCGCTCCGCCTTGGAGTGGCTGCTCGATCGTTACAAAATCACCACCGACAAGGCCAGCGGCATCGTCAACGACCCCAACGACTGGGGAGCGGAGCTTGGCTATCCCCGCTACATCATTGATCTGGTTAAGCGGGTCACCACCGTCAGCGTGGAAACTATGCGCATCATCAAGTCTTTGCCACCACTTGTCGAAGCCGACTAGGACCCAATTGTCTTGCTAGAATGGCTCACCGAGATTGAGTTCAGCCTGGTTACCAGTTAGAACCTCTAACAAGAAGACTTGACGAGTGTTTGGTGAACGGTTGTTTTCTCACTGGAGCGTAGGCTGCAGCGCAGAGATGCAGCGTTCTTAGCGAGGCCAGGAGGGCGGGATGGCGAAAGAACTGGTGAGCGACGAGCTCTGGGAGATAATCCAGCCACTGCTGCCACCGGCAAAGCCCAGGCGGTTCCGGTACCCTGGACGCCAGCGCATAGACGACCGGAAGGTTCTGACGGGCATCCTGTTCGTACTGAAGAGCGGCATTCCCTGGGAGATGTTGCCCCAGGAGATGGGCTGCGGGTCGGGGATGACCTGCTGGCGGCGGCTGCGGGATTGGCAGGCAGCCGGGGCGTGGCAAAAGCTCCATGAGGCCCTGCTGTGCCAATTGCAGGGCGCGGCCGGACTGGACTGGTCCCGGGCCTGTGTGGACAGCGCGTCGGTGCGGGCGGTTGGAGGTGGGGGAAAAAACCGGCCCCAATCCTACGGATCGCCGCAAGCCTGGGAGCAAGCATCACGTGCTCACCGAAGGCAACGGGATGCCGCTGGCGGCCATTGTGACCGGAGCCAACCGCCATGACGTGACCCAACTGCTGCCCTTGGTAGATGGGGTGCCGCCGGTCCGGAGCAAACGGGGTCGTCCACGCCGCCGGCCCCAGCGGTTGTATGCGGACCGGGCCTATGACTCCAGGGAGCATCGGCAGGGACTGCGTTCGCGTCACATTATCCCGCTCATTGCCAAGCAGGGCGCCGGGCATGGCAGCGGGTTGGGAGTGTACCGCTGGGTTGTCGAACGCACCCTGGCTTGGTTGCACCAGTACCGCCGGCTGCGGGTGCGTTACGAGCGCAGAGACGACATCCATGAGGCCTTCCTGTCCATCGGGTGCTCACTCATCTGCTTTCGACGCGTATCCTCTTTTTGCTAGGGGTTCTAAGTCAATACCTACTGGTCGCGGTCAGTGTGCTATGCTGCCAGCGGCTATCGACTGTCTGCATAGAATCGCAAGCCGGTCCAAAGGGAGCCTGATGCCGGAAGCCATACTCAAGGGCCGCGTCTATGACGCGGTCACCCAACGCGGCCTGCAGGGGATCCTCGTTTCAACAGGAGACTCTATCGTCCTTTCCGATGCCAACGGTGGGTACGCGTTGCCTGTGGACGTCGGACTCGACCGCTGCGTCTTCATTTCCACCCCAGCAGGTTACCGCCCGCAAGAGCGCTTCTACGCGTGCCTGAGCGAAGAGCCATTGCCGGAGTCGGTTGACTTTCCCCTGATTCCCGGGCCGGAGCGGGCCCGGGACGAGTTTCGCGTTGCCCACATCTCCGATACCCACGTGGTAGTTGACGACAGCGGCGCGGTAACCCAAGCAGAGCTGGCACAAGACCTGGCAGACCTCGTCACAAGTGCTAGCCCCGACTTTGTCGTTGTAACCGGCGATCTGACTAACATGGGCACGCAGCCCGAATTAGAGAGCTACCAAGCAGCAGTGGCTGCCGCGCCGGTTCCCGTGTTTTCCGTTTTCGGCGGCCATGACGGCAATATCGAACGACGGTCCAGCGACGCGGACGCGCCCTGCACGCGCAATTTCGAAGCCACGCTGGGGCCGACCTACTATAGCTTCAACTGGGGCGCGTACCACTTCATCGTCTACGCCACCGAAGAGGCCTACTATTCGACCCGGGAGCGCTCCCGCAAGGAGCGCTGGCTCTGGGCCGACCTGGAACTGCGGCCCGCGGGACGTCCGGCTGTGCTGATGATGCACACGGCGCCGGACGCCGCGCTACTTTCCGCATTTCGCCGGCGCAGCGGCGCGCTGCTGCTCCACGGCCACTGGCATTCCAGCAGAGTCTTTGCCGAGGGCAGCACCGTCGTCGCCTCGGCGCCGTCCGCGTGCTTCGGCGGCATCGATACGCGCCCGCGCGGGTACCGCCTGGTTGAGTTTTCACCGCGCGGTGCGAGCACGGCATTGCATCCCCTGAGCGCGGCTCCACAACCCGCAAGCTCGACAGCGGCGGCCGGGCATTCCGGCCCACAGGCCCCGCCCACGGCCTTGCAGAACGGGGCAAGTGCGCTTGGCGGCTCCGGCAAGAGAGGTGACACCTCGCGCCTACTGGGGCCGGACAGCTCGGTGACACGGGTGGTCGTTGGCGATCAGACGTACGGACTATCGTGGAAACGCAAGCTTGCCGGGCCGCTGCACCGCGCTCCGCCGGTCTCCCATCGAGACACCCTTTTGGTCAGCCTGCACAGCGAGAGCCACCCCGGTGAAGACGGCATTGCGTGCCTTGATCTGGCAGACGGCCGTGAACGATGGCGTGCCAGTACAGATTCTGCAGTCAAGAATAGCGTTGCAATCGTCCCGCGCGAGGGCGGTGCACCTATTGGTGAGGAAGCTGGGTGCGCGGCCCTGACCGTTGCCGGGGAACTCAACCTAATCGATGCGGCGTCAGGCGAAGGTGTGTGGCGTGCCGCACTGCCGGGACATCCCCACCGTTGGGTGTATTCCGCGCCTGCCGCTGCGGGCGAATTGATCTTTGCGGGGTCGAAGTCCGGTTACGGCGCATACGACGAGAAGACCGGCCAACAAGCCTGGTACGCAGCGTTGGAAAGCGGCGACGAGTGGCCCTCGTACATTCGGCCTCAGATCTACAATGAAGACTTGGCAATCGTACTCGTGCAGCGCCGGGGCATTCTCGCGCTGCGCATGGCGGACGGTAGCATCGCGTGGGAACAGGACGTGCCGGTGGAGTACTTCTGCGGGTCTCCGGCGCTGGCCGGAGAGTTGCTGGTCGTCTCCTCCGCTGCCCCGCTGCGGGGCGCCAGCCTGACCGGAGGAAAGCAGGGAGACCTGGCCATTCTCGAGGCGGCAACGGGGCAAATGGTTGCCCACCACCGGCACGCGCTACCGGGATATGCCACAGGAATCGCCGTAAGAGACAACCGCGTCTATGCCGCCACCGCCGCCGGATCGGTGCACTGCCGCGACCTGCAGACCGGCGCACAGATCTGGCAGTACCAATCGGGCCCTGACCTGCTCGACCTAACCCCGTACCGCCGTGGCATCATGTCGCTGCTGGCGGCGCCCGCGCCGCTAGGGGAGCACGTCCTGGTCGGCGGCTGCGACGGGTGGCTCCGCGTGCTGGACGGCGCAACCGGCGCCTGCACCGACCGCATCTTCTTGGGCGCGCCGATTACGGCGCCGCCAACGAGGACTCCTCGTGGGTTCTGCGTAGCCACCTATGACGGCACGCTCTACGCCTATGGCGGGAGTAGCTAGCTCTAGAGTTGGCTGGGGAGCAACCGCATATCGGGCACGTACGCCCGCGCCGGCAACGACGCCACACTCAGCGCAGCCTGGGCCACGTCCTCCGGTTCCAGCGCCTTAGCCAACACTTCCGGCGGCGTGGGCGTTGGCCGCTTTTCCACCAGGGGTGTGTTGCACAGTCCGGGGTAGATTACGGTCACGCGGATGCCGTTTTCCTTCTCTTCCTCCATGGTGCCGTAGGCCAGGCCCGCCACGCCGTGCTTGGTCGCCTGGTACGCCACGCCGGACACGTCGGGCCGCTGCACTGCGCCGGATGAGTAGTGAATGATGAGGCCCTGGCCTTGTGCGCGCATTTGCGGGAGCACTGCCCGCGTCAGGTTGAAGGCCGCCGACAGGTTGACGGCGAGCATCATGTCCCAGTCAGCCGGGTCCAGCACGGTGAGCGCGCGTTGTTTGAGGTTCGTGCCAACGCTATTCACCAGAATGTCCACCCGCCCGTGCTTGGCTACCGCCGCCGCGACCAGCGCGTCTGCGGCTGCGCCGTCGGTGGCGTCGGTGGCCACCGCCAGCGCTTCGCCACCCGCGCCATTGATCTCATGCGCCAATGCCGCCAGCGCATCCGCCGTGCGCGCGCCCATGACAACGCTGGCGCCGTGAGCCGCAAAGAGCCGTGCCGTGGCCGCGCCCATGCCGCTGCTCGCCCCCGCTACGATCGCCGTCTTTCCGCTCAACACTCCCATTGCAATTCTCCTTGCCGCTCTGCTCCATAGGTAGTCTTACACTTCTCACTGGGTGACTGACTCATTTGGCACGCGGTGCCTGCCGGGCCGGATTTGAGACGGCGCGCCGACGCCTTCCTACGAGAATATACCGCATCTGCCGCGCACATTCCCGGCTGGCGCGTTCAGGTAGAGGGTCAGTGTCTCCATTGGCGCATTGCGATCCAGCCCGAGACGGCAGCGGCTGCCACCACCCTTTGTGGCCTTGCATACACATTCCCGCCCCGGAGTGTGGTACTTTGAGACTGCAATGCGCACATGGCAGCAGCGTCGATTCCCTGGAACGAGGTGGATGGGAATGCAACGAGGACCGCTCCGCAGACTCTTGGTGATCCTTGCAATACTGGTTGCTACCATTGCCGTCTCATTCCTCCTGCAATTGCGGGATTCGCTGCTCGACCGCCTGCCGGGTTTACCGGACCAAGCGCCCACCCAGAACGCGGAAGTCCCGGACTTCACGCTGCAAACGCTCGACGGAGAAACCGTCTCCCTGAGCGACTATCGCGGCCAGCCGGTGGTGCTCAACTTCTGGGCAACGTGGTGCGGACCGTGCCGCGAAGAAATGCCCTTGCTGCAAGCAACCTACGACGCCCACCGGGACGCCGGACTGGTGGTGCTCGGCGTAAACGTGCGGGAGAATCCGGACACTGTCCGGGGCTTCCTGGACGACCTGGACATCGATTTCCCCGTGGTGCTCGACACCGACACAGAGGTAGTCAACACATATCTCGTCACGAGCTTGCCGGTGACGTTCTTCATCGACCGCGAAGGCCGCCTCCGCACCCTCGTGGTGGGCGGCATGACCGAGACGGTACTCGAAGAACGGCTGACCAGAATCCTCTAGGGCTGCCCTGACCCAGCGGCAGCCTCGTCGCGCATCGTGCCACTTGGCTCAACTCCTCAAGACTGACTCGTGACAGTCCGCGGTACATACGGTGTACCGTCCCCGCTCCGGTCGATGTTTAACCGCACATGTGCCCCGGCTAGCCGTTCGCGCATCCTTTCCGCCATAATGGGGGCAATCCGTCTCTACGAGTAGCAATTGGAGTGTGACCCATGAGTGATTCCACCGTGCGTGTTGGCATCATTGGCGCGGGCGGCATTGCCCGCGGCGCGCACGTCCCCGGCTATCGCAGTTCCGGGCGGGCCGACGTTCGCGCCGTCTGCGACGTGAACGCGGCCGCCGCGCGGGCATTCGCGCAGGCGCAGGATATTCCCCACCATTACGGCAGCGTGGAAGACATGCTGGCGCAGGAAGAACTGGACGTGGTGAGCATTTGCACGTCGAATGACGCGCACCATCCGGCTGCCATGGCGGCCATGGCGCGGGGTCTCCACGTCTTTTGCGAAAAGCCCTTGGCTATGAACTTTGCCGAGGCCGTGGAAATGGCGGCAACGGCAGAGTCGCAAGGACTTCACACCGGCGTAAATTTCACGTACCGCACGTTTCCCGCCGCCCGCTACGTCAAGGAGCTTGCCGACCAGCAGCTATTCGGTGACGTCAAGCACTTCAGCATCGAGTACTACCAGAGCTACTCGGTGAACCCGGACCGCGTGTTGGAGTGGCGATTCCAGAAGAAGCTCTCGGGCACCGGCGCCTTGGCCGACCTCGGTTCACACGCCACGGACCTCGCCATCTGGCTAGCCGGCGGAATTGCCGGCGTGCGCGGCCACATGGCGACGTTCATCCACGAACGACCGCTGCAGGACGGCACAGGCACGGGCACGGTGGACGTGGATGACTCCACAAGCTTCTTGGCCGAATTCGAAAACGGCGCTACGGGCGTCGTCGCTGCCACGCGCTTTGCCACAGGCCGGTCAAACCATCAGCGCATTTCGATTTACGGCACTCGAGGTTCGCTGGTCTACCAGAATGGCGCCGAGCCGCGCATCGAGGTCGCGGTAGAGCCATTCAGCCACGACGGAACCGCCATGTGCGTGCCCGTGCCGTCGCGGCACGCCAGCCAACCGCGCTCGCACATTCCGGCCTTCGTCAATACGATCTTGGATGGCGCGCCGGTTCAGTTTCCCACGTTTGCGGACGGGCTCCGCACCCAGGAAGTGCTGGAAGCGGCGGAGCGCTCGCACAGTGAAGATCGGTGGATCGCGCTGCCGCTGCCGCGCTAACCGGCGGTACGCAGAGCCAAGCGGGCCACGATGGGCCGCAGCCGGACAGCTTTGCTGCCCAATTAGCGAGGGTGGGTAGCGGGGCTTCGGGGCCCATCGGCTAGGGGCCGTCTGTCTTGCCTCTAGGTCTAGCGGCCATTTCCTGACAGCCGGTGAGGGCGGATGGGGTTGTGGCTCGGTCGTCGCCGCGCGAGGTTTTGCGGGCAAGTGCGGAGTTCGCGCGCCGAGAGGTTCGACTGGGCGTTGGCGGCCGTTCGCACTATACTCAGCGCCGATTCCGGCCTCGTGCCATCGTTTCACCAAGAGGGTCAAGAATCGGCATGTTGGCGCCGCCGCTGCGTTGCAAACCGAAACCGGCGCCGGCGACCAGTGCCCGGAGGGCAGGAAAACCTGCACAATTCGCGTCTATTGGCCCTGGCCGCTTGGCCTACTGCCACTGATTGGGCAAAGTCCCGCGCTGGAGGATGAAGTTGAGGATCGCGTGGAGCTTGGCTAGGGTCTCGGGCACTGGGACAAGGCCTCCATTCATCATCCGGTGATAGTGGTGGGCGATCACGGGGCTATAGAGCGCAAACGATGGCGCTATGGGGAGCCGGCGCTGGGAATTCGCGTGGTCGCGCACGGACTCCGCGTAGTGGGGCGCCGCGGTGCTCGCGGTCAGCGCATCCGACCGCACTGGCAGCGCCTGGCCGTCGGCTAGCGCGCGGCCTTGCGCCACAGGTCCCAGTAGCCAGGACAAGAACTCCCACGCGCCGTCTACGTGCTGCGCTCCGGTCACAACGGCCATGCCGTCGTAATGGGTGAGCACGCGGCTGTCGTTACCGCCAACCGTATAGAGCGCCCTCGCCTGCCACGCGGTTTCCGTCTCTTGCAGCCGAAACACGTCGCGCGCGCTGCCGAGGTACATGGCCAGTCTATTGTGGGCGAAATGCTCCACGTACGCGTCGGCGCCAAGCTCCCCGACCTGTGGGGCAATGCGCAGCGCGTGCCGCCAGTCCTGCAAGACGCTGAGCGCCCCCGCCGCGTCCGGCGCGGCGAGCGTGCTCGTTCTACCCGCCTCGTCCAGCACGTCGCCGCCGCCGCTCCACAGCCAGGGCACGGCCTGGAACCACGAGTCCGGGAAACCCACGACCCCCCAGTTTGGTCGATTGTCCGCGCCGGATTTCGCAAGCCGGCTTCCCGCTTCCCGCGCCGTCTCAAGCGTCCACCGCTCTTCGGAGACGAGCGAGGAAAGGCCGCTCTCCCGTAGCATGGTCTCGTTGATGAAGAGCAGCCTCGGATTGCTGCGCCAGGGCAAACCGTAGAAGTCGCCCAGCCCCGCGCGTCCGGCTTCCGGATAATAGCGAAACGCGCCCAGGCCAGCCGCCGGAATTCCTCCCAGCGCGGTTTCATCCGACCACGCATTGACGAAAGTTTGCAGGTTGACGTAGAGATTTCGTTCGACCCAATGGGGAAAGAACACGTCTTGAATCGACGCCGCGTCCGGCGGCATTCCGGCCGCCGCCGAGATGAAGACGACTTCCTCCAACGGACGCCGATAGAATTCCTGGTTGAGCCGGACGTGCGGCAGTTCTTGCTCAAGCTCTCGCGTGACGCTGGACCACAGGCGGCGCTCCAAGGGATCATCCCATGCAAAGTGCCAGAGATCCAGAGTCTCTCGCGGCGACGGCGCCTCGGCGGCTCCGCTTTCTCTCAAGGGGACCACCGGGGGGCGCGCGCCGAGTGCGGCCGGCGCCGACGCGGGCGGCTCGACGCGGACCTCGGCGGGTTGACCGCAGGTGAGCACAAGCGGGGGAACGGCGAGCGCACCGGCCAGGAATTGGCGACGCGTAATACGGGGCATGGTGGATAACAAGAAGCAGTCTGCGTGGAAGGCCCCTGGGGAAGAGGCAAGAGCGCGGGCTCTTCCTCGCAGCTTATCATGAATCAAATGCCGGCGCTAGGTATGGGGCCAGTGGGGGGAAAAGCAGCGCAGTGCCGCCCGGGTAGTCGAATTGGCAGACCCACTGCGCCGACCCGCGCCCCGCCCAGACGCCGGTCCGGCTGCTCCCAAATAACGCACACGTGGCGGGTATTCGCCCATCGCCGACGCCGGAGCGATAGCCAGGACGGCTCTAGCAAGGACGACCGCGCCAGCCGAAAGCGGGGCGTGCTTCGTCCGTTGGGGCTCTCCTGCCCGCCCGCTACTGAATAGCTACGTGCTCTGCGACCACGCCGCGAGCGCAGCCAGCGTCTCGGACCGCGTAGCCCGCGGCAGTATCTTCAGAGCTTTGTGCGCGTCCAATTGCTTGTACAGGCGCTTGGACGGAGCAAACGTATCCTTGCAGTCTTCCCGAGTCACAGCCTCGCCCATGGCATCGAGCGGATTGACGACGGCAACGGCGCGCGGCGCCAGCGCTCCCACCAAGCTCGGCAGGTCATAATGCAGTAGAATGCCGGGCAGGAAGCTGCTCGCGGGCACTGAGTACTCACCCGCACGCGTTATGTGGCGATACGACGCCAGTGTGTCGAGAACAGCCACGCGCTGAATGCGTTCATCGAGGACAGCGGCATGGAGCGCAACCAGTCCACCCCCGCCCCGGCCCAACACAGCCATGCCGTGGGACCGGACATCCTCGCGGGCCGCGATCTGGTCGACGCAGCGAATCACGTCGGCTACGCGCTGGGTGAGCGGCCACTCGCCCAAGAAGTAGCCCAGGTAGGCAAGCCGGGAGTCAGTGCCTAGCAACGACACGTCGCTCCTCGTGTACTTGACCTCGGCATCCCAGCGCGTTTCGCCCCAGCCGCGCAGGTCGACGGCAAAGACCAAGCTGCCTTGCCGGGCTAACTCAGCGGCGATGCCGTTGGCGTGCGCTTCCCGGTCTTTTCCGCCATCGTCGGCAAATATCACTGCGGGATGGGGTCCGTCCCCCGGCGGGTGATACACGAGACCGGGCACCGGCAAGTCCACTTCAGTCTCGAAGTACACTTCTTCCACGTGCACGCCGCCCACCGTGCGCGTGCCCACCGCCTGCAAACCGCTGGCAGCCGGGCCGGCGTCATAGGCCAGTACCCGCCGCGCTGCCTGCCGAATCTCCTGCCGGTAGCGTTCGGCGTCCTTGCGTTTTGCCAGTTTCGGTACGGCGGGTGTGAGCGCCTGCACGCGCTTCTCGTTCAAGGAGACCACAGTTTCGTTTTGTTCGGTCAATATGACTTGGCCGGCAGGCGTGCACCACAACGTTTCCGGCGCTTCAGGGGTGAAGGGCGCTTCCTCAACCGCCCCGGGCCGGTCTCCCAGCCAGCGATTGAACCAGGCATACATGGACTCGCGCATCGGCTGGTTGTAGTCATGGTGGGCGACGGGCTCCACCATGTTGGCCCGCTCCGGCACACCAAGCGCCGTGTAGCAATCGAGCACGTCGGCGTATACGTCTCGGGCGCCAATCAAAGGAAAGAAATCATAGACCGTTGACATGATCTGCATGGGCAAGGGCGCGCGGCACATGAGCAGGTCCGCCATGTCCAGGTCATGTGGGTAGCTGCCGGCTGGGTCCTGGCACGGGTCGCCAATTTGTCCCTTGGAGTGCATCCGCTCGTAGGTAGATGTGGAGCATACCGGCGCCGCTGCCTTGATACGGTCATCGAAGGCGGTGAGGAACATGGTGTACGTGCCGCCGCCGGACGCGCCGGTGCAGCCGATGCGGCTGGAGTCCACGTCCGTACGCATTTCCAGGTAGTCGAGCATGCGCACGCCGTCCCAAACCATGTGATTGATTACCGTCTGGCCGATGAGCCAGCAGGGCAGACACGCTGCCGCGTGCTGCTCCGTGCTGCTGACCATGGGGTTGGAATTCGTTGCCGTGTCCCACACCTGGCTGCGTTCGCCCTGCCCGATGGGATCGTAGACGAGGGCAACGTATCCGTTTCGGGCCAAGCCAATGCCCCGGGCCTGCACCACCAACTCGCCCTTGCCGTCAGCCCAATGTCCCAGCGGATTCAGCACCGCCGGCAGCGGTTCGGAGATTTCCGGCGGGCGGTAGAGGTTCACTGTCACGGGAA
This sequence comes from Chloroflexota bacterium, assembly GCA_022824225.1. Lineage (GTDB taxonomy): Bacteria > Chloroflexota > UBA11872 > VXOZ01 > VXOZ01 > VXOZ01. Next base: position 20,657 of record JAJEAH010000077.1, read on the forward strand.
AGCCGGGCTGGCTTTCGATGAGGAGCTTTTCGATGACGTAGCCGTCGCGCTCCAGCAGACCCACAAGCTGCGGGTTGAGGGGCGTCTTTTCGGGGAACTGCCCCAACGACTGGCGAAAGTTCTCCCGCACGGCCTGCTGATGTCCCTGCCAATCGGCCGCGGAAGTAAAGGCGCGCAGCTTGCGTTTGCGGCGCCAATTGTGCTCCCGCGCTTCCCGTAGGAGATAGCCAAAGTAGGCCTCACCCACGCCGTTCACGCGGCCACTCAGTACTGCCATGGGGAAACTCCTCTGCTATCAGCTTCCATGCGCCCAGAAACCCTATGCGTTCCAGCGACATGCCTAGCCGGCCTGGCACGGGAGCCTGTTCGACATGCCGGTCCCTGCCGGTCAGAAACACTGGACTCAGCTATTGAATAGACCGGCGTCCTTCTTTGATTTCGGCAGAATGCCGATCCGCCCAGCCGAGCCGATGGCGCCGCCGCGCAGGCGCTGCTCCGGGGGCACGTCTTCGCCCAATGGCCGAAACCCTGACCGTAGAGACTCGGCTTAAGCGGCGCCTCCGGCCCCGACCCGCCCTCGCCAACTTCCCGTACGTCGCCAAACCGGTTGGGCCGGTGCCATGAGAATACACCAGCTTGGATGCAGTGAGCAAAGTGTGATACTATCGTTGCCGTCATGACGACAACCCGCTCCCACGACATCCGCGCCTTCTTCGAAGCCGAAGTGCCCGCAGTGGCGGACTGGCTCTTTGCGCTGTGCGCGCTGGAGAGCAAACTCGGCGATGAGGCCGCGACGCGCGCCGAGGTGACGGCAGCGTTTCAAGGCTTGGGCTTGGCTGTCGAGGAAGTGCCCTACCCAGTCGATCTCACCGCTAACCCCCACCATGTTCCCGTACCCGATCTCGCTCAGTTTCCCGATCACGTACGCGCCAACGTATTGGCTACGCGCGCCGGGGGCGGCGGGGGGCGCAGCCTCATTTTACAGACCCACCTGGACGTCGTGCCTGCGAGCGAAGGGCAGCGGTACGAACGCGTTCAGGACCCAGAACGGGGTGAATTGCTCTACGCACGGGGCAGCAACGACGCCAAGGGACAAGTGGCGACGCTGCTCTTGGTCATGCGCGCTTTGGCACACTTTGGCATTGAGCTCGGCGGCGATCTCGCCCTGCAGTTGGTGACGGAAGAAGAAGTGGGCGGCAACGGCGCGCTGGCGTTCATTCATGCCGGCTACCGCGCCGACGGCGTCGTTGTCATGGAGCCGTCGCTCAGCCAGATCCATCCCGCCAATCGCGGTGCGCTGTGGTTCCAGATTGGCATCGAAGGCGTGAGCATGCACATGGGACGTATGCACGAAGGCGTGAGCGCCATCGACAAGGGCATCGCCCTCATTGCCAGTTTCAAGGAATATGAGAAGGAACTGGTGGCGATGAGCAAAGGCTACCACGGATTCGAGCGCTACGAGCACCCCGTGCAACTCAACGTCGGCATCTTCCAGGGCGGCCACTGGCCCAGCGCCGTGTCAGGCGAGGCCGTGATCGAGGGCGGTGTGGGCTTCCTGCCCAACAAAGCCATGGCAGACGTGCGCGCAGACCTGGAACGCATCGTGGCGACGCACCCCGATCCGTGGATACGCGAGCACACGTCAATTGCCTTCAACAAGCTGCGCAATGACTCATTCGAGATTCCCTACGACCATCCACTCCCGACCATGCTGCACGCCGCCGCGAAGGCTGTCGGCGTGGAAAGTGAGGTGTTTGGCTGGAACGTCTCCTGCGACGCGCGGCTCTATTCTCGCGTCGGCGGATTGCCTGTGGTCGTCTTCGGGCCGGGCGACCTGGCCACCGCACACGGCCCGCACGAACACTTCGCCGTAGCCGATATGATTGACGCCGCCTGTGCGTTGACGCAATTCGTGCAGGAGTGGTGCGGCGTCACGTAGGCGGCGGCCAATCCCGGCACGGAAGTAGCGCTGATTCCCATTGGGGCCAAATGACACCTTCTCTATCCCACAGCGACGACGGCCGCAGAATCTGGGAAGCCCTCGCCTTCATGCTGCATCGGGTCTACGAACCGCTGGAAGAGGAAGCGGGGGACTGGGCCATCATCGGCAGTGCGGCGTCCGCGTTGCAGGACATAGCGATTAGTCCCAACGAGCTGCGCATCCTCACGACCCCGGACACGCTCGACATCTGGTCCGGCCACCTTTGGGACTGGCTGGAGAGCGAACCCAACGGCGAAGATCCGGACCGGGCAAAGCTCACGCTGGCGGTTGAAAACGCCCCCGTTACCGTGTTTGTGCGCGAACCGCGTGAGAATGAACAAGGTATACTGCTAGAAGGTGTTGGCGGCGCGCTGTGGGACGTTGTGGGGAGGGTGCGATTCCGCAATTGGCTCGTTCCCGTCGTGCCACTGGAAGTGCAGTTTGCGACCGCGGTTGGGCGCATGTTGCGCGACCCGGCCCAAGCATCGTGGCGTCAATTGGCCGACTTGATGGCCAAGGAACTTTATGTCAATGGCTTCTACCGCGAGTTGATCGAAGAAGCGCTCAGTCCCTACGGCGGCCAAGCCGGCGGTGTGGCGTTTGAGCTCATTCGCGCTCACGCGGCGGAGCGTGCTTCACGGCCCGGCCACTGAAGCCGCGTTCACGGCGCACTGGCGCCCTCGATAGCGCCCCCTTTTGACGGACCAAATTCAGTCTAGCGCGGAGGGTGAGCGGCGCGCGCTCCTTCCGAACCAGTAACGCACAAACTGAGGAGAAAGGTCTTCCATGGCAGACCCCATTCGCATCGGCGTCATTGGCACCGGCGTCTTTGGCATCAGCCACATGCGTGTCTTCAAGCAGGCCCAGAGCGAGGGTCGCACTGTGCTGGTGGCTGCGTGCTCATCGGGACGCGATCCGGCGCGGGACCAAGAACGCAAGGATGAGTTCGGCGTCCCCATCTATACCGACTGGCGGGAGATGCTCGACAGCGAATCCCTCGACGCCGTGACCATCGTTACGCCCGACCACCTCCATCGCGAAATGACAATCGAAGCGGCCAACCGCGGCCTGCACGTCCTGGTGGAAAAGCCGCTGGACGTCAGCACTGAAGGCTGCCAGGCCATCGTAGACGCCTGCAAGACGAACAACGTCTTTTTGCAAGTAGACTTCCACAAGCGCTACGACCCCTATCACCTTGCCTTGGAGCGGCAGTGCAACGACGGCACGCTGGGCGAGGTGCTCTACGGCTACGTGCACATGGAGGACAAGATCGTCGTACCCCGGGATTGGTTCCCGCACTGGGCCGGGTCGACGAGTCCCGCCTGGTTCCTGGGCGTGCACTTCTATGACCTGGTGCGCTGGTGCATCAAGAAGGATGCCGTGCGCGTGTACGCGACCGGACAGAAGAACAAGCTGGCCGCGGCCGGCATTGACACCTACGACGCAATCCAGGCCAAGGTGGAGTTCGAGGGGGGCACGAGCGTCTTCTTCGACACCGGCTGGGTGCTGCCCGACACGTTCGAGGCCATCGTCAACCAGTCTATCCGTCTTGTGGGCACCGAGGGCTTTGCAGAAGTGGATAGCCAGAATCGCGGCATGGAGGCCGCCAGCTACCGCGACGGCATGCGCACCTACAATGAGGCGTTCATGCGCGAAGAAGAGGACAAGCACGGACGGGTCGTGTACCGCGGCTACGGGTACGAGAGCATCCTCGACTTCGTCGACAATCTGGAGTTTCTGCAAGAAGGCGGCACGATCGAGCAACTCGAAGGCCGCTATCCCAGCGGCGAGGATGCAGTGGAAGTGACGCGCATTGCCGAAGCCGTGCATCAGAGCATCGACAGCGGCGCCATCGTTACGCTGAGGTAAGCAATTCGGGCCATGGAGCAGATCTTTCCCGAATTCTACTGCTGGCAAGCCTCGTTTCGCCCTGGGCGCGAGGCGTATAGCGCGTGGGTGGAAGGCGAAACGGAGAACGTGCTCATCGATCCGCTCACGCCGGAAGAGGGTCTCAGCCGGTTCAGCCACCCCAGCAAAGCCGTAATCGTGCTGCTGACAAACGCCAACCACGAGCGCGACGCCTATTCGATAAAGCTGGCGCTCCGCGCTGAGATATGGGCCCCGGAGGCGGCGTTGAGCGATCTCGACCTAACCCCCGACCGCGTGTACGGCAGCGAAGAAGAGCTGCCTTGCGGCCTACGGGCATACCATCTCGCAGACTCGCACTCTCCGGGCGAGACCGCGCTGCTCGTCCCCCGGGGCCCGGGCGTGCTCGTAATCGGCGATGGCCTCGTGGCGCAACCCGACACGGAATGGCGGGTGTTTCAGCCCCACGAACGAGCGGCGCTACAGCCACTGCTGGAAGCTGACTTCGATGCCGTGGTGACGTCTCACGGCGCGCCCGTTCTCTCCGGCGCCAAAGATCGCCTGCGGACCTTTCTCGCCGGGTAGTGCCTGTTTCCATCGTTTGCTATGGAGGAAAGTGAATGAAAACCAGCGTACGTCCCCGTGGCCCGGAAATCAAGACGGAGTTGCCCGGCCCTCGCTCGCGGGAACTCATAGCGGTGTCGCAGCAGTATGAACCGCAAGCCGCCAGCGAGCAGGTGCCGATCGTGTGGAAACACGCGGAAGGCGTTTGGGTAACCGACATGGACGACAACACGTTTCTGGACTATACCAGCGGCGTGCTGGTGGCCAATGCCGGACACAGCCATCCCCGGCTGGTACGCGCCATGCAGGAGCAAGCGGAACACGCGGTCAACACCTATGATTTTCTCAACGAGTGGCGTCCGCAGCTTGCGCAACGCCTGGTTGAGATTACGCCGCCCAATCTCTCCCGCGCAATCGTGCTGACCACGGGAGCGGAGACCATCGAGACCGCCATCAAGATTGCGCGGCTCTACACCGGCAAGCACGAGATCGTCGCATTCCACGGCGCATTCCACGGCAGGACCTTTGGCGCAATGTCGGTGAACGGCAAGCGTTCCAGCCCCGGCATCCGCGGCTTTGGGCCGTTTCTGCCCGGTGTCGTGTTTGCGCCCTTTCCCTATCCGTACCGCAGCATTCTGTGCCGGGGCCACGAAGACGAATGCAGCGAACGCAGCTTCGAGTACTTCAAGTGGATTGTCGAGACGGAATCGGAAAAGGACATCGCCGCCGTGCTGGTGGAGACCTACCAAGGAGCCGCAGGTTCCATCATCGCGCCCAAGCCGTGGCTACAGATGATGGCGCAGTGGTGCAAGGAAAACGGCGCGTTGCTTATCATCGACGAGGTGCAAGCGTCATTTGGCCGCACCGGCAAGCTCTTTGGCTTCCAACACTACGACATCGAGCCCAATCTGCTCTGCCTTGGCAAGGGCATTTCGTCCACGGTTCCCGTTTCGGCTGTGCTCGGCGAAGAAGACATCATGAAGACCCTGACACCGGGCTCGGTTTCCAGCACCCACGGCGGCAACTCATTCTCCAGCCGGGTTGCCCTGGAGAACATCAACGTCATCCTGGACGAAAACCTCTCTGACAACGCGGCCCGAATCGGGGCCGTGCTCGACGAGCGCTTCCGGGCCATGCAGCGCAAGTACGATATAATCGGCGACGTGCGCGGCTTGGGACTGGTATTTGGGCTGGAGTTGGTGAAAGACCGCGAAACGCGGGAGCCTGATCCGGCAGCCACCCACGCCATCATCGATGAGGCGTACCAGCGCGGTCTTGTCATGATCGCGCCCATAGGGTTCTACGGCAACGTTATCCGCATCGCACCGCCGCTGGTCATCACAGAAGAAGAAGCCTTGCTGGGCGCGGACATCCTAGAGGAAGCCATCGCGGCGGTTGTGGGTTGACAGTGGCCGCGCCGCGCCCACTGTCGGCCTTCGCAGCGGAGTGAGGGGGGACTGCTGGCGCCTTGGCTGCGGCCCGATGTGGGATGGTCGTGATTGCAGCGGGTCCGCGCGCCGGAGAGCCTGTTTACGTTTATCTATTGCACGACTGACGTTCGCTCCCGTATCCAGTACCGGGCAGGCTCTGAGCCTGTCGAAGGGTGAGTAGAACCGCCGCAAGTTGGCGAATAGCCGTTCATGCTTCGACTAGGGCTTCGCGCAGCCCTCAGCACGAACGGTTTTCATCAGCCTGGTTGAGCCCTTCTAAGATGACCGTGAACGGGCTCTGAGCCGTTCACCCTTCGACTTGGCTCAGGGCGAACGGCTCAGGCGCTGGCCTCAAATGCGACACCATCGGGCCATACCGCTGCGCTACTCCAGAGGGGGCTGTGCTCCGGTGGGGGATTAGCCCCGTGCTGGTCTGGTGCGACTGTGCTCCGACGGGAGAGTAGCCCCGTGCTGGTCTGATGTGATTGTGCTCCGGCGGGGTACTAGCCCCAATAGTGCCGCATTAGAGTCGCATGCCAGGATCAGATTGCCGCTACCCGGACTGGCATCCGCGGTGTAGGGGCACGACATGTCGTGCCCTACAGTTGAGACAACGATGACATCGCGTAAGCACGGCAGTCTCGCCGCACCTGACACGGTCTGAGCTAAAGGCGACAGCAATGGGGACAAGCCCCCGCGCTACATTCCCTGCGACAGCATGGGGAATGTCGCCCGCCTGTCCCGAAACGCCGGCTGCTTCTCCCGCAGCTAGGCTCTATCAGGGATTGAGCGGCACGCCGCCGAACTCAAGTTGTTTAGCCTGGACGCAAGGAGCAAGACAATGACAGACCTGCTCGTTTTCGACCACAACTACTTGGCGATCCTCGCCGCCGGCATCAGCAACATGGTGCTTGGCTTTCTGTGGTACGGACCCATCTTCGGCAAAGCCTGGATGGCCCTCATTGGCAAGACCGAAGCCGACTTGAATCCCAATCCGATCATCTATGTGGTGTCCTTCCTGCTATCGCTGTTGATGGCATTGGTGCTCTCGATCTTCTTGCACCACGTTGACGCGAGCATTCAGGCTATGTCGCTGCTCATCGGGATTCTCGTGGCACTGTTGGCTTGGGTTGGCTTTGTGGGGCCGGCGACTTTCCAAAACAACATGTACTCCGGACTACCCAAGCGGCTATTTGCCATCGACTATGGTTATGTGCTGGTTGCGCTGCTCATTCAGGGCGCGATCATCGGCGTGTGGCAGTGAGAATGGTCCGGGCCACGCAAACTCGCCCGCACTGAAAACGCGCGTGCTCACGCAGACTGGTACCAAGTCCGTTGGCGTTCTCGGCACAGCCTATAGCAATCCGCTTCACGTTGCAGTTGAGCCTTGCGCAAGCGTGCCCCTGTGCCCCTCTAGGTTGAGAGGGGATCTTGGAGCGTGTGTGCGACCCCCTTTGGAGGGGGTCCACGAAGCTGATGAAGACCCTTCGCGCTAAGCATGTCAACAAGTTCAATACAGACTTGCTGAAACCCGTACGGCTAATTGCCAATTTGTCGCGGTTCTATTAGCCTTATGGCAAGTTCAGAGCCTTTCCCATTCGTGCTACGCGGGCGAAGGCTGTTCGTGCAGACAAGAGGACCGTAGACAGGACCAAGAAACCTAGCGCCAGTCTGTGACTATTCTGCATCGTGCCCTTGCGAGATTCAATCTGCGTAAGAGAGGAAACTAAGGGAGTGGGCAAGATGAGTGGTGGGGAAGCCCTTGTCGCTTCGCTTGTGCGGGAAGGGGTTGAGGTCGTATTCGGCATTCCGGGCATTCACTTGTCCGGCATAGTCACCGCCCTGCGGGACGAACCGAGAATGCGCATGATCACCACCCGCCACGAAGCGGCCGCGGCCCACATGGCCGACGGCTATGCCCGCGCATCCGGTAAGCCGGGCGTAGTCTTGGTAGTTCCCGGCGTGGGGCTTTGCAATGCCGCCACCGGACTTGCCACGGCACACGCCCGTTCGTCCCCGGTTCTTGTGATTGCCGCCCAAATCCCTCGCGGCCAGATTGGGATGAATCAGGAAACCTATCATGAAGTCTCAGACCAGGCTTCCGTAGTGCGCCCCATCACCAAGTGGCAAGGGGAGGCTCTGGCGCCGCGGGACATTCCTGACGCCGTGCGTGAAGCGTTCAGGCAGATGCGCACCGATCGCCCCGGTCCCGTGCTGCTGGAGATCCCGCCCGAGGCGGGCGTGGAGCGGGAAGACATCGTTCTACGGAAGCCGGCCAAGGTATCGCGCACAGTACCCAGCGAAACGAGACTGCGACAGGCCGCACATGCCATCGCCCGCTCCGCTCTTCCTCTCATATTCGCCGGTGGCGGCGTGGCGCAGTCGGAGGCAGAGGAAGCCCTCGCTCGATTGGTCGCTGCAACGAATATCCCTGTGATCACCTCTGCAGGCGGCAAAGGAGCGATTCCGGACCGCCATCCGCTCTGTTACGGCTCGTGTCTCAGCCCCGCCGGCGAGCGGCCCGAAATGAACCAGCTTTTCGAAGTCATGCAGTCTGCCGATGTAGTGATTGGGATAGGCACACGCTTTTCACTGGGCAATCCGGCCGGTGAGTCGTGCACGTTGGTGAACATCAACGTAGACGAATCCAGGCTCACGCAAGTTCAGCCCAATACTATCCCTCTGCACGGGGATGCGAGAGCAACCATCGAGGCGCTGCTCCCCCTGCTCATCGAGGCCGGCGCGGGAAACCGCCCTTCGCCAGCCGAAGCGGTCAGTGCCGCCCGACGCCTGATCGCCTATCACGACATTAGGCTCAAGGAACCGCAATATCCTATCTTGGATGCCATGCGGAACAACATACCGGAAGACACGATCATCGTTTGGGACAGCACAAAGTTTGGGTATTACGCCCGCACGCACTACCAAGTCAATCATCCCAAGACGTTTCTGGACTCCGGCTACTCATTCAACGTGGGATTCTCTTTCCCGGCGGCATTGGGCGTCAAGGTTGCACAACCGCAGCGTCCGGTGGTATCCGTAATTGGCGACGGCGGCTTCATGTTCAATGCCACTGAACTATCTACCGCGCTCAGATACAGGATAAACACCGCAACGGTAGTCTTTCGAGACGACTCTTACGGCAACGTTGCTCACGACCTGGATGAGTTCTTTGGCGGAACGTTCGAGACGGACCTAGCCAACCCGGATCTCGTCACGTTTGCCGAGTCGTTTGGCGCAGTCGGCATGCGGGCAGAGGATCCGATGGAACTGGCTACGCTGCTGCCGGCCGCGCTAGAACGCGAATCACCGGTAGTGATCGACGTTCCGGTGGGCGATTTGCCGCTGCCGCGCGCCAAGTTGCAGGCGCACTTGCCATCCGTGCCGTGGGTCGTACCGCAGAAAGGCCGTATCGAGACTTGAGAGTCTCACTTCGGACTGCGCGCCAACGTGGGGCCGCGATGGGGTTCGTTCGGTGGAAATGCCGAATTGCGGAGCGGCACAGCGACCAAGTGAGAATCTACAACACGAGAGTCTGTACAGGCAGTTGCCGGCGGGAGTAGTCCCACTTTCGAAGTCTTTACCACGTTGGGTTGTGGCTGAGGGCTGTTAGCGGCGGGTTGAGAACTGAGCCAAGCGATGAAGCGTCTATTCACGGAGGGCGTTCATAGCTAAGGGAATTTCGTCCAGCAGGTCCGAGGCCAAGAGTCCGCTTGCGCCCAAGCGGGCCCGCACCTGTGCGCCGGCCTCGCCGTGTATGAAGGCCCCCGCCGCCGCGGCCTCCCCCGGCGCAGCGCCCTGAGCCAGCAGGCCAACCGTGATGCCCGCCAGCACGTCGCCGGTACCGGCCGTGGCGAGCGCTGAATTGCGGTGGGGATTGATGTACGTCGCGCCGTCCGGCGTCGCCGTGATACTGGGCGCGCCCTTTGCCAACATGGTGACATTCCAGCCGGCAGCGCACCGTGGCGCCAACTGAAGCCTCTCCTCGTCCACGGCCTGCGCCGATCGGTCAAGGAGGCGGCCCAGTTCTCCCGCGTGCGGCGTAAGAACCGTGTACTGTGGAAAGAGTTGACCCAGATCTATGCCTGCGCACGCGTTGGCGCCATCCGCATCCAGTACCAAAGGCAAGGCGGCTGCACCGTCGCGGAGATGGCCGATCAGCTCTCTCACAAATGTGATTGTCTCCGGATCATCCCCCAAGCCGCAACCCACCAGCAACGCGCGGTATGCGGGCAGCGCTTCCAGAATCGGCTCCAGGGCGGCTGGCGTGAGGTGGCCGTCTGCCTCAGGAAGCGGCAAGAACGTGCACTCGGATGCCTTTGCCGCCACGGGCGCTTGGATTGAGGCCGGCAGTGCCAGCGTCACCAGACCGGCCCCCGCACGCGCCGCAGCCGTTGCGCTCAAGTATGCCGCCCCAATGTATCGCGATGAACCCGCTATCAGCAACGCGCGACCGAACGTGCCCTTGTGCGCTCCCTCCGGTCGTTCTGGCAAGAAACCGCGCGCCTGGGCGGCTGTTGTCCGGGTGAGCGGTAAATCATCCGCCCACTCCGGCGGCAACCCTATGTCAGCTATGGACACCTCACCGGCGCAGTCGGCGCCCCGGCCGACAAAGCAGCCCGGTTTGGCGAAACCGGTAGCCAGCGTAACGTGCGCGCGAAACGCCTGCGCGTCCGCCTCTCCCGTATCCGCGTCAATGCCGCTGGGAATGTCCACCGCCGCGCGAAACGTCTCCGGCGGGCACACGCTATGCACGGCCTGGAGCACTTCCCGCACGCTGCCGCGCAGCGGCGGCGTCGCGCCTATCCCCAGCAACGCGTCCAACACGCAGTCCGTGGTCGCCAACCGGTCTTGGAGCGCCTGAGCGCTGTCGGCTGCGCCGTGCACAGCCACAGGAATGCCTAGAGACTGCACGCGCTTGAGATTGGCATCCTTTCTGCGGTCCCGGGTGAGATAGACACTGGGCCGCATTCCTGCCCGCCGCAGGTGATAGGCGGCCACTAGGCCGTCACCGCCGTTGTTGCCAGAGCCGGCGAGGACTAGCACACGTTTACCTGGCGCAAGCGATCCTTCTTGCATGAGGAGATTCGCAATGTTGTAGCCAGCCAGTTCCATAAGGATTGGCTCAGATGTCCCGCTGGCAACTGCCTCGGCCTCCAGCCTGCGCATTGCTGCCGTGTCTACAAGCTTCACCCGGTTGGCTCCTCGCGTCCTGTGTCGGAGTTTACACGTGCAGTGTCCATTGGCGCGGCGCTGTAGGCCATTCTCCCGTGGTCTGCGCTGGAGTTTCGCTCCATGGCCGCCCGTTCAGCGCACGCACCCGTACGTACGCGGCGACGGCGAACGGATCCACATCGCACGTCTCACCTCAACCTCATTGCAGCAGCGTTACAAGGACTGCACCGGGAAGCCGACGGGAACACGGAGATGGAGTCCACTTGCGCATGCACTTGCTGAGCGTGGCAACTAAGTTGCCACAACCACTGCCACGGCAAAATCGCGGCTGTGACTCAAGCTAATGGCAAAGTACCGCAGACCCAAGGCCCTGGCTCGCGCGGCTGCAGCCCCGTGAAGATAAACCAGCGGCTTACCCCGCACGTCGGGCAGAATCTCCATTTCGCGCCAGCGAATGCCCCAGATGCCGGTGCCTAACGCCTTGGACACTGCTTCTTTCGCCGCAAAGCGCGCTGCGAGTTCGGGTATGCGGCCCCGGTAGAGCGCCTGCTCCGCTTCCGTATAGACGCGCTGCAGAAAGCGCTCCTCGTAGCGTGCGACAACCCGCGCGATGCGGGCGATTTCGATGATGTCTACGCCAGTGCTCGGCCCGCCGGTCACCGGCAGCACACTGTCCGGGCTGGCGGCGGGAGCCGGGCGGATGAGCCCCCGTCCCGCGGCGGTATCCGCAATCATCTGTGCCGCTAGCTGTTCGGTATCCCCTGCCGACGTGTCCACCATCACCGCACGCCGGAAAACGCCACTTGGCCGCGCAGGCTTTCGCAGGAGGAAGAGATACAAGGGCGCGGCACGATCATCGAATGCGGAGAGCAACGCGGAAACATGCGCCAATTCAGGCACGTCCACCACGCAAGCGCCGCCACCGGCCGCAATGCTCTGCGCGCTGGCCGCCACGGCAACAGGCAACCATGGAACGTCACCTGCGGAAACTGCAATGTCGGATCGCTGACCGTCTACCGGAGCGAAGTACTGCGGCTGCAGCACCGTAGCCTGTTCCAAGCGTCTTGCCACCGCGTTGCCGAGCCGCGCGCGGCGGTCTCTATCTCCCGCCAACACGACAATCATTCGCCAACCAAGCTGACGTGCTGGACTGCGCCCTCATACGACCATCCGGTAGCGACGACTTCGATCGCGCGAATGTAGGTTGGCCGCGGCGTCAACTGCATCAAGTCGACTTCGTAGTCGTGCCATTCGCCCTGCGGCGCCAGCGATCCGCCTCTCGTGGAATACCGATCGTCCGTGGGCCGTGCGTAGTAGAACCCATGATACCAAGGCGTTTCGCCGCCGCTAATGTCCTGGAACAAGACCCGCACCATGATTGGGTATTCGGTTCCCGCCGTGCCGCCGCCGGAGAGACTCTGGTAGATCGCTTTCACACGCACCCGAAGCACCAACTCTTCGAAGTCCCAGACAGGCCGGTTGACCTGCTGCACGAGCAGCGTCTGGCCGTGGCCGTCGCCCCGCCGCTCCATGTAGAGGCCGTCGGGCTTGGGCGTGACCGTGCCCCGGGGGTCGTCTTCCGATCGGTCTTCCTCGTGCCAGATTTCTTCCCAGTCCGGCGCAAGGGCGGTGAAGTCGCCCATTAGCACGAGGTCCTGGGCCGCCGGCAACGGCGCCGCCGGGAGCCCACCGTCCTCGGTTGTGGCTCGCTCGCCGACGGTGAGCGCCTGTTGGCGCTCACCGTCACTCACCACTGCGTCGCCCCGCCGCACCGCGATAGAGCTTCGGGATTCGCCGATGACTTCAACCGCAAAACTGCCTTCCTGCAATTGGGCTGTAAGGTGAGGCGCGTCCACGTGGAATGACCGCTTCTGCGGCTCCACAACCGGAGCGACCGCAATGCGGCTATAGCCGCGCACCTGATCGAGGACGATCTGGACGTTTTCAGGCCGATAGCGCACAACGTTGGACGACCTCAGCCGTACCTCACTGTCTGGATAGAGATGGACCTTGCTGCCGTCCGGCAAGTCCAGGAAAGCCTGGGCCGTTTCGTGGGTGCTGATGCTGTCGCCGGGATTGAGAGTTGTCGCTTCGGCGCGCACCACCCAGCTTGGCGAGCCAGCTGTCAGCACGTAAACCTGGCCGCTGATGACGCGCACCGGCACTGCCACGTCTTGGCGGATGCGCCCGATCGCCCAATCCAGGGCAAAGGGCGCCGAATACGCAATGAGCACGAAGGCGAGGAAGCTGACGACTAGAGTCGCCCACGCCAGCCGCTGCAAGCCGCGGTACTGTTGCTGGCTCGCACCCACTTGTGAGGCGATGGACTGCTGCATGTTACTGCCTGATCGCAAACTCAGCGAATTCCCCGGAAGGGGTTGCCCAGCAGGAGTCTAGCGAAACGACTCTGCTGAGAGGAGGCCCGTGGCGCAGCCGCCGCAACAGCATTTCGAGCGCCGCGACGGGTCCTTCGGCGACGACCTCCACGCCGCCGCTCACGTCGTTGCGGACGAACCCAACGAGCCCGGAACCTGACGCCACGCGTGCCACGAATTGGCGGAAGCCTACGCCTTGCACACGTCCATAGACCCGGGCCTCCAATCGCCGCCGCTGCCCCGGCTCCGCCATACGGCCTCCCCAGCTTTTTCCGGCACGGGCGCTCTAGGCGTTCTCCAGACCGAGTTCCTGGCGAACCTCGCCAACCGCTTCGACGAGGACGGAAAGCTTGGCTTGCGCCTCGTCCACGGTCCGTGTCTTGAGACCGCAATCGGGGTCGATGTAGAGACGATCGGCGGGAACTACGTCCAAGCCTCGATAGATGCCGGCCTTCACTTGGTCTTTCGTCTCGATGACGTGACTGTGTACGTCCACCACGCCCATGGCGAGTCTCTTGGTGAAGGGCGCTTGCCGCGCAAAGAGGTCCAGCAAGTCGTAGTCGCTGTTGGCCATTTCCAAGTCGATGACGTCTACGGGAATATCCAGCATCTTGGGGTAGATAGCTTCGAAATCGCCGTAGCAAATGTGTGTGCCCGTGGTAGCCGAGATGCCGTCTACGACTACCGCCATGGCCCGGATGGCCAAGGGCAAGTCCTCCGGCCGCGTCGAGACGGCCGGTTCATCGATCTGAATGAACTTGGCGCCGGCTTCTTCCAACGCCACCACTTCCTCGTGCAGCACCTGAGCCATGGCGAGCACGAACTCTTCCTGCGTGTCGTAGAAGCTATTGTACGACCACTCCGCCATTGTGTACGGCCCCGTGATCATGCCCTTTACCGGTTTGTCGGTCAGGCTTTGAGCGTACTGCCACCAGTCCAGGGTAAAGGGCTTGACACGCTGCAACGGCCCCACGGCGATGGGCTTGCGGTAGTAGCGATTGCCGTACGAGCGGACGAGGCCGCTGATTTCCATGCCGTCCATCATCTCGGCAAAGTAGGTGGCCATATCTCCGCGGTACATCTCGGCGTCCACGGCAATGTCGAGGCCCAGGTCATTCTGAAATTCCATCCAGAATCTCGTGTGCTGCCGCTCCATTGCCTCAAAATCAGCTTGTGGCAATCTGCCTCGCGCAAAGTCCGTCCTGGCCTTCATGAGTTCCGGCGGCTTCGGCAGACTTCCGACTTGCGTTGTCCATAGACCTTCCATAGCTAAGCCACGGCCTCCTGAGCTTTCTTGACGGCGCGAGCCATATTCTCGATTTTGTCGTAGGCGGTCTCTCTGGGCAGAAACTCAAGACCCGTGTTCGGGCTGAGCGAAAGTCGGACCGGGGCAACGAATTGCGTTGCCCAGTCTGCCACCTGAAGCAGGCCATCGCCGGTCTCCATGCGCACGTTGCGCGCATCGACGACGCCCAGCATGAGGTCCCGATCGTCCGGGAATTGCGGCACGAGGGACCGGTTTTCCTCGCCTTGAACCATGTCCAAACCAAAGCCCTGGAAGGGCAGGGCAAAGAATTCCGGCAAGCCGGTCGCGTCGCCAAAGTCGGTGCGCAGGAGCGTGGCCGCGCCCACGCCGTCCATGAGCACGTCCATGGCCTGGCGAAACAGATCCCAGTCACTCTTGTAGCGGTGCCAGACGATGGCGGGTTCATCCACCTGGATGAGCGCCGGGTCGGCAGCCGCCAAGGCTCTCAATTCGTGATTGAGGGCGCGGGCCGTATCCAGCACGAGGTCCTCGAGACTATCATAGACGCCACGTTGCGAGAGTTTTGCGATGGTATAAGGGCCCGTGACCACGGGTTTCACCGGACGCGCGGCGTGGTCGCGCGCAAACTCAAAGTCACGGACGAGGATGGGCTCCTGCCACGCAATCTGGGCCGTGGCTTCCGGCTGGCGGTAAAAAGTATTGGTATCGAAATAACGAATGAGACCGCCGATTTCAAAGCCGTGCAAGCCGCCGGCGATATAGGTCACCGGATCTTGCCACCGGATTTGCCCATCGGTAATTATGTCGATTCCGGCTCGTTCCTGTTCCGCGATTACCTCAACGGTCACGTCGTCCGCCGTGGCGGCCAAGTCGTCGGCAGAGATTCTGCCGCGATCGAATGACGAGATGGCCCGCCGCAGCGTCTGGCCGCCGCGCCGATTGGCAATCTTGGGATAGTTGCTGGGCACCGTACTGATCATCAACTGCTCCTGCAATTCGTCGCTTTCTTCACTAGTTCTATGGTATGGCAGAAGCGACGAAATTTCAAAGTTTGTACCCACATCTGCGATGAGGCAATCCCAATATGGTTGCCCAATGCTGAATTGACGGTTTCGCTGCGTTGCTTTCGACGGCATTCAGCTCGGCAGCGCTCGTGAGGCTCTGGGCAGCCACCCAACACTAAAGGGCTGCCCAAACCCTTGGCAGGCCCTCACCTGAGCGGTGACAGTGGACCGCCGTGTCGGCTATGCTAGTGATGCGTTGCGCAACCCGTCCCATGGGAACGGCTGCGAGCGCAGGAACGCGATTTAGACATGGCTTGTGTTCGGCGCGTTGACCGGTCAGCCTGGATTGGATTCAGAGTCCCGCGCCCGACACTCCTGTATTCACGCGCTTGATCTGGCGAAAGGACATTCTTCCCGTGCGCATCACCGATGTTGAAACGTATGTGCTGGGCGACAACTGGCGAAACCTGGTCTTTGCTCGCGTCATGACCGATGAAGGCCTCTACGGCATTGGCGAAGCAACCCTCCAGAATCGCGACGAAGCCGTAGTTGCCTATCTCCAAGCCGCGAAGAGCCGGCACATCATCGGCAGCGACCCCTTCAACATAGAGGACCTCTGGCTGCGCATGTACCGCGACGACTTCTGGCGGGGAGGGCCGGTGGCGAACACGGCCCTGAGCGCCATCGAAATCGCCTGCTGGGACATAGTCGGCAAGGCGCTGGGTGTGCCGGTCTACCGCCTGTTGGGCGGTCAGTGCCACGAGCGTCTCAAGGCATATGCCAACGGCTGGTACACGGGGGAGCGCACGCCGGAGGACTTTGCCAAACGGGCGCGTGGCGTGGTGGCAAGAGGCTACCGCGCCCTGAAAGTGGACCCCTTTGGCGCGGGCACGTATGAGATGGAGGCGGAGGAGAAGCGGAAGTCTATCGAATTAGTGGAGGCCATTCGCGACGCCGTCGGGCCGGACGTTGAGATCTTCATCGAGATGCACGGGCGGTTTAGTCCCGCCACAGCTATCGAGATTGCGCGTGAGCTGGAGCCGTTCAAGCCCGGCTGGGTGGAAGAGCCCGTACCGCCGGAAGACTCGGACGCCATGGAACGCGCGGCGCGTGACATCCGCATCCCCGTCGCTACCGGTGAGCGAATCTTCACCCGCTACGAGTACGCTCGTTTCTTCAAGAACAATGTGGTTGACATCATCCAGCCGGACATCATTCACGCCGGCGGGATCATGGAACTTAAGAAGATCGCCGCCATGGCCGACGCCAACTACGTCATGGTGGCGCCCCACTGTTCCAACGGCCCCGCCTGCACGGCGGCCAGCGTCCATTTCGACTTCTGCACGACGAACGTAAAGATCCAAGAGTGTTTCGATGACTTCGCGCCGGACTTCGTCCGCGAGGCTGTGATTGGGTTCCCGCGAGTCGAAGACGGGTACTTTTCGCCGCCGGAAGCCCCCGGCCTGGGCATCGACTTGAACCTGGACGTTATCGCGGAACATCCCTATCGTTTCGGTCATTTCAACCTCTTCGCCGACGACTGGCAACGCCGTTCTTACTGATGCTGTCAGGCGATGCGGCGACCGTCGCGGAGGCGCAACCGGTCAGGGGGCCGCGCCGAGTGAGCGCAGTTAAAGAAAAGCCGGGAGGCAGCACGCATGGCATATGACTTGGTTCTGCGCAATGGCGACATCATCGATCCGGGCGAAAACCGGCGCTTCACGGGCGACATCGGTATCGCGAACGGCACGATTCAGGCGCTGGAAGCAGGCACACTCTCCGGCACGGGCGCTCAGGAAATCGACGCGGCCGGCCACATAGTCACGCCCGGCCTGGTAGACCTGCATGGGCACTGCTACTGGGGCGTGGGCGGCACGGGCCTGGACCCCGATCTCGTGGGCGCGCGCCACGGCGTGACCACCTGGATCGATCCCGGTAGCAGCGGCGCCGCCACGTTCCCCGGCTTCAAGCGCTTCATCATCGACCAGTCACAGGTACGCGTGGTCCCCTTGCTCAATCTCAGCGCCAAGGGCCTGGTGCACTGCGGCGAAGTCGGCGAATTGAATGACATCGGATATATCGATTCCGAGCTCAATGCCGCCACACTGGAACAACACCGCGGCCTCATCGCCGGCATCAAGATTCGCGCCGGCCGCTCCAGCACCGGCAAGACCGGCATGATCCCGCTGTGGATCGGGCGCGAGCTCTGCGACCAGTTTTCGATACCACTGATGGTCCACATCTCCATGCCCGCGCCCACGCTGCAGGAGCTATTGCCCATCCTGCGGGCCGGGGACATTGTGACCCACTGCTTCCATGGCAAGACCGGCGGCATGTTGATGCGGGGCAAAGTCCGCGACGAAGTTTGGGCGGCCCGCGAGCGCGGCGTGCTGTTCGACGTCGGCCACGGCAACAGCAGTTTTTCGTTTCCGGTCGCCGAAGCGGCCATGGCTGAGGGCTTCCCCCCGGACTCCATCAGCACCGACCTCCACCAGCGCAGTATTCGCACCTCGGCCAAGAGCTTTCCCGCCGTGATGTCGAAGTTCCTCGCGCTTGGCATGGACCTGGAAAACGCGGTGCGGCTGAGCACGCTTGCGCCGGCACGGGCGGTGGGCCAGGAGCACGTCTGCGGGAGCTTGCGCGTCGGCGCGCCGGCCGACGTCGCCGTGTTCCGGGTCGATGAGGGGGAGTTCACTTTCGAGGACCCGCAGGGCGAGACGCGGAACGGCACACTGCGGTTGGAAAACACGCACACCATTGCGGGCGGCGTGCTGCTCGATCGCAGCCGCGACCCGCTGGCAGACGATCCGTTCCCCGTATCCACAATCTGAAGCTGCGCCGGTGCTGCCGGACTCAAGCCGGCGCCCGGCATGGCGGATTGCGACTGAGGCCATGCCGTTTACGTTTCTCCACGCCGCCGACGTCCATCTTGGCTACCAACAATACGGGCGCATCGAGCGCTACGATGACTTTAGCGAGGCGTTCGAGTGGATTGTGCACACCGCGCTGGAGGAGCGCGTCGCCTTCCTGCTTCTGGCCGGCGACCTCTTCGAGAAACGGTCGCTCGATCCCCAAACGTTGCTCATCGCGGTCAGAGAGTTCGAGCGCTTGCGTGAAGCAGGTATTCCCGTTGTTGCCATCGAGGGCAACCATGAGCGCACCTATGGCGACAACCTCTCCTGGATGGAGTATCTCAATCATAGCGGGTTGCTCTACCTGCTGGATTGCCCACGCCAGGGCGGCGGCTGGCGGCCCCTGCCCTGGCACGCAACGGAACGCACCGGCGGTTACGTCGATGTCGCCGGCGCGCGAATCTACGGCCTCCGGTACCGAGGCGCGGAGACGGGTACAGTATTGAGCGCCATCGGCGACGCAATCGCCGCCGACCCGCCGCCGGACGGCCTGTTTTCTATTTTTCTCGCCCACACGTCGGTGGAAAACTACTACGACCGAGGACACTCCTTCGCGCGGCAGCAGGACCTCAGCGCCCTGCGGCGCAGCCTGGACTATCTGGCGCTCGGTCACGTTCACGTGCCCTACCGCGGCTCGCTGGGCGACGGCGAGTGGCTCTTCAATCCGGGCAGTCCGGAGACCTGGAGCAGTGAGGAATGGCAATTTGGCAATAAGGGCGCGTTACTCGTCAGCGTGGATAAGACGCAAAAACCGTCCTTCAGCGCCGTCGCGCGAGACTATCCCAACCGCAGGCCGTTCATACGCATCGTGCAAGAACTCGACGCTTGTCCGTCACCGGCACGCCTCATGGAACTCCTGGAATTGAGGATCAGGCGCGAGCCCGCGCCGGCAACTAACCTCGATTCGGGAAGTGACGGTTCGCCGGAGACTAGGTCTCCCGAATGTGAGTCTCGCCCACAGAAAGCGCCCGTGGTTGAGATCATCCTCACGGGCGTGGCCCGGTTTTCGCGGGCGGATATCGACAAGGAAGCGATTGAGCAACTAGCCCGACGACATCTGGACGCGCTCGTCGTGCGCATCCGGTCGTCGCTGCAGGAAGCGCTGGCATCTTCAGCTATAGACGGAGACCAGCAACCTCGCGACGTGCTGGAACGCCTGGTCTTCGAGAATCTCATTGCATCCGACGATCGCTTTGCCGCCGCGGCCTCAGACAACACCCAGATCGCCATGGCCTTGAAGCAGATGGTGCTGGACGGAGTTCCCAGCGGCGACATTGCGGCGGAGGTGGGCCGCCGCATTCGGATGCAACGCAATCAGGCGGCCGGCGACGTGCCGACGGCAGAACCGTCAGAATACCGGGTTGATTCCCACGGCGGTGAGAATCAAGAAACCGCTGCAAGTCAAGAGGGCAGCCCGGCTGGCAGGGACGATACTCGACCGCCAACCGGCCGTGCGCCGCATGCTGACGCAGAGCAAGATACGCTTTTCGGCCCCGCTAGCGCAGATTCTGAAACCGCGCCACCACTGGACTAACCAGCAATGCGCATCACTGCTGTCTCTCTCAAGAACATCAAGAGCTATCGGGACGTAGACGTCGCGTTTCCCCAAGGCACCATTGCCATCACGGGGCCGAACGGCGCGGGCAAGAGTACGCTTCTGGAGGCCATCGGCTTCGCCTTGTTCGACTCGCTCCCGTACCGCAACCAGCGCGATTTCATGCGGCACAACGCCGCCGAGGCGGACGTGCGGGTCTCCTTCCTCTCCAGCATCGACGAGTGCGAATACCAGGCCGTGCGCACGCTGCGTCGCGCCGGTAGCGGCGGGGACACGGTTACGTCAACCTATTTCGTCCACAGCTTCGCTACCGGTGAAAGGGCCGCTCAGCAGAAGCAAGACGTCCAGGACTTCCTGCGCCGCCACGTCGGATTGGACGACCACGACGACTTGACGCGCGTCTTTAGTAACGTGCTGGGCGTGCCCCAGGGGCGCTTGACCGCAGATTTCCTGCTGAGGCCCGCCCAGCGCAAGAGCACGTTCGATCCCCTGCTCCAGGTGGACACGTACCGGCTGGTGTACGACCGGCTGCGGGACGTGCTCGACGTGCTGCAAGGGGATATTTCAGGGCACGAACGCCGGGTGGCCGAACTGGAACCGGAAGCCGCCCGCCTGCCGGACCAGCTTGAAGCCCTCGCCGCATATGAGCGCCAGCGCGCGGACTCCGCCGCCCAAGCGCAGGCCCTTGCCGCCGACCGCGCCGCGCTGCAAAAGCAACTGGCGCGCCTGGACGCGCAGCGCCGCACGTTGGAACAGCAGCGGGACGTCGTCCGCCAATTCGCGCAGCAAAAACGACAGTTGGAGACGCGCCGGGAGCAGGAACAGCAGCAAGTGGATTCCGCCAAGAGCGCCGCCAAGCTGGTCACCGGCAGCGCCGCGGGACATGCCGCCTACCGCCAGGGCCAGTCCGCGCTGGCGGCGCTGGAAGACGAGCGCCAGGCAGCCGACGCCCTGCGCACGTCCAGGCACAGCCTGGAGAACCATCGCGTGGCCCGCAAGACGCGGCTCGCCGCCCTGGAGAAAGACGTGGCCGCGGCCAGGAGCGCGGTGGAAGAGAGGCGTACCCTGGCGCCGCAGATCGCGCAGCAAGAACGCCTGGAGGAACAGGCACGGACATTCGCCGCCGACGTAAACCTGGCCCGGCAAGCGGGTGCTCAAGTCTGTAACATGCTGCGACGCATCGCCAACTTTGCCGCCGGGGAGCAGCTCGTGTTGTCCGATGGCCCGCCGCCCGCGGCGGCCGGAGAGGATGCCGCCTACGTTCGCGAGCAACTTGCCGAGCAGTCTGCGTTCCTGCAAGAGATCGGCCAATGGCTCCAGCAACGACATAGCTGCCGCCAGCAACGCCGCCTAGCCGAGCGGGACCGCGAACGCGCCGCGGCGGAGGTGGCCCAGTGCCGAAAAGCTCGTGACGCCGCTTCGCAACTCGCAGGTCTGGAGCGCCAACTGCAGGAGGTCCAACAGCAGATTAGCGATCTGCAGGCCCACCGCCGCTTCAACCAAGATTCGCAGCGCATGGCTGAGGACGGCTTGTGTCCCTTCTTCCGGGAACACTGCCCAAGAGTAGATGACGAGGGCAGCCTCGTTCCCGTCATCGCAACGCTCATTCGCGACTCGGGCGGGGACACGCAACACGCTCTGGCAGAAAAACGCGCGCTGGGCGAGGCGGTGAACCGGGCCAGAGACGCCCAACGGCAAGTTGACCGCCTGGCTGACCTGGAGCCCCGTTTGGCAGCGCTAGACGAGGCGTCGCAGGACCTGGGCCGGCAGGAGCGAGACCTGACCCAACGCATAGCGGAACATCTGCGAATCGTCTGGCCGCCCGCAGCCATTGAGGAAACGATCGCCACACTCGCAGCGCGCGAGCAATCGCTTGGCAGTGAACTCAACGCCCTGGGCGACCCGCGCCGGACCGCCGAACGCCTGCACGGCCCCGCCGAGGAATTCGAGCAGCGCGCGCAGTCACTCGCTGCTACTACTGAGGAGCTTGGCCGCATCGAGACGGCGCTTGTGGACGTCAACAACCGCCTGGCGCCCTTCGCCGACCTTGAACGACGGGTAGCCGCCGCCCGTGAACTGATGGAAAAGCACCACGATGCGCATGACACGTTTCTGCGCTATCAGGAGACCGCCGCCGACCTCCCGCGCCGGGAGGCGACCATGACCTCGCTGGCGGGCGAGCTAGAGGCAAACTCTCGATCGCTCGCCGAAGCCCGGCAACTCCTGGCGGACTGCGAGGCGAACTGGGACCCGGAGACGCTCAAATCCGCGCAAGAAAGACTGGACGCAACGCAGAACGCGCTTGGCGCGGCGCAAGAACGCATGCGCCTGCTGGAGGCGCAGATCGCCCAGGCCCAAGAGGAAATCGTCTCGCTCCGGCAAGCCGCCGCGAATCTCGCTGCCGCCAGGCGCGCCCACGCCGAGGCTGAGGACATCCGCAACACCACGGGATTCCTGCGCAACGTGATTCGCGATGCGGGGCCCCACATTACCCGCCATCTCATCCAGCAAATCTCCGCCGAAGCCAATACGCTCTTCAGCGAAATCCTGGGCGATGCGGCCGCGGAACTCTCGCTCACGGAGGACTACGACATCGTGTTGGAGCAACACGGTCACCAACGAGGCTTCGCCCAACTGTCCGGCGGCGAGCAGATGAGCGCCGCCCTGGCCGTCCGCCTGGGCCTGCTGCGCCAACTATCGGACATCAACATTGCCTTCTTCGATGAGCCAACGCAGAACATGGACTCCGCACGCCGCCACAACCTGGCTGAGCAACTGGAACGGGTGACGGGGTTTCAGCAGCTTTTCGTCATCAGCCATGACGACACCTTCGAGCCGCTGGTGTCAACGGTGCTGCGCGTGCGCAAGGAAAACGGCGAAAGCATGGTGGAGCACATCTAATGCGCGGGGTGAGTTCGGCTGTCGCTGGCTCTTTGAGCACGGTATTCGTTGACCGCAGCATCGAGCGCGCGGTATTGACTGAACGGTGTCTGTGGCAAGCCGGCATCGAGCCGCAACGCCGCCTGGGTAAGTCAAACGTGACTCCCTTTGTCTGCATTGACGATCAGCCCATTTGACTTTGCACGAGAAATGGCATTGTGGCTTGATGAAGCCCGTAGCGCAGCAAGTACCGCAACGCATACAGCGGGCTGCAGAAATGCGCCAACCAGGATAGCGGCAAGGTGAACAGAAGGGCGCAGCGGTCCATTGGCGGCCCGAACAGACGGAGATAGCCCAGCGTGTTCTATCGTGACAAGATCATAGAGGCCTTGAACGCCAAGCGCGCCGCGCTGACCGAGCTGGATGCGGAGCAGTGGCGGCGCCAGCAAGAGTTGCGCGCCGCTTGCGCAGCCTTGGCCGAAACGACCGCCGCCGAACTCAACGAACGCTTGGCAAACGTTAAGGCCCCCGGCGCCCTGCCTACCGCAGAATTCGACAGACAGCCAGGGTACCGCATCTACTTTCCGCAAAGCTGGCAGAACGTTGCGGAAATGCGGCATTGGGCGGCAGAGGCGCTGGCCGGAGTCACCGTGTGCGCGGTAGACGGCAGCCAGTTGCCGGCAACCAAGGACTTTCCCCTGCCGGTGGCGGCAATTCAAGTCGCATGGTACGTCAACCCCCACGACGCCCGGGGTATGTACCGCAAGGACGCGGACGTCGACGTATTGACCCCGCAAGACCTTGACGATGGCAAAGGCGACTCCTCCCTCTGGGTTGGGCTCCTCCGCTACGAGCGGGAAGTGGCGAAAGTCAACGACCTCATGCGCGAGCACGCCGGGCAGGGGGAACGCGTCGTTGTCCTCTTCGACGGCTCGCTTACGGTCTCGTTCGCGGGGCCGCTGGAGCCGGCGGTCCGCGACCGCTACCGCGCGGCGGCTGTCAGCATGCTGCGGACGTCCGAGCAGTGCCGGGTACCGCTCGTTGCTTTCATCGACCGGTCGCGGGCCGATGACTTTGCGCGCATGCTCTGTCACCTACAGGGCATCAACGTCGACCAAGCCTCCCGCATCAGCGACGCGGCTCTACTGGAGAGCCAGGAGAACGGCGAGCGCCTCTGGCGCCTGCCGGCATTTGTGTGCCAGCGGAAGGACATGGTGGAAGGCAACAACTATACAGACGGCGCAACGGGGGAGAACTACGGCAGCAAGATCTGTTTCACCTATGTCAAGACCAACAGCGGCCGCCCAGCGCGCTTGGAGTTTCCGCGCTGGTTGCTCTGCGCCGGAATGCTGGACCGCGTGATAGACTGGGTGCGGGCCGAGGCGGTTGTGGGTACCGGATACCCCTACGCCATTCAGGCGGCGGACGCGGCAGCCGTAATCGACTTTCGGGACCGGCAGCGCTACCAGCGCGCCCTGGAGGAATTCGGCCAACGCCACAGCATTCGCACGATGCAGGCGTCGGCCAAGCAAGCCAGCAAGGAACGTCGGCGGACATAAGAGGCCGGAACCATGCAGCAGAAAGCCATCGGGCGCATCGTCAAGTCTAATTCCCACACTGATTACGTGTGCCAGGTCTATGCGCCAAACGAGACGGCCTGCGACCCGCAGCCCAACGACTACGCGTTTGGGCGCTTCGTGCAAGCGCCCATTGACGCCGCGGGCGACCGCCAAGCCGTCGGCATCGTGTACGACACCATCCTTCTCAATCCCGACTACGGCAACCTGGGACCCCGCCTCAATCCTCCCGGCGATCAAGTCACGCTGGCGCCGGACTATCTGGTGGAAAAGGCAACGGCGGTGGGCATAATCATGGTCGGCATGGTGACGGGCGCTGCCGTGGAGCACGGCGTAATCGCCCTGTCCCTGCCCGTGGACGCTGAGGTCTCCGCCATGGATGAGGACGACGTGCGGCGCTTCCACCACGTGAACGGCACACTAGCGCTCGGCTACCTCCCGCACCTCATCTCGCACGAGAGCCACCTCGTCACCGAGCTCAGCCTGAACGTGATGCGCCAACTCCATGAGCTCTTCGCCGCGCCGGGCGACCGGCGTCTCTTGCGCACGTTGGCGTCCCATTTCGCGTGGCAGGCACGGGTCACGCCGCTGGGTTAGGTTGTTTCTGAGGCGGCGGGCTCGCACAGACAGTGCGCTCGCACAAACGGTGCGCTCGCACAAACAGTGCGCTCGCACAGACAGTGCGCTCGCACAAACGGTGCGCACTCACCAGCAGTGGGCTCACTCCGAAACTGCGCCCACACCAACGGTGCGCTCGCTCCGCAAGCATCTGCGCCACAGACCCCTCGCGCCAGCATAGCCGCGATCTGGCCGTCTATTTCGCAACCGGCCAGCGGCCGGGCACCGGATACGCCTCGTGTGCGCCGGGCCACGGCGGCATGGTGACGATGATGAAGCGCAGCGGAGTGTCTCCTGTCGCTTTGAACTGAAAGTGGGCGCCCACTGGGATCGCCAAGCTGGCGCCGGGCCCTACGTCCACCACACGTTCGCTATCCCCCTGCCGCCGCCACACCTGACCCGCTCCCGACAGACAGTACCAGACCTCTTCCACGGTCCTATGCGCCACAGGTGCGGACACCTCGCCCGGTTGTAGCGTACAGTGCACCATGCTGCCGCGCGTCGCCTGTGTCAATAACCGAATTTCCGAACCGTCCGGCGCAAGCGTGTCGTAGTCCTTGGGCAATTGCGTGTAGTCAATGTCCTGATTCATAGCGTTTCAGCCTTTGACGAATCTGTCCTGCTAGCTGTCGCCGCCCGCGGCCAGTGCGGCAACTGCACGGGGCGCGGATGTTCCGTTTGGGCTTTGTCTGGGCGCGGCGCAAGTCCTCATGTCGCGGAGTAACTGCGCAGCGCTTCCGTCCGAGGTATTCTCGCTCAACGCGAGAGCGGCGGCTGGGTGCTGGGCGCAACTCATTGTCAATCCAGTCAGAACACACTCCCTGAGTGGTGAGACGCTAGGCAACCTCGCGTGTGCCTGCGCATTGCCCGGCCGCGTTCTGCGCTATAGTATCAGCTCAAGAGGCCGATTTTCTTTGAGGAGGTAGCGTGTCGTTGCGAGAACCCGAACAAGCGGAGACCCGCGGCTTCGACTTCGACGACGGCAGTGGGCTGCGGGTGGCGCACGTCCGTTTTGAGACTGAGGCCAAGTTCGACTGGTCGCTGTTCGACGGCTACGACCGCATTCGCATCCTCACGTACTCGGCCGGCGTGAGCGCCATCGTGCGGCTGCTGGCAAAGCACGGGTTCAGCGAATTCGAGTGCGTGTTCGGCTGCGAGAGCACCTTGCGCACGCTCAAGGACATCTTGGCGTTTCAGCAGGTCGCCATCGGCGACACACGCGCTGCCATCAAGAACCTGTCCGATGAACGCCATGCCTTCATTCTCAGCCGCGTCCGGGAGGGACAAGCCCGGTTTCGCGTGCTGCGCAAGCAGATTGCCCACGCCAAACTCTACCTGCTGGAAAACACGGCAACCGGCGGCACCCGCGCCCTCATCGGCTCCGCGAACCTCTCGGAGACGGCCTTTGGCGGACGCCAGTCCGAGACGCTGGTCTGTTTCGACGATGACGAGGCCGCGTGGAAGCACTACCTCGGCATGTACGACGCCATCCGGGACCGGGCCTCCGACGAGTTGCCGCTGCCGCAGGAGCGCATCGAGAGCGCTGAAATTGCGCTGCAGGAAGTTCCTGTCCTTGCTCCTGAAGATGTTTCGACTCTGGTGATTGAAAATTCTGAGAGCGAGCACGGCTCAGGCGATGAGACCCACATCGCCATTCCCACGCAAATAGAGCGCATAGAGAGGATGAAGGCGGCGATTCCGCCGGTGGTGGCTAACCTCATTCCTGCGCCCCGCAACGGCAAGCAGCAGATCACGCCTGACGTCCGGCGGAAGATCGTCAGAGAGTCCAGCCGCATCCGTGTCGTGCAGTCCGAAGAAGAGACCGATCACCGCGAACTGTCCATCGACAGAGACTCAAAAGCCGTTAATCTCCTTGGCGAGCCGTATTCCCTGGCACCCGATCTCGCCGCCGCAAAGCAGGATGCGAAGCTGCTCGTGGAGTTTTTCAGCAACTACGAAGGCACGTTCGAGGGCGGCATGGGCGTGGAGCGGCTCCAGCGCGACTACTTCATCCTCTGGTCGTGGCTCTACTTCGCGCCCTTCATGTGCGACATGCGCACGCTGGCCGGCCACCAGGGGGACATCTTCCGCTTCCCCTCGTTCGCCATCGTCTACGGCAAGCCCTCCTGCGGCAAGTCCAGCCTCATCGATACGCTCATGACGTCCATGTTCGGCAGGACATACAGCATCGACAAGCGCGAGTTTACCAAGGCGCGCCTAAGAGACATCCAGCACGCCTACAAGCGGTTTCCGGCGGTGTTCGACGACATTGGC
>JAJEAH010000030.1 GCA_022824225.1 Chloroflexota bacterium
ACCCGCGACCACGTGGTACAGCAGAACGTCGGTCAGCGCCGGAATATCCTGCAACAGCGCCGCCACCGTGCCTTCCGGCAGCTTGGCAAAGGCATCGTCCGTCGGCGCGAACACCGTAAACGGACCCTCGCCCTGCAACGTGTCGACCAGGCCGGCGGCCTGCAACGCGGCTACCAGCGTTTCGAACCGGCCGTCGTCTACGGCAATATCCACGATAGTGGCGGTGGGCGCTTCCGGTTCGGCTTCCGGCGTGGCCTCGGCGTCGCCGCCGCAGGCTGCCAGCAGCGTGAGGGCGAGCGCCAGCGCGGCGACGAGGCCAAAGCGGGGGAAGAGCCGGCGCCAGGCGCCAGCGGGCCGCGCGGCGGTACTATTCGATTTTCCCAACATTTCCAGCTCCTTGTGCTCTGTCTCCTTGACAACTCTGTGTGCTATGCCTAGCATATGCTTACCCGGGTGCGGCATATGTCCAACAAATGTAGGATATACTATACACAACATCGTGTCAACTATAGTCAACACACTTTCCAGGAAATTTCCTGCGAGGCGCAGATGAACGACAAGCGAGACCTGAAGCTGCTGGAGGAACGCTACGCGGCGGCGCTGCAGGCAGGCAGCCAGGATGACGCTTCCCGCGTGATCTCCGAGGCGCTGGACCGCGGGATCAACCCGCTGCTGATCTACACCGAGGTGATAACGCCTGCGCTCACCGAGGTTGGCGAAGCATGGCACCGCGGCGACCTGAACATCGCCGGCGAACACCTTGCCATCCAGATCACGCTTCAGCAGAGCGCCCACGTGCGCAGCCTGGCGCGCCGGCGCAAACCCGTTGGCGCCGAGGCCGTGATCACGGCAGTGGAAGGAGAACTCCACGCGGTGGGCGCGCGCCTCGTCGCCGACCTCTTCTACTTGGAGGGGTGGGACGTGGCCTTCCTGGGACAGAACACGCCGACCGGAGACTTGGTGGAGTGGGTCCGCGACCGCAAGCCGGACCTGGTGCTCCTCTCCGTCAGCCAGCGCGACCGCGCCGGCGTGGCCGCCGAGGCGGCCGCCGTCCTGAAATCGCTGGACGAGCCGCCGCTGGTCTTCGTGGGCGGCGCGGGCATCGCCGACCCGACCGTGCGCGCCGACATCCCGGCGGACCTCGTCGCCACCGATCCCCTCGCCGCTATCAGCGCGGCCAACCGCCTGCTGAGCTTGAGCGCGGAGCCGAAGTCGGTGGAGGACTACCTCGACGCCCTGGGACGCAACATCCAGCAGTTGCGCAAAGAGCGCGGCTGGAGCCAACAGGCGCTCGCCACAAGAGCCGGCCTGGACCGCGCCTATCTGAGCACGGTGGAAAAAGGCAAGCAGAATATCACCATCGGCGCGGCGGTGCGCATCGCGGCTGCGCTGGATACGTCGCTCAGCGCGCTGGTGGGCGACGACGATCCTTCCCCACGTTGACTCGCACAGACCACGGCGGCGCGGCGTCTGCTCAGCAGCGCGCGGCGCGGCGTTTCCGGCGCTAAGAGCCTATTCACGATCATTTTAGATGTGGTCTACAAGGCTGATGGAAACCGTTCATGCTGAGGACTGTGCGCAGCCCTTGTCGAAGCATGAACGGCTATTCGCCAACTTGCGGCGGTTCTACTCACCCTTCGACAAGCCTGTACTGAGCTTGTCGAAGTGCTCAGAGCCTGCCCGGTACTGGATACGGGGGCGAACGTTGGTCGCGCAAAAGACGATTGTAAACAGGCGCTAACCACGCCATGGCGCTTCTGCGCCACATCCGGCGCAGTGACTTTAGGATGGGAGCGAAGCGTCGTTTTCAGGCCCGCGCGGGGACGCGGCGCCATGGATTCCGGACGCTGTCCGGCGTCGGCCATCGCTTCCCGCAATTGGCAGCACGACGCCTACGGACCGGCGCCACACGCCACCT
The DNA here is from genome assembly GCA_022824225.1 of Chloroflexota bacterium. GTDB lineage: Bacteria > Chloroflexota > UBA11872 > VXOZ01 > VXOZ01 > VXOZ01. The sequence goes on from JAJEAH010000030.1 coordinate 1,919, forward strand.
GGGCGGGCAGACGTCCTATTCTCCTTCCACCCGCGGCAGCGTCCGGCACACCGGCCGTGTGGGGGGCTCTTCTCAAACCGGTCACGCGGGCGGGAACGGAAATCGAAAACGGCGCGCAGCCGCAAGCTGCGCGCCGTTACTGTACTGATTGTCAGCCGGCGGCGGTAGCGCTACGCCGGCCGGCGGCGTAGAGAGTCGCCAGCGGCCGCGGCTGCCGACACTCCCCGGTAGCTCAGCCGCCGGAGACCGCCGGCACGATGGAGACCTCATCGCCGTCGCTCAGAGAGGTCGCCAAGCCGTCCATGAAGCGAATGTCTTCGCCGCGTACGTAGATATTGATGAAGCGGCGTAGTTCGCCATCCTCATCGCACATGCGGTCCTTGAAGCCCCCGTGAGCCTCGTCCAGTTTCGTTATCAAGTCCTCAATAGTATCCGCGCCTTCCACCGTAACCTCGGCTTTGCCTCCGGCCAGCGGCCGGAGCGGCGTGGGGATCTTTACGGCATTTGCCATCGCGTTGCCTTTTCCTTCCTGGATAGTGCGGGATCGTCTCGCAGGACTAGCGCGCGGTTGCTTGTGTGCGCCGCCGCGCTCCTATGGTCCTCCGGGCCCGGCCCGGGTCTTTCATCCCTGCATGTGCTCGCCAATGCCGCGAACACCGCAGTCGCTTGTAGGGCCAGGGCGCCGCAGTCGTGCGGGCGGCGTCCGCCCGGCCGCTGCGTCTGCCTGGCCGTTGGCGGCTCTCACACGGCAACCGGTGTGGGTTGCAGGCCGCTGAGCGCCGCCTCGAACGATTCTACGTGCGGCGCCACCCGGATCGTCAAGTCCAGCTTATCCGAAATCGCCTCCTGCGCCTTGAGGCCGTTGCCGGTCACGTACGCCACCGTCACTTCGTCCGGCGCAATCTTGCCGCTCTCCACCAGTTTCTTCAACGTGGCAATGGTCACGCCGCCGGCGGGCTCGGTGAAGACGCCCTCGGTGGACGCCAGCAACTGGATGGCTGCCACTACTTCTTCATCGGTGACGGACTCGATGGCGCCGCCGGTATCCTGGGCAATCTTGACGGCGTAGTAGCCGTCGGCGGGATTGCCGATAGCCAGCGAATGGGCGATGGTGGTCGGTATCTTTACCGGCCGGATGGCGGTGGTGTTGGCGGCATAGGCTTCTGCCACCGGACTGCACCCCTCGCCCTGGGCGCCGGAGATGCGCGTATGGGGTGTGCCTTCCAGCAGCCCCACCTTGTACAACTCGCCCAGCCCCTTGTAGACCTTGGTATAGAGCGAACCGGACGCGATGGGCGCCACGATGTGGTCCGGCGCGCGCCAGCCCAACTGCTCCACCACCTCGAACGCCAGCGACTTGGAGCCCTCCGAGTAGTACGGGCGGATATTTATATTCACAAACGCCCAGGAGTAGCGGTCGGCGAGTTCGCTGCACAGGCGGTTCAGCTCGTCGTAGGTGCCTTCCACCGAGACCAACGTCGCGCCGTACACCGCCGCATTGATCACCTTGCCGTGCTCCACGGTGTGGGGCAGGAAGACGAACGTGCGCAGGCCATTGCGCACGCCGGCGGCGGCGGTCGCGCTGGCCAGGTTGCCGGTGGAGGCGCAGGCAAAGGTATCGAACCCAAATTCCTTCGCCTTGGCCACCGCCACGGAGACCACGCGGTCTTTGAAGGAGAAGGTCGGGTTCACGCTATCATTCTTGACGTAGAGTTCCTTCAGGCCCAGGGCTTTGCCCAGGTTGTGGGCGCGTTGCAGCGGCGTGAAGCCGACCCGCCAATTCAGGTCTTCCCCTTGTTCCACCGGCAGCAGGTCTTTGTAGCGCCACAGCGAGACCGGTCCCTGGGCGATCTTCTCGCGGCTGGTGACCTCTCGGATGGCGTCGTAGTCGTACTCGACCTCCAGGGGGCCAAAACAGAAGCTACAAACATGTGTCGGCTGCACGGGGTAGCGTTCCCCGCACTCCCGACACTTCAGTCCTCGTATGCGTTCCACGTTGCTCATAGTTCAGTCTCTCTGCGTATTCCTCTTGTGCGTCGATGTGCCCATTTCGGGCAGCGTCAGTTTTACTGCGGAATTTTCTCGCGCGGTTCTTGCGCGCCCTCATCCGGATTTACCGCTTTCGAACCGCCCCATTCTGCTGGAAGAGGGTCGGGGCGAGGATCTGCGGCGGGTGGGTGCAGCAACACAGGGTTGCCGGCCGCAGCAGCGCGAGGTGTTGTTCGGTTAGTCAGTGCCCGCGGCCGGGCATGCGCGGCAAGCCGCCAACGTCGGTCATGGTCGCGCGCCGCGTGCGCACGTTAGGCGAGCTCTCGCTACTGCCGGCGTGTGCGCGCGGCAAGCGAACGCCCGCCGGCGCTGCCGGTCTCACGTCGCGATCAGAATTCTTCAACGCTTGAATACCCATTAAATGAGAACAACCCCTTTCTCTTTCCTTATAGAGAGGGGTCGTATATCGCAATACTTCCCTTATCTTGCCCCAATGCGCATGGGACCGGAATTGGCACCCTGGCGTGGACTATTCGTCGTCCACCGGGATGCCGGGCTTCACAGGGCCGTCTCCCTCCACCTCTCTTGATAAGGCAACGGTTATTCACTTGTTAAATCTTGCAGGCGTTGGCACACGCAGCCAAGCGCCCGCACTCCCGTCACGAGTATGCTAGCACAGCCCCGCAAGCGCGTCAATCAATGTTCCGGGGGTGAAATAGTGGCAATCGGCTCGACCGGTGGCTGACTCTCTGAGCCATCATTCCTCTCGTTTGCCAGCTTGCAGGAAGTACCCTTCGAGCAGCCCTTCTATGCGCGCAATGTCGGCTTTGGTCGCAAAGCTCTCCAGCCTTCCCTCAATGCGAGCAATGCGTTCGCCCAAACGTGACTCTACGCCAGAAATGCGTGCCTCGAAGCGCCAGATGAGACCGGCAATGGCAATCACGGTGATTGTCAGCGATGCTATGAACTCAAACTCATCCATGTCTATCGTCCTCTATGAGGCTATGGGTCCCTTCATTCCAGTGTAGTACTTGGAGTTGATTTGGTAATTGGGTCTTAGCGCGCGGCGCGCTATTCCTCCGGCTTGCCGGCGTGAGCAGAGCAGCCTTCCAGCAAGCCCTCGATGCGAGACACGCGATCCGAAAGAGCGGAAATACGATCGCCCAAGCGTGTCTCAACGTCGGAAATTCGCGCATCGACCGTAGAGATGCGTTCTCCTAAGCACACTTCGAAGCCGGCGATGCGCGTCTCAAAACGCCAGATTACACCCGCGGTAAGCACAATCGCCGTAATCAAGCCGACGACGAATTCTCCACTAGCATCCATCGCTGCGCATCCGGTCCGCAGATGACCCCCTCTCCCCAGGGAGAGGGGGCAATCCTACCTGCGCTGATCGTAACACGCCTCTCGCGCCCCACGATATACCACGGGTAGATAAGCGGTACAATTGACTCAGCCCGTGTCCGCTCGCAGGTGCTGGCTCTGGCGCGGCAACGGTATCGTCCGTTCATGAGATATGCGTTAGGCACGCAGGTTACTGACGAGCGCGATACTGGGTATAACCTCCAGCAAGGCATGATAGCGCTGCACCTTTCTAAAGGAGAAGAAGACCACCCATGGCAACCGCAAAGCTCCCCGAAGGTCTGGTTCCCGCTGGCAGTTCGCTGAGTTTCACGGAAGACACCGTTCCGGAGGCCTTGCAAAAGGAGCACGCCCTGGGGCCGGGGCACTGGGGCGTGTTGCACGTGTTCGCGGGCACGGTCTGCTTCGTGGACCTCGCCACCGGCACGGAAACCGAGGTAACGGCGCCCGACCACGCCGTCATCCAGCCGGAAACGCCGCATCATTTGCGCCTCGCCGGGCCGGTGCAGTGCCGCATCGACTTCTTCCGCAAGCCGGACGATGACGCCCCCATGCGCACGCCGGGCAGTTTTGCCGAAGCGGAAGTGCGGCAGAGCTTCGCGCGGTGCGAGGCAGCAGGCGACTTTGCGGAAACCTTCTACACCACGTTCCTGAACGCCTCACCCGCCATCGCGCCGTTCTTTGCCCAGACGGAATTCGGCCGCCAGCGCAAACTCCTGCGGGATTCGGTGTACCTGATGGTTACCCACGACGTCTCGGACCCGGAAATGCGCGCCCTGCTGGATAAACTCGGCAATCTTCATAGCCGCGCCGGCCGCAACATCGCCCCCAAACTCTACGAACTCTGGTTGGATAGCATCTGCGCCACGGTGAAAGAACTCGACCCGGAATGGTCGCAAACCCTGGAAGACCACTGGCGGGTCAGACTGCGCGCAGGGATGCAGATCATCATGGCGGCGTATTGATGGGGCTGGGCAGTCTCCGCGGGCAAGTCGGTCGGTGAATTCGCTGAGACCATATGAAGCGTGCAGGCGGGCATCAAATCGCAACACACCGCGCTAGACGGTCCCAGTCTTGGTGTGACCGGTCACACTTGCTCGATGAGTAACTCTGATTAGGGTCCAAGTCAATTCGCTTTGCAGAGCAGCGGAATTGAATAGACTAAGGGCACGTTGTACCCTATCACATGCAGCGCGATTAGCAGCTTGTTAGGAGCAGCGCGATGGACGACCTCGCTCGAGAGTATGCCGTCTTCGAATCCAAGCGCGAGGAACTAGAAGCCACTTTCCCAGGCAAGTTTGTACTCGTCAAAGGGGAAGAGGTGATTGGAACCTATGAATCACTGGACGACGCGCTGCGGGTTGCCGTCAAGAGATTTGGCAGAGGCCCCTATCTCATCGAGGAAATAGGCTTGCCTGTGCCCGAAACGGTACTGCCCATATCTTATGGCCCGCAGCAATGAAGCAGGTGAGTTGCGGTGCTGGCGACTCCGGTACTCTGATGGTAGAGGGCCCGATGTTGCGTGTGCGGATAGGCCTTCGACGCGGATTACTTTCTTGGCAATAATCCTTCCCCGTCGTTGCCGCCAACGGAACTGCCGGCGCTCGTAGATACCGGGGCCACGTATAGTGCCATAGACTCAGCCCTGGGGGAGTATCTGGGGTTGCCGCGTGTGGGGACTACGCACGTAGCCGGCGCCCATGGCAGTGGCGAGCTACCTCTTTACGCTGCCCAAGTCTATGTGATCGACTTGGACTATACAATTACCGGCCGCTTCGCAGGGGCGCATCTTTCTACCGGAAATCAGAAGTGCTTGGCCGTGCTCGGCAGGTCTTTCCTCCGCGACTTTACCATGATCTACGAAGGTCATTCAGGAAGAGTGCTGATACACAGTTCGCCAGCCTAACGTGCCTGCAAGTTGCGAACGCCACTGGCGGGGCAAACTGCGGGCGGGGATGCAGATCATCATGGCGGCGTACTAGCTGGCAATGTTGTTGCTGACAGGCTGCCTCTCTCTGCCCATTAGTTGGCAAGTCTTCTATCTGTCACGGACGGTTCTCGCGCCAATTCATGCCGAATCGTGGTAACCCAATCGGGATCGAGGCATAGAGCCTCAGTGATTGCGTCGTCGATCTGACAGCGCGCAACATCTTCCGCCATGCGTGGGAAGGGCAGCAGCGGCTGGTCTCGCAACCAGGTGAACCAGGAGTCGAGCGATTCGAGTTCTGCAGTACCCAAGGCGGTGAAGTCTGGCACTTGAAGCGTCCGCAGTGTATCCAGCGAAAAAGACGGATATGAAGGTATCCGATTGTCACGACCGCCTAACAACGTCAGCAGACCAGGAGTGGAATTCAAGAAGAGGCACAAGGCCTTTGAGATGCCTAGATCGTGCGGGCGGCAAGGCATCCAAAGAGAGCCGACGGTTCGCTCGGGCAGCATGACACAAGCGGCACGAGCTACATTTAGTCTGAGCTTTTGTGGGAGCAACATATCACTACGCTGTTCCCAATACCTGTCGGCAAGGTGGCGCCTTGGCTCTTTTGGCTCAATATAAGTATCGGTCTTAGCCCGCATTGACACAATTACTTCGGACTTATGGTACCAAAGTGCTCGGCGAGCCGACGGAGTTGGCATGGAGGAACGCGTATAAGCGTCGCGAATACGTTGTCCAGCCGGTCCAATTTTGGCGAGATCGCTGAAGGACACAGTTGAAACTGCCATGGTGTCTGTTTCCGTGAGCTTTCGATAGGCATCTACCAGGAACGGCGAAAGGAAATTGACGGCAAACCAGTCGCCCCGCTCTATGCGATCTGAATCCACGTGCTGAAGCGTGAAGTCATGTGAGACAGGCTCGCCCGCCCACGTCGCCCGGTCGATTCTCGCGGCGGTGTCCAAGGCCTCCACGGGCGTGGCCGCGTTTCGCGCTAGGTTTACTACCCGAGTCGGGGGCTTGGTGTTGCCACTCCAGCGACGGCAAATGAGCAGGATTTCTCCAATGCTCGTGTTTTCCGAAAAGTAGATGCGCTGCGGGTCATGGGAGCTTACTATGGTGTCAATGTGAAACCGCTCCGCTAGGTACTTACGTAACTCTTGGTTACCGGGCGCAGTAGGGACCACAGAGGGCAGAATCAACGCTATTGTTCCCGAATCAGCTTTCAGCAGTTTTTCAGCCAAGACCGCAAATGCGCCTCCTGAAGAATGAAGACGGGCTGCTGCTCTATAGTCCTGTCCTGAAAAAAGTTCCTTTTCGCGTTGCTTGATACTCTCCTCATCAGCGCGGGTGAATTGATCATGCCGCAGACTGTCGCGGGTAAATGGTGGGTTCATTATGACGAGATCCAACGGGGGAGGGGGGTCTGGAGAACCCATTTCACTCTCGACTTGCTGTGAAGCAGACGGCCAAGGGGCGAGCCGAACTTTGCCTCGGAGAAACTCCAATGAGCCTAGAAAGGGCGCGCCTTTCAACACGCCAAGCTGTGTCCGGTGTACATTCATGCGGCTAAAGCTCGTCTTGGGAGACACATACCCAGTGTGCTTGCTGCCATGTGAGTAGCGGTTAGGTTTACGTCGTAGCCCCACAGCACGTCTTCAACCAAGATCAAGCCAAGAGCCTCTTCAGCATCTTGGTCACCGCGTCCGGCAGCGTTGCGCAGATCGCGAATGCGCTCCGCGGCAGCCATGAGAAGCGTTCCGGTACCACAAGCTGGGTCGCAGATTCGCAGAGCGGCAACGGCATTGGGATCTGACCAGTCGGCGTCCTGTTGGCGTAAAGCCAGCGATGCTAGAAGCACCGCCGCGGCGGTTGAAGTGTAGAAAGAGCCGTCGTAGCGCGCCGTGTCGAGCACACGGTGGAATATGCGTCCCAAGAGGTCGTGGCGCAAGCCGGTTACCCGTTCCGAAATTCGTCCTACCATCTCCCCCAAGCTGCGCACTGCCTGTCCGTTATCAGGATTAGTCGAAAGTGCGGCCAAAGCCACTCGTCCTGTCTCGAAGACCGGTCGGTAGTCCACGGCGAGAATGCCGCGCCACGCCTCGCGTAAGGCGCTGATCGCCGTGGTTTGCTCGACGCACTCGGCGGCCGTGGCAGGCGGCCAGGCCCCGTCATAGCCATGGGGACGCAAGAGGGGCAGGTGTGCTTGCACGCGGTGGTGAAACAGCATCGCCGTAGCCACCACCAGCATGCCGCGCTTTGCGGCAACGAAATAGCCATCTTCTTTGCTCCCGGCTCCCGGCTTCGTGGGAGGTAGGTCCAGGGCAAGCGCCAATGCGCGACGGTCGTGAATCCTCAATCGCTGCACCACAGAGTCCAAGCCATCCGATAGCAACTGCGCTGCATAGTCTACGCCACTCAATGAATGAGGAGCTTGCTGAACAGCGCGGGCCAACTGCTTCACGTCGCCAGTTGACCACTCTCCGGGCGGCTCTCCCGGCTTCAAGCGGAGAGTCCAGGTGAGTGTTGCATTTGCTAGGTTTTCTTCCGTAACGTCATCTGGATAACAGACTGCGAATACAATAGTCGTAAGCTGCTGGCGCAGCCGGGCATCAGCGTCTTTGATCGCCTGCGTTTTCCGGTCAAAGCCGGTTTCCGCTTCGAGGACAACGCGCAGACCTTCCACATCGGCAACCACGTCCATCCGCTTCAGGCCAGCCTTCTGCTCGTAGTCAGCCGGGACTCCCTGCTCGGTAAGCAGTTGGGCCAACACCCTGTTGTGAAAGTCCTCGCGCTTCTTCATGGCACAGGCTGCATACACTTTCCAGATTACTCTTGACTACATCGAAGGCAGGGGGTTGCTCTCTTGCTATCATTGTCTGTAGACGGCTGTTTGTCTACGCTAGTATATGGTATCCGTATTGCGCGGCGTAGGGGCAGTCGTGAAGATTTCGAGAGCCCTCATAGAGGCGAGTTTGCCCTCGTCGCGATCTCCTGCAAACGAATTGGAAGACTATGCGAAAGCGATGCGCATACTGCGGTGCCAAGAAAGCGCCAACGAGAGATCACGTGCCGCCTAAATGCCTGTTTCTGCGTCCATTGCCCAGCAATATGATTACCGTTCCATCATGTAAGAAATGCCAGGGGTCTTCCAAGGACGACGAGTATTTCATGGTGATGACTTTCATGGCTGCAGAAGCCGACGCAAGTGATGGGTTTTCCGAGGTGTTGGACAGCGACAGAGAACGCCTTGACCGTAAGTGGAAGCATGTTTACGAAAGAACGCTCGGACGCGGTGGCCGGGGTAAGTTCTCCGGACTTGTCCACAGGATTTTTGATGGGACAACACTGATGCCTACACTTACTCCAGGTAATCTTGTCCTCCCCCATCGCCCCGTTTCAGTTCAGCAAATTGAGAAGCACAGGATCGCTCGTGTCGCTGAACGCATCATTCGCGGGCTCTTTTTCTATGAGAAAGGCTATCGCGTTCCCGAAAACTACTGTGTGGTAACAAGAGCTGGGCAATTCAACCGTATTCGCGAATCTCGAAGGGCATTAAACGAGAATCTACTTACGAGCACAATGACAGGTCACGGAGTCATACAAGAGGGCATCTTCTCTTACACGTATTGGGCAACCGAAGAAGACAAAGATGCTACGGCGTGGCTGATGTTATTCCACAATGCTCCTCTGATTCTTGGAACCACACAGCCGAAGCGTGCGTACTGATAGTCTCACCGGCGTCTTGGCACGTCGTATGTTCGGTGGATGCAATTGTCCGGATGCGATGCCAATCCTGCGGCATCCAATGGTGCGCAGTGCGCGGGGAGGAATCTACGCTGCCGAGCCTATCGTGCCGGTTGCGGCGCGGACACTAGATTCCTCACTCCGCTCCGCTTCATTCGGAATGACAGTTGCGTGAGTTTCGTTCGGAATGACGCTTGCGTGAGTTTCACTCGGAACGACAGTTGCGTGAGCTTCATTCGGAATGACAGTTGCGTGAGTTTCATTCGGAATGACGCTTGCGTGAGTTTCACTCGGAATGACAGTTGCGTGAGCTTCGCTTGGAATGACATCTGTATGAGCTTAATTCGGAATGTCACTTGTGTGAAAGGTAGGCGTGCAGTACCGCGAGGGGGAGAAGCCCCCGCGTTACCGAAGAGTAAAGGTCACGAGACGAGGGGAAAACCCCCGCGCTGCCCAAGAGGAGAGCAAAACCCGTCATTGCCATGAAAGCAGCACGACGGGTTCCGTCATTCCCGTGGAAACGGGAATCCATCTTGTCCGGGCAAGAGCCGCGCCAAACCGAGCGGGAGACCCCCCCCCGCATTGCCGAAGAGTAAAGGTGACGAGACGAGGGGAAAACCCCCGCGCTGCCAAAGAGGAGAGCAAAACCCGTCATTGCCATGAAAGCGGCACGACGGGTTCCGTCATTCCCGTGGAAACGGGAATCCATCTTGTTCGGGCAATAACCGCGCCATATCCAGCGGGAAACAAGCCCCCGCGCTACTAACCCGCGCTACGAAAGAACTCTGCGCGAACGGCGATTGTTCCTGGTGCCCTGGCGCGTAGCCTTGTTGGCAAATGCGAACCAAGGCGCCCCGACCTCGTTCTTGCGCGGCACGCTCCCTGTCTATCCCACCGTTAGGCCCAGGTCCTGCTCAACGAACGCCTTGTTGGTGGCGGCGCTGGCTTTGGGTGTGGAGCGGGAGCGGTCCAGCTCGATCATGAGCCAACCGGCGTAGCCGCTCTCTTGGAGGATTTGCACACTATCTCGCACGTGCACCACGCCGGCGCCGAGTTCCACGAAGTCGGGCAGGATGGCCGTGGCGGCGTCGGCGCCCTGGGCCGGCGCCGACTGCGCATCGGAAAACGCTTGGGGGTCCCAGTCCTTCAGGTGCACGTACTTCACCCGGTCGGCGTAGGCGCGCACCACCTTCAATTCATCGCCGCCGCCCTTGCGCAGGTGCGCCGTATCCGGGCAGAGAAAGACGTAACGCGGGTCGGTGGCGTCCATTATGAAGGCGATTTCTTCCTCCGTTTCCACCGTGGTGGCGTAGTGGGGGTGGTAGCACGCCAGCACGCCGTAGTCCAGGCAGCGGCGGCCGATCTCGTTCATGCAGTGGGCCTGGTTGCGCAGGTCGTCCTGGGAAGGCCCGCCCGGCGCGCGGGAGCCGCCGCCCAGCACCAGCCGGTCGGCCCCGTGGGCGTGCAGGAACTTGGCAAAGCCCACGTTGCGGGCAATCATCTCGTCCATGCGGTGGGCCTCGTTCATGGGTCCGCCGCCGTAGACGGTCACGAGTTGCAGACCCCGCTGCGCGATGAGGTCCTGAAACTTGCTGACCTTGTCGCCGTAAGTGTCCACCACCGCCGCGAAGGTCTCGAAGCCCTTGAACCCCAGCGCGGCAATTTCGTCCAACGCCTGCTCGAAACCGTCCATACCCCACGTGATCGTATGATAGCCAACGCGAATGTCTGCCACGGTTGCTCTCCTTCTGGTTGCTCTGCCGCCAAACGACGGCTTGCAAGTTGCCTATTCGACACAGGTCTTGGCGAGTTTCCATCACTATAGTAGCAGCGGCAGGGCCCAGTAGCGCACACCGCACCAGAATGCTAGGCAGTGTTGAGTTCCATGTCATTCCGAGCGGAGCGAGGAATCTAAGAGGTCGCGCAGGGCACAGTTCGAACGGCTCAGACTCTAGATTCCTCACTTCGCTGCGCTTCGTTCGGAATGACAGAGGCGCGTGGTTGCCTTGCTTGAGGATTGCGCGCGCACTTGAAATGTTGCGCACACCTCACATGCTGCGCGGACCTCACGTGTTGCGCGCATCCCGTATGTTGGGCACACCTCACGTGGCGCGCGCACCTCATATGTTGCCGGCGCCTCACGTGGTACGTGCACCTCCCGTGGCGCACGCACCTCATGTGGTCCGTTACCGACTATCCCATACGTGCGCGGCTCAATTCTCCGCCACGGTGAAGGCCTGGGCCACGGTATAGGCGTCCTCCTGCTTCACGCGGAAGGGCTCGTGGGAGCGGGCGACGGCGGCGCTTTGGTAGGTGTGGTTCTGCAGGTTGTGCTCCACCAGCAGGCTGCGCAGGTGTGATATGACCTCCCTGTGTGCCCGGCTCCCCGCCAGGTTCTCTACCTCGTCGGGATCGGTTTCCAGGTCGTAGAGTTCGCTCTCGCCGGTGGCGTAGTGGGCGTACTTGTAACGGTCGTCCCGCACCATCTGGCTGCCCAGGTTCTCGCTAAAGACGATGTCGCGGTGAGAGACTTCCGGCTCGGCCAACAGGGGCGCGATGCTCCGGCCCTGGAGCGATTCCGGCGGCTCCAGACCGCAGGCGGAATAGAAGAGCGGCACGTAGTCCAGCGAACTCACCAGGGATGCGCACCGTGTGCCGCCCGCCACGCCGGGCCCCCGCACGATGAGCGGCACGTGGGCCATGGACTCGTAATAGAAGCCCTTATACGGCAGGCCGTGGTCGCCCAGCGCGTCGCCGTGGTCGGCGGTGTAGACGATGAGCGTTTCGTCCAGCGCGCCGTTGGCCTCCAGTGCGTCCAGCATCTTGCCGACCCCCTCGTCGATCAGGGAGATATTGGCGTAGTAGTGGGCGCGCCACGTGCGGTGCTGCTCCGGCGTAGCCTCTGCGGGATTCATGCGGTACATGGAGTTTGCCATGTTCTCCGTGCCGGCTTGCTGTTGCGCCCGGGGTTTATTGGCAAGCTCTGCCCGCGAGCCGACGGGGACGGGTATGGGCGCGTCGTAGTACATGCCCGCAATTTCCTCCGGCGGGTCGTAGGGATCATGCGGCCCGGCAAAGCTCACCCACGCGGCAAAGGGTTCCCTGCCGTTGGCCGCCAGCCAGCCGGCGGCCTGGTCGCCGATGAAGCCGTCCACGTGGAAGCGCTTTGGCAGCGGCGTCACCGAAGCGTTCAGTGTGTCGAAGTAACCGGGGTTTTGGGTTGGATGCGCGCGGGTGTGGCCATACGCCTGTAGAAACTTGCTGAAGTCGTCGGGCAGGTAGGTGTGCCGTTTGTCCTCCGCGCTGATGCGCTCCTGAAAGCCGTTGCGCGCGTCCCAGGGAAAGAAGTGCATCTTGCCCACAGCTATGGTGGCGAAACCCGCGTCGGTAAGCGCCTGCGGCCACTCGGGCCGCTTGCCGGCGTCCAGCCAGTGCAGGTTGCCAAGCACGCCGGTAGCGGTCGGCCACTGTCCGCACATCAGCGCCGCGCGGGTGGGCACGCAGAGCGGCGCGGGCACGTAGCAACGCTCGAAGACCATGCCCTCCCGCGCCAGACGGTCGATGTTGGGCGTGTGGATGAAATCCAGACCGTAGCACGGCAGGCTATCCCACCGCTGTTGGTCGGCGGTGATGAAGAGTAGGTTCATGGAGGCTCCTCGGCTCTCGGCAGGTTCGTTCGGCTCGTTCCGCCAATGGCAGTTATTCAGGCTTGCACGGTCAGCGTCTCGCCGCGCCGCGCCGCTTCGCGGGCCAAGAGGACGGCGCGGGTTGACGTAATCGCGTCCTGCGCCGTGGCCGTTACCGGCGTTTGGCCGCGAATGCGGCGCACGAGGTCCTGGCCGCTGGAGTCCGGGCGGTTGCGGCCGAACTGCACGTGCACGCGGGGTTCTTCGTGACGCCAGTAGAGCAAATCGCTGAAATGCAAGCTGCGCACCTCAGCCGCGCCCTCAGTGCCGGTCAGGAAGAAGCGGCAGTCCCAGGGCGTGGCGCGCGGCGTGAGCCAGTCGGCCTCGAGGGTAGCCACGATACCGGAATCCAGGGCGAACATGGCATGGGCGACGTCGTTGAAGCCCGGATACTGCGGCCACCCGCGCTTTAACTGGTGGGCCGTCACCGACTGCACCTCCGCGCCGGTGTACCAGCGCACCAGGTCGATGTCGTGGATCATCAAATCAACGATGGGCCCGCCTTCCTTGCTCTCATCCACCATCCAGGGCTCGCGCTCCGCCAGGGCGAACTCGTGGGGACGCGTGGCGACACAACCGGCGATCTCGCCCAGGAAGCCGGAATCCACCAGCTCTTTCAAGCGCACGAACGGCGGGCAGAAGCGCTCCGTCACCATCATCTGCAATTCGGACGCGCTCGTCCGCAAGGCTTGCTCCACGCGGGCAAGGTCATCCAGTTCGATCACCGCCGGCTTGTCCACCAGCACGTGGACGTTGCGCGCCAGGCAGGACAAAATCGCGCCCGCTTTCTCGTAGTGCGCGTTGCAGATGGTGGCGAGGTCCGGTTTGAGGGCGTCGAGCATCTCGTCATGGTCGGCGTAGATAGGCACGGTGTATTGCCGGGCGATTTCCTCCCGCCGCTGCGGGTCGCTCTCGGCGATGCCGACAAGCTCCGTGTCGCCCGCGGCGAGGATTTCCTGAATGGAGCCGGGGCCGTGTATGTGAATGCCAATGGCGGCAAAGCGCAAGCGCATTTCCAGTTTTCTCCTGTATTAGTTAGTCTAGCCGTGCGTGCGTCAAAGAGCGGGGGACAAGCCCCCGCGCTACAAAGACAAGACCTCCGCAGCCCGTCATTCCCGCAGTCTGTCATTCCCGCGAAAGCGGGAATCCATCTTCACCAACTTGCAGGTCCCCGGCGAAGGGGCACCGCATAGCACCTGTCCCGAAGAGCGGGGGACAAGCCCTAATGCTGTCGCATTAAGTTCCTGCCTTGGGATACCATGGTAATCTCTGTTGCTAAGGCGATTGAAACTCAGTTTCGCTGTCGTAGGGGCACGACATGTCGTGCCCCTACGACAGCTTGACA
>JAJEAH010000060.1 GCA_022824225.1 Chloroflexota bacterium
GCGTTCGGCGTGGCATGGATGTGCGTTCCCTGTCTTTTGTCATTCCGAGCCCTGCGAGGAATCTAGCGCCCGCGCAACGTGCCGCCCGCTTGGCGCGGCTCCTTAGATTCCTCACTGCGCTGCGCTCCGTTCGGAATGACATTCGATGCACCTTTCGCGCTTCCACATCACTCCCCCGTCTCCCCCGTCTCCCCGCCTGCTACAACATACAAATGACATAGAGTGTTCGGAATGACACAGAGTTGCGCTCGGATTGCAGCCGGAAGCGAATTTCGGGTTGAGAACTGAGAACAGTAATTCCTACCTAATCGGTGGATTGGCCCGATTCTTGTGAACCAAAGAGCGCCTTGTCCGCGGCGATAGCCACTTCGAGCCCCCGCACCACGACTCCCAACTGTTCCACATCCAAGAAGTCCACCATTAGTTGCAGTCGCTCCCGCCGAATGCGCCAAAACTGCTCCATGCCTTGCTTACCCTGGTCGGTCAAGCGGCAAATCACTACGCGCCGATCATTCGGGTCCCAAGCCCGGTCCACCAGTCCTCTTTCTACCAAACGGTCCACGACGGTTGTGGTGGCGGAAAGCGCCCGGTCCAGGTAGCGCGCAATGCTACCCATGCGCAACGGCCCCGATCTCTCCAGCAATACCAGCGTCTTGATCTGGGGAATAGTTATGTCCAAGCCCTGCCAGTCGTCAAGGCCGAAGGTGTGCACCTGGCGGTTCAGGTAGTCTACGGCATTCATGAACCTCTCGGTCAGCTCTTCCTTGTCGTTGTCTTTCACCGGAAAACACCCTGTCTTTCTTACGTCACTATTCCCATACGTTCGCATAGTACCACAAGGCGCACGCTTGTTCGCGTACCGCAGGGCTGAACGAGCTATGCCTTTCCTCACTACCTTGTTGCATTTGCAGGTGATTCGGAGCCGGTGTGACCTGTGTCGGATTTCCGCCGCGTCACGCGCGCCCGGGCCCAGGGCGACGGCCGGTTTACGAGGGCATCGCCGGCTATAGGGAGACGGCATGGCTTTTCTCTTCCTCAGAAGGAGTGTTTGGCCAGCCGGTGTCGGTGAAGATTAGGGCTGCCAATAGGCCTGCTTGCATTGAGGTTCAGGGTCGAGCCCTACAAATTGTGGATTCTCGGCAATCCCTCGCACACTTCAATTGTCACAAACTGGGGCCTGTTCATAGCCATTGTCGTGCCTGTAAGTGGCAGGTGCTTCGTTGACCGATGTGGAAGACTCCTCAAGGCGCTTCAGTACTACACACCGTACACAGACATGGTATTCCGAATGGAGCGCAGCGGAGAGTCGCTACGAGCGAGGTATCCAATAGACCCCTGACTCTAGATTCTACGTCGCAAGACTCATCCTGAGCCTGCCGAAGGGCTTCTCAGAGAATGACAGATTGAGGTACGGCTTGTGCGTGAGGGCGTGCGCTGTTTCGCATGTCCGTACGGGCCAAGTCCAAGTCTACCGATTGTCTACCAGACACCGGCAAGTCCCGAAAAGGACTAGACCCTGACGCCCGCGATTGCTGCGCGCGGACGTTTTCCCCGTTGTCTTGCGCCACTATGCGGGCGTGATCATATCGTTGCCGACCCGCATGACCTGGGCGTTCGCCACTACGTCCGGCGAGAATTGCTGGAGGTCGGAGGTGGTGGCGAACGCCTGGACGTTGGGGACAAGCGACGCGAGGACGTGCTGCCGGCGTTGGGCGTCGAGTTCGGAGAGGAAGTCATCGAGCAATATTACGGGCCATTCTCCGGACACCGCTTGGAGCAGGGCTATTTCGGTGAGTTTCAGCGTGAGGGCCGCGAGTCGCTGCTCGCCGCGTGAGCCATAGGCGGCGAGGGAATGGCTGCCGCGCAGGAACGTGAGGTCGTCGCGATGGGGTCCGACCACCGTGACCGCTTGGGCGCGCTCGCGCGGGGCCTGCTCGGCGAGGGCGGCGGCAAAGGCCGTCTGAATGTCTGCCAGCCAGGCCTGGGACAACGCGCTGACGCGCAATTCGTCGAGAGGCGGCGGGGTTGGCGGTAGCGGCACGGTGGCTTCGTAGCGCAGGCGGAGTTCCGGGCCCTGCGCGGGCAACCCGGCGCGGGGAGGACCGGCCTCTGTGGTGCGCAAGGGCGGCGGAGCCTGCCGCGTCGGCGATTCCGCATTGCGCGATACCGGCTCTTCATGGCTTGGGCGGGAATGCTCATGCTGCGTGGAGGTTGCCGCATCCTGTAGGGGCGGTTTCGTATCGCGCGTCGGCGATGTCGCGTTGCGCGGTAGTGGCTCAGTACCGCCTTGGTGTCTCGCGGCATTGCTCGCGCCGGATTCCGCGCTGTCCGCAGTCCCGTCACCGCTCGTTCCCGCGAGCGCGGCGTAGTACGCGGCAAGCGGCGCGGCGACGTGGGCTGCGTAGGCGCTGCGAAACCCGATAAGCGTTGCGCCAAGGGACGTAAGCTCGTGGTTCCAGGCTTCCAGTTGCCGCAGGTCGCGGGTTGCGCCCTCACGCAGGGCGCGCAGGAGCGCGTTGCGTTCCGCCATGACGTGTTCATAGCCCTGGAGCGTGCGGAGATAGCTGGGATCGATGCGGCTGAGCAGGTAGTCGAGGTAGCGGCGGCGGCTACTCGGCGGGCCGTCCACCAGGGCAATGTCGTGGGGCGTGAACAGCACCACGTGCAGGTGTTGCAGCAGGCTGGAAGCGCGGCGGGGCGCGCCGCCGATGCGGATACGCTTGCTGAAGGCGGCGTCCTGGTCCTGTTCGGCGGCCCAGATCACTTCAAGCGTGGTCGCGTGCTCGCCGGCTGTCACGTCGCCCGCCACCCGTGTGTAGGGACGCGCCGGATCCGGGGCGATGCTGCGCAACTCCGCCTCAGACCGCGCGCGGTAGGAGCGGCCGGTGGCCAGGCAGTGGATGGCCTCGAGGACATTGGACTTGCCGGCCCCGTTGGGTCCCGTCAAGATCGTGAGGCCTCGGGCGAGCGGGAGTTCCACGGCGCGGTAATTGCGAAAATTGGTGAGGGAGAGTTTCGTAAGGTACACAGACTGTCCTCGTAGCCGCTGCCGGGCATGCGGGGTCGCGTTTCACGTGAAACATGGGGCCGCTGCCATTGCTATGGGAGTTGGTGAGAGTGTGCGGGATGGTATACGGTGCGTTACTGTGGCCGCGGCCTACCGCACAGACCGGTTGTTTCACGTGAAACATGATACGCAGCCGGTGCGCGCGTTTGGCACGTTGGTGAAATTACGCGCGGAGAGATTCGCAATGCCCCTCTCTTGGGAAATCAATGGATTTGGGCTTGAGATTCTTGTTGGGCTAGGTCTCACGTCATACCGAGCGCAGCGTCGAACAGGGTCAGCGGAATCTAGGCTCTGTGGACCTTCAATGTCATTCCGAGCGCAAGCGTCGAACAGGGTTCGCTGACTTCGCCAAAGACGCGGGATCTCAAGCGTTTGTAAGGGACCATCCCTCTCGTATTGCTGCACAAAATGGCAAAGTACGCAATTGACATGGATGGTACTTACGTATGTGGCCGTTTGCCACCCCGCGTAGCAGCACGGTCCAATGTCGCGTGAAGATGGAATCCGCGCCCCCGTGCGGGGGCGAGTTTTCACGGGAATGAAGGCAAAATGTCCACAAAACCTCGTATGCTCCTGACTCTAGATTCTTCGTCGCTGCACTCCTCAGAATGACATTGATTGCCGTTCGGAATGACATAGGGGGTGCCGCGTTCGGTTTGGCGAGGGCGCGTGCTGCTTTCGGCGTGGCATGGGTGTGCGTCTCCTGTCTTTTGTCATTCCGAGCGCAGCGAGGAATCTAGCGCCCGCGCAATGTGCCGCCCAATTGGCGCGGCTCCTTAGATTCCTCACTGCGCTGCGCTCCGTTCGGAATGACATTGGATTAGTCGCTACGCTCGGAATGACATTCGATTCGCCCTTCGCGCTACCTCTTCACCCTCCCCCGTCTCCCCGTCTTCTACAACATACAAATGACATTTATGCTGCACCCCTTAGAGTGACATCTCGGCTGCACTCCTCAGAATGACGTTTCGGCTACGCACCTAAGAGCCTGTTTACAATCGTTTCTTGCACGACAAACGTTCGCCCCCGTATCCAGTACGGGGCAGGCTCTGAGCACTTCGACAAGCTCAGTACAGGCTTGTCGAAGGGTGAGGAGAACCGCCGCAAGTTGGCAGATGGCCGCCCAAAACTCGACAAGGGCTTCGCGCAGCCCTCAGCACGAACGGCATCCATCAGCCTTGTAGACTCCCGCCAAATATGATCGTAAACTGGTTCTAAGAATGACATTTCAGGGAGCAGCCGTTTACGTTGGCGCTCACACTTGTGCAGCCTAGGTCAGAACCTACTTACCGCGCGTGCTTGACCGCAGGCGAGGGCTTGGAGAGATGTTTCACGTGAAACATGCCGCGTCTCCGGAGCGGCAGGGCACGTGATGCCCGGCTATCCCTCGCGCCACGGCGGCACGTCCCACGTGTTCACCCACTCCCATTCCCACCGCACCTGCTTGTCCGGCAGTGTGACCGCGTATTCCACGCCGGCCGTGAACGGCAGCACCTGGGTACGCCCGCCAATCTTGGCGCGAATGTACTCGATAAACGCGCCCACGTCGCTCGCGTTCGGCGGCCAGTGTCCCTCCGGCACCGGATCGGACTTGCGGTCCGTGCGGTAGTGAATGGGAATCAGCGCATGTGGCCGTATGTAGCCCACGAAGTCTTCAAGTTCGGTTGTTTGGTCAGCGTTGCTTGTCGGCGTCAGCCCGAGTTTCATGTGGATGGCAAAGTCCACCCGCCCGCGCAACGCCTCCATCGCCGGATAGGCCGCCCAACTATCGCCAATATGCAGGAACGAGACCCCTAACGCCTTGTGCGATACCAGAAAGCCGAGATTTGGCAGATCGGGACGCTGATTCTCGCCGCTCTCGATGGTTTCCACGTGCAATTCACCCAAGTCTACCTCGTCCGGGCCGGGAAACTCCCGCTCGTTCGCCGGTCCCGCCCACGGCCTGCCGCGCTGCTGTTCGTTCTGGTGCTTGGGATACATCACCTGAATCTTCTCGGCCGGCACGTGCTTGGTGATGGGCAGATCGCGGGAAAACGCGGCGTCGCCGTACTTTTCATCGATCGGCTCGTCCGGCCACAGCGCGCCCGGCGGCACGAACATGCGCTTGAACCGGTCGCCCTGACAGAGCTTGCGCAGTGTCTTGGGATGGCAATGGTCGAAGTGCTCGTGACTGATGAAGATGTAGTCGTAAATCGGCTGCGCGTTCGCCAGGTTTTCGCCAAAGAGATACGGATCGAAGGCAATGTTCACGTCGCCAAAACGCACGTCGAACGCGCCGCATCCCCACCAACGCAGCCAGATACGATTGCCACCCATCTAAACTACCCTTAGTACCTCGACCACTGCCTAGTCACTGATGCTATAGACTCCCTTACTCTTGAACCATCCTACCTTTTCATGACGCTTCATCCCCAGTGTTGGACGGGTATAGAGCGCTCCGGCTCTTTCAAGCCCTTCTAGTACACCATATTTCAGATACGAGGCGCTTACATGGAGCTCAATTTTCTTGTCTCGTATTCCCCGTTCCTTCTCGATCAATTGCTCCACTACTCGCAGTGACCACTGGCGCCGCTGCTGAAGAGTCAGGCATTCGATGGACAAATCGTAATCCTCAATCCTATCTCCTGGAGCCAAGAACCCATACTTTGGGCTCAACGCATACCACTTGCACCCTAGCATTTCGGCATACTTGCGAGTCCAACGAAAGAGAGAGTTTGCCCTATAGCCGTAATGGTCCTCAACGAGGTTCCGCCCTGGTCTTTGACCTTGACACAAGAAACCAAAATGAAGTCCGGGATTTGCATTGTCTAGCAATCTCCTTCTGTTGCGGGCTTATTTGTAGCAAGCTGACGATTGCTGACACTGTCGCAAAAGGCCGAGCAGATCAGGATGAGCAATCGGCTCTCACGGCGGCAAAGCTAACGACACCTCATCGTGTGGCATTGGAGTGTCTTGGACGATCAAGTTAGCGATTTCGTAGGTATGTGAATACTGTTGTAGCCGCTGCCATCACAGTGACATATCGGAGGACATCCACCTATTGTTACGCTGCCTATCGGTACCAGTTCAACTCACAGGTCGTTTGTTTGAGCTCAATTCAGGCTGGCGAACAAGACTGAGGCGACCTGATCCCTTCCGAGAATGAGATTGTCCCTAACCAGAATACCTCAGCACAAGGAGAATAATGCCTGAGAGCGTGGTAAACGAGTGTCTACCTCCAACTTGCTCGCAATCTCGATCATCGGAAAGTACCGGCATTGACGTACACCTCTTCTCCACCCTTAGAGCGATAGACCCCATTCCAGTTGCTGTCTCACTCAAGTGTAGGTAACGCGTACTGTGGCGACAAACGCCCGGCCCGTGATCGCCGGGGCGGGCTGACCGGGGACTAGAGTACAATGAGAAACGTGCGGGTTCGTCAGTCTTTGGGTTCCCGGCGGTGGCGTCTGTGCGGCGGGGTGCAACGGAAGTCCTGCCGGCGCATGGTGCGGCAGTTCTCGGGGGCCGGTGAGGCAGGCAACTCACATCCGCAATAGGACGGGTCTCATGCCAAATTCAAGACATACGAGAGGGCAGCACATCCATGTTCGAAAAGTCCACTCTGGCCAACGGTATGCGCGTCGTTTCCGCGCATTTGCCGCACACGCGCTCGGTATCGGTGATCGTGATCGTGCGCGCCGGTTCGCGCTATGAACGCGACCCGGAGGCCGGCATCGCCCACGTCTTCGAGCACATGCTCTTCAAGGGCAGCGCACGCTTTCCCACCGCGCAAATCGTGAGCGAGTCCATCGAGGGCGTGGGCGGTTCCATGAACGCCAGCACGGACAAGGAAATCGTGGACTACTGGTGCCGGGTGGCCCAGCCACACTACGGCGTGGCGATGGAGTTGCTGGCGGACATATTTCTCAACCCGCTGCTCGCCCCGGACGAACTCAAGCGCGAGCAGGGCGTAATTCTGGAAGAATTGCGGATGTATCACGATGACCCCCGCAGTTGGGTGAGTATCCTGAGCGACCAAATCTGCTGGCCGGAGCATCCTCTGGGACGGGATATTGGCGGCAGCGCCGAAACCGTGCAGGGCATCACGCCGGACATGATCAATGACTACCGCAGCCGCATGTATAGTCCGGTGAATACGGTATTGTCGGTGGCGGGCAACGTCACCCACGCGCAGGTGATGGCCGACGCGGAACGGCTCTACGGCGCGTGGACGAACGGCCCGCCGGCAGACTACGTGCCGTGGACAGGAAACGGCCAGGAGCCGGCCGCCATCGGCGAAGGGCGCGAATCGGTGGAGCAGATGACGATGCTGCTCTCGTTCCCGGGGCTTTCCATGTTCGATGAAGACCGTTACGCCCAAGGGCTGCTGAATACCGTGTTGGGCGAAGGCATGAGTTCGCGGCTCTTCCTGGAAGTGCGGGAGAAGCGCGGCCTGGCCTACAGCGTCGGCTCGTATCCTCACCACCACTTCGATACCGGCACGCTGACCGTTTACGGCGGCGTGGACCCCGCAAACGCGGCGGACGCGCTGGGCTGCATCATGGAGCAGATTGGGGGCATGCGGGAGCTCGTGCCGGAGGCGGAACTCCGGAAAGCGAAGGAGTTTACCAAGGGCCACCTTCTGCTGGGCATGGAGAGCACCCAGCGCGTGGCGGGTTGGGGCGGCGTGCGCGAATTGCTGCACGACGAACTCATCACTCCGGATGATGCTGTGGCTCGTGTGGAGGCGGTGACGGCCGACGACATCCAGCGGGTTGCCGAGCGCGTGTTTGGCGGCAATGCCGCCAAGCTTGCCGTAATCGGTCCGCAAGACCTTAGTCAAGACTTGTTGCCCATCGTGACCCGCTAAGGACTCGTGTGCATGCCCGGCGCGGCGCAAACCATGCGAATTGACAGACTGGCGGCAGCCCTGCACCGGGGGCGCGCGTTCATCCGGGCGGCCCGCCGGTTGGGGAGCGTTGCGCTGGTGTGCCTGGCGCTGGCCGGGTGCGGCTTCCTGGGCGAGGAGGAAGGCCAACGCTTGGAGTTCAGCGGCAGCGCGCGCCTGGATAGCGCCGGCAATACCGTGATTACGATTACGGTGCGCAACGTCAGCGACCGGCTCTATACCGATGAAGAGGTGTTGGACGCCCGGGGCGAGGTCTTCAACGCCCAACAACAGTTGTTAGCGCGGTTCACGCAATTGCCGGTGGAGCGGCTTTCGGCGGGCGAAGAGGTAACTATCGCCAGGTGGCAAGGCACACTGGAGCCGGGCGTGTACTTCATGCAGTGGACAACGTCGCGGCACGGCGGCGTGGAGTTGGATTTCACCTTGCTGACGCGGTTTGGGGTCCTGGAAGTGGACGGAGTGCGAGAACGGAAGATCGCGCCGGACCCCGCGCTGTCGCCGTAAGCGCGCAGCCGGGCCTTGCCGCTTGCTCTTAGCGGTCCCGCCCCAACCCGCTCCTCCAGAAGTACTGTACCGCCAAAGCCCGGGTCGCGTGGCCCGGAGAATCTCGCCGGCGGCGGCGACAGGAGCGGCGTAAAGCGTTGGGATTGGCACGTGAGCGCCCTTTTTCCTGCTCCTGTCGCCCTCGGCGGAGCGCAGATTTTGCATGCTTCACCCGCTGGTAAGGTCGTTGCGCACGTGGGGCACGGTTCGGACAGCATCAGGCCGAAGCGCTACGTCGGGGCAGGCTCATGGGCGCGGGCGGGCTAGAGCGCACGCACTGCCAAGGCGCACGCATGGCTAGGACGCACGCACGATGAGGGCACACGCACGGTTAAGGCCCGCGCACGATTAGGGCCCACCCCTCTTGCGCGCCCGCAGCACGATGCCTACGGAGGGAAGTTCCGCGTCGCGCACCGGTTCCGGGTCGTCAAAAGCATAGAGCAGGCGGCGGGCCCACGTTAGCAGCCGTGAAGCGCCTTGTTGCTGGCCAAAGCGATTGCAGGACGGGCAAAGGCCACGTTCCACGAAGTTTTTGCCGACGCCGTAGAGCAAGAAGTGGGCGAAGGGCAGGGAGCGCGGGGTTGTGAACCACACGTTTTCCACCGTGAAACCCGCGGCCTGCACGCGGCTGCGCAGCGCCGCGGCCGTATACAAGCGCACGTGGTCGGCCCAGATGCCGGCCAGCCACCACACGTGGGACGGCACGTGGGTGCGAAAAGCCCGCTCCAGCGCCCAGTTGAGCGGGTCCCAGAGAAACGGATAGCGTTGGTGGGGCACCGAGATGAGGAGCACGCCGTCGTCGGCGAGCACGCGGAAAATCTCGGCCAGCGCCGCGTCGTCGTCTACGACGTGCTCCAACACTTCCGAACACACCACCCCGCCGAACGCGCCGGACGCATACGGCAGCGCGCGGGCGTCGGCGCGGGCCAGGGGCGCCGACGTGCTTCCGTCTGCAGCGGCCATGAGGTAGTCGCGGCTGTAGTCTAGGCCGATTACGGCGGCGTTGGGGTAGAGATCGGCCAGCGCCTTGACGTAGAAGCCGCGGCCGCAGCCCACGTCCAAGATTCTACCGTCGGCGGCGGGTTGCAGGCGCCGAAGGATGAGGCCGGCACGGGCGGCAAAGGCCGGATCGAGTTCCCGGGCCAAAAGCGCGTCTATGCTCGTGTCAAGTGGAGTAGACATCGCGATTAGTAGGTATTGACTTTAGGCTGCACAGGTATGGGTGTCAACGTGAACGGCTGCTCCCCGAAATGTCATTCTGAGAAATACAGCCGAAATGTCATTCCGAGGAGTGCGGCTGACATGTCATTCTGAGGAGTGCAGCGACGAAGAATCTAGAGCCGGGAGCACACTAGATTCCGCGTCTTTGACGAAGTCAGCGAATCCTGTTCGACGCTGCGCTAGGAATGACATTGAGTGCCGTTCGGTAATGATATAGAGGGTGCAGCGTTCGGCGTGGGCGCGTACCGCGTTCGGTTTGGCATGGCTGTGCGTTCCCTGTCTTTTGTCATTCCGAGCGCAGCGAGGAATCTAGCGCCCGCGCAACGTGCCGCCCGCTTGGCGCGGCTCCTTAGATTCCTCACTGCGCTGCGCTCCGTTCGGAATGACATTGGATTAGTCGCTACGCTCGGAATGACATTCGATACACCCTTCGCGCTACCTCTTCATCCCCTCCCCGTCTCCCCGTCTTCTACAACACACAAATGACATTGATTGCCGCTCGGAATGACATAGCGCGTGCAGCGTTCGGTTTGGCGTGGGCGCGTGCTGCGCTCGGTTTGGCGTGGGCGCGTACCGCGTTCGGTTCGGCGTGGGCGCGTGCAGCGTTCGGCTTGGCATGGCTGTGCGTTCCCTGTCTTTTGTCATTCCGAGCCCTGCGAGGAATCTAGCGCCCCCGCAACGTGCTGCCCGCTTGGCGCGGCTCCTTAGATTCCTCACTGCGCTGCGCTCCGTTCGGAATGACATTCGATACACGCTTCGCGCTACCTCTCACTCCCCTCCCCCGTCTCCCCGCCTTCTAGAACATACAAATGACATGAGATCTAGCCCAAGAAGGTGATCAAGTCAAACGCTACTGATTCCCGTAGACATGTTGTGCTCGCGTGATTGGAGGACCGGGTAAGACCGACAGGTACGCAAGTGCGGCGGTTCGTGCCGGCCGGCGGTGTGCTAGCCGCACGCCGGCGCTGACCGGGTTAGCCCTTTCCTGGGTTGACGACGATGGAGCCAACGTCCCGCACGCCGGCGGTGGCCGGGTTAGCCCCCTGCCGTCGGTTTACAGCGTGCCATTGCTCCTGCCATAGTAGTACCATACGTGCTGCCGGCCGGACAGAGCTTCCCCAATGTCGTCCCGGCGCACAACCGCGCGTACCCCCTGCCGAGCTCAATCGACCCGGGAAGCTGCGTGACGAATGAGACGTGGTACACCGGGCCGCCGGTTCCGGCCCACGGCAGGGATAGCGGCGACAATTCGCTACGCCCGATGCGGATACTCTACCTCACAACGTACTATCTGCCCCATAGTAGCGGCATCACCGCATACATGCACCGTGTCGCGCGGGGGCTCGCGGCGCGCGGCCACGAGGTCACCGTGCTCACGTCGCGCCACCGGCCCAACCTGCCGGCGGAAGAGCGGCTGGAGGGCGTGCGCGTCGTGCGGCTGCCGGTGCTCTTGCGGGTGAGTAAAGGGACGGTGCTGCCGTCGTTCTTTCGCGTGTTGCCGCGATACCTGGCAGGCCACGACGTGGTGCACGTCCACCTGCCGTATTTCGAAGCCGCGTATGCGGCTCTGCTGAACCGGGGACGCCGCCCGCTCATACTCACGGCGCACACGGATCTTCACTTGCCCGCCGGATTCGTAAACCGCCTGGCGGGCACGGTGGTCAATTTGATGCAGCGCTACGCGGCGGACCGGGCCGACTGGCTGTGTTCGTACACCTGGGATTTTGCCCGGCACTCGTACCTCCTTTCCGGTTACTTGGCGAAAGCCGTGGTCATCCACCCGCCGGTAGCGGTGGCTGCCGTGTCCCCGGCGGAAGTAGCCGCGTTCCGCGAAAGGCACGGGTTGGAGGATGCATTCATTGGGTTTGCGGGCCGCTTTGCCGAACAGAAGGGCCTCCACGTGCTGTTCGACGCGTTTGCCGCCGTGCAGCAGCGTGTCCCGGACGTGCGGCTGGCGCTGGCGGGAGAGTACCGCAACGTGGTCGGCGAGAACTACTACGCGCAGCTGCGCCCCCGGTTGGACGCGTTTGGCGACCGCGTCGTGCTCCTGGACCACCTGGAGGGCAAGGAACTGGCGTGCTTCTATGCGGCCTGCGACGTGCTGGCGTTGCCGAGCATCAATCCCATGGAGTCTTTTGGCATCGTGCAGGTAGAGGCGATGCTCTGCGGCACGCCCGTGGTTGCGTCCGACCTGCCCGGTTGCCGCCAAGCGGTGCGCCTGACCGGCATGGGCCGCATCGTGCCGCCGGGCGAGACGGGCGCGCTGGTGGAGGCCCTGATTGCTGTGCTGGAAAACCCAGACCGGTACGCGAAATCGTCCGACGAGATTGCGGCGGTGTTCAACTACCAGCGCACCGTAGATCTGCACGAAGAACTCTACCGCGCCAACCGGCTCGAAAGCGACGACCGGGAGCCTGAACTTGCGTCCCCCGCCGCGGCATTGGCCTGTGCGTCTCAGGTGGAATGAGTAGCCCCGCCCCCACAGAAGCGCCTGCTCGTGGTGAGCGCCCGGCGGGCGAGACACCGGCAGAGCGCGCGTTTGACACGGTGTTTGCCGTGTGCCGGATGCATGGGCCGTGGCTGCTGCTGGGACTGGCGTTGCTGGCCGGGGCGTGGCTGCGGTTCACCGGCTTGAACTGGGATGCCGGCGCCCACCTGCATCCCGACGAACGCCACATCACCATCACGACGACGGCAATCCAGTGGCCGGATTCCCTCGCCGGGTACTTCGACACCGAGACCTCACCCCTCAATCCCTACAACCAGGGCATCGGCTCGTTCGTCTACGGCACGCTGCCCATGTTTCTCACGAAAGCCGCAGCCGGACTCCTCGATAGAGACGTCTATGACGGCGCCCATCTCGTGGGGCGCGCGCTCACCGCCGCGCTGGACGTTGTGACGATAGTGATCGTCTTTCTGCTGGGGCGGCGACTGCGGGGACTCTGGGCCGGCGCGCTTGCCGCGGCGCTCTACGCGTGCGCGGTGCAGGCCGTCCAGCAAGCGCACTTCTACACCATGGACACGTGGGTTACGTTCTTTGCCACGCTTGCGCTCTGGTGGGCGCTCCGCTGGCAGGAAGACGGACGCTGGTACGACCTGGTCGGTGTCAGCGTCGCGGCGGGTCTGGCCCTGTCCAGCAAGTTGGGGGTGGCGACGCTGGCGGCGCCGATCGGGCTTGCCTTTGCGCTGCGGGCCTGGCGGGAGACGCAGCCCCCGGCGCTGGCCGTGAATTACCGCTTCCTCGCGCGTCTGGGCGTACACGTGCTATTGGGCGGCGCGCTGGTGTATATCGTCCTCCGCCTCTGTCTGCCCTACGTCTTTGCGGGGGCCGCGACCTGGGACCCCCGGCTCAATCCCCGGTACGCCCAGGATATCGAGACGTTGCGCCAACTCGCCGGCGGCAGCGTGGACTTTCCGCCGTCCTATAGCTGGGCCACCGCGAACTACGCGCTGTTTCCCATCGAGCAGATGTTCCGTTGGGAGATGGGCTGGGCGCTGGCTGCGGCGGCGTGGCTGGGGCTGTTCTGGGGAATCTGGCGCGTGGCGGGTCGGGGCAACCTGGTGTTTGCGCCGGTGGTGGTGTGGGTGATAGCCCACTATGGCTATCAGGCCATGCAGTTCGCCAAGCCCGGCCGCTACTTTCTGCCCATCTACCCGGCCTTTGCCGTGTTGGGCGGGGCGTTTCTGTGTTGGTTGGTGTACGCATGCGCCCAGGGCAACGCTCAGACCTGGCTGCGGCGCATGGGGCGGGAGGCGGGCCGCCTGCGCGCGAGGGAAGCGGCGTTGCTTGGGCGAGTGTTGCCCTATGCCGGAGCGGCCCTGGCGGGGATCGTTCTGCTAGGCGCGTTCGCGTGGGCGTTTGCCTATTCGCGCATCTATGCCGAACCGGTGGCGCGTACCCGCGCCAGCCAATGGCTGTACGAAAACGTGCCCGCGGGTGCGGTGCTTGCCGCAGAGCACTGGGACGACGCCCTGCCGCTACGGCTGCCGGGATCGCAACGCGGCCCGGAGCAGTTCCAATACGTGCAGCTTCCCGTCTTTGCCCCGGATACCGGCGGCAAGCTGGAAGAGATGGTAGCGGCCTTGACCCAGGCCGACTACATCGTCGTGAGCAGCAACCGCACCCACGGCGTCATCCGCCAACTGCCAGCGCGGTTTCCGATGACGGCGGCGTACTACGACTTACTTTTTGCAGGCCGGCTTGGCTTCGCCCCGGAGCAGACATTCACCCACTTTCCCCGCCTGTTCGGGTGGGAGATCGACGACAGCGCGGCGGAAGAGCAATTCATCGTCTTCGACCATCCCCCGGTGCATCTCTTCGCCAAGACCGCCGCATTCGATCCGGACCGTGTGCGGACACTGCTACTGCCCCACCTGACCACGCTGCCGCAGACCCTCACGCCGGCCCAACTGGCGTACAACGGCCTCTTGCTCGACACGGCGCAGCGCGACGGGCTGCGTGAAGCGGGCACGTGGTCGGACTACTTCAACCGCGCGAGCATCGTGAACGCCGTACCGTGGCTGGTGTGGTGGCTGGCGATTCTGCTGGTGGGCTGGCTCACGTGGCCGCTGCTGTGGCAAATCGTGCCCATGGTTCCCGACCGCGGCTATCTGCTGGCGAAGAGCGTGGGCTTGCTGTTCTTCGCGTTCGTTCCCTGGTGGCTGGCGAGCAACGGCGTGTGGACGGCGGGTCGCGCCGGCACGTGGCTGGGCGTCATCCTGATTGCCGGCGCCAGCGCGTGGGCGCTCATGCGTTCGGGCGGACGGTTTGCCGGTTTTCTCGCGCGGCGCCGGAAGGAAATCCTGCTCAGCGAACTGGTCTTCACCGGCGTCTTCGCGTTCTTCCTCTGGGTGCGGCTGACGAATCCCGACCTCTGGCACCCGCACTTCGGCGGCGAGAAGCCCATGGACTTTGCCCACGTGAACGCCCTCATCAAGGCCGAACGGTTCCCGCCCTACGACCCCTGGTTCGCCGGGGGCTACATCAACTACTACTATATGGGGCATCAGGTGTTCGCCACGCTGATTCGGTTGCTTGGCATCGTGCCGTCGGTGGCGTACAACCTGGTGGTCCCGCTGTTGGCGGCGCTGCTGGCGGCAAACGTCTACACCTTTGGCAGCACGGTATGGCGTGATTCCTCGCGGGGCATGCGCTTGCTGGCGGGGCTGGGCGGCATTGTGCTGGTGGCGGTGGTGGGCAATCTGGACGCCGCCGTGCAGTGGGCGCAGCGGCTCACGGCCAGCGCGGGGCCGAACCGCCTGGCCGCAGGCGGCGCGTGGCTCGGCGAGGCGCTTAGCAACCTTGTCCGGGGCGCGCCGCCGCCGGGCTTCGACTACTGGCTCAGCACGCGGCTCATCGAAAACGCCATCCATGAGTTCCCGTTCTTCAGCTTTCTCTACGGCGACCTGCACCCCCACGTGCTGGCGCTGCCGTTTACCATGCTTGTGCCGGTGCTGGCCCTGGCGTTCGTCTTGAGCTACCGCCAAAACGCCGCCTACGAAGTGCAGAACCCAAGCCCATTAATACGTACCTGGCTGCGGCCGCTCCTGCGCTTTCCCACAGTGCCCTTGCTCCTGTTGGGCGGATTCGTGTTGGGCTTCCTGCGCACCGCCAACACCTGGGACTACCCCACGTACGCCCTGTTGCTCGGCGGCGGGGTGGCCCTGGTTGAGCGCCGGGGACTCTTGCGCCTGGAGCTGCCGGCGTGGGCGCGGGTGGGCGCGGCGGGAATCGGCCTGTATCTCGTGGGCCGCGTCGCCTTCGGGCCGTATATCCAGCACTACCAGTCGTTCTTCCTGGGCGCAAACGGCATAGACATGCAGACGCCGCTCTGGCAATACCTGGTAATTCACGGCGTACCGCTCTTCTTCGTCGCGGTGTTCTTGCTGCGGGAGCTGTGGCGTTGGCGGGCGGACCGCAACATCCTGTTGGCGGGCGCGGCGCTTGTGTTGCAGATTGCGCTTGCCGGCGTGCTCTGGCAGCGGCCCATCGTGTTGCTGCTGCAAGCCATGGTATTGCTGGCGGTGCTGGCGGCGCTGCGGCCCCAAGCACAACGATCGACGCGCCTGCTGGCGGGCATGGCGGCGCTGGCGGGGGCGCTGGGCATCTTCCCGGAGTTCTTCGCCATCGACGGTGACGTGTGGCGCATGAACACCATCTTCAAGTTCTACCTGCAGGCCTGGAACCTGCTGGCGCTTGTGGCCGCTTGTACCTTGCCGCTGCTGTGGCAAGAGTTGCGGTTGCGCCGCTTCGTATTGCCCGTGGGCGGCTTGCTGGTGGGGCTGGCCTTGCTCTATCCGCTGTCGGCCATCCCCGACCGGGCCGAGCAGCGGCTGGCGCCGGGGCTGGTGACCCTAGACGGCGCGGCGTTCATGCAGGATGCCGTGATACACGACCAGGAACGGCAGATTCCGCTCGCGTGGGACTGGGAAGCCATCCGCTGGGTGCAGGACAACGTGGCCGGCACGCCTACGGTGTTGGAAGCTACCATCCCGTACTTTCGCTGGGGCGCGCGGGTGAGCATCCACACCGGCCTGCCGACCGTGCTCGGCTGGGATTCCCACCAGTGGCTGCAACGCTGGGAGTACCGCCCCATGATCGAGCAGCGCAAGCTCGACGTCCAAACGATCTACGAGACCGCCGACGTAGATTTGGCGCTCACGCTCCTGCGGCAATACGGCGTGGACTACATCTACCTGGGGGAACTGGAACGCGCCTACTACCAGGGGCCGGGACTGGATAAATTCGATCACATGGGCGAACACGGCATCTCGCCGGTCTACCGCAACGAGGGGGTGACGATCTACCGCGTGGCTCAAGGCTGAGCGCGGCCCGGCGGATGCCACGAGATGATGGCGCCGGCAAACACGTAGGGGCACGACATGTCGTGCCCCTACGTGTTTGAGACGAGCTACCCCGACGTCGCCTGCTGGCTGGACCGGCCGTCGTGCCCTTTCGTCATCGACACGAGGAATGGCGGCAACGATGGGTAAATCCCGTTAACGGCTTCGTGCGGCCTTACACCGCGGCGGCGACCGTTTCCCGCAGGCCGATCTTGTCCACCGCCGCGTGCACGGCGGCTTTGTCGTCCGGGGCCAGTTCGGCCAGCGGCGGGCGGACGGGGCCTCCGGCCAGGCCGATAGCCATCATGACTTCTTTCATCACCGTGACCTCGTAGCCCCGCACCTTGTAGCGAATGTCGTAGATGGGGAGCGTTTCGCGTTCGATCTTGGCCTGGAGTTCGCTGAAGCGGCCCGCGCGGGCCAGTTCCAGGGCCTCGATGGCCGATTTGGGATTGTAGTTCGCGTTGCTGGAGGTGTAGCCCTCGGCGCCGGCGGCAAAGTAGGCGTGCACCATATCGTCGCCCACACCCGCCAGCCAGAGCAGCCGATCGCCCACGTGGGAGCGGACGCGTTGGAACATGCGCACGTCGCCTTGGCCGTCCTTGAAAGCCACGATATTCGGCACGTCGGCCAGGCGGTCGACCAGTTCCGGGCCGAGCTTGGCGTGGTCGCGGGCATAGGGGAAGACGCCCAGGCTCGTGGCGTCGGCGATGGCCTTGTAGTACTGGTAGAAGCCCTCGTCGCTGGACGCGCCGTAGTAGGGCGGCATCATGAGCAAGCCGTCCACACCGACGCGTTCGGCAAAGCGGGCCATCTCCGCGCCCACGGCCGGATTGACACCCACGCCCGCCAGCAGGAGGCAGCGACCGGCGGCCGCCTCGATGGTGGTGGTCACCACGTCCTGCCATTCGGTGAAGGTGAGGGAGAAGAACTCGCCCGTGCCGCCCGCGGCCAGCACGGCGGGAGATCCCTCCCGCGCCAGAAAGTCGATGTTGCGAGCCAACCCGTCCAGATCGAGAGAGTAGTCGGCATTGAACGGGGTCACGGGAAATGGGATCACGGTGCGCAAGCGTTCGCGCAGTTCCGCAGGACTCATCACGGTCGTTTGCTCCTTGGTGGGCTATGGCTGGTCTGAGAAGACAGTATACGCCGGAATACTATGGCCTATCGTACCAATGCCCGGGGCCAAATACCAAACGGCACGGGCGGCGCGACCCGGGAAAGCCGTCCGGCGGCAGCTCCGGGCCTAGGCGCATTCTCAGGCAAGGCTAAGAGTGAGCGGGTACAATATAGGGCTAATGTGGCGCTTTGCAGCAGGGAAGGAGCCCGGCATGCGGCGAGTAGGTGTTCTGTTTCTCATTTTGGCAATTGCCATCGGCATGATAGCCTGCGGCGGCGACGAGCCGGCGGAGGCGGAACCCACGGCGGAACCCGCGGCCACCGCCGCCCCGGCGGCCACGGCGGCGCCGGAACAGGCGGCGGAGCCCGCAGAGGGCGCAACCGTCTATACCATCGACCCCGCGCGTTCTACCGCCCGCTACTTGGTCAAGGAGCAACTCGCCAACCAGGAGTTGCCCAATGACGCAATCGGCGAGACCATGGACGTCACTGGCGCCATTGTGTTCGACGCCGAGGGCAATGTGGTCAGCGACCAGTCACAGATCGTGGTCGGCATGGCCGGCCTCACCAGCGACTCCTCGAGGCGCGACGGCTACGTCCGGAGCAGAACGTTGGAGACCGACCAGTATCCCAGTGCCACCTTTGTGGTGAAAGCAATGCAAGGTTTGCCCTGGCCGCTGCCGACCTCCGGTGAAGTGACGGTGCAAATGGTGGGCGACTTGACCGTCAAAGACCAAACCCGTGAAGTGACCTGGGAAACGGTCATCCAGGCCGGCGCCAGCGAAGCGGCGGGCACCGCCAAGACGATGATTACGTTCGACCAGTTCGACATGACGAAGCCAAGCGTGGCCATCGTGCTGAGCGTGGTGGACGAAATCCGCTTGGAGATCGACTTTACCGTCACGCGGGAAGAATAGGACGCGCCGCAGCCTGCGCCGACGCGGAATTGGGTGATTGCCGGGCGCGGCTGGCCGCGCCCGGTATGGCTAATCGCTCAATCCAATTGCCAGAGGCGGGGATCCAGCCCCAGGCCGCGGGCGTCCGCGCAGATGTGTTCCCAGGTCGTCTCGTCGATGGGGATGCCCGACTGGGCGCGTTCGCGCTCGGCGCGGTACTCCGGCTCGCCCGCAATCAGAATCTCTTGGACGCCCTCCGCCGTGCGGCTTGACTTGACGTGGCTGATGAGGGCTTCCATCTCGTCGTAGAAGAAGTCCGGCTCTACGAACTGGGCGATGTCGTAGGCGATGAGGAGCACGCCGTTGCTGTCCACGCGCATGTCGCCGGCGGACATGCCCTGGCCGCTCATGCCGCCGCCGCACACCTCGATCATCATGCTGAGCGCCGTGCCCTTGTGCCCCAGCGGCCCGCCGAGGGGCAAGATGGCGCCGTGGGGTTCATCCACGTAGTCTTCCGGTCGTGTGCTCGGTTTGCCTGCGGCATCCAGCAGCCAGCCCTCCGGCAGCGGTTTGCCCGCGTTGGCGGCGACGCGGATCTTACCGTCGGCCACGGTTGAGGTGGTCATGTCCACGAAGAAGGGCGGCGCGTCCCGCCGGGGCGCGGCAAAGGCCAGCGGATTGGTGCCCAGGCGTCCGTCTATGCCGCCAAACGGCGCCACCTGAAAGCCCAGCCTGCCGGCGTTGACGTAGATGTGGCCGATCATGCCGGCCTGCGCCACCAGCAGGGGATAGGCCCCCACCCGCCCGATGTGGCTCGTGTTGCGCAGCGAGACGGCGGCGATGCCGTTGGCGCGCGCTTTGTCGATCAGAAGTTCCGTGGCAAAGGTCGCGCCGACTTGCCCAAAGCCGTTGTGCGCGTCCACCACGGCGGTACAGGCGTGTTCACGCGCGATTTCGGGTATGGCCTGCGGGTCCACGACGCGTTTTTCGCGCACGGACTCCGCATATTGGCGCATGCGCACCATGCCGTGGGAATCATGGCCGTACAGGTTGGACTGCACCAGATGGTCGGTGACCGTGCGTGCGTCTGCCGCGCTGCACCCCAGGGCGCTGAAGAACGCGTTGCCAAGGCGGCGCAGTACGGCGGCGGATACGGTAGGCACGAGCGGCTCCTTTCAGCGCCGGGCTTCTATTGTATTGCGCAACGATTCGAGGCGTGTTCGAGCTTGTGCGTGCCGCTGTTGCCCTCACCGAACGGCGCGGCGGTCCGGTCTTAGCGCACCGGCGCGGCGGCGCGCCCGCAGCGAGGCCGGGGCGCAGCCGGAGCGGGCTTTTCCATGGTATCCCGGGGCATCCCGGCCTACCGGCGTCCAATCACGCTAGTTCCCAGGCGGTTGGGTCGAGCCCGATGTCACGGGCCGACGCGCAGAGCTTTTGCCAGGTGGTGTCGTCGATGGGAATGCCCGTTTGCGCGCGCTCGCGTTCCCTGCGAAATTCCGGCTCGCCGGGCACCAGGATTTCCGTTACGCCGGGCGCCGTGCGGCTCGACTTGACGTGGTTGACCAGGGCTTCCACCTCGTCGTAGTAGAAGTCCATGTCCGTAAAGAACTCGATATTATAGACCGTGAAGAGCACGCCGTTGGCCGGCGCGCGCCGATCGCCGGAAGACATGCCCTGGCCGCTCAGGCCGCCGGCGCAGATTTCCATGAACATGCTCAGCGCGTAGCCCTTGTGACCCAGCGGCCCGCCCAGAGGGAGAATGGCGCCGCGCGGCTCTTCCCAATACGCCACAGGGTCTGTGCTGGGATTGCCCTGCGCGTCGATGACCCAACCTTCCGGCAGCGGCTTGCCGAGATTGGTAGCCACCCGGATCTTGCCGTCGGCCACCGTGCAGGTCGTCATGTCCACCATGATGGGCGGATCGGCGCGGCGGGGCGCGCCAAAGGCCAGGGGATTCGTGCCCAGGCGGCCGTCGATGCCGCCGAAGGGCGTGACCTGAAAGCCCATGCGGCCCGAGTTTACGTAGACGACGCCGATCATGTTCGCCGCGGCGATAGTGACGGGATACGCTCCGGCGCGGCCGATGTGGCTGGCCCGGCGCAGCGCAACGCTGCCAATGCCGTGTTCCCGCGCCTTCTGTATGGCCAGGTCCGTGGCCAGCGCCGCGCCCACCTGCCCAAAGCCGCCGTGGGCGTCCACCACCGCCGTGCAGGCGCGGTCGCTCACCACCTCCGGCGCGCCCTGGGGATCGACGCGGCCTTCGCTCACGGCGCGGGCGTACTCATACATGCGCAGGAGGCCATGGGACTCATGGCCGTACAGGTTGGATTGCACCAGGTGGTCGGTGACGATCCGGGCGTCATCCGGGCGGCAGCCCAGCGCCGTGAAGAATTCTTGGCCGATGCGGCGCATGGCCGCGGCGGTGAGGGTGGGCACGAACGGCTCCTTTCGGCTTGTGCTCTACGATACGGATTCGCTGAACGCGCGGGCCGTGCCATGGCGACCCCCGGCTTGCGCGCCGCGATCGGGCGAATGCGCCCAATGCCGGGCCGCGGCGCGGGTGCGGCGCGTTGCATTCGCCGAGCGCTAGGCGTGCTGCCAGGCGCTGGGGTCCAGGCCCATCCCGCGGGCGGATTCGCAGATTCTCTCCCAGGTGGTGTCGTCGACGGGTATGCCCGTTTGCGCGCGCTCGCGTTCCGTGCGAAACTCCGGCTCGCCGGGCAGGAGCACCTCGTCCACGCCGGGTTCGGTGCGGCTCGACTTGACGTGGGCGACCAGGGCTTCCACCTCGTCGTAGTAGGATTCCAGGTCCGTGAAGTGGGCGATGTCGTAGACCGAAAACAGAACGCCGTTGCCGGGATAGCTCAAGTCGCCGGAAGACATGCCTTGACCGCTCAGCCCGCCGGCGCAGAGTTCCATCATCAAGCTCAGCGCGTAGCCCTTGTGGCCCAGCGGGCCGCCGAGCGGCAGGATAGCCCCGCGCGGCTCGTCCCAGTAGACGTGGGGGTCCGTGCTGGGATTGCCCGCGCCGTCGATGATCCAGCCGGCCGGCACCGGCGTGCCGCGATTGGTCGCCACGCTGATCTTGCCTTCGGCCACCGTGCAGGTGGTCATGTCCACCACGATCGGCGGCGCGTCCCGGCGGGGCGCGGCGAACGCCAGCGGATTCGTGCCCAAGCGCCCGTCGATGCCGCCGAATGGCGCGACCTGAAAGCCCTTGCGGCCGGTGTTGACGTACATTATGCCGATCATGCCGGCCTGGGCTGCCATGGTGGGGAATTCCCCCGCGCGGCCAACGTGGCTGGTGTTGCGCAGCGTTACACTGGCTATGCCATAGGTGCGGGCTTTGTCGATGGCAAATCTGGCGGCATAGGCGGCGGCAACCTGCCCGAAGCCGTCTTGCGCTTCCAGCACCGCGGTGCAGGCGTGCTCGCGCACGACGCGGGGCGTGCCTTGGGGATCGACGCGGCCTTCCCGTACGGCGCGGGCGTATTCGTACATGCGCAGTATGCCGTGGGAATCGTGGCCGTAGAGATTCGACTGCACCAGGTGGTCGGCCACGATCCGGGCGTCTTCGGGCCGGCAGCCCAGCGCGGTGAAGAAGTCTTGGCCGATGCGGCGCAGGGCGTCTGGGGTGAATGTGGGCACAGGCGGTTCCTTTCCGCCGGACGGGACCGGGAGTAGGGCTGTGGGGCGCGATACGGGTGTGGGGCGTGGCCGAGCGGGTGTCCCCGGCGGCGGGCGTCAGCCGGCGGGGTAGCCCGCGACCGTTGCCACCAGCGCATCCACCGCGGCTTCTTCCATGAGCAACTGCGGGCCATGGGGGAAGTCGGGGTGCTTGGCCACGCGGCCCCGGCGTTCCAGCGCGCACTCCCAGCCGTCGTCATTGTGCTCGGCGCGCGTGATCTGCAGAACGTAGCCGTTGGCGAAGGGCACGGTGTAGCGCTCGTTGATGCGGAGACACCAGTCGTTGGGCAACTCCTTGCGGAAGGCGCGCCACGATAGCTCGGGTTGCCAGATTTTCTGTTGTACTGCCATGGGTCATGCTCCCTTGCGTGCGTACTCACTGCACATGATACTGTGCGGCGTGGGCGGCGTACAGTTTTTGCCCCGGTACCCGGCGCGGGATAGAATAGAGCGGAGACACCTGACGCACCGTTCGCGGGAAATGAGCAAACATGTTCGATATCGGTCTGCCGGAACTAATGGTAATCCTGCTGCTCGGCCTTGTCCTGCTGGGGCCGGACCGGTTGCCGGGGGTGATTCGCCAAGTCACCGGGGTAATCCGACAGCTCCGGTCGAGCTATGGCGATGCGCTCGCGGTTTTCAAAGACCAGCTTGGCGACGTTCAGGAAGACATCGACGCCATTCGCGGCGAGATTTCATCCATCCAGGGCGAAGTGCGCTCCACGGCTGAAGACGTGGAAAAGGACGTAAAGAAGGTCCAAGGCGAAGTAAAGACCGCTGGCGCGGAAATCCAGCAGGGCCTCGATGAGACGGCAAAGGAAGCGGCGGAGGTTGCCGGGACCCGGCCGGACCAGGCCGGCGCGGAAGCCAATGCGCCGCCGGCGGTTGCGGCGATCGCGGCAGCGCGACGCCCCGCTCCGAGCGAACGAGGGCCAGCCTGGACGCCCCAGGGGGCGCAGGGCGGCGGTGGATCACCGCTGCAGCAAGACCTGTTTGCCGGTCTGATGCGCAGCCTCAAAGCCCGGCTGGGTGAGGACTGGCTGGTGGAGCAGGCGGACATCTACCGGGATATGGGCGCCCGCGCCGCCCAACGCGCCGCCGGCGCCAAGGAGGACACTGCGGAGTTGGCGCGCACCTGGGCGGACATGCACCGCAATACGTTGCCCGAAGGCAGCCTGCAAATCATCGAAACCGGACGTGACTATCGCGTGCGCATGCGCCAGTGTCCGTTCGGCTTTGCGGATAGCGACGACGCGGCGCTGTGCCAGTCGTGCGGCGCCTACGATCTGGCGTACCTGGCGGAGCGCGCTGCCGAGGTGAAGTGGGAATCTCACCTGACGGCGGGCGATCCGTGGTGCGAGCTCGTGTTTGCCAAGCCGCCTCTGCCGCCGCAGCCGGAGGTTGAAAGCCCGGCGGCGGACACCGCCGCGGCGGTGAACGGCGACACCGCGCCGGGCGCTGCGCCGGACGCCGTTGACGCCGCGTCAAAGTCCGCTGACGCAGCGTCAGATTCCGCTGACGACAAAGCGGACACGGCCCCGGAGACGGCGCCTGCGAGCCCGGCTGGGGACGCCAAGGCAGGATCGGAATTCGCCGCGCTGGCGCAGGCGTACGGCAGCGCCGCTGAGCCGGAAGATGCGGCGGAAGATACGGCGGGGGACGACGGCGGGGCGGCTGCGGAACGCCCGGCGGGCGCCGCGAGCGAGTCCGAACCCCAGGCGCCCGATGCCGAAACGGCGCAGACCAAAGTGGCTGCCCCGCCTGATGGGCCGGAAGGGACCGCCGGCGCGGCCCGCGCTGAGGACAAGCCGGACAAGACGGTGGCGGAAGCCGCCGGTGAGAAGACCGCGACCGCGCGAAATGCGACGCCTGCGCAGGATGCGAAGACCGCGCGGAATGCGAAGACCGCGCAGAAAGCGAAGACCCCATGAAGGTGGCCGCCTTCGTCCGGGGCCCGCTGCTAAACAACGTCTACGTGCTGTGGGACGAGTCTACCAAGCACGCGGCCATCATCGATCCCGGCATCGCCAGCGACGATCTGCTGGGAGTGATCCAGGCCGAGCGGCTCAACCTGCGCTACATCCTCAATACCCACCACCACTTCGATCACGTCGATAACGACTCGTTCTTTCGCGAGCAGACGGGCGCGCCCATCGTGGTGCATCAGGATGACGCCGCGCTGCTAGAGGAACGGGCGGGCGTTGCGGCGGACGTGCTCTTGCGCGATGGCGAGGAACTCGCCCTGGGCGCGTTGACGATCCGCACCCTCCATACGCCCGGCCACTCCGCCGGCGGGGTGTGCTTCCTGGTGGAGGACCACCTCTTCGCCGGTGACACCCTCTTTGCCGGATCGGTCGGCAGAAGCGACTTCGAGGATAGCGACGGCGAATTGCTGCTCAAGGTCATTGCCGAGAAGATTCTGCCGCTACCCGCTGCCACCCGCGTGCTGCCCGGCCACGGCGACGAGACAACCGTCGGCGCGGAGCGGGCGAATAATCCCTTCTTGCAGGGGCTTGTGGGGTAGAAGTCCGCACGTGGGGTCGACGCACATGCGCGGGGCTGACTGGAGAATTGGGGAAGGGCGACAGTATGGCATTGGACGTTGAACGCCCTACCTTGCGTGTCTCACTTGCATTCGCGTTGGGCGATAGGGCACAAGGAACTGCTGCAGTTCGCGCTATCGGGCGGAAAATGCCAAGATGCCAACTGCTAGACCGGCTAACGCTATAGACGCAATCAATGTCCACTTGATGCCGCGAAACTCTCCACGAATCTCCGCCATCTGCGTAAGCACGGTTTGTATGTCGGCTTTCGTCGCCAAGTGCTCGAAGCCGACTTCAACACGAGCGAGTCGCTCTTCCGGAGTAGACATGGATATATCCTCAAACCACCGTCAAGGTGCCAGTACGAATCTGACTATGTCCAAATGTA
Source organism: Chloroflexota bacterium (assembly GCA_022824225.1). GTDB lineage: Bacteria > Chloroflexota > UBA11872 > VXOZ01 > VXOZ01 > VXOZ01. The sequence goes on from JAJEAH010000060.1 coordinate 25,196, forward strand.
AGCGCAACTGCGCAGGAGTGTCAAAGGAACGGAAGAGCAGAATTAGTAAACTTTGACTTAGGCTGTAGAGATGTGAGTGTCAAAATGTAAAGCCACTCCCCGATATGTGATTCTGAGGAGCGTAGCGACTAAGAATCTAGAACTTGTGTACACGAGACTCTTTGTCGCTACGTTTCTTAGAATCACCAACAAAGGCAACGAGTCACGCAGGGGTGCGCAAGTGTCCAATACCCAGACCTAGCCAGAGTCCAAGTCTAGAGAATACCTACTTCGATTTCGCGGCCAGCACTTGTTGGACGGCGTAGATATCCACGCTCTTGTTGAACTTCTTCTCGATCGGATCAGGGTTGCTGCCTACGGCTTGAACTAGGTCTATTTCACCACGCACACCCCATTCAGGAGCAGCAGTCTGCCATCTTGAAACCACTGGGTCGTGCGAGTTTTGATAGCGAAATACAATACGCTGCATAGCGTATGTTGCTTGCTCTTAGCGTCTAAACACGACTGGATTGCAGCCAGTCATGTTTCTCTTTTGCGGGACCCGAAAGTTAGAGTCTAACCAATAGCTGTTCGTGACCCGTCAGTGCTTTCACACGAATCAATCAGTCTGCTGATGCTTCTCCGATTCCTCTTTCCGCATTGCGTTCGATCCTGAACGGATTGCAGATAGGCTCCGAGCAAAGCAGTATGGCATCACTGCAATACCTAGGGCAATCCCCGCAATTGCAGCCTCCTGTGGCGAACTCTCCGCTGTGGAAACGCCGCCGACCAGCACTGCGCATCCAACAAGCGAGCCAAGCATTGCCCAAATCCACGCCAAAGCTATGATGGTACGCACTAGATGTCTCCTTGCTTTCAGTCCTCTTTAGGCACTGTGTACTCCTGCGCCTCCGGCACATCTACAGTGCGCTCGGCAAGCGCGTGAACTTCAATCTTGGCGAGTGTGATGTCCTTCATGACATCGAAGATTGCAATGCACTGAATTCTCTCGCCGGGATGTGCCTCGTCGCAACCGACAATCTTCTCATTCTCGAACTGGCGGCCCAGGTCATCAATGCCTAACAGCGTGTCATCGCTGAACCAACTGTCGAAGTCTTTGGCCGTGTCGCTGAGATTTGTCAGAGCAAAGATGACCAGCAGTAGTTTGTGCTCATCGCTACTTGGTTTGTACGTGTCAAAGTAACCGAACTTCAACTCATCAGTGGTCTCAAGAACCCTAACTACCTCAATGCCGTAGACTCCAACACGAGCCGTGCTTTCAGTGACGGTCATGCTATCTGCCAACGGAATCGTCTCGCTGATGTCGATGGTCACCGGCACTTTCATCTGGTAGTCTTTGCCGTCATGGGTGAAGGTTACCAGCGCGGTGCTTGTGACCGAATCCTCAAGAGTGATCGAGGATTCGTTGTCGGAGAAGATCAACTCGACCACCTGTCTTGCTGTCTCGGATTGAGCGAAAAGAGCCACTGGGGTCAGCAGCAAGAGCAAGACAACTACGACAATGGACCGACGGATAGGAATGCGCATATGGTGCCTCCTTGCGACACGCTACAAAGTGAACGGGTTGCTTCAGCCTCACACCAGAGTGGGTCTCAAGGTCACGCACAAAGCACGTCACCACGATGGTGTCTCATTCTGAGACTCACTGCGGATGTTAATTCAAGTACTTATTTCCCAGCGAACTACGCTTTATATTCAAGTAGCGACTTATGTGAGATAAGTTAGATCTTAGACTATTTTAGTCATCATGATAGCAATAGGTATAAAAGAACTCAATGCACTCGTGGGAAGGGATTTGCGGAATTGCGCGAACACTCTACGGATCTCCAAACTGCACAAACTGACGCGCTCACCAGTGCATTAATCTGTCATTCTAAGGAGCGCAGCGACGAAGAATCGAGGGTACGTATACTTCGAGATTCCTCGCTGCGCTCGGAATGATACAGAAAGCAACCCTGCGGAGCATTCAAGTCTATGTCTGCAAATTCAGTTATGCGATTGCATAGTCCACAGCCGCTGGGTGTGCCATACGCGGTACAATAGTGTATGCCAAACTTGACCTACTATCGGCATGCAACGACGTAGATCCCAATAGCCGGAAGGACGTGCAAAATGGAAGGCGAACAGAAACACGAACACGATCATGACCACGAGCATCACCAAGGGCGCTCGCTCATTGCCAGGCAACCGTATCGCCCGCCGCCGTGTGAGGCTGATGAAGAAGAACTAGCAGCCGCCGAGGCAGGACAGCATGCCGGTGAACGGCAGGGCGGGGACACCCACGGCCACGCCGACGACCACGCCCATGCGGAGCACCAGCACGGGAGTGACGCAGATTCTCACGCGCACGATGAGCACCAGCATGGGTCGGAAGAGCACGGTCACGACGCCCATCGTCACGACGAGCCCGCCGCCACGTCTTCTCCCGACGAGCACCGTCAGGCCGGGGCGCGGCAGTTCCCCTCCATCGAGTGCGCGGTGATCACGGTCAGCGACACGCGCACCGAACTCGACGACAAGTCCGGCGCGCTCATTCAGAGCATGCTGCAGGAAGCCGGGCACGAGATCGTCGGCTACCGGTTGGTGAAGAACGACGCGCAGCAGATTACCCAGGCCCTTACCCACATGCTGGCGGGCCGGGCGCGGTTCGTCATGCTCACCGGCGGCACCGGCCCCGGCACGCGGGACATCACGGTGGAGACGGTGCAGTCGCTGCTGGAGAAAGAACTGACGGGCTTTGGCGAACTCTTCCGCATCCTGAGCTACGAGGAGATCGGCGCGGCGACAATTCTCAGCCGGGCCACCGCCGGCCGCATCGGCAACAAGTTCGTGGTTTGCTGTCCCGGCTCCTCCGGCGCGGTGCGCTTGGCGCTGAGCGCGATTCTCATCCCGGAGCTGGCGCACATTCTCCGTGAAATGAACCGGTAAGGGAGCACCATGCGAGTACTTTTCCTGGGCACGGGAGCGGCTGAAGGCTATCCGGCGATCTTCTGCGAGTGCGCGCACTGTTCCACGGCCCGCGCGCTGGGCGGCCGCAACCTGCGCCGCCGGTCGGCAGTGCTGGTGAACGACGACCTGCTGATAGACATTGGGCCCGACATGGTGGCGAGCATGCACGCCACCGGCGCGAACTTTGGCCGGGTGTCCAATCTGCTCGTCACCCACAGCCACGGCGATCACGTGCAACTGGCGAATCTCTACATGCGCCGGCAGAGCTTCTGCGCCACGACGCCGGCCCTGATGGACGTCTACGGCACGCCGCCGACCATTGAGGGGATCATGGGCGCGGCCGCCGCGCGGAGCCTCGCCGCCGACGAGTTCCACCTGCGCCTGAACACCATCCGCCCCGGCGATTCGTGGCAGGCCGGCCGCTACCGGGTGACGGCGTTCGCGGCCGCCCACGCGCCGGAACTGACGCCGGTGTTCTTTGCGCTGGAGCAGAACGGCCGCACGCTGCTCTATGCCTCCGACACCGGGCCGTTTCCGGCGGAGACCTGGGAGCAACTGCAGGACTTTGCGTTCGATTGCGTCATCATCGAGTCGACGATGGGCATCGGTCCGCCGGGCACCCACCACCTCTCCATGCACCAGTGCGTGGAGCACCACCAACGGTTGGCAGACGAGGGCAGGCTGCGCCCCGGCGCGCGGCAGTTCGCCACCCACTTCTCCCACAACCGCACGCCGCCCTATCTGGAGTGCGTTGACTTCTTTGCGCCCCACGGCATCGAGCCGGCGTATGACGGGCTGGTGGTGGAAGTTTAGGCGCTGCGACGGCTGGGGATCGGTCTTGCCGGGGTGAGTGATGGGCTGTGAGCGGGTTTAGTGCGGCTATTGGTGCGCGCCTGAGCGGTGTGTGCTTCGACAAGCTCAGCACGAACGGATTGGGGTGTGCGCTTCGACAGGCTCAGCGCGAACGGATTGGGGTGTGCTTGGACAGGCTCAGCGCGAACGGTGAACGGTGTGCGCTTGGACAAGCTGAGCGCGAACGGTGAGCGGCGTGCGCCTGGGGCAGGTCTTGCGGGTGCTGCAGAGAGTTGCTGGTGGTGCCGGCCATGGGCCCGTTGCTAGCCCTCGCGGTCAATCTACGCACGCTGACCTTGGGAGTGCCCGTCAGTATCGCCTTGACCGTGGGTCTGATACCGCTGGCATCATCGTCTGAGCGGTGTTCGCGGTGGCCGGTGCTGCTCCTGGCGCTGCAGAAGATCGGCATCGATCCGGCAGTGGTCTCCTTGCCCTTGATTACGACTATCATGGACGGCGCCGGCTTGGTGGTCTGCTCCATGCTGGCGCGTGTTCTGTTGGGTCTGGCGTAGTCGGTCAATCGGCGGGTGCGTATTTCCTGGTGGTTAGGTAGGGTTAAGTGTAAGGACAGAGCGCTATGGATGCGCCGGGGATATGCATGGCGGAGTCCCGGCATGGCAATGGAGGCGGCATGGCAGTGGTCCCGGCATAGCACTAGGGGCGGCGGGCAGTAGTCCCGGCATAGCGGTAGGGGCGGTTCGCGAACCGCCCCTACCGGCCACGTACCGCGCATCCACGTGTCATTCCGAACGGAGCGGAGCGCAGAGAGGAATCTAGGGTGACGCGCGAGCCGAGGCGGTTGAGGCACGGGCACTAGGTTCCTCGCTCCGCTCGGAATGACAGAGGGTTGGGCAGGGAATGACATGGAGTTGCGCAGGGAATGACGTGGAGTTGGACTGGGAGTGACGTGAAGTTGCGCTCGGAGTGACGTGGAGTTGCGCAGGGAATGACAGAGGAATGCGCTGGGAATGGCATTGAGCCATGCTCAGTGAGACTTGGGATGCCAAGACCAGCCGGTTGAGAGGAGCTTCTGTCAACGAGTTAGCGGGCATTTGCCGGAGTGACGATACTGAGCGCAGACTGGCATGACAGCAGTTTTAAGCGTTGCGTGATTTCTCCTTGAATCGGGGTTAGACGAAGCGAAATGAGCCTATCGCGCCGGAAATTCCTCATGGCGTTCGGGTCGCTGCCCATATTGCCGTTGTTGGCGGCGTGCGGGAGCAGTATGCCCGATTCGATACGTCCCGGCGGCGACTCTAACGTGCCCACGGTGCACGTGGTGGCGCCCAACATTACGCTGGTAGCCGCCACGAACCTCATTCGCGCCATTCAGGCGTGGAACGCCGGCGACATCGATCCGGGGTCGGGTGAGCGCTTCCGTATTTCCTTGCAGATCATCAAAGCGCGGGAAGACGGCGGCGTGACCGCCAGCGGCAGTCCGCCGACGTGGACGTACTTTCGCCGGGGCATAGACGCCGAAGCCGCCGCGGGGCGGCCGGCGGACATTGCCATGCTTACCGGCGGCATCTTCACGCTCCCGGGCATTGCCAGTCCCTTCTTCGCCCAGCTCAATGACTACGTGCAGCGCGACCGGAGCTTTCTCAACGAGTTTCTAACGCCGGCGGTGGAGGCGACGACGTTCGGAGGCCGTATCCAGGCGGTGCCGGTGGTGCTGGGCGCGGGTGTGATGGCGTGGCGTCCGGACCGTTTCGACGATACCGACCTGCCGCCCCCGCCGGCCGCGTGGTCGTGGAATGACTTCGTGGGCATAGGCCAACAGTTCATGAGCGCCGCCCGCGCGCGCAACAAGGACGAGTGGTGGGCGGTGGGCGAAGGGCTGTATACGGGGCTGTGGGCGCACCTGATGACCCAGGGCGGCGGGGGCGTGCTGGACATGCGGGAAGGCCGCCTGAACCTCACCTCCGATGAGTCCCGGTCGGCGCTGCAAGCCTGGCAAGACCTGGCCTACGAACACCGCATCATGCCGACGAGCGCCGACATGTCATTCCGCGACATGACGCGTTTGGTGCCCCGCAAGGAAGCGGCGCTGCACCACGCCATGGTCTACTCCGGCGAGAATATCGGGCGCGGCTGGCAGATACAGCACGCGCCGTCGTTTGCCGGCAATGCCAATAGTTCCCTCTACGTGATGGACGTCTTGGGCATTCACGGCAAGTCGGTGCAGACCGAACTGGCGTATGAGGCCATCAAGGCGCTGGCGCCGTACGTGGCGGAGCGCTCGCTGGCGCCGGCGTGGATACCGGCGCTCACCCACGTGGAGAACCCCTCGGGCGATCAACCGGAATTGGCCATGGTGGAAGAGCGGGTGCCGGTGGTGATGGCGGCGCTGCGCAACGGCCGCGGCAGCATGCTCCTGCCGTGGACGGAGATTGGCACGCTGCTGCTGCGAAGTATGATTCAGCCGCTCTATGCGGGAGAACTGGACGTGGAGGCCGCCACCGAACGCGCCACGCGGGCCGTGGCGAACGCCCTGCCGGGCGTGCTGGTCTAAGGCTGCTGTCGCCAGTTGCCGACCGGTCTGTTCGTAGGCTGGCGCGGTTGAGCGGCGGCGACGCGGCGTCGATCCGGCCGGCGTATGCTCAGGCCGCCAGCGGCTCCAGCTTCCCCAGCAGCGCTTCTACGCGCTCGATACCGTCTTGCACGGAATTGTCCGTCTGCCAATTCTCGTAGAGATTCATGTGCAAGGAGTTGGCTGACCTAAAGAGGACAAGAATCTCCGAGTCACCCGTCTCGCGATAGATGTTGTCGATTGCCTGAAAGAGATACCGATGCCCGTCGTGTTGCCACCCGCGCTGCTGGGCAACGGCTTTCACGGCGTGGGCTGCCGCGCCCCAGGCTTTTTCCGAAGCTTGGAGCCGGTCACCTTGCGCGAACTCTTCCTGTGCTTGGCGCAGGAATTGGCGGCTGATGCGCAGGTGTTCTTCTACTTTGGGGTCTCTGCCGTTTACGTCCGCAACCACCGCCCGTTCTCCTGCTCACGTGCTTGGTTCGTGCGATACAATTGTATTATACAATGGCATTTGCAGCCGTCGCGAACAAGAGCCGACACTGTCTGGATCTGCACTGGGGTCTGCAACGTGTGTTTGCGGGGCATGGCGGCAGGCCGTAGGGCGCATTGCGTGTTTTCGCCCCATCGCGCTGGGAAAGGACATGTCCAAGCTGGACGTATGAGCGGCCCCGGTCACACCGGCAGGTCGTCCTCGCTGCGGGCCGCTTCACGCGCCGGCTCGATGAGGCAGCGTTGGAAGCGCACGTGGGGCACGGAGAGGTTATAGGTGCGAATACGGCGATTGATGGCGGCGGCTTGGTCATAGAACTCGGCGCGGGCCCGATGCCAACGCCGCTCTGCGGCCGCATTCGGAGGACCTGCGTTGCAGCTAGCAACGTACGCCGCGCGGGAGCGCGCCAGGGCTGCGCGGGCCGTGCTGAGGGATTGCTCGATGCGTTTCCGGTCTTCGACCCACGGCAGGCTCATGCCGCTATTGCGCAGGATGTGGCGCGCCAGCCACTGGGACGGGTCCGCCAGCGGGTCTTCGTCAAATTCAAGCGGCTTGCCCTTGCCGGGCAAGTTCTCGAACGCGCCATCGTTGAACGCCTCTTGCAGCCGCTCCTCGACCAACCTGCCCCACCTATCCATCAGCCGTACCATCCCTGGGGGCGCGTGCCGTCGGCGACCGCGGCCAGACGTTCCAGATAGCGCGCCCAGCCTTCGGCGTGCACGTCCCGCTCCAGAGGCGGGGCCGCGGCGAATCCGGTCTGGCGCAGGCGCAGCGTGGTTGCGCTGGCGGATTCCGTCAACGTGATGCGCACGTGCAGCGGCGGGAACGTCCAGTCCGCGTGGCGCCACGTGAAGCCAAAGCGCGCGTTGGCCGCAAATGCGGTGACTTCCCCGCTAAAGACGCTCACCGTGCCGTTGTCGTTGAAGAAGACGAACTCGACGCTCCCGCCCACGCGGGGCTCGATGCCGGCCACCTGGGCGAACCAGAGGCCGATGCCGTCGGGATCGGTAAGGAGCCGAAAGACGCGCGCTCGCGGCGCCGCGATGCGCAGGGAGAGTTCCAGGGCGTCGGCGGGGGTTTCCCCGGGGCAAGCGCCTGCGGCGTCTCCGGGGGCGTCCGGACCGTTGGCTGTGGCGGCTGCCGGCATGTTTTCTCCCATCCGGGTGTTGGGCGCGTCTGCGTAAGTATGGCAGCGAGGCCGCGTGCGGCGCGGCGGCGGTCAGGCCGCACGGGGGCCTGATTCACAGCAGTCATCGAGGCCGTGAGCGCCGCGTGCGCCGGCCGCAACCGGAATAGGCCTTCCGGCCACGTTGGCGCCTGCCATGTGTTTAACCGGCGTCCGGCCTAGGCGTATACCGTCTCCCCGGTCTTGTTGGCGTTGATGAAGTCCCAGTCGAGGTCCACGCCGAGGCCGGGGCCTTCCGGCACGGCCAGGCAGCCCTCGGCGTCCACCGAGTAGAGTTCGTCTCGCCACTTGGGGTCGGCGTAGACGGGCGCTTTCGTGTGGGGCACGTTGGGGTGCACGAGGCCGAGTTCATAGTAGTTCGTGTTGCGGATAGCCGCCATGCAGTGGCGGTGGGCCAGACTGCCGCCGTGCAGTTCCGCGTCCAGCCCGTGGGCTTCCGCCAGCGCGGCCAGCTTCATCACGCCCGTGATGCCGCCGTCGCGCCCGGCGCTGGCGCGCAGGTAGTCCACGGCGCCGGCGTGGATGGCGTCGGCTTTCGTTTCCAAGCTGCGGATGTGTTCGCCCATGAGAACGGGCGTCTTGATGAACTGGCGCAGTTTCGCGTGGGCGAATTGGGAGACTCCGCCGCCGCGAAAGGCGTCTTCGTACCAAAAGTACCGCGCTTCGTCGCAGGCGCGGCCCACTTTCAGGACGTCGTCGAACGTGCCGTACGCTCCGGCGGGATCGAGCATGATGTCCATGTCGCCGCCCACGGCGTCGCGGATGGCGAGCACCGCCGCCACCTCCCGCGCGATGGGCGCGCCGATCCAGCCGTGGATCTTGAAAGCCGGATAGCCGTAGTCTTCCTTGCAGCGCAGGGCGAACTCGCCGTAGTCTTCCGGCGTGGTCAGGCCGCCGTTCTCGTCGCCGTGGTAGGTGCTGGCGTAGCAGGGCAGGCGGGTACGCCAGCCGCCGAGCAGCGTGGCGATGGGGAGACCGGCCAGCTTGCCGGCGATGTCCCACAGCGCAACGTCGTACTCGCCCGGCGGCGTGGCGGTAGTGCCGCGATTGAGGCGCTTGAGGTCCTGCCAGATGATTTCGCGTTGCAGGGGATCGCGTCCGAGCAGGTACTGCGCGGTGCCAGAGTCGATGCCGCCGGGAGTTTCCCCGCGCACGCCCGCGTCGGTCTCGATGGTCAGGATGCTGCCTCCGCCGCCCAAGCGGCCGCCCGGCGTGTACACCATGTCGAACCCATAGGTCTCTTCCATGCCCAGTTCGGCGACTTCGTGCGCGTAGCGCGTCACGACGATGCGGGTGATCTTCGGCCGCGAGCCCATGCGTTTCTGCTCCTTGCTGCGTGGTGGCGTTGGTCGGTTTGCTAGTTAGGGTACCATTTTGCGCGGCTGTGATTGCGCATGGCCCTTAAAGTTGGTTCTACGCGTTTTCCCTGACGGGCCGCGCGTTACCGGCGGGAGGAAGGCGGCAGGGCTGCCTTTCTAATGAGCCGTGGACAGTCGGCGGTAACAGGGTGAGGGCCTGATTCTGTGCTACAATGTGCGTATTAAGCAGCCACGAACAGACGTTTTGGCATATTTCGCGTGCGGAGGCGTGGGAAAACATGAGCCAGACGGAGGAGCAAACGCCGCAGAGCGCCGTAGACGCCCCTGCGGAAGCGTCACCGGAGGCGGAACAGGCAGACGCCGCGCCGGCGGCGGAAGCGCCGGAAGAAACCGGCCAGGAGGCAGCGGCGGCAGCCGACGCGCCGGTGGCCGACGCGCCGGTGGCGACGAAAGTAGTGTCGGCAGATTACCAACCGCAGGAATTTGAGCAAGACTGGCAGGCGCGCTGGCGCGAAACGAAGCTATACAAGACCGTGGAGGAAGAGAGCAACCGCAAGACCTTCTACTGTCTTGACTTCTTCCCCTACCCATCCGGCGACGGGCTCTCCGTCGGTCATTGCCATAACTATATTCCCACCGATGTCATATCGCGCCAGATGCGCATGCGCGGCTATAACGTGCTGCATCCCATGGGCTGGGACGCGTTTGGCTTGCCCGCCGAGAACCGCGCCCGCGATACGGGCATCTCGCCCCGGCTGACCGTGGACCAAAACACCGACAATTACAGACGCCAACTCGACCTGATCGGCTGCTCGTTCGACTGGGACCGCGAGATCGATTCCAGTTCGCCGGAATACTACAAGTTCACGCAGTGGCTCTTCCTGCTCATCCACCGCCGCGGCTTGGCGTATAAGTCCAAGGGCCAACAGTGGTGGTGCCCTTCCTGCGAGACGATCTTGGCCAACGAGCAAGTGCATGACGGCCGCTGCTGGCGCTGTGAATCCCTGGTGGAGAAGAAGAGCCTGGAGCAGTGGTACTTCAAGATTACGGACTACGCGGACCGCTTGCTCGATGACTTGGAGAAGATCGACTGGCCGGAATCCACTAAAGAGATGCAGCGCAATTGGATTGGCCGCAGCGAGGGCACGGAGGCGGTCTTTCTGACGGAAGCCGGCGACGAACTGCGGGTCTTCACCACGCGGGCGGATACGCTGTTCGGCGCTACCTTCATGGTGCTGGCGCCGGAGCACGAACTGGTGGACAAGCTGACCAAGCCGGAGCAGAAAGAGGCTGTGGACCGCTACGTGGCCGCCGCGGCGCGCACGGATGATACCGAACGTCAATCCGCCGAGCGCGAAAAGACCGGGGTCTTTACCGGGTCGTATGCCGTCAATCCGGTGAACGACGAGCACATTCCCATCTGGATCGCCGACTACGTGCTGGCGACCTACGGGACCGGCGCGATCATGGCCGTGCCCGCCCACGACCAGCGCGACTTCGAGTTCGCCCAGAAGTTCGGTCTGGACGTGCGCGTGGTGGTACAGCCCCCCGACGACGTGGACTGGGCCGTTGCCGACGCCTACGAGGGCGAGGGGACATTGGTCAACTCCGGTGATTTCGACGGGGAGACATCCACGATAGGTGGAGAGAAAATTACGGAATGGCTGGAGGAACGCGAGTTGGGCGGCGCCAAGGTGCAGTACCGCATGCGCGATTGGCTGATCTCGCGCCAGCGCTACTGGGGCGCGCCCATCCCCATGGTGAAGTGCCCCAAGTGCGGCTGGGTGGAGATGCCCACGCCCCAGTTGCCGGTGCTCTTGCCGGAAGTGGACGACTTTCAACCCACCGGCGACGGGCGCTCGCCGCTGGCCAAGGTGGGCTCGTTCATGGCGACCACGTGCCCCACGTGCAAAGGCCCCGCGGAGCGCGAGACCGATACCATGGACACCTTCGCGTGCTCGTCGTGGTACTTCCTGCGCTTTGCGGACCCGCACAACGACGGCTTGCCCTTCGACCTGGGCAAGGCGCGCTACTGGCTGCCGGTGGACCTCTACGTCGGCGGTTCGGAGCACGCCACGATGCACCTGATCTACGCGCGCTTCTGGACCAAGGTGATCAAGGATGCGATGCTCATCGACTTCAATGAGCCGTTCACGATGCTGCGGCATCAAGGCATGGTCTTGGCTCCGGACGGGAGCAGGATGTCCAAGAGTCGCGGCAACGTCATCACGCCGGATGAGATGGTAGAAAAGTTCGGCGTGGACGCGCTGCGCGTGTACGAGCTCTTCATGGGCCCGTTCGACCAGGACATTAGCTGGAACACGGAGGGCATTCCCGGCGCGCGCCGGTGGTTGGTGCGCGTCTGGAATCTGCTGCTGGACCGCGTGGAGCAGGGCAGCGAACCGCTCCCGGTTGCGCAAGCCGAGCCGGAACTGACCCGCTGGATCAACCGCGTGGTCAAACGCGCCGGCGAGGATATCGACGCGCTCAAGTTCAACACCATGATCGCGTACTTCATGGAGTTCACCAACTGGCTCTACAAGGTCTACTCGCCGGAACTGGCGGCCACGGAGACGTGGCAGAAAGCGCGGGAGCAGTTCCTGTTGGTGCTGGCCCCGGTTGCGCCGCACCTGGCGGAAGAAATCTGGGAGCGCTGGGGCCGGGAGTACTCCGTCCACCAGCAGGAGTGGCCGGAATTCGACGAATCGCTCATCCATGAGGAGACGTTTACGCTGGTCGTGCAGGTGAATGGCCGGGTGCGGGATACCATCGAGGCCAGCGTGGCTCTGGATGAAGACGGCGCCCGGGAACTGGCGCTGGCGAGCGACCGTGTGCAGCAGTTCCTGGACGGCCGGGACGTGAAGCTGGTGAAGTACGTGCCCGGCCGCTTGATCAACGTGGTGGTGGGCTGAGCCTGCGCGTTGAACGTTGTGGGCCCCGCGCGGGGCGCTGTGTTGTTCATGCTTCGACTAAGCTCAGCACGAACGGCTGCGGGCCCCGCGCGCGGGGCTGTGTTGTTCGTGCTTCGACTATGCTCAGCACGAACGGCTGCGGGTCTGCGCGCTGCGCTGCGTCGTTCATGCTTCGACTGTGCTCAGCACGAACGGCTGCGGGTCTACGGTGGACGTTTGGGTCGATGTGTCGCGGCGCGAACAGTTCGCTGGCCGTTGGCCTATGTATGCTGGAGCTATGACGTCCGGCGAACGCCCCGGCCCGCAGACTGTCCCAGCGCTTGCGGTTGGCGGGGAGCCGCCGCAAGCGGCAGACCGGGTAAGGGCCCCGGGACTCTGCCGGAAACGCGCCCATGCCGGACGTGCCTGTGGTGAAGGGGCGCTGGCGGCGGAGCGGCCTGGACGTTGAACGGACCCAATTGGCGGGCGCCAGAAGGAGCGCGATGATGCAGAGACGACGTTTGCTGTACGGATTGGCTGGCGGCGCGGCGGCGGTTGGGCTTAGCGCGTGCGGGCAGTCCATCATGGGGAGGCAGAGCGGCGCCGCGACCGTGAGCGAGTTGCCGGTGCTCGGCAAGGCGCCGGAGTTCGAGTCACCGACGTGGATAAACTCCGAACCGATTACGCTGGCAAGCTTGCAGGGCCGATCGGCGGTCGGCCTCGCCTTCTGGACCTACGGCTGAATTAACTGCCGCAACGATATCCCCGGTCTGGTGGATATTCATGAGACCTACGCGGACGACCGATTCACGCTGCTCAGCATCCATACGCCGGAGTTCAGCCACGAAAAAGTGGTGGATAACGTGCGCGCCGCCGTGGAGCGGCTGGGCGTGCCGTATCCCGTCGCCATCGACAACGATTTCAAAATCTGGCGGGCGTTCGGCAACCGCGCCTGGCCGACCCTCTATCTGATCGACCGCCAGGGAGACGTGCGTCTGGCCAAGGTGGGCGAGGGCCGCTTCGACATGGTGCGCGGCGCGATCGAGTACTTGAGGGAAAACGAGGTCTAGGACTCTCTACAAGGGATCTCATCTCGGACTCACAATGGGGCAAGTCGAGCCCATCTGTCATTCCGAGTGGAGCGAGGAATCTAGTGCCACGTTCTACGCGGCTCGAATTCCCGGCACGCCAGTTTCCTCGCCGCGCGCAGGGCGCGGAAACCAAGGCGCTGAGCCAATTGCGCCGGTTGGGGTACTGACCCTAGATTCCTCAGTCGCTACGCTTCGTTCGGAATGACAAATCTCTTTGGCCATACCGGGCAGAAGCCCATGTCGTTCCGAGCATTGCCCACTGTCATTCCGAGTGGAGCGAGGAATCTAGCGCCACGTTCTACGCGGCCCGTAGTCCCGGCACGCCAGTTTCCTCGCCGCGCGCAGGGCGCGGAAACCAAGGCGTTGAGCCAATCGCGCCGGTTGGGGTACTGACCCTAGATTCCGCGAACCTTGTTCGACAGTCGCTACGCTTCGTTCGGAATGACATATAGTCGCGGCGAGCCAGGCCGAATTCTCTTGATTCGGCTCCCCCCGGGTCTGTTTATGCATCAGTCAACGTTCGTAGGCCTTACGCAGAACTACCCCAGACTACCTTGACCGATTGCAACGCCCGCCTATAGCCCCGCTGCCGCTACGATATGATTGATCTCCCGCACCTGTTCCGGGGTCAGTTCCCAGTCTCCCGCGCCGATCCAGCCATCCACCTGCGCCGGACTCTTCGCGCCGATGAGCGCCGTGGTCATGGCGGGGTGGGCCAGCACCCACGCCACGTCGAGCTCGATGAGGGTATGGCCGTGATCGGCGGCGTAGGCTTTGAGCTGCTTGGCCATGCGGATCGTCTGCCGGAAGCGCTCGCCGGTGAAGTCCTCCCGTCCGCTGCGCACGTCATCGGCGGCGAAGACGTGGTCCTCGTCATAGCTGTCGGTGAGCAGGCCCTGTCCCAAGGGCGCGTAGGCGAGCACGCCAATGCCCTGCTGGGCGCAGAATGGCAGGATTTCGTCTTCTATCTGGCGGGCGATGAGGTTGTACTTGGGCTGGAGCGAGTCCACGTGCCGCACCTGCAAGCACGCCTGCATCTGCTCCACCGAAAAGTTGGAAACGCCCGCGTACCGGATCTTGCCCTGTTGGATCAGGTCGTCTATGGCGCGCATGCATTCCGCGAAATCCATATCGTCGCTGGGCCAGTGGACTTGATAGAGGTCCATATAGTCGGTGTGCAGGTGCCGCAAGCTGCGTTCGGCGGCGGCCACGAGATCGGCGCGGCGCCAGTTGTGCGGGCTGACTTTGGTGGCAATGAAGAGGTCCGCGCGCCGGTTGCCGACGGCTTTGGCCACGAGTTCCTCGGACAGCCCGCCGCCATAGCCTTCCGCCGTGTCGATGAGCGTCACGCCGCTGTCCACCGCGCGCCGGATTGCCGCCACCGCGTCGCGTTCGGCCACGGCGCCCATCTTGCCCGCAATCGGCCACGCGCCAAAGCCAAGCACCGAGACCGGCGGTCCATTCTTGCCCAAGTTTCGCGATCGCACGAGAGGGTCCTCCTGTTGTCAGATCGTTTCCATTAGCTTACCGTACTCACTCGCAGCCCCGCACGGTGCTGGGCTTGGTAGAGCGCTTGCGTGCGGCAGTCGAACGTAGCTCGTTCGCTCATTGGATTGCGTGCACGAGCCGCCTCCTGACCGTTGTAATTGGGCTGCGGCGGGACCCCTGGTGTGCTGGCATGGCCGATGCCATGGTGTGTAGACGCGCCCTGCTATAATCGGGTTGCCAACGATTGGGCCTGTTCATCTGATAGTTCTCGCTCAAAGGGCGTAAGGCAGCAGAGCTATGGCGATGCAAACTGAAGTCGTGAACTACTGGCGCGATGCCGATGCCGCACAACACACCGGCGTGGGCGAGGTGGTCTACCGTTCGCGGTTGTTGGGCAAAGACCCCTCGATCGTGAACTGGGGCGGCGGCAATACCTCGATGAAGCTCACCGAGACCGACTTTCGCGGTCAGGACGTGCGGTCGCTGCGGGTGAAGGGCAGCGGGTACGATCTCGCCACCATCGTGCCGGAGGGCTTCACCGGCCTCTACCAGGACGCGCTGGAGGATATGCTGCGCAGCGACGACATGACCGATGAGGAGGTGGCAACCTACCTGGCGCACTGCTACCTGGACCTGGATCCGCCCCGGCCGTCGGTGGAAACGACCATGCACGCCTTCCTGCCCTTTACCCACGTCGACCACACGCATCCCGACGCCGTGGTGTCCCTCTGCTGCACGGAAGACGCGGTGGCCCTGGCGGCGCGCATCTATGGGCAAGAAGCCATCTGGATGCCGTTCTTCCGGCCCAGCTTCAGCAGCGCGAAAGAGATGAGGGAGCTTGTGGCGCAGCATCCGGCGGCGCGCTGCGTGCTGATGCAGAAACACGGGCTGGTGACGTGGGGTGAGACTTCCAAGGAGTGCTATGAGAATACGCTGGAGATGGTGGCGCGCGCCCAGAGCGCTATCGCTGACGCGGCAACGGGGAAGCGAGTCTTTGGCGCGGTAGCCGCACCGGCGCTAGCGGAAGACCGGCGCAGACGAATTGCCCGGCAGGTGCTGCCTACGCTGCGCGGCGCGGTAAGTCAACACCGGCGCGCAGTCTTGAAGTACGACGACTCGCCGGCAGTGCTCGACTTTGTGAACAGCGCCCACGCGCCGGAACTCTCCCAGCGCGGCGCGGCCTGCCCCGATCACCTGGTCCATACCAAACACCGTCCGCTCTTCCTGCAATGGGATGCGGCCACTGAGCCCGTGGCGGACTTCTGCGCGCGCATTCCCACAGAAGTTGACGCATACGCCCAGGCATACGAACGGTATTTCACCATAAACGCCCAGAGCGGCGAGACCATGCTCGATCCTTACCCGCGTATCATCCTCATCCCCGGCTTAGGCATGGTGACCACCGGCAAGGACATGCCGAACGCGGGTGTGGCCGGGGGCCTCTATCACCGCGCCATCGCCGACATTGCCAGCGCCGAGGTCTTGGACCGCTACACGTCCATGACCGACCCGGAAGCGTTCAGCATCGAGTACTGGCCGCTGGAGCTGCTCAAGCTCACGTTGGCGCCGCCGGAAACCGAGTTCTCTCGACGTGTGGCGCTGGTCACCGGCGCTGCCAGCGGCATCGGCAAGGCGATAGCGGAGCGGCTGGCCGCGGCCGGCGCCAACGTGGCGGCGCTCGACATCGATGCAGAAGGCGCGGAACGGACTGCCGCCGCGCTCAATGACACCCACGGCCCCGAGTGTGCGCTGGCCGTGCCCGCCGACGTGCGAGACGAAGCGAGCGTGCAGGCGGCCTTCGACGCCGCGGTGCTGGCGTACGGCGGCGTGGACGCCGTGGTATGCAGCGCGGGCATTGCCGCCGCCCAGCCGGTGGCAGAGACTACCGCCGCACAGTGGGACGATCTTCATGCGGTGCTGGCGCGCGGCTATTTTCTGGTGGCGCGGGAGGCGTTTCGGGTCATGAAACAGCAGGGACTCGGCGGCGCGCTGCTCTTCATTTCCTCGAAGAACGGGCTGGCGGCGAGCAGGAACAACAGCGCCTATAGCGCGGCCAAGGCGGCTGAACTCCACCTGGCCCGCTGTCTGGCCGAAGAGGGCGGCCCGGACGGCATTCGCGTGAATGCGCTCTGCCCCGATGCCGTGCTGGAAAACTCACGGCTCTGGTCCACCGGCTATCGCGAGGCGCGGGCCCGGGACCACGGCGTCGCGCCCGACGACCTCGCCGCGTACTATCGCGAACGCACCGCCCTCAAGGTAAACGTCACACCGGCCGACGTGGCCGAAGCCGCCGCGTTCCTGCTTTCCGACCGCGCGGCCAAGACCACCGGCGCGGCGCTCACCGTGGATGGCGGCCTGGCGGCGGCCTACGTGCGCTAGCCGAACGGCTGCGGCCTTCACTTCCGCGCTGACGCGGCTACGATCTGCTCGCAGAGCGCGATGTCGGCGACGCCTTCCGCCGCAGCGGGCCGCGGAGTATCGCCCCGCTGCACGCAGCGGAGGAAGTAGCGTAGCTCCTCGGTAAAGCCCTCCTGGGACGGCACGTTCAAGCGCGAGGAGCCCTCCGGTGTATGCAACGTCACGGCGGAGGGTTTACGGAAGAGCAACGGCGGCGCGTGGGTAAGTTCGATCCGCCCGGCGGCGCCGTAGATGGCAGATCCCTGGTCCCAGGGCGCGTTTGGATAGTTCAAGTGTCCGACTTCCAACACGGTCTCATGCGAGCCGTGGTCCAGCACGGCCAGGCGCGGCGGGCCCTGCGACGCGTAGCGCACGCCGCTTGGCGCGCCCAGCAGGTGTTGCATGAGGTTAACATCGTGCACCCAGACCTCGATCCACTCGTGCAGCGTGCGGTCCAGGGATTCCGGGTGTGGCGGCGCTGGGGGTGCAGATGCGGCGGGAACTGCCGGCGGGGGTTCGAGGGCAAGAGAATTGAGCGTGGCCGCGCCCATCTGCCAGTTGCCGCCAAAGTCCCGAAACTGGGCGAAACGCACGTCGCCGACGGCGCCTTCCGCCAGCAAGCGCTTGGCCGCCTGCACGCCGGGATCGAATTGGCGCATGTAGCCCACCATCACCGGCGTGCCCGTGCGGTCGCTGGCCGCGTGAATCCGCTCGGCATCCGCACGCGAACCGGCCAGCGGCTTCTCGGTGAAGACCGGCACGCCGGCTTCCAGCAGCGGAATGATGGCAGCCGCGTGCACCTCTCGTTGCGTTACGACCACGGCGCAATCGAGATCGTTCGCATGGGCGGCGAGCTCAGCCGCGCTGGCGTAGATGCGCGGAATCCCGTACGCTGCCGCCAGCTTCTCGGCGCGGTCCCGGTCAAGCTCGGCGACCGCAACCACCTGCACTCCGGCAATTTGCATGAGCGACGGCAGATGCGTGATCTGCATCATGTTTCCCGCGCCGACTAGTCCGACCCGCATGGCAAACTCCTCACGACTACACCGACTTCAGTCTCAACCAAACACCGGCGAAAGCTTGCTCTCCACCAAAGCATCGGCTGCTGCTCGAGCTTTTGGCAAGGAGGCATGGTTACGCCCTGGCAGGGCCTCTGCCGCCTCTCGGCGCGGTTACTTCTTTGCGCCGGAGCGAAACGCGTCGATGCCTGCCAGCAGGCGGTCTATGTCCGCGCGGTTGTTGAAGATATGGGGGTCTACACGGAAGAGTTCGCCGGCGTTGTAGGTATCCACGCCCCGGGCCGTGAGAAACGCTTGCAGTTCCCCGGCCTCGGGCAGTTCGGCGGCAATCACGCCGCCGCGTTTTGCGGGATCGCTGGGCGTGCGCACGGCGATGCCCCGCTCGCGCAGGCCCTCGATGCAGTAGCCTGTTAGGTCGAGCACGTGGGTTTCCACCACGTCCATGCCGGTCTCCAGCAGAATGTCGATGCCGGGCAGCGAGGCGGCCACGCCCATGAGATTTGGCATGCCGAGTTGGAAGCGTTCGGCGCTGGACTGTAGCCGCAGGCGCTCCATGTCTGTCTGCGACGTGCTTACCCAGCCCGCCGTCGGCGGCTGGCGGTCCAGGTGGCGTTTCGCCACGTACAGGAAACCCAAGCCGGCGGCGCCCAGCAACCACTTCATGGCGGTGGTGGCGAAGAAGTCCACGCCGCTGGCATGGAGATCGATGTTGAGCGCGCCCGCCGACTGCGCGCCGTCCACCAGGAGCGCCGCGCCGTGGGCGTGGGCCATGTCTGCCAGTGCGCCAATATCGTGGCGGAAGCCCTGGGCGGGCGTGACGTGGGAAACGCTCACCGCCACGGTATTGTCGTCGATGGCGCGCGCCATGTCCTCCACGTGTATCAGGCCGTCTCGCGGCTGAACGAAACGGCGTTCCAATATGTCGCGGGGCGGGAACATCCACGGATAGACGCTGGAGGGATAGGGGAAGCCGTCGAAGACCACGTTGCCGCCCGGCGTGGGCTCCACCAAGCTTACGGCCAGGCTCGAACCCGCCGAGGTGCTGTCGTTGATTACGATTTCGTCCTCGTCGGCGCCCAGCAGCGCCGCGAAGCGTTCGCGCAGCGCGCGGGGTTCGTCCATGAAATCCACGTAGAGATCGCCGGTGTTGTGGGTGAGCGCGGCCAGATGGTGCTCGATGGCCGTGAGCATGGGCGAGGACGCTGGCGCAATGCCGCCGCTGAAGAGATACGCGCGCTCGGCGAGAATGGGGAACAGGCTGCGTACGTCCGCCGGGGTCATCTGGCGCTCCTTGCGTGTGGATGCTGGTTTGTGGGTCTGCCGTAGGTTGTGTGGATTTGGGCGCCGGTGGGGCGCGGGCTGTGGTCGCACTGCGGATCCTGTCCGCGCTGCGGGCTAAGACCGTAGCGCCGCGGGCGATGAAATAGGCGGCTGTTTGGCTCCGGCGCCGCTGTTCACTCGCCGGACGCGGCGGCAGCGGGTGCCGGAAAGACGATGCCCGCTTCCTGCACCTCCTGGTAGGGCAACAGCCACACCAGTGACTCGTCGTGGAGATCGACAACCTGGATGCGGTTGCCCCACGGATCGCGAAAGTCGCAGCGTATGTGGTCGTTGGACATCACCTCGAGCCTGTACGTGGTGCGCAATTTATCACGCACGTGGGCGAGTTGTTCCTCGTCGCGCACCATGATGCCAAAGTGGCGGGACCGCTCCGGCTGCAACTCATCCACCTCGAATATCGCGAGGAACTGGTGATTTCCCAATTGGCACCACGCGGCGCCTTCGCCGCCGCGCAGCATCTCCAGGCTGAAGACGTCCTCGTAGAAGGCAACCGCCTTTTCAACGTCGTCTACTTCGATGCCGACGTGATTCACACCGTACACTTGAACGTCCATGTGTGAGAATCTCCTGCTGCGCGTGATCTGCTGAAGCTGCTTGTTCTCACAATATACCAAGCCGACGGGGCGGAGGGTGCGCGGGTGAGAGACAAGCGTGTTTGCGTGGGAGTGGGCTTGGGGGTTGCGGCGGGGTGTGGGTCCGGCGAAAGGGTATGGCAGGTGAGCGAGTGATTGTGTGGGATAGGTAGCGCTTCGACGGGCTCAGCGCGAACGGGATCGGTGGCGCTTCGACGGGCTCAGCGCGAACGGGATCGGTGGCGCTGCGACAGGCTCAGCGCGAACGGGATGGGTGGCGCTCCGACAGGCGCAGCGCGAGCGCGGGGGGGTGGGCGCGGCGACAAGCTCAGCGAGAACGGGATCGTGAGAGCGCTCCGACAAGCTCGGCGGGCACGGGAT